>NZ_MDZB01000150.1 GCF_001816145.1 Hymenobacter lapidarius | reverse complement strand
CCAGTGCGGGCCTGCTGCATCTGGCAAAGCTACCGAAAGGGAGTAGCAACTAAAGTCTTGCCCTAAAGGGCATAGCTTTAACTAGCGTGCTTGAAAAGTAAACGAGAACGTCATACTGAGCGGACTCGAAGCACCTCACAGGTCACCTCACCCCCGGCCCCTCTCCTCAGGAGAGGGGAGCCTGACGACAGTAGCACGCGCCGCCGTGGCCCCCCTCTCCTGAGGAGAGGGGCCGGGGGTGAGGTCACCCGCCAGCACTTAGCCGCCTACCGCCGCCTGCTTCTTCACCAGATACTCGGCAATCTGCACGGCGTTGGTGGCGGCGCCTTTGCGCAGGTTGTCGGCCACTACCCACAGGTTGAGGGTGCGGGGCTGGGATTCGTCGCGGCGCAGGCGGCCCACCAGCACGGCGTCTTTGCCGTGGCTGTCTTTGGGCATGGGGTATTCATTCTGGCTTGGGTTGTCCACCAGCTCCACGCCGGGCGTGCGGGCTAGGATGGCGCGCACCTCGTCCAGCTCAAACTCGCGGGCAAACTCCACGTTGAGGGCCTCGGAATGGCCGCCCATCACGGGGATGCGCACGCAGGTGGCCGTGACGCGGATGCTGTCGTCGCCCATGATTTTCTTGGTCTCGTTCACCATTTTCAGCTCCTCCTTAGTGTAGCCGTTGGCCTCGAACACGTCGATGTGGGGCAGCACGTTCAGGTCGATGGGGTGCGGGTAGGCGGGGTTGCTGGCGGGGCGGCCGGCGCGCTCTTCCAGGAGCTGGTCCACGGCTTTCTTGCCGGTGCCGGTCACGCTCTGGTAGGTGCTCACCACAATGCGCTCTACCTTGTAGGCCTTGTGCAACTCGTTGATGGCCACCACTAATTGAATGGTGGAGCAGTTGGGGTTGGCAATGATTTTATCCTCCGGCGTCAGGGTGTCGGCGTTCAGCTCGGGTACCACCAGCTTCTTGGTGGGGTCCATGCGCCAGGCCGAGGAGTTGTCGATGACGGTGGTGCCCACGGCGGCAAAGCGCGGGGCGTGCTCCTTGCTCACGGAGCCGCCGGCCGAGAAAATGGCGATGTCCGGCCGGGCCGCCAGGGCGTCGTCCATGCTCACCACGGGGTATTTTTTGCCCAGGAATTCAACGGTCTGGCCCACCGATTTGGCCGAGGCCACGGGCAGCAGTTCGGTCAGCGGAAACCGGCGTTCGGCCAGCACCTTCAGCAGCTCGGTCCCCACCAAACCGGTGGCTCCTACAATAGCAAGTTTCATGGAAAAATCAGAAAATTAAAAAGCTGTCGGCCCAGTGGGCGCGGCACTGCAAATGTCGCCAGAAATAGGTTACTTAGACGCCGCGTCAGCTTGTGCTTCGCCGAAATAAAGAATGGGAAACGGGCCGGTAGCGCTACCAATCCCGGGGTATCCGGACGCGCTTCCCGTTTCTCCCCCTGTCCAAGACCAGATTGAAATTGTTGATGAAACACCTGTACCTGCTGCTCCTCCTGTTGCTGCCGGGCTTTGCCCAGGCCCAGCTGGTTGAAAACTTCACCGACGGCAACTTCACCGCCAACCCTGTCTGGACCGGGGACGTGGCCAGCTTTCAGGTAACCACCCAGCAGCTGCAAAGCAACGGGCCGGGCGTGACGGGCACCCAGCTGCAGCTCAGCACGCCCAGCCAGGCCACCACCGGCACCGTGTGGGAATTCTGGGCCAACCTGCGCCTGGCCACCAGCTCCGGCAACCTGGCCGATGTATGGCTCATGGCCTCACAAACGGACCTAAAAAACACCGGCAACTCCGGGTACTTCGTGCGCCTGGGCGGCACCGACGACGAGGTGAGCCTGTTCCGCAAAGATTCCACCCGTTCGGCCGTGCTCGTAATCGACGGGGCCAACGGCACCCTGGCCAGCGCCACCAACAACCTGGTGCGCGTGCGCGTGACCCGCAGCACCGCCAACCGCTGGACCCTGGAGCGCGACCTTACCGGTGGCCGCACCTTCGTGGCCGAAGCCGCCCAGCCCACCGATGCCACCTACCAGCGCAGCGTGGCCCTGGGCGTGTCGCTGCTGTACTCCTCGGCCAACAACCGCAGCTTTTTCTTCGACGACTTTGCCGTGACCGACGCCACCGCGCCGCTGCTGCTGCGGGCCGTGCCCGCCACGGCCCGCCTCCTAGACGTGGCCTTCAACGAAGCCGTGGACGCGGCCAGCGCCAGCAACCCGGCCAACTACCGCCTGCAAAGCGGGGCCGTGCCCACCGCCGCGCAAGTGCTGCCCAATAACCCCGCCGTGGTGCGCCTCACCTTCGGGGCCGATTTTGCCACCACCAACGTGCTGGAAGTGCGCAACGTAGCCGACCTCTACGGCAACGTGGCCGCGGGGCCGCTGCAGGCCACTTTTGCCGGCGCGGCCCTGCCCCCCGCCACACCCCAGGTGGGCGAGTTGCTCATCACCGAAATCTTTGCCGACGAGACGCCCCAGGTGGGCCTGCCGCTGTCGGAATACATTGAAATCTACAACCGCAGCAACCGGGTAATCAGCCTGGGCGGCGTGCGCCTGAGCAAGCCCGGCAGTACCTCGGCGGCCATTCTGCCCGACACGGCCCGGCTGCTGCCGGGCCAGTACGCCATTGTGTGCGGCAGCACGCGGGTGCTGCAGTTTGCTACTTACGGCAAGGTGTACGGGCCCACCAATTTTCCCTCGCTCAACAACGGCGGCGACCAGCTGGTGCTGCGCGGCCGCGACGGCCGCACGCTGTTCGAAGTGAGCTATTCCGACGCCTGGTACGGCGACGCCAAGAAGAAAGACGGCGGCTGGAGCCTCGAAATGGTGGATACCAATAACTACTGCGCCGGCGCCAGCAACTGGACCGCCAGCACCGCCGCCATTGGCGGCACGCCCGGCAAGGCCAACTCCGTAGCGGCCGCCCGCCCCGATGCCACCGCCCCTTCCCTGCTCCGCGCCGTGGCCCTCAACCCGACCACGGTGCGCCTGTACTTTTCAGAAAAATTGGACAGCACCTCAGCCGCCATTGCGAGCCGCTACGTGCTGGCCACCCTCGGCCCGGCCGTGACGCGCGCCGCCCCCGTGGCCCCCGATTTCCGGCAGGTAGACCTGACGCTGGCGGCGCCGCTGCTGGCCAGCCGCTCCACCACCCTGACCGTGCAAGCGGCTACCGACTGCGTGGGCAACGCCAGCGGCCCGCTGCAGTCGGCCACGTTTGCCCTGCCCGAACCGGCCGTGAGCGGCGATGTGGTCATCAACGAGCTGCTGTTTAATCCCCGGGTGAGCGCCGTGCGCTTCGTGGAGCTGCTCAACCGCAGCACCAAGTTCATCGACCTGCAGGGCTGGCAGATTGCCAACCTCAAGGCCGATGGCAGCGGCGTGGACGCCAAACCGCTCAGCGCCGGGCCGCTGGTGCTGGCGCCGGGCCAGGTGCTGGCGTTCAGCACCAACTCCAGCATTATTCAGTCGCAGTACCCCACCAGCACCGACGTGGCCAATCTGGTGCAGCTGGCTAGCCTGCCCACGTTTCCGGAGGAGAGCACGGCCCTGCTATTCAATGGCAGCGGCATTGAGCTGGACCGTTTTGCTTACAGTAAGAAACTGCACCTGAGCCTGCTGGCCAGCCAGGACGGCGTTTCGCTCGAGCGCATTCGGGCCAGCGGCCCCACTCTGGGTAGCAACTTCCACTCCGCCGCGGGTGCCGTGGGCTATGCCACGCCCGGCAGCCCCAACTCGCAGGCTCAGGATGCCCCCGGCGGCAACCAGGAGCTGACCGTGACGCCCGAAGTCTTCACGCCCGACGACGACGGCCTGCAGGATTTCACCACCCTCAACTACCACCTCGACCAGCCCGGCTACGTTGCCTCCGTGACGGTGTACGACGCCCTGGGCCGCCTCACGCGCCGCCTGGTGCGCAACGAAACCTTACCCGTCAACGGCTTCCTGCAGTGGGATGGCATCGACGACAAAGGCCGCAAAGCAGCCGTGGGCTACTACATCCTGCACGTGGAGCTGTTCCGCCCCAGCGGCGGCGAGAAGCGCGAGTACAAAAAAACGGTGGTGCTGGGCGCGCGGTTTTAGTTGCTGGTTGTTAGTCGTCGGATGTTAACGTATGACAACTGACAACCAGCCACCAAACTGCCACGGTTAAACTAGCGCTTCTTTTTGGCGTCAGAAGTGGCATGAATAGCACCCAGCAACTTCAACACCTTTACTGGCGGGCCGGCTTTGGGCCACGCCCGCAGGATGTGGCCGCCGGCCTCAATCCGCGCAAAGCCCTGCGGCAGCTGCTGCAGGATTCGGCGAAATACGAGCCCCTGGTGGGCGCCGACCTGAACTACACCGAACCCCAGGGCGCGGTGATGGCCGAGACGACGGCCATGAAAAAGCCGGTGCCCGACGGCACCGTGACCACCCCGCCCGACCAGCCGCTCCGGCCGCGGGCGGCGCTGCGGGGCGCGGCCGTCACACCCGAGCAGCGCAAGCTGCAGAACGCGGGCCTGCGCGATGCTTTTGCCAACATGAGCACGGCCTGGATGAGTCGCATGGCAGCCTCGCCGGCGCAGTTGCGCGAGAAAATGACGCTGTTCTGGCACGGGCACTTTGCGTGCCGGGTGCGCCAGCCCGGCCCGGCGCTGAGTCTGCACAATACTACCCGGCGCCTGGCCCTGGGCAAATTCCCCGACCTGCTGCTGGCCGTGAGCCGGGAGCCGGCCATGCTGCAGTTCCTCAACAACCAGCAAAACCGCAAGGCCAGCCCCAACGAGAACTTCGCCCGCGAAGTGATGGAGCTGTTCACGCTGGGCCGGGGCAACTACGCCGAGCAGGACGTGAAAGAAGCCGCCCGCGCCTTCACCGGCTGGGGCTACGACAACCAGGGCAACTTCCGGTTTCGGGAACAGGACCACGACGCGGGCCCCAAAACGTTTCTGGGTCGCACCGGCAACCTCACGGGCGAAGACGTACTGCAAATCATTCTGCAGCAGCCCGCAGCGGCCACGTTTCTGGTCACCAAAATCTACCGCTTTTTTGTGAACGAAGTGCCCAGCGCCGGCCACATCGAACCCCTGGCCGTGGCCTTTCGCCAGAGCGGCTACGACCTTGCCGACTTGATGGAGCGCCTGTTTTCGGCGGAGTGGTTTTACGCCCCGGCCAACGTGGGCACGCACATCAAGTCGCCGGTGGAGCTGCTGGCGGGCCTGCGCCGCACGCTTAGCGTGAAGATTGACAACGACCGGGCCCTGCTGGGCTACCAAAAGGCGCTGGGCCAAACCTTGTTTCAGCCCCCAAACGTGGCCGGCTGGCCCGGCGGCCGCAACTGGATAGACTCGTCGTCGCTGCTGCTGCGCCTGCAGCTGCCTGCCGTGCTGTTCCGCAACGCCGAGTTTGCCGTGGCCCTCAAGCAGGACGAAAACGACATTGCGCCCAACCTGAGCAAGGCTGAGCGCACCCTCCGGCCGGGCGTGGGCGCCCACCTGCCGCTCGGACCGCTGCAACAGTTACTGGGCACCGCCGCCGCCGCGCAGCAACCCGAGAAGCTCAGCGCCTTCCTTTTACAAGTCCCCATTCGTCCCGAAAACCTGCGGCTGGTGCAGCAGGCCACCCAGAAAAAAGCGCCCGCCGAAGCCCTGCGCACCACGCTAGTCAGCCTGCTCAGCCTGCCCGAATACCAACTGGCGTAAGAACGACAACTCCCCTCCTTGCCAAGGAAGGGATGTTCGAGCCAACGGCTCGGACAGGGGTGGTTGCGCTCGTTGAACGATACCTGAACAACGTTACTGCCAGTCGTTCGCCCATTGTTCAACGCCCGCAACCACCCCAGCCAAACCTATCGGCTTGGCGTCCCCTCCTTGGTAAGGAGGGGAGTTTTCCGCTCCATTATCCTTTCCCCTATCGTTATGGCTACCACTCGCCGCGATTTCCTTCGTAACTCCGCCCTGGCCAGTTCCCTGCTGCTGGTGCCCAAATTCCTACACGCCCTCGACCGAGGGCCTGGCCTAGCCCGGCTGGGCGATGCGCCGGGCGCGCGCCGCCTGATTGTGGTGCAGCTCAGCGGGGGCAATGATGGCCTGAACACCATTATTCCCTACAAAAACGACCTATACTACCGGGCGCGGCCCACGCTGGGCATTCGGGAAGCGCAGGGCATTCTGGCCCTGGAAAAAGACTTGGGCCTGCACCCGGCCCTGAAAGGCCTCAAGGGCCTGTATGACCAGGGTCACCTGGCGGTGCTCAACTCCGTGGGCTACCCCAATCCCGACCGGTCGCACTTCCGCTCCATGGACATCTGGCAGAGCGGCTCGGGCGCCGACCAGGCCGTGAGCACGGGCTGGCTGGGCCGCTACCTCGACTCCAACTGCCCCGACTGCCAGCACCCCTACAACGCGCTTGAAATCGACGATACGCTGAGTCTGGCGCTGAAAGGAACTGCCCGCAAAGGCCTGGCCCTGAAAAACCCCGGAAAGTTTCACCAGCTCAACCAAAACCGCCTGCTGGCCCAGGTGAGCCAGCAGGCCGCGCCCGCCCACCACGACCAAGTGGACTACCTCTACAAGACCCTGGCCGAAACCGCGTCTTCGGCCGATTACCTGTATGAGAAGTCCAAAATCTACCGGTCGGCGGTGGCGTACCCCAATTCGGATTTCGGCAAAAACCTAAAAACCACGGCCGAGCTGATTACCTCCGGTGTGGAGTCGCGGGTGTACTACCTGGCCTTATCGGGCTTCGATACGCACGTGCGGCAGCAGGAACAGCAGCAGCGCCTGCTCACGGACCTGGGCGACGGCCTAGCCGCGCTGGCCAACGACCTGCAACAGAACAACCAGTGGCACAACACGCTGGTGCTGGTGTTCTCGGAATTTGGCCGCCGCGTGGGCCAGAACGCCAGCAACGGCACCGACCACGGCACCGCCAACAACGTGCTGCTGCTGGGCGGCGGCCTGCGCCAAAAAGGCGTACTCAACGCCGCCCCCGACCTGGCCAACCTGGACCAGGGCGACCTGCGCCACCAGGTAGATTTCCGCAGCATTTACGCCAGCATTCTGAAGGACTGGCTGGGGGCCGACGACGCGGCCATTCTGGGCACGGGCTTCGAGCGCACGGCGGGCTTGGTGTGAGGTGGGGCGGGCGGCGGCAGGCACTTGCGTAGCTCCTCCATATCATTTGCCGGGGCCGCAGCGTACAACAGGGCATCTTTCCACCCTTTCCTAACTTATTGCCATGAAACCCATTTCTCCACTGGTGCACGGGGTGCTCGACTACTCGACCTGCGCCTTTTTCGCCCTCGCCCCCAGCCTGTTCAACCTGAACGGCGCTTATGCCACCATCTGCTATGTGCTGGCCGGCGGCTACCTCGTGGTTTCGCTGCTCACCAACATGCCGCTGGGCGCCGCACGCGTCATCCCGTTTCCGGTGCACGGCAAGCTGGAGCTGGTGAGCGGCCTGGTGTTCATTGCCTCGCCCTGGCTGTTTGGTTTCGCCAATGAGAACGAGACGGCCCGCAACTTGTTTGTGGGCGCCGGGCTGGTGTTTTTGGTAGTGTATTTCCTCACCGATTGGTACGCTCAGACCCAGGGAGCAAACTCCAGCCATACCATTTCGGGGGCTGGCACCACCGATTCGCGCAAGCCAGACATAGCCTAATTTTATTGCAGTACCAACATAAAAAAGCCCGGTCTCCAAATGGAGACCGGGCTTTTTTGCTGTGCGAATTGGGCTATATCTTGTGCCGTCAAACCCTCATCTACCACATATGAAGTACCTGCTACTCACCTTTGTCGCCGCCATTGCCCTCCAACTAGGCGCGGGCCCCACCGCCCGGGCCCAAACCACCGCGCCAGCGGCGGCCTACACCGGTCCCCGCTACCCCGGCGGGCCCGATTCCCTGCGCGCCCTGGTGTATCGCAGCACCCAAGCGAGTGCGCCCGCTCCGGCCGGCAAAGTACTGGTGCAGTTTGATTTGCCTAATGGCCAGCAACCCAACAACTTCAAGCTACTGCCTACTACTGGACCGATAAATATTCCCCTGCTTAACGCGGCGGCGGCGTCGTTGTCTTATCTGGAAACTCACATGGCGGCGTGGCAGCCTGCGTCAACTGGTGCTGAAGCCTCGGCCACTGGCAAATTCACAAATTCGTTGGTCCTTGATTTTTCCACGCCCATGGCCGCGCAACCTTACGCGTATGCCGACACTCAACCATCGTTTCCAATACCCGGGCGCAATCGCCTTCCGGTCGTTGGTGGAGCATCGCCCGAAAGCCTGGCCAGGTATATTCAGATGCAGGTTCGATACCCGGTTGAGGCGTTGCGGGCCCAGCAGGAAGGACGGGTGTACGCCTACTTTGAGGTGGCCGAAAATGGCAACCTGGAAAACCACGCTATTGTAAGCACTGCCGGCAAATTTCTTGATGCAACCGTACTACAGGCCGTCAGGAAATTACCAGCGGCCCTCACCCCTGCCCTTACTCAGGGAAAACCAGTGCGTATCTACTACATCATGCCCATCACTTTTGCCATTCAGTAGCACGTATTACAAGCCTCCCCCAACCGCTGCGTCTTCGGCTCCGCCCCGCACCACGGGCAGCTGGTATGGGCTTAAATGAGCTAGCTCCCAAACACCGCCGCGGCCAGCGCCAGCACGGCGGCGCGCGTTTGCTCGGGCTGCTCCAGGTACGACTGGTGGCCGCTGCCTTCCAGAAACAGGGCGTGGGCCTCGGCGGGCAGGGCAGCCTGGCGTACGGCGTCGTCAAAATGCACGGCCACGTCGTGCTTGCCGGCCACCAGCAGCACCGGGAATTTGGCGTTGCTGAGCACAGCGGTGCGGTCGGGGCGGGCGGCCATGCCGCGCAGGGCCCCGGTGATGGTGGTTTCGGGCGTGGCCTTGCCGATTTCCTCCAGCAGGGCACGGGCCTCAGTGAGCCGGTCGCGGTTGGTGGGCGCAAACAGCGGGCGCACGAACGATTCCATGAACTTGGCCACGCCGTGGCGCTCCACGAAACTGATGTTTTTCTCGCGGTTCTGGCGCTTCTCGTCGGTGTCGGCCAGGGCCGAGGAGTTGATGAGCACCAGGCCGGCCACGCGCTGGGGCCAGCGCTCGGCCAGGGCCAAGGCCACGTAGCCGCCCATGCTGTGGCACACCAGCAGCACGGGGTTGGGGCAGTCCTTCTGGCCGAGGTAGTCGATAACGTGGCGGGCCTGGGCCTCCATCGAGAAGTCGGGCACGGGCGCCAGGTTGGTGCCGTGGCCGGGCAGGTTGGGCGTGAGCAGCCGGTAGCCTTCGGGGAAAGCGCGGGTGAAAGCCGTCCACACCTCGCGGCTTTCGGCAAAGCCGTGGAGGAAGACGATGGTGGGCAGGTGGGGCGTGGCGGTGGTCATGGAAGCAAAAGTAGCGCCAGCACCGTGCCCGTGCCTCTGCTCGTAGCATGATTAACCCGTTCTCCTGCGCAGCAACGGTGCCCGCCCGAACAGCTACGGCAGCACCACCTGCGGCTACAAAAACGCCGTGCCCGCGGCCATGCGGCCGTAGCTCCGCGAGATGCCCCGGCCGTACCCAACTGCACCTTTCCTTTGGGCCTGATTGATAATTCCCCGCGTTTGATACAAAAACAACGCGCTTCTTTCCGGACCTTTGGCCCACGTACTAACTGCATTTCTATGAACCCTCTCGTTGCCATCCGCCAGTTCGACCAAAGCCTCTGGCTGGACTTTATCAGCCGCCCCATTCTGATTAACGGCACGTTGCAGCGCCGCATTACCGATGAAGCCCTGCGCGGCGTCACGTCGAACCCCGCCATTTTTGCCAAGTCCATCGGCGACAGCACCGACTACGATTCGGCCGTTCAGGCGCTGGCGCTGCAAGGCAAAACCACCGACGAAATTTACACCAGCTTGGCCGTGGCCGACGTGCAGGCCGCCTGCGACCTGTTCCGGCCTCTCTACGACGGCGAGCACACCAGCAGCGACGGCTACGTGAGCCTGGAAGTATCGCCCAAACTGGTGAACGACACCGAAGGCACCATAGAGGAAGGCCTGCGCCTGTGGCACACCGTGGACCGCCCCAACGTGATGATAAAAGTACCGGCCACGCTCGAAGGCCTGCCCGCCATTCGCCGCCTCATTGCTGAGGGCGTGAACGTGAACGTGACCCTGATTTTTGGGCTGGAGCGCTACCGCCTGGTGACGGAAGCGTTTTTGGCGGGCCTCGAAGACCGGGCGCAGGCCGGCCGGCCGCTGGCGCGCATCGACTCGGTGGCCAGCTTCTTCCTGAGCCGCATCGACGTGCTGATTGACCCGCTGCTGGAGAAAATCGCGGCCGAAGGCGGCGAGAGAGGCCAGCTGGCGCAATCTATGGTGGGCGAAGTGGCCCTGGCCAGCGCCAAGCAGGCGTACCAGATGTATAAGGAGATTTTTGCCGGCCCGCGTTGGGCGGCATTGCAGGCCCAGGGTGCCGAAACCCAGCGCCTGCTGTGGGCCAGCACCGGCAACAAAAACCCGAACTACGACGACCTGAAGTACGTCGAGAACCTCATCGGCCCGAAAACGGTGAACACCGTGCCGGTGGAAACGCTGGACATTTTCCGCGAGCGCGGCCAGCCCGCCAACCGCCTCGAAGAAGGTCTCGACCAGGCCCGCGAAGTGCTGCGCCGCCTGCCCGAGCTGGGCATCGACCTGAAGGAGCACACCAACTTCCTGGAAGTAGACGGCGCTAAGAAATTCAACGAGCCCTTCAGCAAGCTCATGTTGTCGCTGGATATGAAGCGCAAGCACGCCCTGGGCGAGATGGTGGTGCCCGTGACCATGCGCCTGGGCGGCTACCAGAGCGCCGTCGATAAGAAGATTGAGGAGCTGAACGACCAGAACTTCACCCAGGGCTTCTGGGATAAAAAGGCCGACCTCTGGGTGCAGGACGAAGCCGGGCAGCAGAGCATCCGCAGCTTTATGGGCTGGCTGCGCGTGGCCGAAACGATGGTGGGCCGCGTGCCCGAAATCGAGCAGTTTGTGCACGAAGTGAAGGCCGCCGGCTTCAAGCACGTGGTGGTGATGGGCATGGGCGGCAGCACCATGGCGCCCATCGTGTTCAAGGCCGCGTTTGAGCAGGGCGCAGCCGGTCTGCCCATGTCGGTGCTCGACACCACCGACCCCGGCACGGTGCGCCAGATTGAAGCGTCGGTACCGCTGGCTGAGACGCTATTCATCGTGGCCAGCAAATCGGGCACCACGGCCGAGCCGCTGGCCTTCGGCGACTATTTCTACGCCAAGCTGAAAGAGCTGAAGGGTGATAAGGCCGGCGAAAACTTCGTGGCCATCACCGACCCGGGGTCCAAGTTCGTGACCTCGGCTACGGCGCAGGGCTACCGCCGCATCTTCCTGAATTTCTCGGAAGTTGGCGGCCGTTTCTCGGCCCTCTCCTACTTCGGGCTGGTGCCGGCTGCCTTGTACGGCCTGCCCATTGGGGAGCTGCTGGAACGCGCCATTCGCATGATGCGCGCCTGCGGGGCTTATGGCGACGCGAAGCCAAACCCCGGCCTGGAGCTGGGTGCCGCCCTGGGTGTGCTCGCGCAGCTGGGCCGCGACAAGCTCACGCTGGTAGTGCCCGAAAAACTGAGCGACCTGGGCCTGTGGCTGGAGCAGCTCATCGCCGAAAGCACCGGCAAGGAAGGCAAGGGCATTTTGCCTGTAGCCGGTGAGCCACTGGCCGATGTGGGCCTCTACGGCCAGGACCGAGTGTTTGTGTACGTAGGCTACAAAGGCCAGGCCGATGAAACCAACACGAGCAAACTGAAGGCCCTGGAGCAAGCCGGTCACCCCATCATCAGCATTTTCATGGACGAGGCGCTGGACCTGGGCCAGGAGTTTTTCCGCTGGGAAGTGGCCACGGCCGTGGCCAGCGCCGTGCTCGGCATCAACCCCTTCGACCAGCCCAACGTGCAAGCCGCCAAAACGGCCACCGACGGCCTGATGAAGGCGGTGGAGGAGCAGGGCAGCCTGCCCGAAAAAAGCCAGCCCGTGGCCAGCGAAGGCGGCGTGGCCTACTACTCCGCGGTGCAGGGCGAAAGCGCCGAACAAGTGCTTAAAGCCTTTTTCGACCAGGCCCGGCCCGGCGATTTCCTCTGCCTGCAAGCCTACTTGACCGAAACGCCCGCCGTGAGCGCCAGCCTGCAAGAGCTGCGGGCCCGCGTGCAGGCCCAATACCACATTGCCAGCACGTCGGGCTACGGCCCGCGCTTCCTGCACTCCACCGGCCAGTACCACAAGGGCGGCCCCGACACCGGCCTGTTCGTTCAGTTCACCAACGACAACCCGCAGGACCTGGCGCTGCCCGGCCGTTCCTACACCTTCGGCACCTTCAAAAATGCCCAGGCCCTGGGCGACTTGGAGGCGTTGCAGAGCTACCACCGCCGCACCCTACGTGTGCACCTCGGCGCCGATGCCGAGAAGGGGCTGAAAACGATGCTGGCGGCGTTGCCAAAGACCTAGAAGGCTAAATTAAAAAAGAAGAACGTCATGCTGAGCGTAGTCGAAGCATCTCTACCGCAATACTAAAATTGATTAGTTAAGCGGTTGAGATGCTTCGGCTGCGCTCAGCATGACGTGCTGTTTAAAGGTGGTTCTTACACCTTTCCGTTTTCACGACGCCCTGCCCTACCGCATCCAGGTGCGGACGTAGCTGCCTTTAGGGTCGTAGCGCTTTGCTTGCTGAGCCACGTCGAAGGCCGTGTCGCGCACGTCGGTGCCGGTACCGGCGATGTACTTCCAGTTGCCCCAATTGGAGGCCGGGTCGTGGTCAATGAGCTGGTGCTCGAACCAGGCGGCGCCCCAGCGCCAGTCCTGATGCAGGTCGTGGATGAGGTAGCTGGCGGCGTTTTGGCGGCCGCGGTTGCTCATAAAGCCGGTGGCGGCCAGTTCGCGCATGTTGGCGTCGACGAAGGCGTTGCCGGTGCGGCCCTGGGTCCAGCGGTCAAAGGCGGCGCGGTCGGGGTTGGGGGCTTTGGGCAGCTGGCCGCGCAAGCCCGCGAGACGGAAAAAATCGGCACCGGCGCGGCGAGCGAGCAGCCGGAAATAGTCGCGCCAGACGAGCTCCATGCGCAGCTGCTGCGAGCCTTTGCCATTGCGGCCGGCCACGGCCTCGTAGCCATCAATAGCCGCCCATATCTGGCGGGCCGACAAGCTGCCATTGGCCAGCCAGGGCGAAAACTTGGTGCTGAAGGCCTCGCCCAGCATTTCGTTGCGGGTGTCGTTGTAGCGCGCAATCAGGCGGCGGTCCACGGCGTAGTCGTGCAGGCGGGTCAGGGCGGCCGTTTCGCCTCCGCCCAGCGCTGGCAGCGCCGAACGGGCGTCGCGGGGCCGCACGCTGGCGGCCGGCGGCCCAAAGCCACGGCCAGGGCGGGC
>NZ_MDZB01000149.1 GCF_001816145.1 Hymenobacter lapidarius | reverse complement strand
CGAAAATCCTGCTCCTTTAGCAAATCCTTGCCCATGCATAACGCCCGCATTAAAATTGTCATTGACAATTACAATCTCACCTTAAATTAGACCACCGCCGTAAGAATAATGCGTAAAATAGGTAATTCCAAAGACCCTGAAGCAGTTAAAAGCCATGATTATGTTGATTGGCCTTTATTCCAAGAGTTTGTTAAGTCGAGTGAATTTCTTGAAGCATATGAGGAAATTTTTACCATGCCCTTCATGCAAATAACACAGGAAGACTAAATCGCGTCGAATTGTCGAAAAAGACAATTAACAACTTATTTTTTCCCGCCAAAAAGTCCGCTTTTCACCTCTCGCACCCCGTTTGCTAGTCCCTTTGTACCGACTTCCTAACCCGAAGCACCTACACTGAAGACAACGCAAAATGGACTTTAAAAACTTCACCATCAAGGCGCAGGAGGCCGTGCAGAAGGCCACCGAAATTGCCGGCGCAAACCAGCAGCAGGCCGTCGAAACCGGCCATTTGCTGAAGGGCATCTTCCAGAGCGACGAGAGCGTCTTCTCGTTTCTGGCCAACAAGCTGGGGGCCAACCTCAACATTCTCACGCCGCGGCTCGATGCCCTGCTGGCCGCCTACCCCAAGGTGAGCGGCGGCTCGCCCTACTTCGCCAACGACGCGGCCGCTGCCGTGCAGCGCGCCAACGCCGCCATGAAGGACATGGGCGACGAGTTCGTGTCCATCGAGCACCTGCTGCTGGGCATCCTCGCCGGCAAGGACGCGGTGGCTACGCTGCTTAAAGACACGGGCTTCAACGACAAGGACTTGAAGGCCGCCATTCAGGAGCTGCGCGGCGGGCGCAAAGTCACCAGCCCGAGCGCCGAAGACCAGTACCAGAGCCTGAACCGCTACGCCGTGAACCTCAACGAGCAGGTGCGGCGCGGCAAGATGGACCCCGTGATTGGCCGCGACGAGGAAATCCGCCGGGTGCTGCAAATCCTCTCGCGCCGCACCAAAAACAACCCCGTGCTGCTCGGCGAGCCCGGCGTGGGCAAAACCGCCATCGTGGAGGGCCTGGCCCAGCGCATCGTGGCCGGCGACGTGCCCGAAAACCTGCGCGACAAAGTCATCATGAGCCTCGACATGGGCCTGCTCGTGGCCGGGGCCAAGTACAAGGGCGAGTTTGAGGAGCGCCTCAAGGCCGTCATCAAGGAAGTGACCGACTCGGACGGGCAGATTGTGCTCTTCATCGACGAGATGCACACCCTCATCGGGGCCGGCGGCGGGGGCGAGGGCGCCATGGACGCCGCCAACCTGCTCAAGCCCGCCCTGGCGCGGGGCGAGCTGCACGCCATCGGGGCCACCACGCTCAAGGAATACCAGAAGTACATCGAGAAGGACAAGGCCCTCGAACGCCGTTTCCAGGCCGTGCTGGTGGACGAGCCCACCCCGGACGACGCCATCAGCATCCTGCGCGGCATCAAGGAAAAGTACGAGCTGCACCACGGCGTGCGCATCACCGACGACGCCGTGATTGCCGCCGTGGAGCTGAGCGCCCGCTACATCACCGACCGGTTTTTGCCCGACAAGGCCATCGACCTCATGGACGAAGCCGCCGCCAAGCTCCGCATCGAGCTGAATTCGATGCCCGTGGAGCTGGACGAAATCCAGCGCCGCATCATGCAGCTCGAAATTGAGCGCGAAGCCATCCGACGCGAAGAAAACCGCGACCGCGAAGCCGTCCTGAGCAAGGAGCTGGCCGAGCTGAACGACAAGCGCGACACCCTCAAAGCCCGTTGGGAAAGCGAAAAAGCCGTCCTCACCGGCATTCAAACCCAGAAGACTGCCATCGAGCAATTCAAGCTGGAAGCCGAGCAGGCCGAGCGTCAGGGCGATTACGCCCGCGTGGCCGAGTTGCGCTACGGCAAGATTCAGGAAGCCGAAGCCCGGCTGAAAGCCCTGCAAGACGAAGCCGCCGCCAACAAGGACGGCGGCACCCTGCTCCAGGAAGTCGTGACCAGCGAAAGCATTGCCGAAGTGGTGGCCAAGTGGACGGGCATCCCGGTGAGCAAAATGCTGCAATCGGACCGCGAGAAGCTGCTCCAACTCGAAGCCGAATTGGGCAAGCGCGTGGCGGGGCAGGCCGAGGCCATCGCGGCCATTTCGGATGCCGTGCGCCGCTCCCGCGCTGGCCTGCAGGACCCCAAGCGGCCCATCGGCTCGTTCATTTTCCTGGGCACTACGGGCGTGGGCAAAACCGAGCTGGCCAAGGCGTTAGCCGAGTATTTGTTCAACGACGAGAATGCGATGGTGCGCATCGACATGAGCGAGTTTCAGGAGCGCCACTCGGTGTCGCGCCTCATCGGGGCGCCGCCCGGCTACGTGGGCTACGACGAGGGCGGGCAGCTCACGGAGGCCGTGCGCCGCAAGCCCTACGCGGTGGTGCTGCTCGATGAAATCGAAAAGGCCCACCCCGACGTGTTTAACATCCTGCTGCAAGTGCTCGACGATGGCCGCCTCACCGACAACAAAGGCCGGGTGGCGAACTTCAAGAACACGCTCATCATCATGACCTCGAACACGGGGGCCGACCTCATCCAGCGCAATTTCAAGGAGCTGAACGAGTACAACCACGACGAAGTGGTGGACCGCACCCGCGACGAGGTGCTGGAGCGCCTCAAGGAGCACATGCGCCCCGAGTTCCTGAACCGCATCGACGAAATCGTGCTCTTCCAGCCCCTGCGGCGCAAAGAAATCCGCCGCATCGTGGACATCCAGTTTCGGCAAATCCAGCAGCGCCTGGCCGAAGCCGGCATCCAGCTCGAAGCCACGAGCGAAGTCCTGGATTTCCTGGGCGAAGCCGGCTTCGACCCGCAGTTCGGTGCGCGGCCGTTGAAGCGCGTGCTCCAGCGCGTCATTCTAAACGAGCTGTCGAAAGACATTCTCTCCGGCCGCGTGTCGAAAGAGGCCGTGGTAGAAGCCGTGCTGGAAGACGGCGCGGTGAAGTTTGAGAACGTGGAGATGCCGGCGGTGTAATTCGTTGGGTTTTGTAAATGAAAAAGCCCTGTCAGCGTTGTGCTAGCGGGGCTTTTCTGTTAACGCAAGGCCCTGACTAGTAAAGCCTGAACATTAGCGATAGCGGGAAGGGGAATTGATTGGAATAAAATGCTCGGGTCGTAGCCTCTTTGCAAGTTTTCTGGGCAGCGTACGTACTCGCGTGTACTGAAGAATTGCTTGCTCCTCTTTAACCTTGGCGCCTTGCGACAGTTGATAAATTCCAAAGGCTATTATAGGAGTTGCGATGGCCAATCCTAGTTGTATGCCGACTACAGTAGCACCAAGGTTCCCGTGCTTTTTGCCTGACGGCTCGTCGGCGGAAGCAACCACCAAAGGGGTTAGAAATAAAGTTATGCCTCCCAGCGCTGTTGTTAATATTCCTCCTGCGCGTCGGTTGGCAAACACTCGGTGCAGTGCTGCAACGGTGTCATCCAAAGTGCGCGCGGGGGGAGTGTAGATGGGAGGCAGCTGGACTATCCGAGTAGAATCGGAAAGGGTTTGCCCACAAAGTGGACCGGAAAGGAACAGTAGGAGGCAGAGGATACGCAACATAAACATACTAGTTTGATAGACAAAGCGAAAGGTACGTCGCGGCCCTCAATTGGCGCAAGTATAAGCGCCGCCGCAACTCGTGACCAGCCAAGCGATGGAGGCTGGGCCTCCATCGCCGCCACTCGGCAATGGGCAAGTGCGCCACAGGGTGGTTTCGCGGGAAGTTGGTCTGGTGAGAAGCACAGCTTCGCTCGGTGTTCGTACACGGGCTACGCTTCGCTAAACTCGCGCCGACAGCATGACCGAGGAAACTCCCCGGGCCCCGCCGCCTCAGCCACGGCGGCGGGACGCGGGGTGGGAGAGGAGTAGCAACTGAAGGCACCGTTGCGACTTCGGCCGCTGGGGTGGCGGGGCGGATGGCTAATAGCTTTCGTTCCGAGAAGCGTGCGGCGAAGGAGTTAGGAGGTGGTCGGGCCTTATCTTGTGGCTCTTTAGAGACACTAAAAGCCCATGCTGCCACCTGTTCAGACCAAAGCCGAAGTTATCGAGCGCCTGCAGCAGCAGCGTGAACAGCTGCGGGCGCTGGGCGTGGCGCGGCTGGGGCTGTTTGGCTCGTTCGTGCGCGACGAGGCCAGGCCCGACAGCGACGTGGATTTGCTTGCGGAGCTAGAAGACAAAGCCCTGACGCTGAATGGCTATTTTGCGGCCGTAGATTTTTTGGAAGAGCTGCTGGGGCGCTCAGTCGAAGTGCTGACACCGGATAGTTTATCGCGCCATATTGGCCCTCACATTCTCCGCGAAGTTGCCAATGTCCCGCTCGCCGCTTGAGTTTCTGCGTCACATTCAGGACGAGCTGGATTTTCTGGAGCGATATCGTTCGCTCCCCGATTTGGCCGATTTGGTGGCTAACCCCGAAGCGGCGCGGGCCGTGCTACACAGCTTGCTCATCATTGGGGAAGCCGTGAAAAACGTGCCGGCCGACTGGCGCGAGAAATACAGCCAAGTGCCGTGGCGCAACATGGCGCGGATGCACGACAAAATAGTGCATCACTATTTCGATGTCAACTACCCGATTGTGTGGAACGTGTTGAAAAATGATTTGCCAAAGCTGCGGCAAACGGTGGAATTGATGCTGCGCGAGCTTACTTAGGCATTGGTGTAATGTTGCCAAAGTCACTGCCGCTACTTCGGCCGCGTGCGGTGGCGTCCGGGGCGTGGCTATTTTAGCTCCCGTTATTTGCTATTCGCAGTCTGCACAAGTCGCCTGCCAAAACAGCTGCGGGGCGCGACGAGTAACCAAGGAGCACCGCCATTGCTGTATCCTGCTCCCTGGTGCCCCAACGCGCTACCCCCGGCCAGGACTTGCGCCACCCATGTCGGGTTTATTCTCAGCTGCCGAAGCGTCCGCCATCTCCCTACCATAGTGCCGTGATGCAGCGAGGGTTACGGCAAAACGAAGTGCCGGCGTTTCAGCCGTTGAATGACGAGGGGTGGTAGCGGCTGGCCCTGCTCGTAGGCTGCTAGAGTGACGGCCTCCTGCGCTACCGTCACTTCCTTGTGCCGCTTTCTGCCCACCACAAAGAACGGCACCCCGACGCCGGCCAGCACCACGGCACTGCCATAGAGATAAGCAGCGACGAAGCCATCATCAGTACTTGTGCCTCCGATTGCCGCCACGGCGCTCACGCCCAGGGTAGTGCCCCCCACCGCGGTCAGGGCGCTGGCAATACTCCTGCGCTGGTCGAACATGACCCGCACGGCGCGGGCAGTATCAGCTTTGGTGTAAGCAGCCGATTGTGCCGCCGATGCGTAGCTGATACCGCAAAGCAGCCCGCTAAGCAAGGTAGCCCGAGCGAACATGGTAGATGATTTGAACATGGTTGTCTGAGCTGTTTAGGTATTTCGATTTTTTTCAAATGCTATTCGGAGCTTGCAAAAGACCTTTTCATCATTGCTCCGTTTGTTTTTCTTGCCTGCAGAGACCCCGGCTTGGCAAGTCGCTCACCGCAAAGCGGTGTCGGTGCTGCTTACAGCCCGGCACTACCTGGTAAGGGCGGCGGCATCGCCCTTCACCAGGTGCTTGCGCAGCTGGCGCTGAATTTTGCGGGGCAGGCGATGGGTGGCTTCATAGGCTTCAATGGTTCTGGCTTCGCGGCGCGGCCCGTAGGCAATAAGCTGCTGAATGCCCACGCCCATAACCGGAGCCGCTACTATGCCATAAATCGCCGCGAAGCCCCCGAAACCCAGCTGAAAAAGGGGGCGGTTGCCGGAGAGGTTGCCGTAGCCGCTGCCGCCGCTGCTGGAAGTTCCCTTGTTCTCGTTCGCGGCCGATACCGCAGCCAGCGCAAGGTCGGCCCCAGCGGCCCCTATGGTGAGGATGTCGCCCACGCGTCGGCGCTTGGCGTACAGGCGGTGGATGGCCCTCACTGTGTCGGAAGCCGTTCTGGCTATTGGTGTGAGCACGGGCGGCGCGGGGGCTGCGGTAGCCAGCGCGGAATCTTGGGCCGAGGCCGGGCCAGCGAGGAGCAGAAAAAGGAGAGAAAAACGGAACATGCAGCGATGCTTTGGGTAATTGACAAGGCGAAGGTCGCGGGCCGTTCTGCAATTACCAAAATATAGCAGTGTAGGTGTAAAATCCTTTTATTGAGCTAAATCTTATTGAATTAAATGCGTTTTACAGCTGTATAAATAAATTTAGTGAACTGGGAGTAGTATTTGAAAAGTCTGTTATTTCCATCAATTTAAGTGAATGTAGTCAAACGCCCCCTGTCCCTGCGGTTCGGCCTGGCAGGCCCCGCGCCGGCTGTACTGCCGATGAACACTGGCCACCAATTGCCCGCGGGACAGAGCCAGACTGATGCCACAGTATAGCCCGATGGAGGGCTGCAGAGTCAACTTAACTTTCTGATAGCTAATGGATAATTTGGTCGAAAGGCTGCCAATAGCCCGCATATTTGCCGCTTGATTCTGTCAAGCTCCGGGCGGTTGTTTTTCTGATGCTGTCCGTAGATTTGTAGAATGTCCGTTTTTCAGACTTACCTCGAACTCGGGTTCCTGCACATCTGCACCCCGCGCGCGGCCGACCACCTCACGTTTCTGCTGGCGCTGTGCGCGCCCTACGTGCTGGCCGACTGGCGGCGGGTGCTGGTATTGGTTACCAGTTTCACGGTGGGGCATTCGCTCACGCTGGCTTTGGCCACACTGGGCATCGTGGCATTCAACCGCACGCTTATCGAAGCGCTGATTCCGGTTACCATCATCGTCACGGCGCTGGCCAACCTGCGCGCCACCAACCGGGTTCTGCGGCCGCGGGAGCCGGTGCTGGCCGCCGCGCCCAACGCCCTGGCCCTGGTTTTCGGCCTCATCCACGGCCTGGGATTCTCCAACTACCTGCAGTCGTTGCTCGGCAACAATAGCCGCCCCGTGCTGGAGCTGTTCGCCTTCAACGTGGGCGTGGAACTGGGGCAGGTGCTGGTGGTGGTACTCATTCTGCTGCTGGGCCTGGTGCTGCTGCAGGCCGCTCGCGTGGCGCGCCGCGACTGGCTGCTCACCACCAGCGGCGCGGCGCTGGGCATTGCCACGGTGCTGCTGGTGCAGCAGCTGTGGCCCTGAGGGCTGCATCCTCGCCGGCCGGCTCTTTTAGCCGCACGCGGCGGGTCTTGCTTCCGCCGGGGCCAGCGCGCTTTGCCACAGTCTGATAAGTATTTGGCGAACCTGCCGCAACCCTGGCGTATCTTCGACGCCTTTCTCAGCTATTGATTCAACTGCTTTTTTCTCTTTACATTTTTTCCATGCGTCGTTTTCTATTTGCCGGCTTGGTGCTGGCTTTGGCGGGTTCCCAACCGGCTTTAGCGCAGAATACCAACTCGGGCACCGACAAATTTG
Organism: Hymenobacter lapidarius; assembly: GCF_001816145.1. Taxonomy (GTDB): domain Bacteria; phylum Bacteroidota; class Bacteroidia; order Cytophagales; family Hymenobacteraceae; genus Hymenobacter; species Hymenobacter lapidarius. The sequence goes on along the minus strand of NZ_MDZB01000149.1, from coordinate 6,551 downwards.
CGCAGCTCGAAACCGTGCTGCCCACGCCCAATTCGTACCGGACGGCCAGCGGCGCGCCGGGCCGGGACTACTGGCAGCAGCGGGCCGACTATGATATCCAGGTCACGCTCGACGACGCTAAGCAGGCCATCACGGGCCGCGAGACCATCACCTACACCAACCTCTCGCCCGACGTGCTGCCCTACATCTGGATGCAGCTCGACCAGAACATCCTGGACAAGAACTCCATGACCAAGGCCACCGAGGTGAGCCAGTTGCAGGACCGCATGCCGTTCCAATCGGTGGAAGCCATGCTGGCTGATTTCGACGGTGGCTTCAAGATTGATGGCGTGACTGGCCGCGACGGCAAGACCCTCAAAACGGTGATTAACCACACCATGATGCGCGTAGACCTGCCCACGCCCCTGCGGCCCGGCCAGTCCTACTCCTTCAATGTGAAGTGGCACTACAACATCAACGACCAGCTGAAGGAAAACCAGCGCAGCGGCTACGAGTACTTCCCCGAGGACAAGAACTACCTCTACGAGATTGCGCAGTTCTACCCGCGCATGGCCGTATACTCCGACAACCAGGGCTGGCAGCACAAGCAGTTCCTGGGCAACGGCGAATTCACGCTGCCCTTCGGCGACTACAAGGTGAGTATCACCGCGCCCGCCGACCACGTGGTGGCTTCCACCGGCACCTTGCAGAACGCCGCTCAAGTCCTGACCGCCACCCAGCAGAAGCGCCTCGCGCAGGCCAAGAACGCCAAGAAACCCGTGCTCATCGTGAGCCAGGCCGAGGCCGTGAGCGCCGAAGGCAAGCGCGCCACCGGCACCAAAACCTGGGTCTACGCCGCCAAAAACGTGCGGGACTTCGCCTGGGCCAGCTCGCGCAAGTTCATCTGGGATGCCATGGAAATCAAGCAGAGCGGCAAGCCCGTGCTGTGCATGAGTTACTACCCCAAGGAGGGCAACCCGCTCTGGGGCCAGTATTCCACCGAAGTGGTGGCGCATACCATCAAGACGTATTCCAAGTTTACCATTCCCTACGAGTACCCGGTGGCCATCTCGGTGCACGGCCCGGTGGGCGGCATGGAGTACCCCATGCTTTGCTTCAACGGCGGCCGCCCCGAGAAGGACGGCACCTATTCGGCGCAGCGGAAATACGGGATGATTTCGGTGATTATCCACGAAGTGGGCCACAACTTCTTCCCCATGATTATCAACTCCGACGAGCGGCAGTGGTCGTGGATGGACGAAGGCCTGAACACGTTTATGCAGTACCTCACCGAACAGGAGTGGCAGCGGGATTACCCGTCGTCGCGCGGCGAGCCCCGCAACATGGTCAACTACATGCTGACCGATAAAACGCTGCAGTCGCCGATTATGACTAATTCGGAGACGGCCCTGCAGTTCGGTAACAACGCCTACGGCAAGCCCGCCACGGCGCTCAACATCTTGCGCGAGACGGTGATGGGTCGCGAGCTCTTCGACCACGCCTTCAAGACTTACGCCCAACGCTGGGCCTACAAGCACCCCACCCCGGCCGACTTCTTCCGCACCATGGAAGACGCCTCGGCCGTGGACCTGGACTGGTTCTGGCGCGGCTGGTTCTACACAACCGACCGCACCGACCTGGCCCTGGAATCGGTGAAATCCTACACCCCGAGCACCGGCGACCCGGCCGTGGAGAAAGCCCGCCTCCAGCAGTTGCAGGCCGCCGCCGCGCCCTCCATCTCGGCCCAGCGCAACGCCACCGACCTCAAAAGCACGCTCATCGACGAGAAGCCCGAGCTCAAGGACTTTTACAACGAGTACAACCCGCTGGCCGTGACGGCCGCTGACCAGCAGCGCTACGCCGCCTACCGCGCCGGCCTCAGCCCCGAGCAGCAGCAGCGCCTGGGCCAGCAGCAGTACTTCTACGAGCTGAGTTTGCGCAACGTGGGCGGCCTGGTGATGCCCGTTATCATCCAGCTCACCTACGCCGACAACTCGAAGGAAATCCAGACGATTCCCGCTGAAATCTGGCGCAAAAACAACGAGAAAGTAACCAAGGTGCTCGTGACCAAGCAGCCCGTCATCAGCTTCGTGCTCGACCCCTTCCAGCAGACGGCCGACACCGACCAGAGCAACAACGCCTTCCCCCGCCAGCCCGCCGCCTCGCGCTTCGACTTGTTCCAGCAGCAGCAGCAGGCTCCCACCAACCCCATGCAGCAGGCCGCTAAAACGGCCAGTCCCCTGCAAAAGCAGGAGCAAAAGCCCGTGGGCGGCCAGTAAACTGGACATATCCACCTGTCAATAAAAAAAGCGGCTCAATTGAGCCGCTTTTTTTATGCAAATGAATTTTGGCAAGTCAGGTACTCAACCAAAAGTAACCACGATAAAAAAGCCCGTCATGCTGAGCTTGCCGAAGCATCTCTACCGTTTCGTCAGCAGCCTTCAATGAAGCAGTAGAGATGCTTCGGCTGCGCTCAGCATGACGTGCTTCTGGCTCTATCGTATAAGCGCGACTGCTTACTTTTTAGGAGCTTCGCCGCCCACCATGCGTGAGATAAGGCCATGGTCTTTGGTGAGCTCGGCCCACACCACGCCCACCACGTGCACCACAAAGAAGCCGAGAATGAGGTACATCGTGAAGTTGTGAACTTCTTCAACCTGGTGCTTGATGCTGGTCAGGAAGGCCACGTCGTTTCTGTAAATCAGGAGGAGGCCGGTGATGACCATGACGGTCAGAAACGAGTAGAACAGGGCGTAAGTGCCCTTAGTAAAGAGCACCTTGCCGGCCTCACTTTTATCAGCGGCGGGGGCGAGGCGGTAGCGTCGGGCCACTTCCAGCAGCCGCGCCGAAAAGCGCAGCTCGGAAGGGCCGCGCAGCTCCAGCCCCACGCGCAGCACAAACAGGGCCACCAGCGCCCAGCCAAAATAAATGTGCCACTCCCAGATACGCTCGCTGAGAATGTGGGTGAGCGAGCGGGCCTGTTTCACAGTCAGGGCAATGTTCTCCTTGGCCATGGTTTCCTGAAACTCCGGCACGGCCGAGCGGGAATCTACAATCACCTCTTGAAACAGGATGGTGATGAGCTGCAGGCTGACCAGCAGGGAGCTGCCCCAGTGCCAGAACCGTAGCGGCGCGCGGTAGTCTTTGGTGGGGGCTTCGGTAGTGGGGGTGATGGTTGGCGTCATGAGGGAAAGTAGGAAGACGGGTAGTTATTAAACGGGCAGCGGGGCAGCTATTTCCAGGGCGGCGGCTGACTGCGGCATGGTGCGGCCGGGGTATCCGCGCAGCGCGTGCTCCAAGCAGGTAAGAGCCGCGGCTAGGTCGGTGCGGTTGAGCACGTAGGCGATGCGCACTTCTTGCCGGCCCAGACCCGGCGTGTGGTAAAAACCGTTGGCGGGCGAAAGCATCAGGGTTTGGTTTTCATAGGAAAAGCTTTCCAGCAGCCATTGGCCGAAGGTTTCGCTGTCGTCGACGGGCAGGTGCGCCAGCACGTAGAACGCACCGCCGGGCCGCGGGCACACCACACCCGGCATGGCCTGCAGGCGCGCCACGGTAAGGTCGCGCCGGGCGAGGTATTCGGCCTTGCTCTCGTCGAAATAAGACTCCGGCAGGTCGGCCGCGGCTTCGGCCAGCAGCATGCCCAGGCCGGGCGGGCTCACCCGCATCTGGGCAAAGCGAAAGGCGGCGGTGTACACCTCTTTGTTTAGCGTGACCAGCGCCCCGATGCGTGCCCCGCACGCGCTGTAGCGCTTCGAGATGGTATCCAGCACCACCACGTAGGGCCCGGCGCCCGGCAGCTGCAGGGCGCTCACGTAGGGCGCATCGTAGCAAAATTCCCGGTACGCCTCGTCCGACAGCAGGTACAGCTGGTGCACCTGGCACAAGCCCAGAATGCTTTCCAGCTCGGCGCGGCTGTACACGTAGCCGGTGGGGTTGCTGGGGTTGCAGATGAGCACGGCCCGCGTGCGCGGCGTAATTACGCGTTCAAAATCGGCCAGGGGCGGCAGCGCAAACCCGTCTTCGATGCGCGCCGTGACGGGCACGATGGTGACGCCCGCCGCAATGGCGAAGGCAGTGTAAGTGCCGTAGAAAGGCTCGGGAATGATGATTTCGTCGCCGGGATTAAGGCAGGTGAGCAGGGCAAATAGAATGGCCTCGCTGCCGCCGGTGGTCACGATGATGTCCTCAAACTTGACGGGCAGGTTGGCCCGCTGGTAGTAGGCTGCCAGCTTGTGACGGTAGCTCTCGGTGCCGGCACCGTGGCTGTAGCCCAGCACGCGCACGTCGGCGGTGCGCATGGCGGCCATGGCGGCGGCTGGGGTTTCAATGTCGGGCTGCCCAATGTTGAGCGGGTACACAATTTTGCCCTGCTGGCGGGCAGCTTCGGCATAAGGAGCTAGCTTACGGAAGGGCGAAACCGGCATGTCCTGCCCGCGCTGCGATACTTTTAACATGAAACAAAATTAAGCCATTTGGCCGCGATAACTAGCTCAGCACCGACCCCTGATAGCAACTGCCAGCAAGCGACAATCCCTACAGGTACTTCTTGTAAAGATTGTACAGGATGCGCCTGTCGGCGTCGGTCAGCGGCGCATTCACGTTCTGTTGAATAAAATGCAGCTTGAACGCCTGAATCGCGGCGGGCAGATTCCGGGTGTCGTACCCAATAATACGCAGCGCTTCCTGGGGCTTGAAAGTGGAAACAGGAGCGTTTATCGCCGCTAATTGCGCGTCGATGACGGCCGTGTTCACCGGCGCCAGCGCCGTGCCCGATACAGCCTGAACACCCGTTAGAGCGATGAGGCTATCCAGTGGTAGGGGAGGCGTGGGGTCCGGGCTCGGCAGGGGGCCGGCGTCGTACCATAGGCCGAATCCGCTGTCGGCCAGCCGCTTCCAGGGAAACAGCACGCTGGGGTCGGTCTTGCGGCTGGGCGCAATATCGGAATGGCCGATGAAGTTGGCGGTGGGAATGTTGTAGGTCTTTTTCAGGCCCGCCAGCACTTTCAGCAGGCTGGCTAGCTGGGGTTCGGCAAAAGGCTGGAGGCCGTTGTTATCCAGCTCAATACCGATGGACGAGGAGTTGATGTCGGTATCGTTGCCCCACCGGGCCACGCCGCCGTGCCAGGCCCGCAGGTAGTCGTTCAGCATGTGGTACACCCGGCCATCGCGCCCAATCACGTAGTGGGCGCTCACCTGCGTGCGGGGCAGCGTGAACGTCCTCAGCGTCTGGCCCGTAGAGTCCTGCGCCGTGTGGTGAATGACCACCATGTTGGGCTTGCGCAGGTTGAAGTTGGTGGTGCCCACCCAGTATTTGCCCATCAGGAGGCTATCGGCCCCTGGCGTGGGCACGGGCGTGGCGCGCAGGGCCTCCGCGTAGGCTTTCACCTGCTGTTTGTAAGACTTGTTGGTGGTAGCGTAGGGGTTTTGTACGGCGCAGGCCGCCAGGCACCCACACAGAGCAGTAACAAGCAGCCTCAGTCCTTTATTTCGGTTCATCGGGTACGAAGTACGCATCAAAACCCTGCTTCGACGCCCGCCGCTGTGCTTTTTGCCACCCCGCCATGGGGGCCCGCGCCCTTGGTCCCAGCGCTACCGGCCACCCCAGGCCGGGTGGTACACCAGCCCCAAACTCGTAAACAGCACGCTTCGCAGGGTATGGTTGGCCGCGCGTTCAGTGGGGCCGTAGGGATTCTGAAAATCGTTTGGCTCCAGGCGCGGCCCTATTGACAGGCCCACAGTGGCCAGGGTTTCCCAGTTATAGCCGCGCGGGAAAGGGCGCCGCCAGAAGAACATTGCTTCGTGTCGCAGCATGTTCGTGAGGGGCAACTTGCCCAGTTCCGCATCGGTCAGCGAGGAAAAACGTACTTGCGTGAGTCGGTACGTGAAGCCGAAGTTGTTCCAATCGTCCACGTGGGCAATGCCGGCCTGGGCAAAGTACTTGTGGTAACGCGCCCGGTATTCCCGCCGGCTGGATGCTATGAAAAAACCATCTTCCAGGAAACTGCGGTGGCTGAACGCCTGCCCGTAGCCCCCGATGCCATTTAGCTGCCACGCCGTGCCCAAAGGCAGATAGCCGCCCACGCCCAACTCGTACTGCCGGGTTACCAAAAAATTCACCTTTTCGAGTTTGGGGCGCACCGTGCCGCCCGCCGTGAGCAGCAGGTGCGCCGCCGGGGAATAGGCCGCCGTAGCCTCCACCCGGCCATTGGGCTGCAAGCTGCCCGAAAATTCGGCCTGTCCCTTGGCGTCGAGCAGCGGCATGGTGGGCTGCATGGGGGCATACACCGTGCAGGCGCCCAGCCCAACAACCATTAAAACCAATCCAAAAGCGCGGCAAATACCAGCGTACGTGTGGGACATGAGCCTGAACATAAAGGAGTGGCGGTAAATATGCGGGGAAATCGAGATTTGAGATGTCAGGGCTTTTTCGGTAGCAAATGACTGCGCAAGCTAAAGCATATGGTACAACCTGCTTGGCGGTGGTCTGATATAAGGTGAAATGCGTATTGGGGGTTATGGTTTATACGCAACACTATTGCGCCGCCTGCGGCAGTGAACAGATTCGGCGCAAT
>NZ_MDZB01000148.1 GCF_001816145.1 Hymenobacter lapidarius | reverse complement strand
TCGTGGACAAGCAGGTTGGTGCCGTGCCCAAGCACGTACTAGCCCAAAAGCTCGAAGCACAGGTAACGGCGTAAGTCTGTTTTCCTTTTTGCTAAAAAAAGCCCCGGAGGGCAGCAGGACTACGGCCTGAGCCGGCCGCGCCGTTTGGCCGTAGGCAGTGGTGGTGGTGCCCAGCCCGAGCAAGCCCAGGCAGACGATGGTAACGAAAGGGTTCATAGCAGCAAGCAACGAATAAGCACAAGCCCAAGCGGCCGCAATCGGCAGATGGGTGGTCGGCAACCAGCAAAGCCGGCCGCGTTTCGAGATAATCTAGAAACGCGGCGACCCAGTGGGCAAGTTCGGCAATTAGCGGCTGCCGCGGCGTCCGCTGCCGCCGCCCGGCTGCTGCCTTGGTGGCCGCTGCCGGCCGGCCGGCTGCCATGGCCGCGTTCGCCGCCTCGGGCGCTGCGCTCGCCGCGAGCCGTCGAACGGCCACCGCGGGCTACCGCACTCACGGCCGCACCCTTGTCGGCGCCGGTCAGCGGCGTTGTCTTGGCAAAGGTGCTCACGGTCTGGCCGTGGTTGGCGGGCTTGCTGGCTTTGTCGCCGTCGCGGTCATCGTCGCCGCGCTGCTTGGTTTTGGCCTCCTGCTTGCGCTCCTTGGCGGCTTTGTCGGCGCGGCGGGCATCGGGGGTGGTTGGGGCCTGCGCCAGGGCGGCCAGGGAACAGCACAGGGCCAGGGCAGAGAGCAGTACTTTTTTCATAATGGTGGCGGGTTGAATCGTTGAAGAATGAGACAAACCTACCGGACCAACATGATGCGAACATGATGAGCCACGCACCGATGGGCGGGCGTTCTGCTGTTGGTCAAATACCCGGCAGCATTAGTGAAGCTTCTCTCATTGACCAGGCCCTGTTTGGTTGCGCAAGGCAGCATTGCTGTTGGACAAAGTCCATCATCAGTCACTTGTACTTCTTGCGGCCCTGCTCGGTAAGGCCGCGGGCCGGCGTCGTCGGGCAGGGCCGCCCCTCGGGTGGCCGCTTTAAATGCCTGAGTAGTATTTTCTGCACCCCACTAATGATGAAGCGGACAACCCCCAGCAGGCAGCGGCAGAAGCGTTGACGGCGCACGGCGGCCAAGTCGTCAATCTGTTGCTACAGTACGCGCCGGGTGGTGCGTTGGCAACCGTTTGGGCTCCAGGACCGCTGTGTGGAAGTAGCTACCGAAAGCGAGAGCCTGCAGGTTGGGCTGGCGCGTGTTGCTAAGCATTCGTAACTGGACTCTCGGTCTTGGTAGCCACGGCCGCCACGTTGTTGAACGATGCCACCACGCTCACAACTTCGGCCAAGAACTCCGGCTCGGCCTCAATGTGATTGCCCACTACCACCACATCGGCTCCGGCAGCCAGGGCGGCGTACACTTTTTCGCCGGTATTAAGGCCGCCACCCACGATAATAGGGGCACCTACGGCTTCGCGCACGGCCGCAATCATGGCGGCCGACACGGGGTTTTGGGCGCCGCTACCGCCGTCGAGGTACATCAGCTTCAGGCCCAGCTGCTCGCCGGCCAGGGCGGTGCAGGCGGCAATGCCGGGTTTATCGTGGGGGAGCGGCGCGGTGCCGCTCATGTAGGAAGCCGTTGTGGGCCGGCCCGACTCGACCAGCATGTACCCGGTGGGCAGCAGCTGCAGCCCGCTGGCGCGCAGGCGCGGCGCGGCCACCACGTGCTGGCCAATCAGAAAATCGGGGTTGCGGCCCGAGATGAGTGAGAGCAATAGCACGCCATCGGCGGGGCCGTCCAGGTGCAGGCTGTGGCTGGGAAACAGCAGCACCGGCACGGTGGAGTGCTCCTTTATCAACGCAATGAGGGCAGCCTGATGCGAACTTAGCACCAGGCTGCCCCCCACGAAAAAGTAATCAACCGGGTGCGCCTGGCTCAGGCGCAGCAGGTGTAACAGACTGGCTTCGTTTAGATTATCCGGGTCGAGCAGCACGGCCAGCGCCTTGCGGCCTTGCTGCTGGCGAGTGCAGAGCGCATCATAAAGTAGCGGAGTGGGTGAACGCATCCGGGGAACTGGGAGTGGCGAGCGAATCGACGGGAGCAAACCCGTTTTCGGCTGGTGCAGGGTCAGGGGAGTTCGCAAGGTCGGCATTTTTGTCGGCCGGGAAAAACTCGCTCACTTTTTTTGTCACCATGGCCAGCACCACGGCGGCCGCCTGGGCCACCAATATTTTGCCGGTATCGGACTGCAGGAAGGACTGCAGCACGCCAGCCATCATGTTGGGCTGGCGCGGCACCTGGGCGGCGGGCTGGTCGTCGTCCTCGTCGAAGGCGTGCGAAGCGGGCAGGCGCCGGCTGTCGTCAAAAGGCAAATCCTGGAAGGGGTCGTCCTTAAAATCTTCGGTGTCGAACGGCGAAGGCTCGTGCTCCGGGCGGCTGGCGGCCGTGGGTTGGGCTGCGCCCTTGCCAGGTGCAATTCCCAGGGCAGCATCGTCGTCGCTTTCGTCGGTACTTTGGGCCATAAAGACCTGGGCCGAAGCCGCGGCCGACTTGCTGTGCGTCACGCTCTTATAGCGCTTGCCGTTGCCAGCGGTGTAGTACTCGCTGCCAAAGCCGTTGTCGGCGTCAAAATCGTTGGTGTCGTCGGCGCCGAAATCGTCCCAACCGGCCTCGTTGTCGTCCTGGCTGAACTCGTTGCGGAATTTACGCTTGCGCTTTTTTCCACCAAAGGCTTTGGATATGAGCCAGATGCCACCGGCCAGACCGGCACCCACCAGGGCTACCTTGCCCACGGTCTTCGACTGGTCCTTAATGTGGTCCACGTCGCCGCGCAGGGCGCGCTCGTACTCGAGCTTCTTCCGCTCAAGAAATTCTTTTTCTTCGTCGAACAGGGGATTATGCAAGTCACTCATGGCAGGCTAGGCTTGGCGTTTGTCAGATTTATAAATGGTGTCCTTGAACGCCTTGTTGGCGATGCCCTGGAACGCGGCTTTGTCCACGCCCACCAGCACGAGCACCAGCAGTAGCAGGTAGAAGCCGGCCACAATGCCGAAGCCCCAGAAGGAGCTGTCGAGGGCACTATTGAGGGCCAGCCCGGCAAATACGCTCAGGAAAATAACGAACATCAGGGCCAGAACGGCCAGCGTTACGCCGTGGATGGTACTCACGAAGACCGTGGATACTTTTTGCTGGATTTCCAGCCGTACCAGGTCAATGCGCGTGTCGAGGTAGCCGGTCAGGTTGCCAATCAGGCTGTCGTTGCGGGGTGTTTTGGAGGAGTCGTCGTCGAAGAGCATACGGCGCGAAATTGGGGTGCAAGAAAGAAAAAAAGGCTGAAATATGTCCGCAGAATCAGAAAAAAACGCCGCGGACTGCACCGGTTCTACGGAAAATTTCGGCGCGTGGCTGACTTTTGTATGGTCAGTCGTGTTTGGTGCCCAGCGTGAGTCAGAATCATTATCAAGTCCTTGGAGTAGCACCTACTGCTGCGGCCGCCGAAATCAAGCGCGCCTACCGGCAACTGGTGGTGCGCTACCACCCCGACAAGCACGGGGGCGATGTGCGCTACGAGGACCAGTTTAAGGCCGTGGCCGTGGCGTACCGCGTGCTGGGCGACCCCGGCCGCCGCGCCACCTACGATTTCCAGCTCACCCAGGCCAGCCGCCGGGCCGAGGACGTGCGGCGCCAGCAGCAGCACCGCCCCGCCACGCAGCACGTGTATGGCGTGCCCATGCCGCCGCCTGCGCCGCTGCGCACGCGCCCGCCCGCCGCAGCCGCGAGCGGCACTACCAGCGCATTCCGCGCCAGCGCCCTGGCTTCAACCGCCGCGACTGGGTGCTGACGCTCTTGTTTCTGCTGGGCATTGTGCTGTTTGCGCTGGCTGTGAAGGTGACCATGGACCGCGTGACGGCCGCCAGCAACTACCAGGACGGCCTGCGGGCCTATGGCCGGGGCCAACTGGCCGCAGCCTACAGCTTCATGGACGAAACCCTGCAGTTCCGCCCCGATTACGCGCCGGCCCTGCGCCGCCGGGCCGAGCTGGAGCTGTTGGCAAACCGCGACCCGCGCGCCGCGCGCGCCGATTTCCAGGCGGCCCTGCTGCAGCCCCAGCCCCGCCGCCTGGCCGCTGACATGCTGTTCCGGCTGGCGCGCTGCGAAACCGACCTGGGCCTGCCCACTGCCGCGGAGCTCAATTTTACCCGCGCCCTGGTCCTCGACAGCACCCTGAGCGCTGCCTACCTGGCCCGCGGCGCCGCCCGCCTGCTCGACCTCGACCAACCCGAAAAGGGCCTGGCTGACCTTAACTACGGTCTGGCTCAGCGCCGGCGGGCCGGGGCCGCCACGCCCTGGCATTACGTGCAGGTGCGTGGGCTGGCCCTCACGGCCCTGGGCCGCTACGACAGCGCCCGCACGGCGTATTTCGAGGTGCTGCAGGCCCGGCCGCGCGATGGGCGCACGCATTTCCTGCTGGGCCGGCTGGCGAACCGCACCGGCGATGCGGCAGCGGCCTGCGAGTTTTACCGCCGCGCCCTGCTGCTGGGCTACGAGTACGCCCGCACAGCGGAGGGAAAGTGCAGGTAGCGGATAGGCCTGCAACTCCCCTCCTCACCAAGGAGGGGAGTTGCAGCGAAGCTGAAACGGGGTGGTGCCACCGGAGGGTGGCGTTGAGCAGCGGGCCTGCACATCGCCATAAAGACCCACAACACCCACAACACTTCGCCCCAAAACGCAAATAACCGCTGCTGGCACGGGGCCGGCAGCGGTTGTTTGCGTTTGTTAGCTAGCTCAGAGAAAACTAGTTAGGCAGGAGCACCGTGTCCACTACGTGGATAACGCCGTTGCTTTGCATCACGTTGGCGATGGTAACCATCGACATGCCGCCTTTTTCGTCTTTCAACTCAATCTTCTTGCCTTTCATCATGGCCGTCAGGGTGCCGCCGCTCACGGTTTTGAGGGTGGCTTTGCCTTTGCCGGCTTTGATGGCTTTCATCAGGTCAGCGGCGGTCATGCGACCAGCTACTACGTGGTAGGTCAGGATTTTGGTGAGCGTCTCCTTGCTCTCGGGCTTCACCAGGGTTTCTACCGTGCCGGCGGGCAGTTTGCCGAAAGCAGCGTTGGTAGGAGCAAATACGGTGAAGGGACCAGCGCTTTGCAGGGTCTCTACGAGGCCAGCAGCTTTCACAGCGGCCACCAGGGTGGTGTGGTCTTTCGAGTTAACGGCGTTTTCCACGATGTTCTTCGTGGGGTACATGGGCGCGCCGCCCACCATCACGGTCTTGGTCTTGGACTGGGCCGAAACAGTGGTGGTAGCACCAACGCTGAACATGGCAACCAAGGCGAGCGAAAACAAAGTCTTTTTCATCGGAATAAATAAATGGTTGTTGTTTTGAATGATGACCCACCTACGCGACGACTCGCGCCGCCGGATTGCCTGGAGGCAGACTTTTTCCAGATTCGGGCGCATCCGGCGGCTCAGGTTGTGGCAACGCGCCTTGGCCGTTCTGTCGTTGGATGGCGCGTTCACTATTTGGCCGAGGTGAACCGTTCGACGATTGAACGCGCCAAGGCGCGTTCCTACAAACCATTTGCCGCACCTCTTGCTTGCTGCCTTGTGCGCATTCTACCCCTGCTGTTTTTTCTGTTACTTTCCCTTGGAAGTAGTGCCCAAAATGCCAGCATCGTGGCCGGCACCGTGCGCGACCGCGCCACCCAGGAGGTGCTGCCCGGCGTGAGCATTACGCTGGAAGGCACCGATTTTGGCACCGCCACCGACGCTGAGGGGCGCTACCGCCTCACGGGCGTGCCGGCGGGGGCCTACAACCTGCGCGCCACTTTTGTGGGCTACGACGCGCTGCTGCGCGCCAACATTGCCTTGAGCAGCGGCAACGTGAACACCCTCAACCTGGAACTGAATACCGCGCCCCAGGCCCTGGACGAAGTGACCGTGACGGCCAGCCGCGCCATTCGGGTGGCCACGCCCGAAACGCCGCTCAGCGTGCAGCGCCTCACCACCGAGGAAATAAAGAGCAACCCGGGCGGCAACTTCGACATTTCGCGGGTAATACAGAGCCTGCCCGGCGTGGGCGGCGGGGGCAGCGGCGGCACGGCCGGCTTCCGCAACGACATTATCATCCGGGGCGGGGCGCCGAACGAAAACGTGTACTACCTGGACGGCATTGAGGTGCCGGTCATCAACCACTTTCCGACGCAGGGCAGCGCGGGCGGGCCGGCCGGCATTCTCAACGTGAGCTTTATTGAGGACGTGACGCTGAGCAGCTCGGCGTTTCAGGCGCGGTACGACAATGCGCTGAGCTCGGTGTTGCAGTTCCGGCAGCGCGACGGCAACTCCGAACGCATTCAGGGCAACCTGCGCACCTCGGGCACCGAGGTGGCGGCCACGCTGGAGGGGCCGCTCACCTCCAACACCACGTTTCTGGCATCGGCCCGGCGCAGCTATTTGCAGGTGCTGTTTAAGCTGATTGACCTGCCTATCCGGCCCGATTTCTACGATTTTCAGTTTAAGACCACCACCAAGCTCTCGCCCAAAACCACCATTACCACGCTGGGGCTGGGCGCCATTGACCATTTTGAAATAGTGGCCCCAAAAAACAGCTCGCCTTCCAAGGAGTTCGTGCTGCGCTCCAACCCTACCATCGACCAGTGGAACTACACCGTGGGCGTGAACCTGCGCCATTTGGTGGAGAACGGCTTCGTGAACGTGGCCCTGAGCCGCACCCAGCAATACGGCAAGGCCGACCAGTTTGCCTACGGCTTTGAGGGCCAGGAAGCCTTCCGCAAGCTGGGCGCCCGCAACGGCGAGGTGGAAAACAAACTGCGCGCCGACGTGAACAAGCGCGTGGGCCGCTGGCAGTACAGCTACGGCGTGGTGGGCCAGCTGCAGCACTACGACAACAACCTGACCAACCGCATCCGCTCGAAGGTGCGCGACGCCAGTGGCACGCTGGTGAGCCCGGCCGTGACGGTGCGCTTCGTGACCGACCTGGACTTTGTGCGCTACGGGGCCTTTGCGCAGGCCACCCGGGCCTACGGCGCCGAGAGCCGCCTGACGCTCTCGGCCGGCATCCGGGCCGATGGCACCTCGGCCCTGGACCAGGGCTACCGGCTGGACCGCACGCTTTCGCCGCGCGCTTCGCTGTCCTACGCCCTGCTTCCCACCCTGAACCTGAACGCCTCGCTGGGACGCTACTTCAAAATACCGCCCAGCACGATACTGGGCTTTCGCGACGAGCGGGGCACGCGCCTCAACTCCGGCAGTAGCTATATCCGGTCCGACCACGCGGTGGCGGGCCTGGAGTGGCTGCCGGGCAAGGCCACGCGCTTCACGCTGGAGGGCTTTTATAAGAAGTACGCCAACTACCCGGTGTCGGTGCGCGACGGCATCAGCCTGGCCAACCTTGGCGGCGACTTCAACGCCATTGGCAACGAGGCCGTGACCAGCACCGGCAAGGGCCGCGCCTACGGGACCGAGGCTTTTTTTCAGCAGAAGCTGAGCGGCAAGCTGTTTGCGGTGGTGTCGCTCACGGGTTTCCGCTCGGAGTTTTCGGGGGCCGATGGCGTGTACAAGCCCACGGCCTGGGACACGCGCTTTCTGGGCTCGGCGCTGCTGGGCTACCAGCTGGGCCGCGGCTGGGAAGTGGGCGCCAAGTACCGCGTGGGCGGCGGCGCGCCCTACACGCCCTACGACGAGGCCGCCAGCCGCGCCAGCTACCAGGCGGTGGGCACGGGCGTTCTCGACTACAGCCAACTCAATACCCGGCGCCTCAACAGATTTCAGCAGCTTGACCTGCGCCTGGACAAGAAAATCAGCCTGCGCCGCCTGAGCTTTGATTTTTACATTGACGTGCAGAACGCGCTGCTCACTAAGCCCGTTTCGCCGCCTACCTACACCTTTGAGCGCACCGCCGACAACAGCGGCTATACCACCACCGACGGCCAGCCCCTGCGCCCCGACGGCCGCAACGCGGTACCCATTCTGCTTCTGGACGATGATGCCCTGGTGGTGCCCACCATCGGCTTCATTGTGGAGTTTTGATGCCACCCAGCCGCTCGGCGGTCAGCCGTCACTGCACCGATTTTCGGAGCCCAACCGACTGCCCAAGCCGGCAGGTCCAAAATTGAATGATACGTAGTGAGCGCGGGGCCGGCAGCAGAATGGGCCGGGCCACTTCACAAGCGGCAGCGGCCGCAGTCAGGGAATGGAGCGGACCAAAGTGCCCGTGTCAAGACTAATACTCAGGGGGGAAGCTGCTCTTTTCTACTGAATAACTACGGCATAAAGTACCTGTGACATAGGCCTAAAGGAGCCAGACGAATTTTGCTGCTAGCCGCATGTTCTTTAACCTAAATTTAATACCTCGTATTTCAATCCTATATGATACGATTACCGTAGTTCCCTTATTGTTGGCTTACCACCCACGGGTGGCAAAACATCTGTTCGTTCACTTTACCAATAATCTACAAGCAAGTATGAACACAACATTACCTTCCTCCGCATTGGGTTTATGGCAACGCACCTCCCGGGTGCTGTCTGCTGCCGCCCTAACCATGGGCCTATTGGCCGCCGCGCCCAGCGCCCAAGCCCAAACCGTGTACGGCATCACGCCCAACGGAGCCGGGCTTGTGACTTTTAGCGCTGCTTCCCTAGTTTTGGGCGGCACTCCCACCGTGGTGCCCGTCACCGGCGTAACGGCCGGGCAGGTCCTGGTAGGCATCGACTCGCGCCCTGCTACCGGCGAGCTATTTGCCCTGGGCTACAACGGCGCCGACGTGGCCCAACTCTACATCCTCAATCCCGCCACCGGGGCTGCTACCGCCAGGGGCGGCTCGCTGGCGCTGGTGCTGGGCGGCGCTACTGAGCGCATTGGCTTCGACTTCAACCCCACCGTGGACCGCATTCGCGTTACGAGTAGCAACGATGCCAACTACCGCCTCAATCCCGTCAACGGAACCGTGATGATACGCGACGGCGACATTAAGTTTCCGGCGCCTTCTACCGACAACCCGGTGGTGGGCTCGGTGGCGTACACCAACAGCTTCATCGGGGCGGCCACCACCACGCTCTACGACATTGACGAGAGCCGCTCGACGCTCTACATTCAGAACCCACCCAACGACGGCGTGCTGGCGACCGGAGTGGCCATTACCCGCAACAGTTCTTCGCTGCTATCCGCCAGCGACCAGACGGACTTCGACATATACACCGACCCCATGACGCGGGCGCAGAGCACCCTGCTGGCCGTAACCTCCGCGCTAAACCCTGGCTCTACCGCCTTTTACAATCTTGACCTCGCTACCGGCAACGCCTCGCTCGTAACCAACGGCTTTCCCTCTTTGGTTATCAGCGACATTGCCTTTGCCATCGACCGGACCGCGCCACCTGCCAGCGGCCAGCAGCTGTACGCCGTGACGACGGGCAACAGCCTGATTTCTTTCTTCTCAGGCACTCCTAATTTCATTAATACGGCGGTTCTCATCACCGGTATTACCACCGGCCAGACGCTGGTGGGCACTGACTTCCGTCCCAACACCGGGCAGCTGTTTGGCCTGGGCTACAACGCCGCGGTGGCGGCCCCTGCCGGAAATACCCAAGTTTACACCATCAACCTGAGCACGGGCATGGCCACGCCGGTTGGCCCGGCTATTCGCTCGGAGCTGGGCGGTGCTACCGACAACATCGGCTTCGACTTCAACCCCACCGTGGACCGCATCCGGGTGACGAGCACCAACCGCGCCAACCTCCGCCTCAACCCCAACAACGGGGCCCTGGCGGCTACCGATGACCCGCTCACCTATGCTGCCGGCGACCCCAATGCCGGCGCCACGCCCCGCATCGGCTCGGCGGTTTACACCAACTCCTTTGCCGGCGCGACCGGCACCGTGCTCTACGGCATCGATGAGGCGCTGAATACCCTCGTGCTTCAGGACCCGCCCAACGTCGGCACCCTCAATACCATCGGGCGGCTGCTGAACGTCACCATCGCGCCCACCAACGCACTGGTCGACATTGACATCTACTACGATGTGGCCGCACAGGCCAACCGGCCCTTCCTGGCCGTGAACGACAACGGCGCCGCTGGCTCCAGCCTCTACACCTTGCCCGCTATGCTGAGGGCTCCCGGCGATAAGGCCGCCACCCTCATCGGGGCCATCGGCCTGGGCATTCCGGTGCGCGACATTTCAGCTGTGCTCGACCCGGCCGCTGTCCCCAACAGCACGGCAGCCCTGGTAGGTCGCCTGCTGTACGGCGTGGCCGGCGGCAACCTGATTTCGTTTGATTCGGGCAACCCTAATGTCATCCGCACGGCGGTGAACATCACCGGCCTCGGCGCTGGCCAAGCGCTGGTGGGCACCGACTTCCGGCCCTTCAACGGCCTGCTCTACGCCCTGGGCTACAACGCCACCGCTCAGCAGGGCCAGCTCTACACCCTCGACCTGAATTCCGGAGCTCTTTCGCCCGTGGGTGGCCTCAACGCCCTTGTGCTCGGAGGTACTTCCGATGTTGGGTTCGACTTCAATCCCGGTGTCGACCGCATCCGCATTGTGGGCACCAACGGCAACAACTACCGCCTCAATCCAAACGATGGGGTGTTGGTAACGTCCGCCGACGGTTCCACCGGACGGGCGCTTTCGGCCACGGCCTATACCAATAACGACAACAACGCCGCCACGGGCACTACGCAGTACGGCTACGACCAGACCACCAATGAACTGGTGATTTTCAGCAACCCCAATGCCGGCACCAACACCACAGTGGGCAGCTCCGGGATTGTGGTAAACACTGCCACCGGCGTCGATTTTGACATCTTCACCGACCTCACCACCCCCGCTACTCCTGCGAACACGGGCTTCCTGGCGGCTTCGCTCACAGGCACCACCGCCGACAACCTGTATACCATCGACTTGGGTACGGGCGGCACCAGCCTGTTGGGCCGCATCGGCAACGGCAGCAACCTCACCGGGCTGGCGGCCTTCCTGGTTCCCGCCCCGGTCATTCTGGCGGGCCTGACCTGGACCGGTGCGATAGACACCGACTGGGCTAAGGCAGGCAACTGGAACCCCATGCAGGTACCCACCGCCACCGACAACGTGAACATTCCGGATGTGGCCAATGACCCCGTGGTGAGCAACTCCCAGGTAGCCAACGGCGTCTCGCTGGCTTCGGGCGCCACGCTCACCACGGCCAATGGCGGCACGCTCACGCTCAGCGGCAGCTTCTTTAACAACGGCGGCACCACGCTTGGCAGCGGTACGGGTACGGTATCCTTCGCCGGCACCGCCGCCCAGACCATCAGCGGCACCACTACTTTCTTCAATAACCTGACGGCCGGCTCGGCTGGCCTCACCGCCAGCGCCCCGGTGCAGGTACAGCGCCTGTTGCTCCTCAACGGTAGCCTGACTTCGAACGGCAACCTGACCCTGCTCTCCAACCCCACCGGCACCGCCCACGTGGTGAACGCTGCTGGCAGTGTGGTGGGCAATGCCACTGTGCAGCGCTACATCACCCCTACCAGCAACAACGGCCCCGGTTACCGCCACTATTCGGCGCCGGTTACCGGCTCTACCGTGAGCGACCTGGCTACCCCCGGCTTTACGCCCGTGGTGAACCCAGCCTACAACACGGCCGCCATGCCCAACAACGTAACGCCTTTCCCCACCGTGTTTGGCTACGACGAAACCCGCGTGAACACCAGCGGCAACCCCGCGCCGCAGGATTTCGACAAAGGCTTCTTCTCCCCCAACTCCTTGGGCGATATGCTGATGGTGACCCGCGGCTACACCGTGAACATTCCCGCTTCTCAGACCGTCGACTTTGTAGGCACCCTGAACAACGGCGACTACTCCGCCTCCAGCCTGAGCCGTGGCACCCAGAGCGAGTCGGGCTACCAGTTGCTTGGCAACCCCTACCCTTCGCCCATTGACTGGGACCTGGTGAACCGCACCAATGTGGACGCCGCCGTGTACGTGTACCGTTCCACGGGCCAATACGCCGGCACCTATTCCTCTTACGTGGCCAACGGCGCCGGCACCAATGGCGGCACCGATATGCTTCCCGTGGCCCAGGGCTTCTTCGTACGGGTAAGCACGCCCGCCTCGAACAACGGCCAGGTAGCATTTGCCAACGCCGCCCGTCCGACCATTTACGCCAGCCCGGTCTTCCAGCGCGGCGCTGACACTGCTCCCCTCGTGCGCTTCGACCTGCGCGGCACCACCGGCCCAGCCGATGAGGCCGTGGTGTACTTCGATGCCAACGCTACCGACGGGTTCGACTCGGCGCTGGATGCCTACAAGCTGATTGGCGGCAACGGCCCCTTGGTATCCACCGAAACGGCTGCCCCGCTCACGGCACTGTCCATCAACGCGCTGCCTGCGCTGGGCACTGCCGATGTGGTGGTAAATGTGCGGCTGCAGGCCGGCGTGGCCGGCACCTACACGCTGCGAGCCGCTGAGCTGCTGCGCTTGCCCGCTGGCACTTTTGCCTACCTGCGCGACGCCCAGACCGGCGCGAACATAGACCTGGCTACCCAGCCCAGCTACACGTTCGAGATGGCCACCGGCGTGTCATCGGGTCGCTTCTCGCTGCTCATCAGCCAGAAAACGGTGCTCGCCAACGCTCCTTCAGCAGTTAGCCAGCAGGTTTCGGTTTACCCGAACCCGGCTCGCGACGCGGTGTCCATCAACCTGCCCGCTGCCCTGGCCCGCCAGGCCACGGAGGTGCAATTGGTGAACTCCCTGGGCCAGGTAGTGCTGCGCGCCACGCTGCCCGCCGGCAATGCCCGTCCGCTCTCCATTGCAGGCATTGCCCGCGGTGTGTACACGGTTCGGATGCAAACCGAGCAAGGCACCGTGAACAAGCGCTTGGTAATCGAGTAGTAGCCAGCCTGGTTTCTCTTGCTTAAAAAGCCCCGTCTGCACATTGCAGGCGGGGCTTTTTTGTTGACAAGCGCAAGACGTCGGAAAGTGGCAACGGCCAAGGCCAAACAATACCGACAAGGTTGCCATCACCATGCAGGTTGTGGGAAGCACAGCGGTAAAATTGGGCCGGCTGGAATGGAGGGACACTCACCGTACTTAACCCAAGTTGCGGAGTACAGTGGGCATAAAAAAAGTCTGCTCGGCAGAGCAGCAGTAGGTTTAAGGTCTCTGACCTCCTCATTCCTGCTGAAACCATGCGCGAACAGACCGTTGCAATGTACTGCTTCCTCGACGATTTGCTCACCCGTACCCGCCCCGTGTGGGCGCGGCCGGCCGACCCGCGCCGGCGCTTGTCCGATGCCGAAGTGCTGACCACGGCCCTGGTCGCCGCCCGCTACTTCGGCGGCAATCTGGTCCTGGGCCGGCACTACATGCAGCAGCACTGGGGCATGAAATGGCTGGATAAGAGCGGTTTTACGCGCCACCTGCACCGCTTGTCCGACACCCTGCTGGGGCTGTTCGCCACCTTCGGCCAGGCCCTCAAGGCCCTGCACACCGAGGCCCGCTACGTCATCGACTCCTTTCCCGTGGCCGTTTGCCACAACATGCGCATCGGCCGCAACCAGTTGCTGGGCCACGAAGCGTACCGGGGGCGGTGCGCTAGCAAACGCAGTTGGTTTTACGGCTTCAAGGTGCAAATCGTGGCCACCACCGACGGCATCCCGGTGGACTTTTACGTCCACGCCGGCTCGGAAGCCGACATTACCGGCCTGCGGCACCTGGCCCCGGACCTGCCCGAAGGCAGCGTGCTCTACCCCGATGCCGGCTACACCGACTATGGCTGGGAAGACCTGTTCGAAGAAGCCACCGGCAATCGGCAGCAGACCGCCCGAAAGAGCAACAGCACCCGGCCCCACGCGCCGCACGAAATCTTTTTGCTTCAGCACTTTCGCAAAACCATCGAAACGGCTTTCAGCCAGCTCACCGCCCGCTTTCCCAAACAAATTCACGCCGTCACGGCCCAAGGATTCGTCCTCAAAATTGCCCTCTTCATTTTCGTCCACACCTTGGACCAAGTCGGCTTATAGTCCGCAACTTGGGTTAATTAAGTGGTAGCGCATAAGTAAACGCATAAGTTTAGGGGCCGTAGTTTCGCCCCATGCGTGCCCCCCTTGCCCTAAGCCCCGACGAAGCCACGACCCT
>NZ_MDZB01000147.1 GCF_001816145.1 Hymenobacter lapidarius | reverse complement strand
CGGAAGACTACCAATCCGACCAAACCTTGCTCCAACGCATTGAATACGTCCTAAAACGAGTCGGAAAAAACTATACGATTAATTTTGCGTGACTGCTTAAAAGTTGGCTTTGGTCATGCAGTTGGCGCGGCACTGCGCCCGATACTGCGTGCGCTGGCTGTCCAGGGCGCCCCGGGGCTGGTCCCGGTCGGCAGCGGCCGCCGACAGCAGGCCCTTTACCCGGCCAATTTCAGGATGAGCGAAAGCAGAACGGCCGGCCACCGGCAGCTGCACACGGGAAACAACGCCTGCAGCGCCCGCTGCGGGTTGGATAGCAAATGCCAGAAAATTCATGGAAAGGGAGAGTATCGACGCCCGCGCCGGCCCAGTGGCCCGCGCAAACAGCGTCCGGAATGGATAAGACGAAACGGCCCGGACGCATTGCGCCTAGTACCAGATACAGGCCCCGCGAGGCCTGTGCACGACTTATCCCTGCCGGGGCGGTAGCTCCATCCGGCCCCGGTAGCCCACCGGTACGGCCTTGTTCCAGGCCACCAGCCGGGCCCGGCTTTGCCCAAACACAGGCGCAGCAAACACCACCCGCGTCTCCGCCAGGCAGTGCAAATCCAGCCCCTTGAGGCTGGTCAGCAGTTGGGTGAGCGGCGGCCGCTCCCCGGCTTTCTTCACCGCGTACTGCACCCCGTTGCAGTCGTCGAAGCACGCCAGGCGCAGCGTGTGCGTTAGTTGGCAGTCGTGACTGTGCAACTAGTCAAAGGGCCGGTCAATTACCTTGCCCGGCCGCTCGGCCATTTGCCCGGCCGCTCGGCCATGCCGGCGCCCACCACCAGCAGGTAGTTGAGCAGCAACAGCAGAACGGCGTAGGAGCGCAGCACGAAGGCAGGAAAGCAAGAAGTTGGGAACCGACCAGGCGCGGCTTGCGCCCTCGTTCGAGGGCAAGTACGGAAAAGAAAGCCGGTTTGGTTGTCCCACGCGCCAAATAGCCGACAGCCCAGATGCTAGCAAGGCTTCACGCTCACCGCGTGAAACCGACCAGAGCCGCCAGCGCCGCCCGCGCCCGCGTCTTCACAGTGGCCAACGGGATGCCCAGTTCTTCGGCTGCTTCGGCCTGCGTGCGGTCGCCGAAGTACAGCAGCTCCACTACCTCGCGCTGCTTGGGCTTGAGCTGCAAAGCCAGCTCTCGGACCCCGATGTGGTCGGGGTTGAATTCAATCGGGGCGGGCCTCCAGTGGACCCCGCTGGCTTCCAGCGACGGCTGGCCGCGGTGGAACCGGTAGCGCGGGTTGCGCATTGCGTCGATGGCATGGTTGCAGCATACCCGCACCATCCAGGTAAAGAGCCGGCCGCGGTCAACTTCATAGCTGGCCACGTTCAGCCAGATTTTGAGCAGGCCTTCCTGCAGCAGGTCCTGCGCCAGGGCCTCGTCGCGCACCACCCGCCGAATCACCGTCAGCAGCCTGATGTTCATAACTGAAACCATGACCCTGGCTAACGGCACCCAGGTGATGGCTGATGGCACTTGTGTGGTGAAAAACGGCAAGAGAATGATGCTGAAAGAGGGCTAGGAACTCAACCACGTCGGACCGTGCAATGCTCCGCTGCTCGCACACGGGCTGCTGATGGGCGTAGTACAGGGCATCGGTGAGGGCCTCGCGCTGGCGTAAGCACTTGGTAGAGGGACACGTTGGCCGCTCAGTACCACTCGCTGTGCTTGACCCGGCGCGAGTTGTCCCTGTGCCACGCCCACCGGGCGCGGGCCCCTCACGCGACCCGCCTGCACCGGGAAACCGTTGACACGGGCAAGACGTGTCCGCCGGTGCTTATTCACTCCTGAAGCCCAGCCAACGTCATATCCCATCGCACAGTTTGCTTGCGTTTCGTGCAGCTGAAGAAAGGCACGAGATGTACTGCGAGCATGCGTTGCAGGAAGGAGTGGCTCAACAACCATCCGACGGGTCAGCTAACAGGATTGGAAGCGCGCGAGGCCGCTGCCTGATGTCGGTTGAGCAGGTGAGCGACAATCAACCCGGCGGAAGCCGCGTATTGTACCCACTGGAAGCCTGGCCACCGCTCGGCCAGCAGGCCAGCGCCCGCAAACAGGGCAAAAAAGCCCCACAGCACCCAGCGCAGTGGGGCCGCGCAGTGTCCCCGGGTGGCCAACGCCACGAGCACCCCGCTCAGCACCAGAAATCCCAACTCCCACTGCTCGGCGGCCCCGCCCGGGTCGTGCGTGCCCCACCAGGCCAGCAGCAGCGGCCCTGCGGCGCAATGCACCCCGCACAGCACCGCGTTCAACATTCCGCCGTAGTCGGCCGCCCGGCGAAAGCGGGCGGCGTTGACCGGCTGAGCACGCAGGCCGAGGGAGATAAGCGGACCGCAAGCGGCCTGCTCTGCTTCGGCCCCGGGGCCACCGGACTTGCACGGCATGGGAACCGGTGCAGCAGCCTGATCGGCACTTGGGTACCCGCTGGGCTGGGCGCCGCGAATACTTTGGGGCGGAATTGGGCGGGACTGAAGGTTAGCGTCCGGATAAGAAGTAAGCATGCCAGTTGACCGATTGGGAAGAGCAACGCTGCTCCAAGGCGTAAAGATAAAAGGAGGCTCTTATTAATGCAACACTGTTGCATTAATAAGAGCCTCCTTTTGTTGGTCGCTACCGGCTTTTAGCTTTCTAACACAGACTACATCTTCCCCCCTTTCAGCAGGGCCGCGTGCTCCTCACGAATCTTGCCGTGGTCGTCCACCAGCTGGCGGTGCTCCTGCTGCATCTGCTCGTCCTCGGCTTTCATGCTGGCGTGGTCGCTTTGCAGCGTAGCGTCGTCGCCCGAGGCCGCGGCGTGCTTCTGCTCCAGCACGGCGTGGCGCTGCAACACGTTGTTGTGCTTTTGCACCACGGCTTTGTGCTGCGTGATTAAGGCCGTGTGGCGAGCTTCCAGTGCTTTAAAAGCGGGAGTATTGTCCAGCTTGGCGGCTTGGGCGGCCGTCAGGTCGGCCGCGTGTTCGGCTTCCATGGTCGAGTCGGCGGCTTCCATGTCCTGGTGGCTGGCGTCCATCTGCTGGTGTTCGGTCACCAGCTGGTCGTGGGTGGTGTCCCCGGCCGAGGCCGTGGTTTCGGTCTCGGTTTTCGTTTCGGTCGAGGACTGGCAGCCGGTGGTCAGCAGGGACAGGCTCAGCAACGCAACGGGGAGGGAGGATAGGATTCGGTTCATGGGCAAATGGTTGAAATGAAGCACAAAGTAACGCAATAATGTAACATGTAGCCTCAATGGGAAGCCTGGTGATGATTTTATCGGGCTTCGCGTCGACCTTGCGCTAAAATTGCCAATCGTCCTTTGATTTCCTGGTCCAGCGGCTCGCGCTGCTGATTTCTGTTCTATTGATTTGGTTGCCCGCTCCCGCACGATGAAAACATGTCTTAGCTGTGGGCTCCTCGCCGCTGTGCTAGCGGGCGGCGGGCTGCTCACCGCCTGCTCCCAAACCGGGGGCGACCCGCAGCTGCCGGCTCCGACCCACACCCAACTGATGGCCGGCCACCAGCAAATGGAAGCCGACCACCACCGGATGGAGGCGGCCGATTCCGTGATGGAAGCCGAGCACGCGGCAGCGCTGGCCGCCGCCGAGGCCCAGGGCCTGCATCAGGCTCCCGCCTTCCAAATCCTGGAAACGCGCCACCGCGCTTTTATGACCTTATGCCGCCGCGCCATGCGGTACCACGCGCAGGTGCTGGCTCGCCACGCCGCCTTGGAACGGCGCCACGCCACCGGTCAGGTGCCGGCGGTGCAGTTGCAACGTGACCACGCCACCATGCGGGCCGAGGACCTGCGCATGCAGCAGGAGCACGACCGATTGGTGGAAGAGCACCAGAAAATGGAGCGGGAACACGTGGACCTGCTGAAAGAAATCAGCCGGCGCTAATCCGCCGCTGAGGCTATTGTCACACCGCTCTTAAAACGGGTTTAAGTCGCTGCCAACTGCCTGAAGGCCATCGGAAATTATTTCTCCTGACAGCCAGCGCAGATGCCGGATAGCAGGTAGTCGCTGCGCTCTACCCGGTAGGGGCTGGGCAGCTCCACGGCGGGTACCGGCACCTGGTTCAGGCAATAAATATGGCGGCAGGCGGTGCACTTGAAATGCACATGGTCGGCTGTCGCCGCCCGGGCCGTGGGATTGGAGCACGCAGCGTAGCGCACGGTGTCGGCGTGGTCCACGACGCGGTGAATGAGCCCCGTTTGCTCGAACGTGCACAAGGTGCGGTAGAGCGTGATGCGGTCGGATAGAGGCCGTAGCTGCACCTCGATTTCAGTCCCGGACAAGGCAAAGGGGGAGCGCAGCAGCACCGCCAGCACGGCCCGTCGCACCCGGGTGGGGCGCACGGCATGCTGGCGCAGAGCCAGTAGAACCAGGTCGTCGGGCGTCATAGGTAGAGGAGGTTAAAACGAAGGCAGTGCTGATGCTAGGTAGCAGTGGAAATTGGGCCCGATTTCGCCCTTGCCAGCCTTGGTAATTTTGCCGGGCCAGGATGCTGGCCAACACCCAGGAGGTTCGCAAATGAGCATGCCCCGGCTCAGGCCGGGAGCGGTAGGGTGCGTCCCAGAATCAGGGTGCGGCTCAGCATGCCGCCCACGCGGTTGCCCACCCCGATGGCGTTGGCCAGCTGGTGCATCATGGTGCAATTGTCCCCCAGCGCGTACACGCCGGGCACGCTGGTCTGGTACTGCTCGTCCACGCGCAGCAGGCTCATCTCGTCCAGCTCGCAGCCCAGCTGCGCGGGTAGGTCGGAGCCCTGCTGCCAGGGCACTTTGGCGTAGAGCACCCGCAGCGGCAGGGCCCGGCCGTCGGCCAGTCCCACGCCGTCGAGCTGCGCGCCCGTGTGCAGCAGGGCATCCACCGGGGTTTCTTCCAGAAGCACCTTATGCGTCAGCAGCAGCGCCCGCACGTCGGGTCCGAACGTGGCCGGGCCGTTGGTGAACACGGTCAATTTGCGGGTCCAGTTCAGGAGCATGGCCACCATGTGGGCCACCATTTCCCCGTTCATCCACAGGCCGGTGGGCTGGTCGGCCACCTCGTAGCCGTGGCAGTAGGGGCAGTGAATGATGGACGCGCCCCAGCATTCGGCGAAGCCCGGCAGCGGCGGCAGCTCGTCGCGCAGGCCGGTGGCCAGCAGCAGCGTGGGCGCGGCAAATGCGCCGTGGGCCGCGGTGGTAACCTGAAAGATGCCGTCGGGCAGCTTTTCAGCGCCCGTGGCGCGAGCGTCCAGCAGCTGCACCGTGGGGTAGGCCGCTACCTGCTGGCGGGCGCGGCCGGCCAGCGCGGCGGGCGCGTCGCCGTCGTGCAGCAGCAGGTTGTGGGCGTGCGGGGTGGTGCGGTTGCGGGGCTCCCCGGCGTCGAGCACTAACACCCGGCAGCGGGCCCGGCCCAGGGCCATGGCGGCGCTCAGTCCGGCGTAGGAGCCGCCTACGATAATGAATTCAAAGAATGACGCAGAGAGCATATAAAGCCGGTTTAAAATTGCTTGATGTAGGTCAGCTTGCTGATGAGCTGCTGCTGGCGGCTGTCCAGGGCCTGGTTGCCCAACTCGTTGAATACTAGGTACACGTAGCTCAGGGGCTTGAACTCCCAGCTGGCCCGCACATTCCAGCGCGCCAGCCGGCTGGCCGAGCTGTACTGGTAGAAGGCGGTGAGCTGCACGCGCGGGTTGAGCGAGAGGCGGGCTTCGGGACCCAGCAGCCAGGCGTCCTGGTTGCGCGCTTCCGTGCCCACCCCGCGCAGGGCGTTGTACTCGCCCAACAGGCGCAGCGCGGCGTGGGCCGAGGGCGAGTAGCGCAACGTGCCCGACGCGGTGTGCAGGCGGCCGTTGTAATAGCCGCCCGTGGCCCCGTAGCCCCGCACCGACAGCTTGCGCGACTGGTCGGAGCTGTAGCTCAATTCGCTCCGGTGGTAGCTGTACCGGCCTTTGGCAATGACAATGCCCACCGGGTCGAAGTCCACGGGCAGGTCCTGGCGGTGTAGCTCGTAGGTGCCGACGAGGGTTGCTCCGCTCTGAAATACCAGATACAGCGGATAAACGCGCAGCAGTCCTTCCTGAAAGCGTCGGTCGGAAGCACCCTGGTACACCTGCAGGTCGAAGCCCGGTTCGATGGAGCGCAGAAACTTCGGCTTCCACTCGGGCCGCCAGATGAGGTAACCGTTGGGGTTGTGGTAAATGAGGTTCTGGCGGGCCACGAAGCCCATAACCGGCAGGTAGCGCTCGGTAATCAGCGAGTGCTGGGTGGCCAGGTAGTACTGGTTGGTGCTGTAGCTCACCCCCATGTGCCCGGCCAGCCCGTTGCCGGTCCGCTCCCGCGCCAGCGAGCCTGACAGCAGGTAGTTAATGGTCCAGGGCTGGCTGGGGCGGATAAACCCATCAATGGAAACGGTGGTGCTCTGCCCCACCCGGCCGGTATCGGCGCGGGCCTCGTCGGTGCGCGAGGTCACGAGCAGGCCCACGTTGTTTTGCTTGCCGTAGTTTTTGAGGTAGCGCCCCACGCCGAAGTGGGCCGGGGCCTGGCCGCCGGCAAAGTCGTCGCCCTTCTGGCGCACGTAGAGCCCGCCGATGCCGCGGCCCACGGTGCGGTCGGTGTAGCGGGCGCCGCCGGTCAGGGGCAGCGGCAGGCCGTTGTCGCCTAGGCCGATGGTGCGCGAGAAGAAGGGCTGAAACAGCGGCGTGCTGGGCGCGAACAGCCCGGCATTCTCCAGAAAGAACTGCCGCCGCTCGGGGAAAAACACGTTGAAGCGGCGCAGGTTAATCACCTGCCGGTCGGCGTCGGCTTGGGCGAAGTCGGTGTTCAAAGTCAAATCCAGCACCGCGTGCGGATTAATGGCCCACTTCACGTCGCCGCCCACTTTCACCTTGGTGTCGCGGGTAGTGGGCTCGTCGCGGCCGGGGCGGTTGCGCTCCACCTGCGTCACCAGGTAGGGCGCCACCCGAATATTGGCCCCGGCCGGGGGCGGCTGCAGGCCCCGCACCACGGCCGCGTAGCTCATGCGGGCGTTGGTGTAGGCCCGGGGCCAGCCCGGAAAGCCGGAAGTCTGATTACTGCGCCGGGCCAGGCGCACGAAGTTGATGCCCCACTCCACCGTATCCGTGGGGTTTTTGCTGCCCGCCGGGTAACGCAGCGTGGCCCAGGGCAGCTGCATCTCGGCCACCCAGCCCGAATCGGTGCGGGTGGTGCGCACCTTCCAGAGCGCGTCCCAGTCGCGGTCGAACAGGTTGTCGTCGAACACCTGCAAATCACGCTGAGCACCGTAGGGGTTGGTCTGAAAGCTCATCACGTTGCGCCGGGTCCGAAACGGGTCGAAGCCCACGCCGAACAGGTCGTGCTCGAAGAAGTCGAAGTCGCGGCGCATGTCGGGGGCCCGCACGCCGGCCGCGCCCAGCGAGTCGGCGCAAAACGCGCCGATGTACAGGTTGTGCTCGTCAAAAACGATGCGCACGTCGGTATCGGGTCGGGCGGGCTGGCCCTGGTTGGGCTCTACCTGCCGGAAGTTGCGGATGACGGGCGCGGCCCGCCAGGCGGCTTCGTCGAGGCGGCCGTCCACGGTTATCGGGCCGGTGGCTCGTACCGCCCGGATAACTGGCGGAGTGGCTGGCGGGGCGAAGATTTCCTGGGCGTGGGCGGCGGGGCCGACCGGCAGCAGGGCCAATAGCATACTCCCGCCAAGCAATAGCCGGTTCCAGAAGCGAAAGCGTAACGGCATGATGTAGAAAATTATGAGCGGAAAGAAGTGCCGCGCGAGCGGCCAACAGTCGTCCTGCTTCGCGTAGCGCCGCTTGCCCTGGCCGCGGCGGCATGTCGGAAAAGAGGGCGTGGCGTACAGCAGAACCGGGGGTTAAAACGCGGGCCAGGGGTCCGAAAACGCGCCGCCGCGCTGCCAGTGGCCGATTTCGTCCTCGGTGCAGAGGCAGGCGGCCAGCTCCTGGCGCACCCGCGCTTCGGGCACGTCCTGGCCGATGAACACCAGCTCGTTCTGGCGGTCCTGGAACCGCTGGTCCCAACGGCTCAGTATCAGCTCCCGGTTTTCGCGGAAGGTCGGGTTCAGCTCGGGCCGCTCGATGGCCGCCCACCACGAGCCCGCGCTTTCAGTGCGGAGCGAGCCGCCGGCCTGGCCCCAGTTCAGGGCATCGTCGGGGCGCGAAGCCAGCCAGAACAAGCCCTTGCTGCGGATGACCTCGCCCGGCCAGCCATCGGAAACGTAGTCCCAGAAGCGCTGCGGGTGGAAGGGCCGCGAGTCCCGGAAGACGAAGCTGCCGATGCCGTATTCTTCGGTTTCGGGGGTGTGGTGGGCTTTTTTCAGCTCCTCCTGCCAGCCCCGGCTCTGCTCGGCTTCCTCGAAGTTGAACAGGCCGGTGTTGAGCACGTGCTCCAGTCCAACTTTACCGAATGTGGCTTCCACGATGCGGGCACCGGGGTTAAGCTGCTGCAAAATGGCCCGCAGTTCGCCCAGAAAGCGGGGCTCCACCAGGTCGGCTTTGTTGAGCACGATGACGTTGGCGAACTCCACTTGCTCGGTGAGCAGGTTCACGATGGTACGCTCGTCCTCGGGGTCGGCTTCGTTGAGCTGGCGGTCCGTCAGGCGGTCGAGGCTGCCGAAGTCCCTGGCGAAGTTGAAGGCGTCCACCACCGTCACCATCGTGTCAAGGCGCGAGAAGCGGCTCAGGGCGATGGCCCCGTCTTCGCTCACGAACGAGAAGGTCTGGGCCACGGGCAGGGGCTCGGAAATGCCGGTGCTCTCGATGAGCAGGTAGTCAAAGCGGTTTTCCAGGGCCAGCTTTTCCACTTCTAGCATCAGGTCTTCGCGCAGCGTACAGCAGATGCAGCCGTTGCTCATCTCGACCAGCTTTTCTTCGGTGCGCGAGAGGCCGCCCTCGCGGGCCACCAGGTTGGCATCCACGTTCACCTCGCTCATGTCGTTGACGATGACGGCCACTTTCAGCCCCTCACGGTTGTGCAGCACGTGGTTGAGCAGGGTGGTTTTGCCCGCGCCCAGAAAGCCGCTGAGCACGGTGACGGGGAGTTTGCGCTGGGCGCGGCGGTTGGAATCAGCAGGCATGATTAGTAATTAAGTACTTGTAAATTAATTAGTTAAAACATTGGTCAGCGCCTAATCGTGGGGCCACGGGTCGGCGAACGTGTGGCCCCGCCGCCAGCGGCGCACTTCCAGCGGGGTGCAGAGGCAGGCGTCGAGATCGGCCCGTAAGCGGGCTTCGTCCAGGTCCTGGCCGATGAAGTGCAGCGTGTTCACCCGGTCCTGAAACTGCGGGTGCCAGCGGGCCAGCAGCAGCAGCTCGTCGCGCCGAAACAGCGGGTTCTGGTCGCGGTCGGGCACGGCGGCCCACCAGCGGCCGGCGGTGGCGGCCCGGCGCGAGGCCCGGCCTGGTCCCAACGCAGCACCTCGTCGGGCCGCGACGCCAGCCAGAACAGCCCCTGGGAGCGCAGCACCTGCGCCGGCCAGCCCTCCCGCACAAACTCCCAGAGCCGCGCCGGGTGAAACGGCCGCTCGTCGCGGAAGCGGTAGGTGTTCATGCCCTGCGCCGCCGGCGGGGCGGGGGGCGGCGAGTCCGGGGGCTGGGGGCCGTAGCGGCCCGTGTGGAGCAGCTCGGCCGGGTCTACCCGCCCGAAGGTGGCTTCCACGAGCCGGGCGCCAGGGCAGAGCTGGCCCAGCAGCGCCCGCAGCCGGCCCAATTCCTCGGCGCTCACCTGGTCGGTTTTGTTGATGACCACTACGTTGGCAGCTTCCAGCTGCTCCACCAGCACATCGGCGCGGAACCACGCGGCCGGTTCGCCATCGGTCGAGGGTTCGGCAGGGCGCTCCAATGGCGCGTGCCAGTCGGCGAAGAACCGGCAGGCATCAACCACGGCCACCAGCGTGTCGAGGCGGGTGCGCTGGGGCAAGTCGAGGCCGTAGGCGGCATTGCCCAGCACGAAAGTGCGCCGCACGGGGGCCAGGGCCGCAAAGCCGGGGTTTTCGACCAGCAGGTAGTCGAACCAGTTTTCGCGGGCCAGCCGGCCGGCTTCGAGCAGCAGGTCGCCGCGCAGCTCGTAGCTGCCCGCCTCGGTGGCGAGCCGGATGACTTTTTCCTCGGTGCGCGAGAAGCTGCCGGGGCCGGCCGGGCCGTCGCCGCTGCCGATGACGGCCGCGTTCAGCCCGGCCCGTTCCCGCAGCAGGTGTTGCAGCACGCTCGTTTTGCCCGCGCCTGTGAGGCCGGTCAGCACCGTGACGGGCAGCCGGGGCCGCGCTGGTAATGCAAGGGATGAGGAAATCATAGCTGCAGGGGGAAGTGAAGGCAGGTCAGGGAGAGAAGGGTGGGTTAGCCGCGCAGCCGGCCGGGCAGGTTCCAGTAGCCCAGGGCGAAAAGCAAGGCCGCCGCGCCCAGCAGCTGGAGCAGGCCCGCGCCCACGCCCGCGCCGGTGGGCAAGGGGGCCTGGAACGTAGGCCGGGCCGCCAGGTCGGCCGCCAGGTCGGCCGCCGTAATCGGCTGGTTGCGAAACAGGCGCGGGAAGTAGAAGCCCACGATTTGGCGGTGGAAGGCGGGCAAGGAGTTGAAGAAGCGCAGATAGGTGGGCAGGTCGGTGCCGGCCAGCTGGCTGAGCAGGTTCTGGGTGCTGACGGCCGGGTTGAGCAGGCTGAA
The DNA here is from genome assembly GCF_001816145.1 of Hymenobacter lapidarius. Lineage (GTDB taxonomy): Bacteria > Bacteroidota > Bacteroidia > Cytophagales > Hymenobacteraceae > Hymenobacter > Hymenobacter lapidarius. The sequence goes on along the minus strand of NZ_MDZB01000147.1, from coordinate 3,494 downwards.
GCGGGCGGCCAGCGTTTCGCGGGCCGCGATGGCGCGCAGGTACTCGTCTACCAGCGGCTTCTGGCGCTGGGCCGTGAGCTGGAAGTGCGCCGCGTAGCCTTTGGCCCCCAGGTTGGGCTGAAACAGCGTGTCGCCGGCCGGGGCCAGGCCGGGGTGCTGGCGCAGGTACTGGCGGATGACAGCGCGCACGGCCGGCTCGCTGTCCTCGTTGTCCATGGCCGCGCGGCGCACCAGTGTGGCCAGCTGCGAGCTGTCCACGGGCCGCACCACGGCTAGCGCGGCGCTCAGCACGCTCGGCACCACCAGCAGAAACAGCAGCCACATCCCCACCGCCGTCAGTGCGTTCACGGCCGAGTTGCGGTTGAAGCTCACAATCAGCCAGACCAGCGCAAACCAAAACGCGCAGTAGGCCAGCACCGTCAATACCCACAGTCCCAGCACGCCCCAGCCGGTGGCCCGCCCGGCCCCCGCTACCCCAAAGCCCACCACCGACAGCCCCAGGGCCAGCCCCGCTACCAGCGCGAAGCCGAAGAGCAGCTTGCCCAGCAGCAGCCGGCGCACCGAAGCCGCCTGCACGTGCAGCAGCGGCAGCACCCCGTTTTCGCGCTCCGCCGAGAGCAGCCCGTAGCTGAGCACGATGATGAAGAGCGGCAGCAGATACACCAGCACGAAGGCCAGGTCGAAGTTGCCCACCAGCAGCTTCTGCGGGTTGGCCAGCTCGTTCTGAAACAGCTGATAATATAGGCCCATGCCCGTGAGGCGGTAGGCGCCGGGGTTCAGATCGCGCTGGCCCACCACCAGCGCGGCCAGCGGGGCGGGCGGCGCGGTGGCCGCGTACCCGTGCCGGTGCCAGGCGTAGGTGGGCTGGGTGGCCTCTTCGTAGGCATCTTTGTCGCTAGGTTTGGCCGTATCGGCCACGGCCGCGGCGCGGTAGCCGGCAAACTCGGTTTGCTCGGTTTGCTGCACCTGCGCGATGGCCGCTCGCTGCCCGGCCATCTGCCGCTGCCCGTAGTAAATGGCGTACAAGCCAAACAACACCAGCACCGCCAGCAGCCCGACTTGCAGCCGGTTGCGCCGGAAGCGCCGCCATTCGTAGCGAATAATCAGGGAGAGCATGGGCTAGAGCGGAAAGCGGTGAACGGACAAATGCAAAGCCAGCGGCAAGCCCAGCACCCAGAGCAGCAGCGCCCCGATTTCCAGGCCGTAGGGCCGGAGCGCCGGCCCCACGGCGGGCAGCCGGTAACTGAAATCGGGGACGGAAGCCCAGAGCGACTGGCCGGGGTGGTACTCGAAAAACTGGCCGTACTTCGAGTTCTTAGCTGCGTCGGCGTGCAGGGTGCGGATGAGGCCCAGCCGGTAGGCCCCGGCCTGGCGCTGAAAGTCGAGGCTGGCGTAGAGGTCGGTGCCGGTCAGGGCCATGCTCAGGTTGCGCAGGGCCAGGAAGGGGTCCACGAAGCTGGCGTAGGAACTCAGGCGGTTCTGGCGTTCCAGGGTCTGGCGCAGGCTGTCGCGGTGCAGGGTTTGCACCCGGTCGAGGTAGTCCTCGCCGGCCTGGGCCGTCACCCATTCCACGTTCAGCGGCAGCTGCTGCACCGAGTCGGCGCGGTACTGCCGGAGCGTGGCGCGCACCAGGCGGGCGCTGCGGCCGGCCTTAGTCGTATCGCCGGGCAGGCCGTGGTCCACGTCGCGGCTGATGCCCTGCTGGTAGGCCTGCATGGCGGGCAGCGGGTGCAGGTTGTCGCCGAGCGCGGCGGTTGTTTTGGGCAGAATAATCACGAACCCTATCCAGACCGTGAGCAGCGCCAGCAGCGCGTTGCGCGACGAGCGGGCCCAGGCCGACACCAGCACGCCCAGACACACAAACCCGAAAAAGTAGCCCGCATACCCGGCCGCCAGCAGCGCCAGCCGCCGGGCCAAATCGCCGGTCCAGGGCAGGCCCGCTTGCCAGAAAGCCCCACCCAGGGCCACGGTCAGGGTGGGTACCAGCAGCGCCAGCACGATGCTGTAGTAGGCCAGCACCTTGCCCCAGGCCAGCTGCCGCCGGCTCACGCCCTGGCTCAGGGCCAGCCGCAGCGTGCCGCTTTCCTTTTCCTGCGTGAACGCCCCAAAGCACAGAAAGATGATGAGCAGCGGCAGCAGCACCTGCAGCACCAGCGCCCCCGACAGCTCCCCGAACCGAATCAGGGCCGAGTGGTCCTGCGCCGGCCGGAACATGAACTCGTGCTGGAAGTGCGCCTCCAGATACACCGACGTGCCCGTGTAGGCCTCCAGCCCGTAGTCGAAAAAGCTCAGCCCGGTTTTGGGCTTGAACACGAACGTGCCGAAGTGGGTGGCGATGTGCGGGTGCTTTTCGCCCTGCCCCAGCCACTCGGCCCGGCGCTCCTGCTGGGCCCGCGCCATCTGGGCGCGCTGCCGGTCGAAGCTCACGTAGCCCACTGCGCTGGCCGCCAGCAGTAGCGCCGCCACCACCAGCCCAAACAGCAGCACCTGCCGGTTGCGGATGGCCTGAAGGATTTCCTTGCCAATGATTCGGCGTAGTATCATGGTAAATGAGAATAAGAAAACGGTCATGCTCAGCGGAGCCGAAGCATCTCTACCGCTTCGTTGAGTTACCATTGCAACGAAGCGGTAGAGATGCTTCGACTCCGCTGCGCTTCGCTCAGCATGACGTCCTTTAAGCGTGCATGTGCTGTAAATACAGCTCCTCCAATTCGTTGTAATCCACGCTGCTGGCCGCGAAGGATTCGAGCAGCTGACCTTCCTTCATGATGCCGATGTGGGTGCCCGTGTCGCGGGCCCGAAACAGGTCGTGGGTGGCCATGAGCGTGGCCACGCCCCGCTCGCGCAGGCGCAGCAGCAGCGCCGAAAACTCGTTGCTGGCTTTGGGGTCGAGGCCCGAGGTGGGCTCATCCAGCAGCAGCACTTTCGCGTCTTTGGCCACGGCCAGGGCAATGCCTACTTTCTGGCGCATGCCTTTCGAGTAGGCCGCCACCCGCCGTTGGGCAAAGCCTTCGGGCAGTCCGGCTTCGTGCAGCAGCGTCAGCAGCTCGGCCTTTAGGTGCGTTTTGCCGGCCAGCCCGCAGAAGAAGTCCAGGTTTTCCAGCCCCGTCAAATCGGGGTAGAGCATCAGGTTTTCGGGGATGTAGGCCAGCTGCTGCTTGGTGGCCGGCCCGTGCGCGCGCACGGCCAGACCGTTGATGAACGCCGCCCCGCCGCTAGGCTCAATGAAGTCCAGAAACAGGTTGATGGTGGTGGATTTGCCGGCCCCGTTGGCCCCGAGCAGGCAGTAAATGTCGCCGGGGCGCACGGTGAGGTTCAGCGGGTGCAGGGCCGTGAAGTCGCCGTAGCGTTTGGTCAGGTCGCGGGCTTCGAGCATGAGAAAAGGATGGTTATCAGCACTCTACCCTACTAAACTTTAGGGCATAAAAACGGGGCAGTCCGACCTTTGGGGTTCCTACACACCATTGCCCGTTCTGCCCCGTGAAGCTAAGCCT
>NZ_MDZB01000146.1 GCF_001816145.1 Hymenobacter lapidarius | reverse complement strand
CCACCCCGCGCCGCCGGGCCGCCTGAGCACACCCGCCGCCGGGCCGGCAGGAGGCCCTTTGCCTGCGGTTGCAGCGGGGTAGGGAAGCAGCGCTTTTCAAAAATATTTCTCGCTTCTGGGGCATTCACTCTACTTTTTACAGGAAAAAGGCGTACACTGCTCAACTATATTGCGTTGTGTGCGTAGGTTTGCAACGGAAATAGTCGGCTTGCATACTACTTTTGCAGGGCAATAGACTTTATTTCAACTACTTCCCAGACTTCATTTTTCACCCCAACCTGTTCCTTACCATGGAAGATTTGTTTAAGAAGTTCGTAAACGCCGGCGTTGGCTACATTGCGCAGGGCAGCAAGTCGGTACAAAGCACCATCGAGAAGTTGGTGAAAGACAACAAGATGACCCAGGCCGAGGGCAAAAAGATTGTGGATGAGCTCATGAAAAGCGGTGAGACCAAACGCGTTGAGCTGGAGAAGCAATTTCAGGGCCTTTCGGAGCGCATTAAAAGCACGGTGGGCATGGGCGAAACCAAAGCCAAGAGCGGTTCGCGGTCCACGGCGGCCAAAAAACCCGCAGGCAAAGCAGCCGCCAAGCCGGCCACCAGCGTTGCCAGCAAGGCAGCCGGTGCCACCAAAAAAGCGGCCGACAAAGTGAGCAGTGCCGCGGGCACGGCCCAGAAATCGGCAGCGGCCAAAGCCGGCGCGGCCAAGAAGCCCGCCGCCAAAAAGCCCGCTGCCGCCGCCAGCTCCCCCGCAGCCAGCGCCGACAAAGCATAGGTTTTTCACCTCATAAGGTTATCAGAAGCCCCGTTCGCGTCTTGTGAGCGGGGCTTTTGTTCGGGGCCGGCGCGGCCTGCCGCGCGGGGCCCGGCCACCAAAGCCGCGCCGTAGCACTACTTTCACTGCCGATGTTTAAAAACACGATTTCCAACCTTGCGCGCATCCGGCAGGTAGCGGAGGTACTGCTCCGCTACGGCTTCGAGGATGTAGTGACCACCACGCCGCTGCGCCGGCTGGTGAGCCAGGCGCGCCGCCTGAACTGGCAGCGGGCCGACCGCCAGGTGTTTGAAACCACGCGCTGGGAGCGGGTGCGCTTGATAATTGAGGAACTGGGGCCCACGTTTATCAAGCTGGCCCAGGCCATGAGCAACCGGGCCGACCTGCTGCCCCAGGCCCTGATTGACGAGTTTGAGAAGCTGCAAAGCAACGTGCCGCCGTTTGACGTGGTGCTGGCCCGGCAGATTATTGAGGAGGAACTGGGCTGCCCGATAACGGAGGTTTTCAGTGAATTTGATGACGTAACGCTGGGTTCGGCCAGCATCGGGCAGGTGCACCGGGCGCGGCTGCTTACGGGCGAGGAAGTGGTGGTGAAGGTACAGCGCCCCGGCGTGCGCGAGAAAGTGCGCTCCGACCTGGCGCTGCTGCACGAGCTGGTGCGTCTCACGGCGGGCTTCCTGCAAAAGCAGGGCCTGGCCAACCCGCAGGACGTGGTGGATGCCTTTGAGCGCAGCATGAGCAAGGAGCTCGACTACACGGCCGAAGCGCGCTCGATGGAGCAGTTCCGCAAGCTGTACGCGGACTACACCACATTTTACATCCCCAAGCCGTTTCGGGAGCTGAGCACGGAGCGCATTCTGGTGATTGAGTTTGTGAGCGGCTGTAAAATCACCGACAAAGCGAAGCTACTGGAATGGGGCCTGAGCCCGGCCGCCGTGGCCGAAAACGGCATGGACATCTACCTAACTCAGATTTTTGAGTTCGGGATTTTCCACGCCGACCCGCACCCCGGCAACGTGCTGGTGCAGCCCGATGGCACGGTGGTGCTCATCGACTTCGGGATGGTGGGCCGGCTCACCAAGCAGCAGAAATACGCCTTCGCGGGCGTGTTTATCGGCATGGCGCGGCAGGATGCGCGCAGCATGGCACTCAACTTCCGGCGGCTGGCCCTCACGGCGGAAATCCCGGACATGCGCGCGTTCGAGTCCGACCTCAGCCAGCTTATTGAGGACTTCGCCACGCTCGATGTGAAGGAAATGAGCATGAGCGACCTGGCCGACGCGCTCCAAACCATTATTTATAATTACAAGCTGCAGGTGCCCGGCGCGGTATTTCTCATCCTGCGGGCGCTGGTAATTTTGGAGGGAATTGGCAAGGTGCTACACCCCAATTTCAACACCTTTGAGTTTGTGCGGCCTTACGGGGCCAAGATTATCCGGGAGCAGTACTCGCGCCAAAACCTGTTGAGCGAAGCTGAATACACGGGCACGCAGCTCCTGGCCCTGCTGCAAACCCTGCCGTCGGACGTGCGCCAGATTGTGCGCAAAATCAGCAAGGGCGAATTGCGGCTGAAGTTTGAGCTGGTGGGCTACAACACGCTCATGCGCAAGGCCGACCAGCTGGTGAGCCGCACCATTCTGGCACTGCTGAGCATGGGCGGGCTCATTTTTTCGGGCCTGACGCTGTTGGGACGCTACTCTCCTGACATGCCGTACCGGCGCGGCGTGCCCGAAATAACGTGGTGGAGCCTGGGCGCTACGGGGTTTCTGCTGCTCGTCCTGCTGCTGCTGGGCACTGCTCCCCGAAAAAAGGGGTGAGGGGATGAGGCGCCACGGAGGCCAACCCGCCAGCACATATCAACTACACCCCACCGCCCTGACCAGCCGGGCTAAATTATTGGCGAAAGATTGTGGTCGAGCTTGGCAGCCCCGACCTTTGCCGCACGAGGCTATACGTCCGTCTCGGTTGTGTGGAATGGCCTTTATGTTACGATTTCGGTTTGTTTTTGCCATTTTCGGCGTTTTGCTACTGGGGCTTCCCCAGCGCGGTATAGGCCAGGCGGTGCCCAGTGGCGGGGCCGTGGTGCGGGAAGTCAGTCTGCGCACCGATACCGCTGTGTACCTGTTGAGCCGCAATACCGTGGACGTGCAGGGCGTGCCCACGCAGTATTTCTGGTTTCGGCGCGACGACGAAACCGTGGAGCTGCGCTTGTATCCGGCCAATCCCAGCAGCACCAAACCCCTGCGCCTGCGGCGCACGCCCGACTACCAGCAGCTCGATTCGCTGACCAAGGAAGAAGACGGCGGATTCCGGACGCGGTTGCGGTTCCAGAACCTGACCACCAACCAGTTTCTGCGCCTGGTGGTGGAGCAGCCTTCCGACTCGGTGGGCCGGGAGCCGCGGCGGCAGGAAGTGGCGCTGCTGCCGCTGGCCCGCACCTCGGTGGCGTTGCGCGTGCCCGATAACGAGCTGTTTGTGGGCGAGGAGAAGGTATTTGAGCTCACCAGCTCCAACGCCCGCAACGTGCGTGCCACCGGGGAATGGGTGCGCGGCCCCGAATTCGACTACCGGCTGGTGGCCGAAGCCAGCGGCATGCTGCGCCTGCACGTGCTGCCGCACCAGCTGGGACCCCGCACGTTGCTGGTGAAGCTGCAAACCGAGCGCCCCACCCTGCTAGCCGGAGGCCGCCTAAGCTACCAGCTGCCGGTGCTACGGCAGGAGTTCAACGTGAAAGGCAGCCGGCTGCGGTTCCTCTCGCCCGACCAGCGCAGCGTGACCCTCAACGAGCTGAACCGCCGCCGGGGCGTGGAGCTGATTCTGGACAACGGCCGCAGCTTCGATTTGCGGCGCACCTACCGCATTGAGGACCAGGAGGAACCCGGCGGTACGCTCATCGCCGAAGTATTTACGCGCCAGTACCTGAGCAACGACCGGGTGCTGTGCTACCTGCGCCCCTACAACACCCACCGCCAGACGGCGGGCTACCTCTACATCAAGGAAAACGACGCCGCCCGCTACATCACCAACCTCGACATTACGCCCGAAACAGTGGTGCGCAGCGTGCAGGTACTGCACCGCGGCGGCGAGTGGACGGCCAACTTGAGCGTGAGCCCCGGCGAAATGGTGGACGTGCGCCTGGAGGGCGAGGGGCTGCAGAAAGCCCGCCTCTCGTTCGAAGATTTGCCCATTGTGCCCTCCGATTCGTCGGTACGCACCGATGCGCGGCTGGTGTACCGGGTGCTGGTGCCGGTGGGCTACGCCAAGCGCAAAAGCACCATCTACAACCTCGGGCAGCCCATTGGCCACGCCCTCACCATTAAGGAGTTTCAGCGGCCGCACCCGTTGGATTTTGTGTCGGTGGGCTACGGCGTGGCGCCCGGCCCATTACCCGGCTGGGCGGGCCGGTGCTGTATGACGGCACCATTCGGGACGTGGTTTTTCAGTTCAACCCCAACGGCATCGACCAGGGCGAGCAGCTGTTTGGCAAGCAGTTTCTGAGCTTTGAAATCCGGACCCTCAACAGCAAGGGCGAGCTCATGGAGCTGCGCACCGTGGACAATGTGGTGATTTGCCCCGGCGACAACTCGCCCCGCGCCGCCTTCTACGCCGACAAGCTGTGCCGCACCGACCCGCTGAGCTTGAACGCCCTGCTGGCGCGCAAAACCTACGACCTCGACGACTGGAGCCGCATTCTGGTGACGGTGAAGCACCAGACCGCGCCGTATGCCGAGCCCGGCTACACCCAAACGGTGGAAGTGGTGCTCAAGCGCCGCTACAAGTTCGACATCGACGTGAGTTTTCCGGCCGGCCTACTCACCCGGCGCCAGGGCGAAACCGGCTACGGCTCCTTCGGCGGCATTTCGCTGGCCACGCTGGCGCAGCTCAGCTTCTACAGCCCTGACAAAATCAACCGCCTGCGCCCGTATAAGATTGGCGCCGGCTTCGTGGCGCTCAATGCCTTCAACCTAAGCAACACCAGCAAAAACGACCGGGATTTGGGCTTGGTGATTCTGGGCTCGGTGTATCCCACGCGGCGCGAGGCCAAGTTCACGTTTCCGCTGTATCTGGGCGGCGGGTATCTGCTGTCGGCCGGCAAGTGGTTTTACCTGTTGGGGCCGGGAATTGGGGTGAGGTTGTAGGTTGTGAATAATTATTGTTGTGGGGTAATAATTGCTAATTGAGCAGTTATTAACTGTCAGTCAATGGTGGGTAATGTTTTGGCGCTTGGCGAAGAAGCAGATTTCGAAGTACTGAACTGTCTGCCAGTACAGAACTTGATATGAAACACAAAACTTCATTTAAGCACTGAACCTGCTTTTTTGCCAAACGCCTGTTAGCGGCTAGTTTATTAATCTTTATAGCATCAATTTATGTTTTTAATTTTGCAAGCATTTCCTGTCGCCTTGCCTCGGCTTCAACTTTTTGTTTCTCGGCGTCTGCTTTTTGCTTTTCAATATCCTCCTTTTCTTTTTCCGCTTGAGTAATTAGACTTCCTTGCCAAAATAATGCAGGGTCTGAATTGTGACCTTGACTTTTTACATATAGATTTAATGCTAGTGGAGTAGGAGAAATTTCAGCAACTAAATTTATATCTTCAGCACTAAAACCACCTGAAAGCAAATCAAGTGAACGCAAGTGGTCGAGTTCCCTGTCTAACCGATGAATTTCATTGATACCAGAAATTTCAATTAATGTTTTGCAATCAAGTGTCAATTTGTCACCAACAATAAGCCCATTTTCATAAATTATCTTTCTTGCACTTTCGCTTGAATACTTCATAATTCGAGCTTGTGCATTAGTTAATTGTTTTAATAAATTTACAAAAATCAAGTTTTCGTCTTCTTGGCCAGATTTGGTGCAAGATGAAGCAAAAAGTCCTGCCCACATTTCTTGAACTTCATCATTGTCGTTAAGAGAACCATTTTCAATTATGGCTAATGCAACCCTTGGGTGTGCTTGAATTTTTAATTCTTCATTCTCAAAATGCAGTTTACCTTTTGCTTTCTCAAGAATACGTAAAATGTTGTTTAATCTCCAATTGCGAACTTTATCACGAAGTAATAGTCCTACTTCATCTAATGCAGGCACACAAACACTTTTTAAAAATCCTTCAATTCCTTGGAATGATCTTTCAACTGTTGTGTTAGCTGCGTCACTGATTGGTTTTATTCCCAATAAGTCTAAGCTTGAATTCTGCTTTTCGGCTGCCATATTTTTTGGTATTTAAGTTATTTGTCCTTGTTGCATGTCGTCAAAAATTGCCGCAAACACCTGGGTTGCCGCAATTGGAAGGTACACCAGTTGCGCAACCCAGCCAACGGTAGCTGGATTGCCGCAACTACACACCGTTAAACTACATGAGCTACTTCAGCTTCATGTCTGCAATAATTGCCTGAATTTTCTCCTGCGCCAAACTCGTGGCCAAATCAAAATCCACCACTGATTTCAGCGGCTGCTTTACGCTGAAATAGAACTTGATTTTGGGTTCGGTGCCGCTGGGGCGGGCGGATATTTTGCTGCCGTCTTCGGTAATGAACTGGAGCACGTTGGAGCTTTCCAGGCCGGTTTCGGTGGCCAGGCCGGTGCGCAGGTCGTGGATGCGGCCGATTTTGTAGTCGCGGATTTCCACCACCTTCAGGCCGGCAATGGTCTGGGGCGGATTGGCGCGGAGCTGGGCCATCATCTCCTGAATTTCTTCGGCGCCGCGCTGGCCTTCTTTGGTGAGGGAAATCAGGTCTTCCACGTAGAGGCCGTAGGTGGCGTACATGTGCACCATTTCTTGGTAGAGCGTGCGGCCCTGGTCTTTGGCCACGGCGGCCATTTCGGCAATCAGCGCGCAGGCCGATACTGCGTCCTTGTCGCGCACAAAGTCGCCGATGAGGAAGCCGTAGCTTTCCTCGCCGCCGCCAATGTATGTTTCCTGGCCTTCGAGGTCGCGGATGAGGCCAGCGATGTACTTGAAGCCGGTGAGCGTCTGGTAGCTCTTCACGTTGTGCTGGCGGGCAATGTCGCCGATGATTTCACTGGTCACGATGGTGTACACAATGAAGTCTTTGGGCGTGGTCTGGCCCGCGCGGTGGCGTGCGCTCAGGAGGTAGTAGGTGAGCAGGGCGGCGGTTTGGTTGCCGTTGAGCAGCACCCATTCGCCCTTGTCGTTTTTCACACCCACGCCCACACGGTCGGCGTCGGGGTCGGTGGCCAGCACAATGTCGGCGTCCTGGGCCTGGGCCTGGTTGAGGGCCAGCTGCATGGCGCTTTTCTCCTCCGGGTTCGGCGACTGCACGGTGGGGAAGTTGCCATCGGGCGTGGCCTGGGCTTCCACAATGCTCACGTTGGTGAAGCCGAACTCCCGCAGCAGGCCCGGCACCAGCGTGATGCCCGAGCCGTGGATGGGCGTGTACACAATCTTCAAACCGTGCTGGCGCCGGATGGCGGCCGGGTCGATGCTGAGCTGCCGGGCCCGGGCGAAATACAGGGCGTCAATGTTCTCCCCAACGCTAATTATTTTCGACCGGTCGGCTTCAAATTTTACTTCGCCAACGCTGGTGATTTTATTTACTTCGGCAATGATGTTGGCATCGTGTGGGGCCACTACCTGGGCGCCGTCGTTCCAGTACACTTTGTAGCCGTTGTACTCCTTCGGGTTGTGCGAAGCCGTTATTACACAGCCGCTCTGGCACTCCAGCTCGCGAATGGCAAACGACAATTCGGGCGTGGGCCGCAGGGCGTCGAATAAATACACAACGATGCCATTGGCGGAGAAAATGCCGGCCGCAATCTGTGCAAATTCGGCGCTGTTGTTCCGGCTGTCGTGCGCGATGGCTACTTTAATTTCCTGGCCCGGAAAGCTCTGGATTAAATAATTACACAAACCCTGGGTGGCCATGCCCAGCGTGTAGCGGTTCATGCGGTTCGAGCCTGGCCCCATGATGCCGCGCAGGCCGCCCGTCCCAAATTCGAGGGAGCGGTAGAACGCATCGGTTAGCTGGTCGTCCTGCCCGCTGGTTTGCAGCTCGTGAATGGCGGCTTGGGTTTCGGCGTCGTACTCGGGCGTGAGCCAGGTGTTGATGGTTTGCTGAATGGCGGGGGCGAGGGGCATAAAAAGGGAATGAAGAACTCTGCGAACCTCTGCGCTGTTCCTCTGCGGGAACCGTCGTTCAACGGTGTTTCCCGCAGAGGGCGCAGAGGAACAGCGCAGAGGTTCGCAGAAGGTGGAGAATGAAATCTACAAATTGCCGCGTAGCGCCTGCTCGCGCTCGATGCTCTCGAACAGGGCTTTGAAGTTGCCTTTGCCGAAGCTCTTGGCGCCCTTGCGCTGAATGATTTCATAGAATACCGTGGGCCGGTCTTCTACGGGCTTGGTGAAAATCTGGAGCAGGTAGCCTTCCTCGTCGCGGTCTACGAGCAGGTTGAGGTCCTTGAGGGACTGCAGGTCCTCGTCGATGGCGCCGATGCGCTCCAGCAGGTCGTCGTAGTAGGTGCCGGGCACGCTCAGGAACTCCACGCCGCGGCGGCGCAGCTCGGTCACGGTGGTGCGGATGTCGTTGGTGGCAATGGCGATGTGCTGCACGCCGGGCGAGTGGTAGTAGTCGAGGTATTCCTCAATCTGCGACTTCTTTTTGCCTTCGGCGGGCTCGTTGATGGGGAATTTCACGAAGCCGTTGCCGTTGGAAACCACCTTACTCATCAGGGCAGAATACTCGGTGCTGATGTCGTCGTCATCAAACGTAATTAGGAGCTTGAAGCCCATCACGTCCTCATAAAAGGTAATCCAGGTGTTCATTTCGCCCCAGCCCACGTTGCCCACGCAATGGTCGATGTGCAGCAGCCCCACGGGCGCGCCCTGCGGCACAAGGCTGGTTTTGGCCACGAAACCGGGCATGAACGGGCCGGTGTAATTGTTGCGCTCCACGAAGGTGTGGATGCTTTCGCCGTAGGTGTAGATGCCGGCCAGTGTCACCGAGCCATACTCATCTTCGATAGTATAGGGCTCGAAAGCCGAGCGGGCCCCGCGCTTGGTGGTTTCCTCGTACGACTGGCGGGCGTCGTCCACGAGCAGGGCCATTACTTTCACGCCGTCGCCGTGCTGCGATACGTGGCGCGTGATGTCGGAGTCGGGCAGGAGGGAGGTGGTGAGCACGATGCGGATTTTGCCCTGCTGCAGCACGTAGCTGGCGCGGTCGCGCAATCCCGTTTCGGGGCCGGCGTAGGCCACCAGCTCGTAGCCGAAGGCTGCCTGGTAGTAGTAGGCCGACTGCTTGGCGTTGCCGACGTAAAATTCGACGAAGTCGGTGCCTTTGAGCGGGAGGAAGTCCTGGGCGGGCTGGGCCAGCACTTCGGGCGAGGTCATGGTTTGCATAGTGGGAAGGGGGAGAATGAGGGTGGGGGTGGTGCGGTAAAATTACGGGTTCGGGACGGAAACGGCCGGTACCGCCCAAAGTGCGAACCGGCAACGGCGTGTGTTTAGCAATTCATTCCCATTTTTGTGCCCAATCATCTGCCTTAGCGCCCCATGAATACCGAAGAACTAAACCAAGCCCTTGTGGCCCTGATTGAAAAGAAGGCTGAGCTGCACACCCTCAAATACGACGACGCGCGCTACGACGACGTGGAAGAGGCCCTGCACGATTTGGAGGACGACTTCAACGACGAGTACGGCGAATTCCTGGAAGCAGCCCTCGACAAAGTGCACACCGACCTGAAATCGGACACCGACGTGCTGCTGCCCACCGCCTACCTGCCCAGCACCCCCGGCGCCACGCCCTCGCCCAAAGAAGGCGTCTGGGTTGATTCGGAGAAGTACCCCGGCAAGGAAGCCCGCATTACGCTGATTCCGAGCCCCGTGCGCATTATGCTCACCGTGGGCAAGCAGGTGCAACAGGAGCTGTGGAAAGCGTAGGCTAACTGGTTTCGCAAGATAACGAACCCAGAACGTCATGCTGAGCGCAGCCGAAGCCTCTCTACCGCGAGAGTAACTAAATACAATTGCGGTAGAGAGGCTTCGGCTGCGCTCAGCATGACGTTTTTTTGGTTGTCAATTTTCAGCCCAATTCACCCATGCTCTACCGCATTGCCGAACCCGCCGACTGGCAGCAGGCCCAGCAAACCGGCTTTTTCGCCAGCACCGACCTGGCCGCCGAAGGCTTTATTCATTCCTCCGAACATCACCAAATCCTGGAAACGGCCGGCCGATACTATGCCGGCCGAACCGATTTGGTGCTGCTGGAATGGGACGAAGCCGCGCTAGCCACTGCACAGGTGCGCGTGGTACGGGAATGGGTAGCGAGCCGGCAGCAGCATTTTGCGCACGTTTTCGGGCCCGTGCCCTTGGCGGCAGTGCGCCGGACGTGGGTGTTTGCACCCGATGCCAACGGCGTATTTCAGCTTCCACCGGGCCTGGGTGAACAGTAGGTACACGGGGATTATTGAATAAATTGCTGTGCGATGCAACCCCGGCGCGTGTGGTAGCATCTTCCGAAGGAAGCCTTTCTCCTGCCAATCGGTTCGTATGATGCTGCCTGCCTACCTCCGCCCGTGCTGCCTGCTGGCGCTCACCGCCCTGGCCACGGCCTGTGCCCCCACCTACGACCTGGCCCTGAAGCCCGCCCGGCCCACCGGCTTGTTTGCCAACGGCCACGAGCAGGCCCTGACCGTGGCCGACAGCGTGGAAGTGCGCCTTAGCTTTGTGTGCTACGAGCCCACGCGGGTGGTGTTTGAGGCCGAATACTACAACCCCACGCGCCGCCCGCTCATCGTGGACCCCGCGGCGTTTCAGTACCAGGCCAGCCGCTTGCCAGCCCCCGTGCCCGCGCCCGGCCGGCGCGCCCGGCGCCCCAAGCCGCTGCCCGGCGATGAGGTGACCGCCGCCGTGGCCGCCGCCAGCATGGCCCTGCCGCTGCCCCCGCTGCCGCCCCGCGAAGTGCTAGCATTTGACCCAGAGCCGGAAATAAACTCCCTGCGCGAACGCGCCCAGAGAGAAGCCGACAAAGCCGCCCGCATCGATTGGTTTGGGGTGGCGCTGAGCGTGGCCAGCCTGGCAACCGACGTGGCCAGCATCGGCAAGAACGAAACCCGCACCCAGTACGAAAGCCGCACCGCCATTCGCGACGCGGCCGTGACCTACAGCGCCGTCTCCGCCGCCGCCAAAATCGGGCACGCCGTAGCGGCCGAAGTCATGCAGCAGCGCGCCGCCAACCTGCAGGAATATGCCCTGCGCAAAGTGACCCTGGAGCCTGGCCACGAGGTGCGCGGCTACCTCTACTTCCCCCGCTATGACGCCGCCGATGGGCTTGTGGTGAAAGCGCCGGTGGGCAGCAGCATGGCGCCGCTGGAATTCGCGCAGAAACGCACAAGGCGGTAGCACCAGAACGAAAAACTCCTCTCCTTTTTTAAGGAGGGGAGTTTTTGCGCAGCAAAAACGGGGGTGGTGAAGTCGTTGCACGATGGACGAACGATTTAAGCGCGGGTTACTCAACGGCTTGCACCCGTATCGTCCGGGTGTCGTTCAACGAGGGAAACCACCCCCGTTCGCGCCTCTTCGGCGCTCACATCCCCTCCTTAAAAAAGGAGGGGAGTTTCGTTCTGACTACCCTAGCTCGGCTAGCTCAAGCCACCGTTCTTCTTTCTCGCCCAGCTCTTTTTCAATAGCTGCCAGGCGGGCACCCCAGGCGGCGAAATCCTGCGGGCTGCCGGCGCCGCCGTTGAGCTTGCTGGTAATTTCCTCTTTCTCAGTTTCCAGCGTCGCCATAGCTTTTTCGAGCTGCTCGTGCTCCTTCTTCTCGGCGAAGGTGGCGCGGCGCTTCTGGGGCGAAGCAGCTACGGCCGTGGTCACGGCCACGGGGGCGGCTAGCTTGGCGGCGGCGCGAGCGGCTTTGGCGGCTTTTTCTTCTTCAACCAGGGCGGCTTCGGCTTCGCGCTCTTCGAGGTATTCGCGGTAGTCGGTGTAGTTGCCGGGGAAGTTGAGGACGGCCCCGCCGGGCTCCAATACAAACAGGTGTTCGGCGAGGTGGTCGAGGAAATACCGGTCGTGGCTGACGATGAGCAGGCAGCCGGTGAAGTGCATCAGGAAGTCTTCCAGGATGTTGAGCGTGCCCAGGTCGAGGTCGTTGGTGGGCTCGTCGAGAATGAGGAAGTTGGGGTTCTTGATGAGCACGCGCAGCAGCTGCAGGCGGCGCTTTTCGCCGCCGCTCAGCTTGTTTACCAGCGTGTACTGCTGGGCGGGCGGGAACAGGAACAGGTTGAGAAACTGGCTGGCGGTGAGTACGTCACCGTTGGCGAGCTCCACTACTTCGGCCACTTCCTTCACGATGTCGATGACGCGCTGGGTGGGGTCGAATTCCAGCTCGGTCTGGGTGTAATAGCCGAACACGGTGTTGGTGCCCACTTCCAGGGTGCCGCTGTCGGGCGCAAGCTTGCCGGTGAGCATGTTCATGAGCGTGGATTTGCCCACGCCATTGGGGCCGACGAGGCCAATCCGGTCCTTCTTTTTGAACACGTAGTTGAAATCGTCGAGCACGGTGAGGTCGCCGAATTTCTTGGTCAGGTTGTGGGCTTCGATGATTTTGCCGCCCTGGCGGGTAGTTTTCACGCTCAGCTCAATCTGCTGCTTGTTGAGGTTGGTGCTGGCCTTGTCCTTAGTCACGTAGAAGGCGTCGATGCGGGCTTTTTGCTTGGTGCCGCGGGCCTGGGGCATGCGGCGCATCCAGTCGAGCTCTTTTTTGAAGAGCTGGCGGGCCTTCTCCACTTCCACGGTTTCGCGCATTTCGCGGTCGGCCTTTTTCTCCACGAAATAGGCGTAGTTGCCTTGGTAGCGGTACATCTGACCCTTGTCGAGCTCCACGATTTCATTGGCCACACTGTCCAGGAAATACCGGTCGTGGGTCACCATTAGCAGGGTGAGGGTGGGGGAGGAGAGGCGGTTTTCGAGCCACTCGATGGTGGCCAGGTCGAGGTGGTTGGTGGGCTCATCGAGCAGCAGCACGTCGGGCTCTTCGATGAGGACGCGGGCCAGGGCCACGCGCTTGCGCTGCCCGCCCGAGAGCATGCTCACGTTGCGCGTGAGCAGGTCGCCGAGGATGCCGAGGCGCCCGAGAATCTGCTGCACCTGGGCTTCGTAGTCCCAGGCGTTGAGGGCGTCCATGCGTTCGAGCACGCGCTGGAGGTCGTCGGGCTTGTGGTTTTCGTCGTTGATGACGTGCTCGTACTCCTGGATGGCCTTGAGCGTGTCGTTCTGGCTGGCGAAGATGGTTTCTTCCACGCTCAGGCTTTCGTCGAACACGGGCTGCTGGCCCAGGTAGGTGACGCGGATGCCCTTGCGCACGCTCACCGAGCCGGTATCGGGGTTTTCGAGGCCGGCCAGCACGCGCATGAGCGTGGTTTTGCCGGTGCCGTTGATGCCCACAAAGGCCACGCGCTGGCCCTGTTGCAGGCCGAAGTTGAGGTTTTGAAACAGCCAGCGGTCGGCGTAGTTCTTCGAGATGTTCTCGGCGGATAACAGATTCATAGGCCGCAAAGGTACGGCCGGGGCGCGCGGGGTGGGGAATGATGAGTGGATTGGTTGTCTTTACACTTAGTATGATCAATCCATACTATGCTTTTGGTATTGGTAGTCAAACCAAGAAAAAAGTCGCAATTTGCACTGATGTTAAATAAGTGCTTCTAACAGCCATCTAGTAAAATTCACACAATCAACCCAAAGAAGCACATCATAGAAATTATGCAACCAGACTCAGATTTTGAAGGGCAAGAAGCAGATGAAATTGTGATTGACCCACTTGTCACAGATGAGGCTACCGATAATGAAGATTCGTCGAACGTTCAATATGATATTACTAGCTACGGGGCTGATTTGGACGTCGATGGTCTAGTTAGGAGAATAAATAAAAAAGATATTATTATTCCAAAGTTTCAAAGGGCCTATGTTTGGAAGCACACAGAAGCTTCCAGATTTATTGAGTCATTATTACTTGGCTTGCCTGTTCCTGGGGTATT
The DNA here is from genome assembly GCF_001816145.1 of Hymenobacter lapidarius. Classification (GTDB taxonomy): domain Bacteria; phylum Bacteroidota; class Bacteroidia; order Cytophagales; family Hymenobacteraceae; genus Hymenobacter; species Hymenobacter lapidarius. The sequence continues at coordinate 409 of NZ_MDZB01000146.1, read as the reverse complement.
CTTTTCAAAAGAAAATGATTCGAATAGACTTCTTGTAATAGACGGACAGCAAAGGTTGAAGACTTTGCAATTTTTTTTAGGTGGTTATTTTAACCCAAGAGAAGATGATGACAAGCGTCAAGTATTTAAACTTATCAAAGTTCAAGATAGGTTTCTAAATAAAACTTACGTCGATTTGGAAGAAGATGACCGTCGTCAGATTGACAACGCAATTATTCACGCAACTATTATCAAGCAAGAGAGTCCAAATAAGGATAATACGAGCGTATTCCATATTTTCGAAAGACTCAATACGGGTGGACAAAAATTAGGCGGTGGTCTAATTTAAGGTGAGATTGTAATTGTCAATGACAATTTTAATGCGGGCGTTATGCATGGGCAAGGATTTGCTAAAGGAGCAGGATTTTCG
>NZ_MDZB01000145.1 GCF_001816145.1 Hymenobacter lapidarius | reverse complement strand
GCGCTTGCCGCAGCAACTGCCGCTCCGCATCGGAAAGCCGTACTTCCATGGCACAATTTTAAGCCTTTATTCGCACTTCACTTCGCGACGAGTATAAAATCAAACCTTACCGTTCTTCTTCAACCACGCCTTTGCCTCCTTATATTGCTCCGATTTCCGTTCGGCCTTGTCTACAATCACGGCATAGTACCGTTTGGCGGCGGCTACATCTTTATCCCGAACAGCTAGGCGGGCCAGATTCATGTTGGCAAACAGATAGAAGCCGCCGGACGTGTCGCCGGTGCTTTCCGAAAAAACGATGCACCGCTGGTAGTAGTCTTTGGCTTTGGCTAAGTCGCGGTAGCGGTTTTGCATCAGGTAGCCCAGGAAGTAGCTGGCGTACCGCCCGCTGATGCCTTCGTAGCCGGGCATGCCCTTATTGATTTTATCGAGGATTTCGCGGCTTACCCGTTCGCAGTCCGCAAAGTCGCCCTGGTCGTAGGCAAGTAGGGCGTAGAAGCGCTGGAAGTAGCCGTTGTCGGGGAAGGAGGTAGCCAGCTGCCGAACCACCGGGAGGGCTTCTTCAGCGTTGTTTTCCTCGTTTTTTAGAATGCGCATGAGGTACACGCGCGCCTCCGTTGCCGTATAGAAGCCATTGTTGGCCACACTGCGCAACTGCTGCAGCCCTACCGTTTTGTTGCCTTTGGGGAAGAACAGAAGCACCGGTTTCAACAGTGGGTAGTTCTCGCCAATCCAGACGGCGTAGTAGTTGAACAGGGCCTGGCCAAATTGAAATTCCGGGCTCAAGCCGTTGGCTTCCTGGCTCTTTTTGAGAAAATTGAGGGAGCGCCGGGAACTGACGGTCGCCTTGCGCCAGTCGTGGCGCTCGCCGTGCATGCGCGCCGAGAACCCGTGGGCAGCCGATAAAAAGAAGCTGGCTTCGTAGTTGTTGTTATCGGCGTCGAACAGTTTTTGAGCCTTGGTGATGGACGTATCCATGTAGGCCAGGAAGCTCTTGTCGTACTGCGAGGACTGGAAGTTGGTCGGCACAATTTTCCACCACGTGCTCAAGCCCAACAGGAAGTAGGGCATGGGGTGGTTGGGGTAGCGCCGCCGCAGGGAACGGAACTGCTTTTCGGCCCGCTCGTACTTGAAATTGTAAATGTTGTTTACCGCGCCATCCAACTCGAGCTGAATGTCCTTGTCCAGCAGCAGCCAGCCTTTGGTGTCGATGGCCGAGGGCATCACGCCCACCGTATCAAGTTCCACCGTTTTCATCGGCGGGGGAATGCGCATTGTATCACGGGTCTGGGCTTTGCCTAGCAGCGGCATCATGAGCAGCCCCAAACAAATACAAAACAGCGAACGCAACATAGGTAGATAATCGATAGCGGGACCTGTACGCTTCCCATCCAGAAAGCGGGTAGGGTAAACGGGCCTGCTAAAGTACGGACTTTGGCCTAGCTTTGGGCGTATTCCCCTTGGCTTATGCAATTGTTGCGCTCCCTTTGCCGCATTCTGGCGCCCGCTGGCAACGAAGTTGCCCTGACGCGTTTTGTTCTCGACTACGTGCAGCGAACGCAGGCCACCTGGCGCCACCAGCCCATCGTCATCGCCGATGACCGGGTTCAGGATTGCGTGCTGCTGGTGTTTGGGCAGCCCCGCACCGCCGTTTTTGCTCACCTCGACAGCATCGGGTTCACGGTGCGCTATGGCCGGCAACTGGTACGTATTGGCGGGCCCCAGGCCGAAGCCGGCTACCGCCTGGTAGGTATAGATTCGCAAGGACAGATAGATTGTACACTAACTATTGACGAAGAAACCGGCGAATTGGGCTATGCGTTCCACCGGGAAATTGACCGGGGTACCGAGCTTACATTCTATTGCGACTTTCGCGAAACCGACACCACCGTGCAGAGCTGTTACCTCGACAACCGGCTCGGGGTCTGGAACGCGCTGCGGCTGTGCGAAACCCTTGAACACGGCGTGGTGGCTTTTTCCTGCTGGGAAGAGCACGGAGGCGGCTCGGTGGCCTATCTGGCGAAGTTTATTAACGAGACGTACGGCGTGCGCCAAGCCCTCATTTCGGACATTACCTGGGTGACGGAAGGCGTGCACGCCGGCCAGGGGGTGGCCATTTCGCTGCGCGACTCGCTCATTCCCCGCCGTGCTTACGTGGACCGCATCCGGGCAATTGCTGCCCAATCGGGCATCCCGCACCAGTTGGAAGTAGAAGGCAGCGGCGGGTCCGATGCCAAGGAGCTGCAGCACGCTGCCGCGCCCTGGGACTGGTGTTTCATTGGGGCACCCGAGGACCATGTGCATTCGCCGGATGAGTTGATTGACAAGCGGGACATTGTCAGCATGCTGGCGCTTTACCAGGTTTTGATGCAAGAATTGTAACACTGCCGTATATCTTTGGTACTCTTGCGTCTTCATTACACTTTCTTTCACTTCACCCTTTTCATCTTTTCATGACTCCATACCTTTACGCAGTGCCCTTGCTGGGCGTATTTGCGCTATTATATACCTGGCTACGGGCCGGTTGGGTGGCCAAACAAGATGCCGGCGATGAACGCATGAGAACCATTTCCGGCTACATCGCCGATGGAGCTATTGCCTTTCTCAAGGCTGAATACAAGGTGCTGGCCCTGTTTGGATTGATTGCGGGAGCCTTCCTTTTCTACCTGGGCACCACCAGCAGCAACTCCAGCCCGGTCATTGTCATTGCCTTCCTGATTGGGGCCGTGTTCTCGGCGCTGGCCGGCTTCATCGGGATGAAAATCGCCACCAAAGCCAACGTGCGGACGGCGCAAGCAGCCAAAACCAGCCTCAGCACCGCGCTGAACGTGTCGTTTTCGGGCGGCTCGGTGATGGGCATGGGCGTGGCGGGCCTGGCCGTGCTTGGCTTGGGCTCCCTGTTCATCATCTTCTATAAGATGTTTGTGCCGAGCGGCCTCGCCAATGGCGAGGAAATGGTGAAAGCCCTGGAGGTCCTCACCGGCTTTTCGCTCGGGGCCGAAAGCATTGCCCTGTTTGCCCGCGTGGGTGGCGGCATCTACACCAAAGCGGCCGACGTGGGCGCTGACCTCGTGGGCAAAGTAGAAGCCGGTATTCCGGAAGACGACCCCCGCAACCCCGCCACCATTGCCGACAACGTGGGCGACAACGTAGGCGACGTGGCCGGCATGGGCGCCGACTTGTTCGGGTCCTACGTAGCCACCATTCTGGCTACCATGGTACTAGGCCGCGAAGTGACCGTGACCAACGACCAGTTCGGCGGCCTCTCGCCGATTTTCTTGCCGATGGCCATTGCGGGCATGGGCATCGTGGCTTCGCTCATCGGCATTCTGTGCGTGCGGGTGAAGGAGGGTGGCAACGTGCAAACGGCGCTGAACACGGGCAACTACATTTCCGTCGTGATTTCGGCTGTGGCTTCCTACTTCCTCATCATGTGGATTATGCCTTCGGGCAACTTCACCATTCGCGGCTTCTCTTTCGATGCCATGGGCATTTTCTACGCCGTGATTGTGGGCCTGGTAGTGGGCACCTTGATGAGCATCATTACCGAGTACTACACCGCCATGGGCAAGCGCCCGGTGAACACTATTGTGCAGCAAAGCAGCACGGGCCACGCCACCACGGTTATCGGTGGCTTGGCCATGGGCATGGAAAGCACGGTGCTGCCCATTCTGGTGCTGGCCGCCGGCATCATTCTGAGCTACGAGGCCGCTGGCCTCTACGGCGTGGCCATTGCCGCCGCCGGTATGATGGCCACCACCGCCATGCAGCTGGCCATTGACGCCTTCGGCCCCATTGCCGACAACGCCGGTGGCATTGCCGAAATGTGCGAGCTGCCCAAGGAAGTGCGCGAGCGGACCGACATTCTGGACGCTGTGGGCAACACCACCGCTGCTACCGGCAAAGGTTTCGCTATTGCCTCGGCGGCCCTCACGTCGCTGGCGCTGTTCGCCGCCTTCATGGGCACGGCCAACATCACGTCCATCGACATCAGCAAGGCGCCGGTTCTGGCCGGCGTCTTCATTGGCGCCATGATTCCGTTCATTTTCTCTTCGCTGGCCATTGCGGCGGTGGGGCGGGCCGCCATGGCCATGGTGCAGGAAGTGCGTCGCCAGTTCCGCGAGATTCCTGGCATTATGGAAGGCACGGGCCGGCCGGAATACGAAAAATGCGTGGCCATCAGCACGCAGGCAGCCATTCGGGAGATGATTCTGCCGGGGGCCATCGCCCTGCTAACTCCTATTATAGTAGGCTTCGGCTGCCGCGGGTTGTTTTCGAACGCATCCTCGCCCGAGGTGTTGGGCGGCTTGCTGGCCGGCGTGACGGTGAGCGGTGTGCTCATGGCCATGTTCCAGAGCAACGCCGGTGGCGCCTGGGACAACGCCAAGAAGTCTTTCGAGAAAGGCGTGCTGGTGAACGGCAAAATGGAATACAAAGGCTCCGACGCCCACAAAGCGTCGGTGACGGGCGACACTGTGGGCGACCCGTTCAAAGATACCTCGGGCCGAGCATGAACATCCTCATTAAGCTGATGAGCATCGTGTCGCTGGTTATCGCGCCCCACATTGCCGAAAAAGGCGGTGAGCGCGGCATGGCCCCGGTGAAGCTGGAAAATGAGCGTACCGAAATTGCCACTCGTCCGCATGTGCGCTACGCTGAATCGTTTGCCCCAACGGCCGTCAAGGTCATTTACACCGCGTTGCGCGAGGTGAAATAGCTACTCGCGCCGCGAAACAATTTCAATTTCGTGAGCCGCATGGCAGCAGATACAAAAAGGCCGCTTCAATAGAGCGGCCTTTTTGTTTTCTGTCTCTGAATCTGGTTTTGAGTACCGAAGCTATCCATTTGATTCTAAAGCTGCTGTTGCGCAGCTGCTGGGTTGGCGCGCGTCTGCGACGCGTTGCCGACTGGTTTCGAGCCTGCGGCTCGGGTGGGTGGTTGTTACAGCCATACTGCGGCTCGTGCGCCGGCGAGCCGCAGGCTCGAAGCCAGTCGGCAACGCGTCGCAGACGCGCGCCAGCCCGACGGGTATCGTAACGCTCACAAAATCCGACAAATCCAGATGAAACGGAGTTTGGCGCCGCCAATCCGTGGTTCAGACAGTAGCTTTGTGGCTCATTCTACTCGCGTCGCATGGGTTCCTCCCACATCAGCATCCATAACAAAGCATTCAAGCCGTATTTATCGGCGGCCCAACTGGATGAGGCTGTGCGCCGCCTGGCTGCCCGCCTCAGCGCCGACTACGCCGGGCGCGAGCCGTTGTTCGTGGTGGTGCTCACGGGGGCATTTATGTTTGCCTCCGACCTGCTGAAATATATTTCCGGCCCGTGCGAAATCGTCTTTATTCGCGTGGCCTCGTATGAGGGCACGGGCAGTACGGGCACGGTGCAGGAAATCCTGGGCTTGCGCGAAGACGTACAAGACCGCCACATCATCATCGTCGAAGACATTGTGGACACGGGCACCACCATGCACCACTTGCTGCCCACGCTGCAGGCCAACGGGCCGGCATCGGTCGAAATCGCCACCCTGTTCTTCAAACCTGAGAGCCTGCAGCACGAGCTGAGCTTGCGCTACGTGGCCCTGGAAATCCCCAACGACTTCGTGGTGGGCTACGGCCTTGACTACGATGGCCTGGGCCGCAACCTGCCCGATGTGTACGTGGCGGTGTAGCACGGCCTTTGGCCCCAATTGATTATCTTGCCCAACCCACCTTACTCTTTCCCCTCGCGCAACTCTTCTCATTCATGTTGAATATCGTGCTGTTCGGCCCGCCCGGCGCCGGCAAAGGAACCCAGAGTCAAAAACTCATTGCCCAATACAACCTCGTGCACCTGAGCACCGGCGACCTGCTGCGCGCCCAGATAACGCAGGGTACCGAACTTGGCCTCACCGCCAAGAAGCTCATGGACGAAGGCCTACTAGTGCCCGACGCCGTCGTTATCGGCATGATTGGCAGCGCCCTGAAAGACAACCCCCAGGCGGGCGGCTTCATCTTCGATGGTTTCCCGCGTACCGTGGCCCAGGCCGAAAGCCTCGACCGCCTCATGACTGAGCACAACACCCACATCGGCTGCATGATAGCGCTGGAGGTGCAGGAGGAAGAACTGGTAATGCGCCTGCTGGAGCGCGGCAAAACCAGCAACCGCCCTGACGACCAGGACGAAACCAAAATCCGCCGCCGCGTAACGGTGTACAATACCGAAACCGCCCAGGTGGCCGGCTATTATGCCGCCCAGAATAAATTCCATGCCCTCAACGGCATCGGGGCCATTGACGACATCTTCGGTCAAATCTGTGGCCTAATTGACCAGCAGAAAGTCGCTGTTCCCGAAACCCCGGCGGCGGCAACGAAAGAAGTAAAAGCTTAAGAAGGGTTGAATGTTGAGTTTTAAGTGTTGAATAAACGCTTGCAAGTTGCCGGGAATGAGTCTTAGGCTCGTTTCCGGCAACTTGTTTTTATAGCTTCATTCAGGGCCCTTCCGCGTCGAAAGTCGCCACTCAACATTCAACACTCAACACTCCAAATTTCAATTCCAGTGGCTTCCAATAACTTCATCGACTACGTCAAACTCATCTGCCGCTCGGGCAAAGGCGGTGCCGGCTCGCACCACTTTTTCCGGGCCAAGGGCCTGCCCAATGGCGGCCCCGACGGCGGCGACGGCGGCCGCGGCGGCCACATCATCCTCGAAGGCAACTCGCAGCACTGGACGCTGCTGCACCTGCAATACCAGCGCCACGTGTTTGCCAAAGACGGCGAGGGCGGGGGCGAAAACCTGCGCAGCGGCGCGCAAGGGGAGGACATCGTGCTGCAAGTGCCCCTCGGCACCGTGGCCCGCGACCCGGATGGCACGCACATTCTGGAAATCACTGAGCACGGTCAGCGGCAGGTCCTCGTGCCCGGCGGGCGCGGCGGCTGGGGCAACGACCATTTCAAGAACTCCATCAACCAGGCGCCCACCTACGCCCAGCCCGGCGAGCCGGCCATCGAAGCCATCATTATCCTGGAGCTAAAGCTGCTGGCTGATGTAGGCCTGGTGGGCTTCCCCAACGCGGGCAAGAGCACGCTGCTCTCCGTGGTGTCGGCCGCCAAGCCCAAAATTGCCGATTACGCCTTCACCACCCTGGTGCCCAACTTGGGCGTGGTGGCTTACCGCGACTACAAATCCTTCGTGATGGCCGACATTCCCGGCATCATCGAGGGCGCGGCCGAGGGCAAAGGCCTGGGTACCCGCTTCCTGCGCCACATCGAGCGCAACTCCATGCTGCTCTTCATGATAAGCTGCGACAGCCCCGATATTGAAGCCGAGTACAAGGTGCTACTCGGTGAGCTGGAGCAGTTCAACCCCGACCTGCTGGACAAAAAGCGCCTACTAGCTATCACCAAGTCCGACATGATTGACGAGGAACTGGAGACCGAAATCCGCGCCACGCTCCCGGCCGATGTGCCCGCCATCTTCATTTCCAGCCTTATCAATAAGAATATCACGCCGCTGAAGGACATGATTTGGAAGGCGTTGCATGATTAGGCTTTCGGCAATTTATCGGTAAGAATGCCTTGAGTGTACGCGTTGAAACTCTTCGTACACCGACTCTGGATTTTGTTGCGTACGATAATCAAAGTGCAGAGAAAGTGCATTGTTTGAAAAATTCAGGCTAGACAAAGACGGTATAGGTGCCATCATTTTTGGTTCCGCCCATTGCTGTGCCACAATTGCTATTGGAATGCGGGATACGACAGTCCATGTTGCCCTACCTCCAGCAATAGAAGCCAAATAGTTTGATTGAAGAATGACATTGATAATTGCTGATAAGTCTGCGTCATCAGCCACTAAAATTTCCCGGTGATGAGGGGCATCAGCGTCGTCGCCCATTGCAACACTTTCGCGAGTGAGAAGAATTTTCATAATGCGCTAAAGCTTCCGGTTTAATTCTATTTCAGCAAGGTAGGAGCTGATTCGCACTCAAATGTCTCGTGCCACTATGGCAGCCGTCTGCCCTTTGGCCCACTCCTTGCGCCCGCACCGTGACTAACCGGCTAACCCCGTGAAAAACCCCTTCCGACGAATATTTCCGCACATGGCTAACGAGCATAACCTCCCCCAGGACGACAACCTGACCGCCGACCCCACCCACGTAGCTGGCGAAATGGCCGATGGCGAGAGCACCGACCCGGACATGACCGCCACTGGCGCGCCGCAGCCCGAAGCCTCCCGCACCGATGCCGAGCTGGCCGAAGTCAAAGACAGGTACCTGCGCCTGGCTGCCGAGTTTGAGAACTATAAGCGCCGCACCAGCAAGGAGCGTGTTGAGTTGTTTAAAACCGCCAACCAGGAGTTGATGACGGTGCTGCTGCCCGTGCTCGACGACCTCGAGCGTGCCCGCAACGCTACCGCCACCACCGACGATGCCGGGGCCGTGCGCGACGCCATTGATATTATTCAGAACAAGCTGAACAAAACGCTGCAACAAAAGGGTTTGACTGCCATGGAAGCCAAGGGTGGCGACTTCGATGCCGAGCTGCACGAGGCCATTACTCAGATTCCCGCGCCCAGCGACGACCTGAAGGGGAAAATCGTGGACGTGGTGGAGCAGGGCTACTACCTGGGCGACAAGGTAATTCGGCACGCCAAGGTGGTGCTGGGCCAGTAACTTTAGGGTTTAGATTTAGAACAATAATAAAAGACGGTCATTCAAAGAAGCACGTCATGCTGAGCGCAGCCGAAGCATCTCGCGTGCTGTTGCTAATCCTTACGGTTGGATTGCTACCACACGCGAGATGCTTCGGCTGCGCTCAGCATGACGTGCTCTTTTAGATGTTCAGAATAACACCATTCAGATGGCTACGAAGCGCGATTATTACGAAATATTAGGCATTGCCAAGAATGCGGCGGGCGACGAAATCAAGTCGGCCTACCGCAAGATGGCCATCAAGTTCCACCCCGACAAAAACCCCGACGACCCCACGGCCGAGGACAAGTTTAAGGAAGCGGCCGAGGCGTATGAGGTGCTAAGCAACGCCGACAAGCGCGCGCGCTACGACCGCTACGGCCACCAGGGCATGGGCAATGGCGGCGGCGGCGGACCCCAGAACATGGAGGATATCTTCTCGCAGTTCGGCGATATTTTCGGCGGCGGCGGGGGCTTCGATGGCTTCTTCGGGGGCGGACGCCAGGGCGGCGGCCGGCGTCAGAAGAAGGGCTCGAACCTGCGCATCAAGCTGAAACTCGATTTGGAGGAAATCGCCAACGGCGTGGAGAAGAAAATCAAAGTGAAGCGCTACGTGGCCTGTACGCCGTGCAGCGGCACCGGCGCCAAAAACGGCACCGACCTCAAAACCTGCGCCACCTGCCAGGGCCAGGGCCAGACCAAGCGCGTGGTGAACACCATGTTGGGCCAGATGGTGAGCAGCAGCACCTGCCCCACCTGCAACGGCGAGGGCAAAACCATTGTGAGCACCTGCGACGTGTGCAAAGGCGAAGGCCGCCAGCTGCACGAAGAGGTGATTCCCATCAACATCCCCGCCGGCGTGGCCAACGACATGCAGCTGAGCATGAACGGCAAAGGCAATTTCCCGGAGCGCGGCGGCGTGCCCGGCGACCTGCTCATTCAGATTGAGGAGGAGCCGCACGAATTCCTGAAGCGCGACGGCAACAACATCATGTTCGAGCAGTACATCTCGTTTGTGGATGCGGCGCTGGGCGCGAGCCTGGAGGTGCCCACCATCGAGGGCAAGGTGAAAATAAAGGTGGACCCTGGCACCCAGCCTGGCAAAATCCTGCGCCTGCGCGGTAAGGGCATCAAGGACCTGAACGGCTACGGCCGCGGCGACCAGCTCATTCACCTCAATGTGTGGACGCCCAAGCACGTGAGCAACCAGGAGCGCGAGCTGCTGGAACAGCTGCGCGACTCGGACAACTTCACGCCGCACCCCGGCAAGAACGAGAAGGGCTTCTTCGAAAAAGTGAAGGAGTATTTCGCGTAGCGTCTTGACTGAATAGTTTTGAAAAGCCCCGTTTGGCCACTGGCCGGATGGGGCTTTTTGTTTGACTGGTAAGCCAAGCGGTAAAAGCTGGTCGCGCTCAAATAAATTCGCTGGCCTCTGTAATGCCGCATGGCGGGCTGCGATTAACTTCCCGAAACCGCTTCTGAGAATGTCTGCCGCCACGCCATCTGCTGATTTTGTAGCTGCACTGAACGAGTACCAGCCGTTGCTGCGCCGCGTGGCCCGGCTGTACTGCCAGGATGCCGACGACCGCCAGGACCTGTTCCAGGAAATGGTGCTGCAGCTGTGGCGGGCGTGGCCGCGCTACGTGCCGCAGCCCGGCGCCAAGCTCAGCACCTGGCTCTACCGCATTGCCCTGAACGTGGCCATCTCCAACCTGCGCCAGCGCACCCGCCGCCCCGCACCGGGCGGGCTGGATGCCGAGGCCCTGGCCGTGGCCCTGGCCCCGGAGCCCGGCCCTGATGCCGAGGACCGGGCGGCGCTCTACCGGGCCATCGACCAGTTGTCGGAAGTCGACAAGGCCTTCATTCTGCTCTACCTCGAAGACCGGCCCTATGATGAGATGGCCGACATCCTCGGCATTACCCAAAACAATGTGCGCGTGAAAATGCACCGCGTGCAGGAAAAGCTGCGGCAGCTATTACCGCTCGTAACCCGCTAATATTCTTTGTTATGCAGCTCGAAGATTTGCGCCAAAGCTGGCTGAACTCACCCGAGGAGGCAGCGCCAATTAATCCGTCCCAATTGGATAAGCTCCTGGCCAGCCGGCCGGGAGTGGTGGAAAAAATGCGTCGCAGCGCCCGCTGGGAAACAGCCTTCACCGCCTTTTTGGTGTTGGTTTCGCCCTTCGCCCTATTCATAGCAGAGACGCTCATATTCCGGATATACGGCGTGATAATGACAGTAATGGGCCTGGGCCTGCTGTACTATTACTACCGAATGCTGGGGATGCTAAGCCGCATGCTGGTGGTGGAAGGCAATGTGCGTGGCCACCTGCAGCAGCTGGCGGCGGGGCTGCGGGCGCTACTGCGCTTCTATTATCGGCTCACGCTGGCCCTCGGCCCGGCGCTGATGATATTTAATCTGGGCTATTTTGTAGGGATGGAATTGGCGCGGCCGGGTCCGTTTCGATGGAAGTTCCTGCTCATCATGAGTGGGGTGCTGCTTGGGTGTGGCGTACTGGTGCAAGTGCTGGCCGTGTACGGCACCCGCTGGTACCTGCAGCGCCTCTACGGCCAGCACCTCGACCGCCTCGAAGCCAACCTGGCCGAGCTGGAAGAGGTCGCCAATTAAACATTCAAGTATTCCCGACTAGCTGGATATCTCTACATTTACACACCAACTAACCTCTTTTTCTGTGAAACCCATTCTTGAAGCCATCGACGTGCGCAAGGCGTACGCGGCCCACGTTGCCTTGAGCGGCGTGAGCCTCGCCATCCCGGAAGGCAGTATTTTCGGGTTGCTGGGCCCCAACGGCGCCGGCAAAACCTCGCTCATCCGCATCATCACCCAGATTACGGGTGCTGATGAGGGGGAAATCCGCTTCCGCGGCGAGCGGCTCCGGCCCGAGCATGCGGCCCAAATCGGGTACCTGCCCGAGGAGCGCGGCCTCTACAAGAAGATGAAAGTGGGCGAGCAGCTGCTGTACCTTGCCCAGCTGCGCGGCCTGACCAAGCCCGACGCCACCCAGCGCATCAAGCAGTGGATAGCGCGGTTCGAGCTGAAAGACTGGGTGAACAAGAACGTGGAGGACCTGAGCAAGGGCATGCAGCAGAAGGTGCAGTTCATTGCCACGGTGATGCACCAGCCCAGCCTGATTATCCTCGACGAGCCGTTTTCGGGCTTCGACCCCATTAACGCCAACCTGATTAAGGACGAGATTCTGGAGCTGCGCAAGCAGGGCGCCACCATCATCTTTTCCACGCACCGCATGGAATCGGTGGAGGAACTGTGCGACAACATTGCCCTCATTAACCGTTCGCGCAAGGTGCTCGACGGCCCTGTGGGCCTGATTCGGGACCAGTTCAAGACCAACACCTACGCCGTGGAAGGCAAGGGCAAGCTCATTGTGGTGCACCCCGACTTTGAAGTGGTGGAACAGACGGAGCGCGAAAACGGCCACTTCTACGCCCGCGTGCAGCTGCACGCCGGCGTGCGGCCCAACGACCTGCTGCGCTACCTCATTGCCAACGTGGAGATAGAATCTTTCCGCGAGCAGATTCCGAGCATCAACGAAATCTTCATTCGGCGCGTGCGCGAAACCATGCCGGAGTCGCTGGTGGAAGAAACCGTTTAACGTCGTTTGTCATGCTGACGCAGGAAGTATCTTATCACGGCTCCTGACGTCAGCAATACTAATTCCAGCAGCTGCAGGCGTGATAAGGTCCTTCGCTGTGCTCAGGATGACAAAAACTAATATCCCATCATGGCTTCCAAATTCTTACTTGTCGCCCAACGCGAATACCTGACCCGTGTTCGCAAAAAAGCCTTTATTGTGCTAACCCTAGCCGTGCCCCTGCTGCTGGCCGCCTTTGGTTTTGTTATTGTAAAAGTGGCCAGCTCCGACAACGATACCACCGACGTGGTGGAGGTGCGCGACGACAGCGGCCTCAACCTGACCGGCCGCCTGGCCAACTCGTCGCAGCTGCTTTTCATGCCCGCCACCGGCACGCTGGCCGAAGCCAAGAAGGGCTTCCAGAAGGCCAAGCACGACGGCCTGCTCTACCTGCCCGCCGGCCTCGACGTGGACAACCCCGTGGGCGTGCAGTTTTATGGAAAAGGCAACATCAGTTTGAAAAAGCAGGTGGCCGTGCAGGGCGCCCTGAACAAAGCTTTTTCGGAGCTGAAAATGCAGAAATCCGGCCTTTCGCAGGAGCAACTCGACCGGCTGCGCTCGAAAGTGGAGCTGCAAACCATCAGCCTGGACGAGACCGGCAAGGAGGCCAACAGCAACGCATTGGCCACGTCGGCCATCTCCTACGTGCTGGCCATTCTCATTTACTTCTTCATTTTCATTTATGGCGTGCAGATTATGCGCGGGGTGGGGGAGGAGAAGTCGAGCCGCATCATGGAAGTGATGCTGTCGTCGGTGAAGCCGTTTGATTTGATGATGGGCAAAATCGTGGGCATTGCCGCTGTGGGACTCACGCAGTTTCTGCTGTGGGGCCTGCTGTCGGCGGGAGTGTCGTCGGTCGTTATACCCTTCCTGACGGGCAAAGACAAGCCCAAAACCGAAATGGCCGCCACTACGGCCGCGCCGGGAGCCGCCACGACCGCGGCCAACGGCGAACCCCAAACCGCCGAAGGCAAACTCGACCAGGGCATAAGCCAGCAGGCCGCCGACATGAACCCGGCCGCCAAGGTGCTGGGCACCTTGAGCAACCTGCCGCTCGGCACCATTCTATTTGGTTTCATCGCCTATTTCTTGGGCGGCTACCTGCTGTATGGCGCCCTGTTCGGCGCCGTAGGAGCCGCCGTGGACGACCAGACCGATACCCAGCAGTTCATGTTCCCCATCACCTTGCCGCTCATTCTGAGTTACGTGGTAGGCCTGTCCGTCATCCTGCGCAACCCTGACGGTCCGGTGGCTTTCTGGATGTCGATGATACCCTTCACTTCGCCCATTGCCATGGTTATTCGGCTGCCGTTTGGGGTGCCCATGTGGCAGCTGGCTTTGTCCATCGCGCTGCTCATTCTCGGCTTTATCGGCACGGTGTGGGTGGCGGCCCGCATCTACCGCGTGGGCGTGCTCATGTACGGCAAGAAGGTGACGTACAAGGAATTGGGCAAGTGGATGTTTTATAAGGGCTAATCAAGTAACTGGAAGTGCAATAGAACGTCATGCGGAGCGCAGTCGAAGCATCTTTCCCGCGCAGTATAATCCAACCGAAAGGAATTACACTGCGCGGGAAAGATGCTTCGACTGCGCTCCGTATTACGTTCTTTGTTGTTGTTCAAGTTTTCCGGCTTCTTGCTTCGCCCATGCGCTTTATACATTTTGCCAGCCTGTTTCTGCTGTTGTCCAGCTTCGCCTTTGTTGGCGACCGGCCCGCGTACCGTCTCTTCACCGCCGCCGGCCAACCCGCCGACTACGACCAGATGCTGGCCGAGTTGGCGCAGGCCGATGTCGTGCTCTTTGGGGAGCAGCACAACGACGCCCTCACGCATTGGCTGGAACTGCAGGTAGCCAAGGACCTGCAAAAGCTGAAAAAGCCCGGCCAGCTGGTGCTGGGCATGGAAATGTTTGAGCGCGATGTGCAGCCACTGGTGGCCCAGTATGCCGCTGGCACGCTGGCTGATACCGTCTTCGCGCGCCAGGCCCGCCCGTGGCCCAACTACGACACCGACTACCACCCGCTGGTGCTGTTTGCGCGCGAAAGTAAAGTTCCGGTCATCGGCACCAACGCCCCGCGCCCGTTTGCGCAGGCCGTGGCCCGCGGCAGCCTCAAGGCCCTCGACAAACTGCCTGCCGCCGACCGCGCCCTGCTGGCTCCACTGCCGCTGAAGGTGGATTATGAGTTGCCCGGCTACAAAAAGATGGCCGCCATGTTCGGCGGCGACAGCAAAGCCCACGGCGGCGGTGCCCAAAATATCATTCAGGCGCAAGCCCTGAAGGACGCCACCATGGCCCATTTCATCCGCACCAGCCGGCAGGACGGCCAAACCCTGCTGCACTTCAACGGCAGCTTCCACTCCGACAACCACGACGGTATCGGGGCCTACCTGCGCCAATATGCTCCCAAGCTGCGCGTGCGCACCCTGAGCGTAGTCACGCAGGAGCAGCTGCAGCAGCTGGATAAGGACCAGCTGAACGTGGCCGACTTTGTAATCGTAGTGCCGGTAGACGCGAGCAAAACGTATTAACGGTAAGCCCGTTTTTCTTCCCTGACCATGATTTCGACCCAGGACTACCGTGTGCTGCCCGACGCAGCTGCCCTAAAAACCATCAGCAAAGCGCTGGCCGTGCTCGATGCCATCAATTCGCCGGACCTGGAATACCGCTACTACACCTACAATGCGGTGTGGGGCGAAAGCGAAGAAGTGCTGGAAATGAGCGACGGCGAGGGCGACCAGATGCTCATCCTGTTCCGCCCGGAAGGCTGCGTGATAAACGGCTACCTCGATGGCTACGAGCAACCTGACAAAGCTCAGGTAACGCGCGGCCTGCCCGCGAGTTTCGACGATTTTATCTTCGGTGAGCCAGTCAGTTCCATCGAGACCACCTTCTGCCTGTGGTACACGCCCGCGCATGGCTGGCAAACCGGCATCATAGAAATCGAGGACGACGGCTCTGAGGAGCTGCTTTTCATACTCGACGGCAACCCCGACACCTACGCCGAATGGGCCAATGAGTACTACGGCGAGGACACTGACCGCTCGCCGATGGACGTGGCCGCCGTTGCCAAAATTTACCAGGGTGAAACCCTGACCAGAGCCATCGTGCTGGGCATAGTGGATGAAATGGAAAACTGGCTGCAACTGGAGGAAGACGTGCAGGCCATCGGCTACCCCTACGATTTTAGCTCGCTGTAAGCAATGGTTCTTATGAAATCTGCCTAATAACTCGGCACAATGGCGCAGAGACGCATAAATAACCCAAGTTGCGGATTATAGTCCAACTTG
>NZ_MDZB01000144.1 GCF_001816145.1 Hymenobacter lapidarius | reverse complement strand
GCCCATGACCGATGAGATAGCCGCGGTGTTTGACCCGGCCAAGAACCTGAACTTCGCCAACGGCGAGGCCATTCGCTGGGTGCTGACAAACGACGCGGGCACGGTAATCGGGCGGGTGGCGGCTTTTCTCAACCGCGACGCGCCGGCCGTGGCCGATGCCGACCTGCCCACCGGGGGGCTGGGTTTTTTTGAGTGCATCAACGACCAAGCGGCGGCCAATGCCCTGTTTGAAGCCGGCCGGCAGTGGCTGGTGGCGCGCGGCATGCAGGCCATGGACGGCCCCATCAACTTCGGGGAGCGCGACCGATTCTGGGGCGTGCTCGTCGACGGTTTCGAGCTGGAGCCCACCTACGGGATGTTCTGGCACCCGCCCTACTACCAGCAGCTATTTGAGGGCTACGGGTTTCAGCTCTATTTTAAGCAATACACCTGCGCGCGGAGAGTGGCCACGCCGCTGCACCCCAGCTTTGCCAAGCGCGCCGAAGCCTTTGCCGCCGACCAGCCTGCCTACCGCTTTGCGCACGCCCTGAAACGCGAGCCCGAGCGCATGGCGCAGGACTTCCACCACGTGTATAACCTGGCCTGGGCCAATCACTCGGGCGTGCCGCCCATGAACCTCGACAAAGCCCGCCAGCTGGTGAAGCAGATGCGCCCCGTGCTGGACGAGCAACTGCTCTGGTTTGCCTACCACGAAAACGAGCCGGTGGCCTTTTTCCTGAGCCTGCCCGAGTTGAACCAGATTCTCAAGCACGTGGGACCCCGGCTGGACCTGATGGGCAAGCTGCGTTTCCTGTGGGAAAAGTGGCGCTACCAGCGCCGCCAACCCAAGAAAATGTTTGGGGTGATATACGGCGTGGTGCCCGCCCACCAGGGCAAAAACGTGGACGCCGTGATGATGGTGCACGCCCAAAAGGCCTTGATAGAAGCAGGCTACACCGACATTGAGGTGAACTGGATTGGCGACTTCAACCCGCGCATGCTGGTCACCACGCGCTCCATTGGCGCGAAGATTTGCAAGACGCACGTGACCTACCGCAAGCTGTTCGACGAAAGCCGCCCATTTGAGCGCTGCCCCTTAATTAGGTGAGATGGTGGGTTTGAAGTTCTGTTTGCGCATGTTGCGCCGTCAAAACATCAACCTCACCACCTCACCATATTAGAAGGGGTAACCAATTGCCAGGTTTAGCCGGCCGGTTTTGTCGGGGCTTCGGGTGCCATCGTCGTTGAGCTTGGTGGGCGTGCCGTAGGGCGCACGCAACGGCAGGGCGTAGTCGAAGCGAATGACGAAGAACTGCACGTCGATGCGGATGCCCGCGCCGTAGCCCACGGCCAGCTGGTTGAGAAAGGAATTCATTTTGAACTCGCCGCCGGGGCGGCCGGGGTCGGGGTTGACCAGCCAGATGTTGCCGGCATCCACAAACACGGCGCCTTTCACGTAGGGAAACAGGTCCTGGCGATATTCCAGGTTCCCTTCCAGGCGGATGTCGCCCACTTGGTCGTAGAACTGGTTGACGGTTTGGCCGGGGGTGTTGGGCACGTAGATGCCGGGGCCGACGCCGCGGGCGGCGAAGGCCCGCACGCTGTTGGGCCCGCCGATGCCGTACTGCTTGGGGTAAGGCAGCACCCGCGAGTTGCCGTAGGGGTTGCCGATGCCGGCCAGCAGGCGCGCCACAATACGGTTGCCGGAGGCGGGGTCGGGGCTGATGCGGTAGTACTCGCGCACTTCCAAATCGAGCTTGAGGTACTGGCTGTATTCCTGGCCCAGCAGGGTTTTGCCGCCCGATGGGCCTTCGGGCGTTTTGATGGACGTGGCCAGGGCCTGGGCCACGTTGCCGCTGCCCTCAATCTGGCCGCTGAAATAAATCTGCTGGCGGCGCTGCTCCAGCGACTGCTGGTTGTAGGTGTAGCGATAGGAGCTGGCCAGGATAAACTGCTGCTGAAAAGCGCTTTTCAAAAAGCTTTTTTCGGGGCTGTTCAGGATGATGTTGAACGTGTCGGTGGGCTGAAACTGGACGTACGTGATGTCGATGGGACGGATTTCCTGTTCGTTAGTTATCTTGGTTTTCCAGGTGTAGCCGTAGTTTACGTTGAAGAAATTCTGCGAAAAGTAGTTGGCGCGCGTCACGGCCCGCACGCCCACCTCAATCTTGGTGCGGGGCTGGAAGTCGGAGTTGGGCAGATTCACGTCCAACAGCGGTAAATTGGGCGTTATCAGGCGCGGAATGAGCAGCTGCGCATTGACGCCGTACTCGAAGCTGGTGAGGCCCAAGGCCCCGTTGCCGCCGCCAGTCTGGGTTTCGGTGGAGGCAATGCCGTTGATGAGCAGCTGCTCGGCGCCGCGCAGGGCCGAGCGGTTGCGGAACGTCACCTTCAGAGCCGGGCCGGTGAAGCCGTTGGTTTTGGTGGTGAGCTGCACTTCGGCGCGCAGGCTTTTCTTCTTGAGCTGGGTCATCAGCACCTCGGCGTCGAGGCGGTGGCGCAGGCTTACCGAGCGGTTGCTGCCTGGCGCGGCGTCGGCCGGCACGGCCACGGCAGTATCGCCGGCCGCGGCGGGCTTGAAGCGGATTTCCACGAAGCGGAACGTGCCCAGGCTCATGAGGCGGCTCAGGGTCTGGTCGCGGCGGGGGCGACGGTACACGCTGTCGGGGTATAGAAACGTGGCGCGGGTAATGGCTTTGGCCTTGAACATTTCCTCGTCCGGGAAATACTGGTAGCCCCGGAAGCGCATGGGGTTGCGCATGGTGGTGTCCGTCAACACGTAGCTGGTGTTCAGCTTCACCTGGTCGAGCCAGTAGGGGCGCAGGGCCTTAGGCGGGGCACTGTTTTTGAGACGCACGTCCACGGTGGCCTTGTGGTCGAGGGTGCTGTCGACCTTGAAAACGAGGTAGTCGGGCGCGAAGTAGTAGTAGCCCTGCTCTTTCAGCTTGGCGTCGATGCGCACCCGTTCGTTGGTGAGGGTAGCCAGGTTGTAGGCATCGCCGACTTTCACCAGGCTTTCGCCCTGCGTGTTGCGGATAGCTGCCCGCACCAGCGAGTCGCCCTGCGGGAAGTTAACTTGGGTGTAGCGGTACACCCGGCCGGGCAGCGCGGTGTAGTTGATGGAGGCCGTTTTCTCCTCCTTTTTCACTTCAAAGGAGGCGCGGCCGTTGAAAAAGCCGTTGTTGTGCTGGCGGTTCACCATCAGGTCGCGCACGGTGGCGGGCTTGGCCTGCGACAGGTACACGGGCGGCTCTCCGAACTTATCGGCGAAAAATTTGCCTAAGCCTTTCTTCTTGCCCACGCCCATGTTCCAGAAGTACAGCTTGGGCCGCTGACCCAGAATGGAGCTGTTGGGCTTAGGGCCCACCACCGACTCCAGCTCCGTTTGCAGGGCGCTCTGGTTGTTCACCGTCTTTTCATCGGCCGGCGGCTTGATGGTCACCTTGCTGCCAGTGTAGAGCCGCTCGCCTTCGGGCACAAATTTCAGGCCCGAGCAGGAGCCCAGCAGCAGGAGCACCGGTACCAGCAGAAGGGCGCGGCGGGCGGGTGCGGTGGGGAGTAAATGCTTTGTTAAATAGCTAGCTGGACTCAAAACAACAAAATTAAGCGGGTGGCCAGCCGGGGTTTGGCGGCGATGGAATGGGGGACGGGCGGAGAAGAACGGCTTTCTCATTTCGTTCGGCTGCTGCTGGTTTTGCTGCTGTCGACGCGGGTTGTGGGCTGGCTTTGCAAGGAATCCTGCAAGGCCTTTTTATCCGCCTTCTCCTCCTTGCGCCGCACTTTGCGCTGCTCCTTTACTTCGGGCGGCAGCTTGGCAAACAGCTCCTGCAGGTTGTCGTACTCGCGCTGGAACACCAGGGCCGCGCCGGTTTTAATGAGCTGGCCGTCGATGTCCTCGTAAGCGTTCTGGCGGAAGGCGCGCAGGCGCAGGCGGCCATCGCGCAAAACGCTATACTCGATGCTGATGTCGCCGGCAAAGTTGCTGGCCGAGCTGCCCCCCTGCGTGGCCTGCGAGCCCGCGCCGCCCAGCGGAATGTCGGTGCCGAGGCGCACGGATAGGCGGTTGTTGAGGAACTGGCGCTTCACGGCCACGTTCAGGTCGGTGCGGCTCTTGGCGGTGCCGCTGCTGTATTCGGCCTGGTTGGTCACGCCCAAGTCGAGGCCCAGCCCGGCGAGGTACTTGCCGGTCAGGTTGTTGAGCTGGTCGGTGAGCACGGCGCTGGCCGAGCCGCGCAGTTGCGAGGCCACGAAGCTTTCACTGGCGCTGCTCTCAAACGGATTCTGCTGCAGAAAGCGGCCTAATATGAGCAGCGAAAACACCTGCTTGCTCTGCTCCGAGGTCTGGTTGGGCTGGCGCAGCTGGGCCAGTTTGGCATCCACTTGCCCACTCAGCGCGCCGCGCTGGTTTTCGGGCAGGGTAATATCAAAACCAATGAGGGGCTGGCTGAGCTGTTCGGTCACCTTTAGCTCCACGTCGAAGGGCAGGGTATTGCGGGCCGTAGTATTTGCCACGGCGTTGTCGAGGCCCTGGCCGGCCAGCAGGTCGGCGGGCGCGGCTTCTACCTTATATACGGCGGTTACGTCGAGGTCGGCGTTGTAGGGGTCGCCGCTCCACGTCAGGCTGGAGCCGGGCCGGATGCTGAAATCGCGCGAGGCCAAATTGTAGAGCGAGAGGTGGTAAGCGCCGCTGGCTACCTCCAGCCGGCCGCTGAGCGTGATGGTGCCCGTGGGGTCGATGTTGGTGTTGAGCGTGCCGTTGGCGCGCACCTTCAGGTTGTCGCCGCTGATGGGGTCGATGATGATGGTGACGGGCGTTTGGTCGGTCACCGTCACCACGGCCGTGATGTCGTAGCCGGTGGCGGTTTTCACGGTGTCCAGCGCCAGCTGCCGCTGCAGCATGGTATCCACGGGCGCGCTCTTGTCAATCCACTCCACAATGCCCTCGGAGTCCACCTTGTTGGCCTCGGTACCCGGCGACTCAATGGTGAGGTTGGAGCCCTCCACCACCGTTACGTTGGTGTCGATTTTGAGCAGCTCCAGTGGGCCGGTGAGGCGAGTCCGGGAGTCCACCACCAGCTTTCCGTAGAACAGCGGGTTGTTTTTGCGGGTGCTGTTCACGGCCGTGAAGTTGCCGGTGGTGGCCGTGAGGTCGAAGTTGTAGTTAATGAAATCTTTGGTCATGAGGTAGCCATTGGCCACCGCTTTGTTGTCGGACGAGTCGCGCACCGTAAAGTTGTCGAACTTAATGCCCCGGTCATCAAACGTGAGCTCCTGGCCGGGCAGGTAGTACAGTGCGCCCAGCTGCGTTACGGCAAACGCGGCATCGGGCGAGGTAGTGAGGGTGCCGCGCACCACCGGCGCCGATGGCGAACCCTGCACCGTAAGCTGACCGCGCGCATAGCCCGCCGCCCGTTCCAGCTGCCCGAGCGAGAAGGCCTGGGCCAGCTTCAGCTGCAGGCGCTGGGCATCCACGGTCAGGTTGAGGGGCGCGTTGCTGTCGGCCTGGTAGTAGCCACTCACGCGCACGTCGTTGCCCTCGCCGCCGATGGTGCCGCTCTCGCCGCCGGTCAGGCGGGCATCAATGTCGTAGCGGTTGGCGGTGGGGTTGGTGGCTTTCAGGGCAATGTCACCGATAAGGGCTTTCTGGAAAGCCAGGCCCGTGACGGTGGCATCGGCCGTGAAGGCCATGTTTTTCTGGCCCAGGTTGCGCAGCTCGGCCGTGCCATTGAGGGTGCCGGCCAGCAGCGAGTCGGACTGCTGCACGGCTTTGGCCAGCTCGGCCAGGTCGAAATTGGTGAAGCGCACATCCAGCGGCGAGGTTTTCACTTGGGGATTTTCGCTCTGCAAGGCCAGCGAGCTGCGGCCGTTGGTCAGGTTGAGAGCATCGGCCACCACGGCGCCGCTGGGAAAGTAGCGCACGAAGTTGTTGGCCCCGGCCGTCCAGTTCTCATAGTTGATAACCTGCTCGGGCGCGGCCACGAACTCATACACCACGCCTTTTTCGGTGGGGAGAGTGCCATCGGGGCGAGTGCTGAGGGTGCCGGCCAGCGCCAGCCGCTCGCGGTTAGCCGAGTCGCCGAGGATGGCCACGCGGGTGAACAGCTTGTTGTCGGCAATGTTGCCCACCATGCTGGGGCGCCGCAAGCGCAGCGTGGTGTCCTGCGCGGCTTGGGCCATGCGCAGCCCGTAGTCCAGCTTGCCGGGGTCTGAGTTTACGTCCAGCTTCAGCGAGTCAAGCCGATAAGCGGCGTAGCGAATGACCGGTATGCTGGTGTTGGCCGTGAGGCGGGCCGCCTGCCGCGAGTAGTCGCCGCTGAGGGTGAAAGGCGAAATCTCCTTCAAATCGGGCACCAGCTTGGTGGCCAGCTTGGGGTCTTTCAGCTGCAGCGAATAAGTAAATTGCCGGTCGGCCGAGTTGGGCACATACTTCACGCCCGGCACGTCGAAGTAGCGGTCCAGGTGCTGCTGCAGCTCGGTGGCCAGGTTGCCCAGGCGCACGTTGCCATCCAGCCGCACGTTGGCAATGTCGGAGGTGATGACGGCCAGCGTGCGGCGGTCGTTCTGCACAATGCGGCCGTTGAGCGAGTCGAGCGGAAACCGCTGGTTGTCGCGCACAATCACAATCTTGGTCCCGCTGAACGTGCCGTTGAGCGTGTTCAAATCCGAGCCGCGCAGGTTGGCCACCAGGTCGCCCTGCACGCGCAGGTCGCCGCCGGTATAAAAGCCCAGCGCAGTGAGGTTGGCCCCGCGCAGATTCAGCTTGGTTACCTCGTAGGTGGGGTTGTTGGCGTCGCGTAGGTTCACCACGGCCGTCAGGTCCAGGTCGAGGTTGGGGTCGTCCTTGCTGCTGGCGTTGATGACGTAGCGGTTGCGGTCGAGGTCCACGGTGGCCTTCACGCCTTTGTAGGTGTAGCCGTTGTAGCGGGCGCTCTGCACGTTGGCGTTCACCTGGCCCACCAGCGTGCCGGGGTCCTGCAGGTTGCCGATGGCGTTGATGCGGCCCCTGGCCGTGACGCGCCCGATGGTCGGGTCTTTCAGCAGCTTGCCAAAGTCAAACCCCTTCACCGCGAACGTGCCCACCAGCGGCTGCCGGCCATTGGCCTGCGCCTTGCCCAAGTTGCCACTAAAAGCCAGGTCGCCGTAGCTGGTGCGGGCCTGCAGATTGGTGTTGAACTGCAGCGTGGTGGGGTAGCCCTTGAAGGTGCCGCTCACCGCAAAAGTGGGCGGAATGCTGATGTTGTTCGGAATGCTGCCCTTGGGCGCGAGGCTCAGAATATCGGCCCGCGACGAGCTGAACTGCCGCAAATCAGCGTCCACGTACAGCCGGCCGTCCACTTCCGGCAGGCCCATGATGCGGATGCGGGGCGCCTTCACCACGGTGTTGCGCAGGCCCACGAACTCGAAGTTGCGAATGGTCATGTCGCCCACGCGGCCCGCAATCTGGCCGTTCACCAGCACGCTCTGGTTGGGGCCGGTGTTGAACGGCGGCGTGCCGGCCAGGTCTGGCGCCAGGTACAGAATATCACGGAAGCCCAGGCGCACGTTGCGCAGGTCGCCGTCAAGCTTCAGGTTGGGCAAGTTTTTGGTGTCGCTCAATGCAGCCAGGCTCTCGTAGCCAATGGCCAGCTTGCGCCGGATGCGGGTGTGCGGCGTAATCAAATCCAGGCTGTCGAGGCGGATTTGCACCGAGTCGTACACTACGTTGGCCCGCCAGGAGGTGATTTCAAAGCCGCTCCGTTCTTTACCGGCCAGGTTGTCGACCTTGGCCGTGGTGCGGTTCTCAGTGTAGCTCAGGTCGCGCGTGTTCAGCACGAGGTCCGTAAAGGCGAGGTGGTTGTAGTCAAGGGCCGGCAGGCGGGTTTTCTGCTCGGGCTCGTTGAAGTTATCGAATTTCACCGCGAGGCCGCTGATGTCGGACTTGTTCAGGGTCACCTTCCAGGCCATGCGCTGGCCAGTAGCGGCCTTGTTCTGGTCGGCGGCCTCGTCGAGCTTGCGCACGATTTCGGCGGGGTTTATCACCCGCTCTTCCACCGCAATGTCCTTGTTCTGGGCGTAGGCGAAAGTGGTGTTTTTGAGCGTGAGCTTATCGAGCGCCACCAGCTCCTTTTGCAGGTCGATATTCTTCGCTGTAATGTCGGCTAGGCCGATATTGGTGCTGATGTACTGGCCCGACGGCGCGTTCTTATACACAAACCCCACGCTGTCGAGCGTGGCGTGGTTGATGCCAAATTGCACCGAAATCGGCTCGGTGGGAGCGGGGTTATCCACTTCCGGCGCCGTCTTGGATTGCACAATGCTGATGGCCGAGCGGCGCAACGTCGCGTTATCCACCTTATAGAGAGATTTATCCACATCTACTTCGTCCATGGTGGCCGTGAACTCGCCAATGCGGGCCCGCATGTCGGAGCCGGTTATCTCATCAAGCTGAGTGAAGTAGATGTTGGTGAGCCGGGCTTTGCCAATGTCGTACTTCAGGGCCGACGCGGTGGTATCGACCGGTGCGGTAGGGTCGGTGAAGGCCTCCAGAATAAAGTCATAGTTGTTAATAGAGTCGGGCTCGGTGCGCGTGAGGCGCACGCGGCCGTCGTTCAGCTCCACATTCGACACATTAATTTCGCCCTTGGTCAGGGCCCAAATGTCGATATTAACGCCTAGGTGGCCCACCGAAAGCAGGGTATCGCGCTGCTGGTCTTCCAGGTACACACCGTCGAGGTTGATGGCGTGGCGGAAATCAGTCCGAAAATTCCCGATGCGCACTTCCGTCTTCAGCTTGTCGCGCAGGTAGCCCTCGGCCCGACGGGCTACAAAATCCTGTCCGGCAGGGAACTGAAGAAACACGACTACCCCAATGACAAGGAGTAAAACCAGGGCTAGCAGCCCGAGGATACCGTAAAGGGCACGACGCAGAAAAGTGGACAAAGCGGAGGAGGAGTAAGCGGCAAATAAAGCAGTACTTGCTACCCAAACGCAAACATCAGTGTATGGGTTGGCAATTGGTGCTTTGCTAAGCTCGTACAATCCCAGCAAATGCGGGCAGTCCGATGCCCCCCTTATCTTGCATGCCCCAAACCACCGATTGCATGATAGTCCGTTTTTCTCTCCCTTACCGCACCGAATTCGGTCAGCGCCTGGCCGTATGCGGCTCCCACCCCGACCTGGGCAACTGGCAGCGCACCCAGGCGGTGCCCATGTACTACAACGAAGCCACCACCTGCTGGCACTATGAGCTCACCATTGCCGATGCCGCCGGCGAGCAGCAGCTGACGTATAAGTACCTCCTGCTGGATGCCAACGCCAACAGCTCCCAGTGGGAATTTGGCCCCAACCGAACAGTAGCCCTTGCCGCTTCGCCAAATGCTCCCCAGCGCCTGCACCTCGCCGACTACTGGCGCGCCCCTGCGCTGGCCGAAAACGAGCTGCTGACCGCCGCTTTCACCGATGTGCTGTTTCGGCGGCCGGCGCCCGTGGTCCGGCCCATTAGCAAAGGCAAAGGCAAGCAGGCCAGCGCGGCGCAGGCAGCTCCCGGCCCCGCTGCCCCCGCCGCTGGCGAAACCATCTTCCGTCTTCTGGCGCCGCGCGTCGAGCCGCGGCACCAGTTGTGCGTTCTGGGTTCCGACCCGGCTCTGGGAGCCTGGGACAACACCAAAGCCCTGGTGATGAGCGATGCCCAATACCCCAGCTGGGAGGCCCGCGTGCACCTGGCAAACTCCGCCGAAAACTGCCTGTATAAATACGCCATTTGGGACGCGCAGGCCGGCCACGCCCTGGACATGGAAGGCGGTGAAAACCGCGTGGTGCCCGCTACCACGGATAGCACGGCCGCCCGAATATTCCACGACCAGGGCTACCGCTACCCCACCGCCTGGCGCGGCGCCGGGGTGGCCCTGCCCGTGTTTGCCATGCGTAGCGAGAGCGGCCTGGGCGTGGGCGAGTTCTCGGACCTGAAGCTGCTCACCGACTGGGCCGTGCAGACGGGCATGAAGCTGGTGCAGATTCTGCCCATCAACGACACCACGGCCACGCATACCTGGATGGATTCTTATCCGTACGCCGCCATTTCGGTGTTTGCGCTGCACCCGCAGTTCATCCACCTCGAAGGCATTGCCGCCCTGAAGGACAAGAAGGCGGCCCAGGAATTGGCCCGCCTCAAGCAGGAATTCAACGCCAAGGACTTTGTTGATTATGGGCCGGTGATGAACGCCAAGTGGCGGTTTCTCAAGCTGCTGTATAAGCAGGAGAAAAAAGCTTTCCTGGCCGACCCCGACTACCGCGAATTCTACCGGAGCCAGGCCGAGTGGCTGGTGCCCTACGCGGCCTTTTCGGCCCTGCGCGACCGGTTCGGCACGGCCGACTTCCAGGAGTGGCCCGCCGAGTTCCAGACGCCCCAAAACCTAAGCGAGCTGACCGCCGAAACCGCCGCCAACTACGACGACTACGGCCTGTTTTTCTTCACCCAGTACCACCTCGATAAGCAGCTGCTGGCCGCCGTGAACTACGCCCGCAGCCGGGGCGTGGTGCTGAAGGGCGACCTGCCCATCGGCATCTACCGCCATTCCGTGGATGCCTGGACCCAGCCCGAACTCTACCACATGGACCGGCAGGCCGGTGCCCCGCCGGATGATTTCTCCACCACCGGCCAGAACTGGCGCTTCCCCACCTACAACTGGGAGCGCATGGCCGCGGACGACTACAAGTGGTGGAAACAGCGCATGGGCCACCTGGCCCGCTACTTCGACGCCCTGCGCATCGACCACATCCTGGGCTTCTTCCGCATCTGGGAGATGCCCATCGAGTCGGTGGAAGGCTTGCTGGGGCACTTTGCGCCCGCCCTGCCCCTGCACCGCCACGAAATAGAGCGCCGCCTGGGCTGGTTCAGCCACAGCCGCCTGTGCGAGCCCTACATCCGCTGGCACATGCTGCAGGACATCTTCCAGGGCGAAGCCCAGGCCGTGTTCGACGAGTACCTGTACGACGCCAGCTACGGCCACATTCACTTGAAAGAGGCCGTCGATACGCAGCGCAAAATAGAGGCCTACCTCGCGGAGAAGTTAAAAGTTAAAAGTGAAGAGTTAAAAGCTGGAACGGACCCTTTAACTTTTAACTCTTCACTTTTAACTGAAATCACTGCTTACTTCGCCTGGCTGCAAAAAGGCCTCTTCCAGCTGGTGAACGAGGTGCTGTTCGTGCCCGCCGGCGACGACTTCTACCACCCGCGCATCACCCTGAACAAAAGCTATTCCTTCCGCGAGCTGCGCTCCGACGAGGACCGCCGCTGCCTGTACGATGACATCTACCTGGACTTCTTTTTCCGCCGCCACGAGGAGTTCTGGCGCCAGCAGGGCCTGGTGAAGCTGCCGCCCGTGCGCTACGCCACCAACATGCTCATTTGCGGCGAAGACCTGGGCATGGTGCCCGCTTCCGTGCCCGGCGTGATGAAGGAGCTCGGCATGCTGGGCCTCAACATCCAGCGCATGCCCGCCAACCCCGAAACCGAGTTCGGCCACCCCGATGCCGCGCCCTACCTGAGCGTAGTCACGACCAGCAGCCACGACATGAGCACCGTGCGCGGCTGGTGGGAAGAAGACCGGGTGCGCACCCAGCGCTTTTTCGAAACCATGCTGGGCCACTGGCGCGAGGTGGCCCCGTTCTACTGCGAGGCCTGGGTGGCGCGCGAAGTGCTGGTGCAGCACCTGCACGCGCCGGCCATGTGGGCCATTTTCCCGCTGCAGGACCTGCTGGCCATGGACACGGGCCTGCGCCGGGCCAACCCGCACGAGGAGCAAATCAACGTGCCCGGCAACCCCACCCACTTCTGGAAGTACCGCCTGCACCTGCCCCTGGAAGAGCTGGTGGAAGCCGTGGGCTTCAACGAGCCGTTGCGGGGGCTGGTGGCGGCCAGCGGGCGGGGGTAGCGTAGCAGTTGACTTGTTGTGCAAGCGCAAAAAAGCGGTGGCGATTGCCTCTGTTGGTACCCGGTCAAAGTAGCGGCCCGGTAATTTGTGGCAAAGTGTTAATCGCTGTTATGCGCTGTGCGCTAAACAACGGCCAGCCCAAGCACGCAGGGCGTAACGGCAGCAATTAAGTGCTGCTGTTACGCCGGCCGCTTTGGTCTCTGGTGCTTCAACTTGTTTCGGGTTGCTTGTTGCTGGTTTGGCTTGCGACCTCCTTCTGCTCGGCTCAAATTTGCCCCCAAAAATGGCTCAAAAATGACTAATTAAAAATCAGCAACAAAAAAACAAGAGACAGACTGCGTAACAGCAACTAGGTGCTTGTTTCAAATTAAACAAGTAATACACCTGGCATAACTTATTGTGTGTCAGAATAAAAGATGACAGCTATAAACTCAAGGCTAATGGCTTTTCGCTTTGCGAATTTGATATGTATAATTTTATTATAATATATATAATTAGATATTAGCTGTTGGAATAATTAAAAATATCACTGTATTTTTGTCTGTTCGTCCTAACCAATTAGTTATATTTTGATTGTGTTCGGCAAGCATCCGGGTGCGGGCGGCCTTTCTCAATTCTCACCCGGCATCTTTTGCCCTGGCCGGTTGCGCAAGCGGTAAATGCTGCTCGCCGGGCAAATGAAACCGTTCGCCGATAAAGTACTGCAAGGCCTGGGCGGTTATTTTAATTTTGCTTTTCTCATCCTAATTGTTCCAATCGGCTTAAACCGGTTATTATTCATTTCACCGTTTACATGAAAATACTTTTCCGCATTTTTTTGCTGGCCAGCGTCGTGCTCGGAACCGCTCCGGCCGGCCCGGCTCAGACGGCTAATAACGCAACGGCCCCGATTCTGTTGGCTAGTTCGGCCCGAACCAGCATCCCTGGCCTGAGTGGAACTGCTGCTGAAAAGGGTAGTAGCAACAACCGTTTCGTTAATAAATTCACCATCAGCGCTTATACTGGTGGGCTGCTCTATGCCAGAAACGTTTTAATACCAACCACCGGGGGCGTTATCAACATCGCTTCTACCGACAACAACCAGTTCAATGAGCTGACTTTTGAGCCGGGGGCAGCAGGCGGCACGTTTCGCTTCACCTACACCGCCACCGATGCCAACGACAATACGTCCCCGGCTGCTATCTATACGCTGTCGGTCAGCCCCAAGGCTTCTGCTTTCGGGGGAGGGTTCAACTTTGCTACGTCAGACAACAGCACTTCCTGGACGGCGCGGACGGTTTCGGCCGCGGGGGTAAACCTAACTACCAGCGCCTACAGCAACAGCCCGTCCAGCCCCGTCGCGGAGTTCATGGTGGGCAATAAAGGCTCTTTTTTGCCCAGCACCGCTCTGTATTGGTTCGTTGACTACAGCGGCGTGGCACCAGCCAATACTTCGACGGTAACCTTCACCTTTAGCACGCCATTAAACGGGTTCGCGCTGGTGGTGCATGACGTGGACGCCTCCACTGGTGGAACCAACAACTTCATCGACCAGGTGCAGTTTGATGGCTTTGCTACGCTCAGCAGTACGCAGCCCGTTGTGCTGTCGGCGGCCGACTTCATCACCGGCACCACCAACGAATACACCGGCGCCACGGTGCCCAACACGGTTACCGGCAAAAGCAACAGCACTGCCAGCTCTACCGACAACGTCATCGTCTCGTTTCCCGTGGCCATCACCAAGCTGGTCATCACCTACCGCAACACGGCTCCTACTCCCGGCACCAACACCCTGGCGCAGCAAATCATTGGCTTCCCTTCTTTTGGCTGGGCGGCTACCGCCACGGGCACGCCGCTGCCGGTTTCCCTCACCCGCTTCGAGGCCGAGGCCAAACGCGATGTGGTGCAGCTGACCTGGGCCACGGCCACCGAGAAAAACAATGACCGGTTTGAGATAGAGCGCTCCACCACCGGCACTGCCTTCGAGCGGGTGGGCGTGGTGAGTGGCCACGGCACTACTTCTACCGCACAATTTTATAGCTTCACCGATGGCCTGGCCGCCGCCGCGGGCCAGACCCTGTACTACCGCCTGCGGCAGGTGGACACGGACGGCACCAGCACGTGGAGCCCTGTGCGTTCGGTGGCTTTCGGGGCGAAGGTCGCGGCTACCGCCGTGGTTACGGTCGCCCCCAATCCCAGCAGCAGCAGCGCCTCTATCAACCTCAGCCAGTTCCCGGCCGACCGCTATCAGCTCACGGTAATCGACATGATGGGCCGCCAGGTGTCGCGCAAGTCGGTGGTTGGCGGCGGGCTCATCCCCTTGAATTTGCAGGCCTGGCCCAACGGCACGTACCTGATTCAGCTCACCGGCGCGCAAGTCAGCAAAACGGTTCGAATGCTCAAGCAGGAATAGCGGCTGATTAGTTGGTACTTGCTACTTCAGGACTTACGCACTTTGCTGTGACAACTATTCCACGCAGCGTTTCGCGGTGTCTTCCATAGAACTACTCTGCGAATCTCTGCGCTTTTACTTTGCGAAACGCTGCGTGAAAGTCGATTTAACGACAGTGCGTAGTCCTGTACTTATCAGGGCGCGTAAGTGCTGTTAGCAGGTTATCCCAAAAAACCCTTTCCAATTCCGGAAAGTTTTTGGGTAATGCGATGGGCATCGCAACCTCTGGCCCGGCTGAGGAGTTAAGCCCGAGGAGTTAAGCCCAATACCCACCAAGGCGTCGGCGCGATGAGGCTGCACGCGCCTGCTGCTTATGCCTATTACAACCAAGCCTGCCCGACGGTCCGTTCTTGTGATGCACTACGATGTTCTGATTATCGGAGGGGGAAGCGCCGGGCTGTCGGCGGCCCTGACCCTGGGGCGCTGCCTGCGCCATGTGCTCGTGGCCGATGGCGGCCCGCCCCGCAACGAGGCCTCGCCGGGCGTGCACGGGTTCCTGACCCGCGACGGCATCCGCCCCGCCGAGCTCTTGCGGTTGGGGCACGAGCAGCTGCGGCCTTACGACTCGGTGGAAGTGCAGTGCCTGGAAATTACCAGCATCGCGCGGGAAGGAAGGGTATTCCGGGCCGCGGGCTTCGGTACGAGCGACGATGTGCCGGTAAGCGTTACGGCCCGTCGAGTGCTGCTCGCTACCGGGGTGGCCGACATCTTGCCGCCGCTGCCGGGGTTTCGGGAGCTGTGGGGGCGCGGTGTGCTGCACTGCCCGTATTGCCACGGCTGGGAGGTGCGCAACCAGCCCCTGGCCGTGTACGGGCAAGGGCGAACGGTGACAGGCCTGGCCCTGCTGCTAAGCCGCTGGAGCCCCGATGTGGTGGTGGTCACGGACGGGCCCGGGCACCTCACGCTCAATGCCCGGCGGCGCCTGCGCCGGCAAAAAATTCGAATCCACGAAGAACGAATTGTCCGCTTGGTGGGCTCCCCCACCAACGATTTGCAACATATCGAATTCGCCGATGGCAGCCAGCTGCCGCGCAGGGCGGTGTTTTTGCATGCGCACCAGCACCAGCGCAGCGCGTTGGCCGAAAAGCTGGGGGCCCGCCACACCAGCAAGGGCGCGGTGTGGGTTGATTCGGCCATGCACACGTCGGTGCCGGGGCTGTACGCGGCCGGCGATACCACGCCCGGAACCCAACAAGCCCTGCTGGCGGCGGCGGCTGGCAGCAAAGCCGCCATTGTCATCAACGAAAGCCTGACCCGCGAGGAGTGCCCGCGCTAAGGCTGGCTGCGTTCGGAGCAGGTTTTATTAGCAAACCCAAGTTGCGGACTATAGTCCGGCTTGGCTTAAAGTGTGGGCAAAAATGAAGAGGGCAATTTTCAGGGCAAACCCAGCCGCCGTGACGGCGTGAAT
>NZ_MDZB01000143.1 GCF_001816145.1 Hymenobacter lapidarius | reverse complement strand
GCTACGGTAAAATGGCAGTTCACCCTGGAAAAAGCACGCGTCAAACTCGACCGCCACTACCAGAAGATTAGGGCAACTAACTTGCCTGACTAAGCACTAGTGAAATAAAAACGAAGCTGTCCAGCACCTAACCGAAGATTTTTCGCCCTATTGTCCTCGTCACGAAGAGGGTTGCGAATCGAGGACGTGTAATTCGAGCGTCATCCCGGACGCGAGTTTATGGCCAAACCCGGGGAGTCGGTCAAAAAAACGGAGCACGGCGGTTTTGAATGTGCCTTTCGTTCGGCAGAAAAACACCCGGACAGCATTCACGTAGCGGAAGCCTGGCAGCATTTGGGGTAAGCTGCGCGGCAACAGGGCGTAGAAGAGCAGAAGCACCGAATTCGCGTAACTTATCCCAAGCGTTGGGAAGAAGCGCGGACCAGCAGGTCGGGTTGCAGCACGATGCGGCGGGGCGAAAATGTGCTGCTTCCCTCCTCCAGTATCTCGAGGAAAAGCCGCATTGCCGACTGGCCCAGCTGCTCACAGCGCTGGTCTACCGACGTAAGCTTGGGCTCGGTGAGGGAGGTGAAGGTTTCGTTGCTGAACCCCACCAAGGCCACGTCCTGGGGCACCCGCAACCCGTGTCGCTTGATTTCTTCGAGGGCACCCACCACGGAAAAGTCGCTGGCGGAGAACACGGCGTCGGGCGGCTGGGGCAGGTGCAGCATGCGCCGCATGCCCGCAGCGCCGTTTTCCTGGGTCATGTCGCAGTTATACATCAGCTCTTCTTCCAGGGGTAAGCCCGCTTCGAGCAGGGCGTCGACATAACCTTGCCGGCGGTTTTTGTAGATGTTCAGGTGCTGCGGCCCACCAAAGTGCGCAATGCGCCGGCATCCTTGCGCCAGCAGGTGCTTGGTGCATTGGTAGCCCCCTTCCCGGTCGTCGATAACCACCGAGTTCACGTCCGTTCCGTCGAGCACCCGGTCAAAGAACACGAGGGGAATGTCCTGCTTGCGCACCTTGTCGAAGTGCTTAAAGTCGCGGGTGTTGCGGGCCAGCGACACCAAGATGCCCTCGACCTGCGCGCCGAGTAGGGTTTCGATGTTTTTGCGCTCGTGCGCCACGTCTTCGTTTGACTGGCAAATCATTACGTTGAAGCCCGCCTTGCTCGCCACGGCTTCGATGCCCTTGACCACCAAGGCAAAAAAGTGTCCGTCGATGTGCGGCACGATGACCCCGAGGATGTTGCTGCGGCCCTTGCGCAATCCGGCGGCGAGGTGGTTGGGCTGGTAATGCAGTTCCTTGGCCAGCTGCCAGACGCGTTTTTTGGTGCCCGCGCTAATGGAAGCATGGTCGTTCAGGGCCCTTGAGACGGTTGACACCGACACCCCAAGCTGATTGGCCAAATCCGAAATCGAATACTTTGCTCGAGCCAAGACCTTGTCGAATGGAAGCGGGTAGCGTGAAAGTAAAGGCCGGGGGCAGCGCGAACACGCCCCCGGATGCTGTGTAAAATTAGGTGTTTTGTGGGCTAATTCGTTGTTCGAACTCCTGCGGCCGCCTCTTATGACGGCTTGGCTACAGCCGCTGCGACGCAAGTAGCCGCTGGCCAGTGCGCTATGTTTCTGAAGGACGCTTAATGCAAATCCGGGAACCCCGCATCATCCCGTTTCATGGCTGCGGTTGCGGCGTATAAGTCGGCCCCAGGCACCGCGGGCCCTGCGCCGTCCAAGCGAGCTTATCGATGCAGAGCTGGCGCTCCTTCATGCCCGGGTCCCACGCGTGGTAGACCAGGTATTCCGTTTTGCCGTCGGGCCCCAGCACGTGCGAGTGGTGGCCGGGGCCGCGCACGTGGCCGGGCACGGCGTGCAGCACGCGCGGTCCCTTTTCAGCCCCAGCGTCGGAGTAGGGGCCCATGATGGTGCTGGCTACGCAATAATCGACGCCGTAGCGCGGGGTGAGGAAGTTGGCCCCGCTGTAGAAGCAGTAATACTTGCCGCCGTGCCGCCGGACAAACGGCCCTTCCAGGGTGTGCCATTCGGCAAAGGTGCGGTTGCCGTAGAGCGGCATGGTGCGGTTTTTCTCGAATACCGTCCAGTCGTGCCGAGCGCGCATCACGGTGCGGCTGCGGCCGGCCAGGCGGGTCATGTCTAGCAAGCGGTCCACCACTAGGCCGGTGCCGGGCCGGTAGCCGTCGTCCGAATCGGTGAAGTCGCGGGCATAAAACAAGTACCACTTGCCGTCGGCGTCGAGGTAGGGGTGGGCATCGATGGTGAACTGGCTGCCGGGTACGTCGAGCACAGCCACCTGCCGGTAGGGGCCCTGGGGGGTCTGGCTGGTGGCCACGTGCAGGCGGTGGCCCACGGTGGCCGCAATGGCTCCGCCCCCCATCGAGTAGTACATGTAGAACGTTCCCTGGTGGTATACCACCTCCGGGGCCCAGAAGTCCGCGCCTTCCGCGCCGGCGGGCGGGGTGAGTGCGCCGCCGGCTGGTTGCCAGTCCACCAAGTTGGCGGACGTGAGCAGGGTAAAGATGCGGCCATCAGCGGTGCGGCCCCGCCCAGTGGTGCCAAACGCGTAGTAGCGGCCCCGGTGCTTGAGCACGAACGGGTCGGGAAACTGGCCGGCAAATACCGGGTTGGTGTAGGTGCGACCCGCCGCCGCCTGGGCCGCGGCTTGATGGAGCACGGCCATCGAGGCCAAGCCGGCGCTGGCGCGGTTAAGGAATTTGCGACGAGAAAGCATGTGGAGTAGGAAGGAAAAAGCAGGAAAAAAGTGCCCGGCAAAAGCGGTTGCTAACGCCCAGGTTCAACCCAAAAAAACGACCAACGGTTGATGCAGCGCTAACAAACGAGAAGCTAGGCTAAGGCGAAGGTCGGGAAAACATCGTAAGTTGCCTACCAATACGCAAACGTTGCGTACGAAACCCGTAAATTCCCCCCGTTAACCCAATGTTACCGTTGGATTAATACCGGACAGAGTACGCGGCCGGCATGCATTGAAGGCTATCAGCCCGGCCAACGTAAAAGGCCGGGCGGAAAGAATCCACGGGCCATTTTATCAGTATTATAAACGCCTTTTTGCGTGCGCTTGCCCATGAAAAAAATGTTTCTCCTGCTGCTGCTTCTGTCCTCGTTCACCGACTCGTGGGCGCAAAAAACCAAGCTAAAAGCCAAAGGCAGCGCGCCGATAGCGGCCGACCAGCGTTGGCCGGCCGAAAAAGCCAACGCCTGGTACCGGGCGCATCCGTGGATGAGCGGCGCCAACTTCACGCCAAGTACGGCCATCAACCAACTGGAAATGTGGCAGGCCGCCACCTTCGACCCCGTCACCATCGACCGGGAGCTAGGCTGGGCCGAGGGCATTGGCTTCAACACCATGCGGGTGTTTCTGCACAGCTTGGCCTGGCAGCAGGACCCCGAGGGCTTCAAAAAGCGGATGGATATTTACCTCGGGCTGGCCGACAAGCACCACATCCAAACGATGTTCGTGTTTTTCGACGATTGCTGGAATAAAGACGCCAAAACCGGCCCGCAGCCCGCGCCCAAAACCGGGGTGCACAACTCCGGCTGGGTGCAGGACCCCGGCGACCCGGAATCGCGCGACTCGCTCACCTTCAGCAAGCTGCGGCCTTACGTGCAGGACGTGCTCACGCGCTTTGCCCACGACAAGCGCATCCTGCTGTGGGATTTATTCAACGAGCCCGGCAATTCGGGCAAGCTCGCTACCTCGCTGCCGCTGGTGCGCAACGTGTTTGCCTGGGCCCACGCCGTGCGCCCCGACCAGCCCCTGAGCGTGGGCCTGTGGAACTGGGACTTCGAGGCCCTGAATAAATATCAGGCCCTGCATTCGGATGTCATCACCTACCACAATTACGACGAGGCGCCCGCGCACCAGCGCGTGATTGAGCTGCTGGAGACCCACGGCCGCCCCCTCATTTGCACCGAGTACATGGCCCGGCCCCGCAACAGCCGGTTTGCCAACATCTTGCCTTTGCTTAAAACGCAGAACGTGGGCGCCATCAACTGGGGCCTGGTCGATGGCAAAACCAACACCAAGTACCAGTGGGACGTGCCCATTGCAGACGGCGGCGAGCCGGTGGAGTGGTTTCACGAAGTGTTTCGCCGGGATGGGACGCCGTACCGCGTCGACGAAACCAACCTGATTAAAAAGCTCAACGGCAAATAAGCCGCGCCTGCCACCTTTTTTATTCCGTGCGATGACAAAAACCTTGTGCGTCTTGTTACTGGCTTTGGCGCTGCATGGGTCCGGCCTGGCGCAGCCCACGGCGGGCCGGGCCACCGCCACCTTCACCAACCCCTTGCTGCCGGCCGGAGCCGACCCGTGGAGCATCTACCGCGGCGGCTACTATTATTACACCCACACCACGGGTCGCAACATCACGCTCTGGAAAACCCGCTCGCTGAGCCAGCTCGGCAGCGCACCCAAAACGGTGGTGTGGACGCCGCCCGCCACGGGCCCGAACGCGCACGACATCTGGGCCCCGGAGCTGCACTTTCTGGCCGGTAAGTGGTACCTCTACTACGCCGCCGACGCCGCCACCAACCAGACCCACCGGCTTTGGGTACTCGAAAACGCCTCGGCTGACCCCACCCAAGGCACCTGGACTGACAAAGGCCAGATAACGGACGCCACCGATAAGTGGGCCATCGACGGCTCGGTGTTCGAAAACAACGGCCAACTGTACTTCGTGTGGTCGGGTTGGGAAGGCGATGTAAACGGCCGGCAGAACATTTATCTGGCGCGCATGATAGACCCCTGGACTATAGCCAGCCCGCGCCTGAAAGTGTCGACACCGGTATTTGCCTGGGAGCGCAACGGCGACCTGCCCGCCACGGAAACTCCCGCGCACGTCGACGTGAACGAGGGCCCACAGGTGGTGCGCCACGGCAACCAGCTGGTGTTGATTTACTCAGCCAGCGGCTGTTGGACCGACACGTACGCCCTGGGCATGCTCACGGCCCCCGCCGACAGCGACCTGCTGCAGCCGGGCTCCTGGACGAAGTCGCCGGTGCCGGTGTTCCAGCAGGACCCGGCCCGCAAGGTGTACGCGCCGGGCCATAACTCATTTTTTAAGTCGCCCGACGGCACCGAGGATTGGCTGCTGTACCATGCCAACGACGCCCCCGGCCAGGGCTGCGGCCGCTTCCGGTCGCCCCGGGCTCAGCTTTTCACCTGGCGAGCCGACGGCACACCCGATTTCGGACGCCCCGTGGCTCCTGGGCAGCCCTTGGCCCGCCCATCGGGCGAGTAGCAACTCGGCTTTACCGACGAACAGGAAGCTCTCAATGCAAAGGTTTGCGAAATATTTTGAAACTCTTTTTTGTAAAAAAATTCACTTATTCGGCTGGATTGCAATATCAATATCCCGTTTGACCCGGGGAAGAACAACCGCAAAATCAACCCTAAATATGTCAAATTAACAAATAACGAGGCATAACATAGCATGTTAGGGCCTGAAGCAGTTTTCTCGTCGCAAACGCAGACGCCACAGACGGAAGTCATGTTTAAAAGAAATTATTTAGTGCTAAATTAGAATTGCAGAATAATATTACGCAAACGTTTGTTTTGACTCCTATATTTGTTTCTCCCACATCCTCTCATACCATGAAAAAACATTACTTGGGGTTACGCCGCCAAACCGTGCCGGCCTTGCTTTGCTGCCTGCCGCTGTGTATTTCCGCTTTGGCGGGTTTGCCGGCCGCTGCTCGTCCCACCACTGGCAGTACTGGCTGGACCTTGGTGGCCCCGGTTCAGACAGTGACCGGGCGCGTGGTTAACGAAAAAGGGGAGGGCATGCCGGGAGTAACGGTTCTTGAAAAAGGCACCGCCAACGGCATAGCCACGTCGGTTAATGGCAACTATGTGCTCACGGTGAGCGATAACGCCACACTCACGTTTTCTTTTGTCGGCTACACGAGCCAGGAAGTGGCCGTGAGCGGGCGCAGCGAAGTCAACGTCGCCCTGGCTGTTGATGCCAAGCAGCTCAACGAAGTGGTGGTGGTGGGCTACCTCACCCAGAAGCGCGAAGACGTAACCGGCTCGGTGGCCAGCGTTAGCGCCCAGGAGGTGCGCCGCGCGCCGGTAGCTTCCGTGGGTGAGGCCATTCAGGGCCGGATGCCGGGCGTGACGGTGACTAACTCCGGGGCACCGGGGCAGGCCCCAGTCATCAACATCCGCGGGCTGGGCACTATTGCCAGCGGCAGCGGCCCGCTCTACGTCATCGATGGCTTGTGGGTGCAAAATACCGGCGGACAGCGCGACTTTAACCCCGCCGACGTGGAATCGGTACAGGTGCTCAAGGACGCCGCTTCGCTGGCACCCTACGGCGCTTCGGGGGCCAACGGGGTGATTGTCATCACCACCAAAAAGGGCAAAGCGGGCGTGCCTGCCATCTCTTTCAGCGCCAACGGCGGGGTGCAGAACCTGGTGAACACGCTGGAGCTGACCAACGCCGCCCAGTGGGCTGCCCTCAACAACCAAGCCTACGATAACGCCGGGGCACCCCGCCAGCCCTTTGCAGCCAACCCGCCGGCCGGCATCGACACCGATTGGCAAAAAGAGTTTTTCAAGCAAGGCTCGGTGCAGGACTACAACCTGGGCTTTTCGGGCGGCGGGCCCAACTCCACCTTCAACGTGTCGGGCGGCTACTTCAAGCAGGACGGCACGGTGCAGGGACCAAAGTTTGACCGCTACAGCTTTCGGGTGAACACCGGCTTCAACCGCGGGCGGTTCCGCGTGGGCCAGAACGCCCTACTCACGCGCACCAACCAAACCCGCGTGAACGGCCGGCCCTTCATCGACATCGTGCGCATGCTACCCGTGATTCCGGTGTACGACGAGACCACGCCCGGCGGCTTCGGCATCGGTAATAACAACGCCACCACCTTCGGCACCAACCCTATTGCCCTGCAAAGCCTGCTCACCGACACCGGGGTGTCGAGCCGCCTCCAGGGCAACATATACGGCGAGGTTTCCATCTTCGACTTCCTGCGCTACCGCCTGAACCTGGCCACCGAGTACCACGGCTTCCGCGACCAGCAGAAGCGGCAGTTCGGCGTGTGGCGCCGCAACGACCCCACCACGCCCTCGTCCTACGGCGACACCCAGGGCACGGAGGTGTTCGGCATGGCCGAAAACACGCTCACCTTCGACAAAAGCTTTGGCGAGCACAACCTCACCGCCGTGGCCGGCTACAGCCAGCAGCGCACCCGCCAGGAAGTAACGCGGGGCGTGAACTTCGAGTACGGTCGCGGCCCCACGTACTACTGGGCCCTGGACGCGGGCAGCCAGACGCCGCAGGTGGCGGGCTCGTCGTTCACGCACACCAAGGAGTCATTCTTCGGCCAGCTCACCTACGATTACGACCAGCGCTACTTGGTCACGGCAGCTTACCGCCGCGACGGCTCGTCGCGCTTCCGGGCCGAGAACCGCTACGGCAACTTCGGGGCGGCCTCGGTGGGCTGGCGCGTGTCGAAGGAGAAGTTCTTTGAAAGCATCAGCGTCTTTTCTGACCTCAAGCTGCGCGCCTCCTACGGCCAGCTCGGTAACGACTTGCTGGGCGGGGCCTACGGCGGCTCGTACCGCTACCAGGGGTTTATTAATACCAACGCCAACTACGTGCTGGGCGGGGCCGTCCAGAACGGGGCCATTCAGACCCAGTTTGCCAGCCCGGACATCCGCTGGGAAACCCGTCGCACCACCAACGTGGGCCTCGACGCTGGCTTTGTGGAAAACCGCCTGACGCTTTCGGCCGACTACTACGTGTCGCAAACCACAGGCGCGCTGATTGACCCCGCCCTGCCGCTGTTTTTTGGCAACGCCGGCAGCAACCCGTTCCGCAACTTGGGCAAGCTCGAAAATAAGGGCTTTGAGCTGCAGCTCGGCTACAACGACGCCCGTGGCCCGTTCCGCTACGGTGCTTCGGTTAACCTGACCACCGTTGACAACAAGGTGCTGGACCTGGGCAACGCCGGCGGCGACCCCAACGGCACCCCCAACTTCTTCAACGGCGGCCCTAATGCCATCACCCGCACCGAGGTGGGCCAGGAAATCGGCTCGTTCTTCCTCTACCAGTTCGACGGCATCTATCAGAACGGCGACTCCAACATTCCAACGGGCCTGAGCCCCGGCGACGTGCGCTACAAGGACAGCAACGGCGATGGCCGCATCGACGACAAGGACCGGGTGCACGTGGGCAACGTGTTTCCCAAACTGCAGTACGGTGCCAACCTGAGCCTGGGCTACGGCGTGGTCGACCTGACCGCCTTCGTGCAGGGCGTGCAAGGCAACGACGTGTTTAACGTGGACAAGTACTGGCTCGACCGCACCGACGACAACGGCAACCACCGGGTTGATTTCAATCCTTGGACGCCGCAAAACCCGTCGACCACCACGCCGCGCTCCCTCATTGCGGGCGGCCCCCGCAGCGGCACTGCCGCGGGCAACAACGACCGTTTTAACAGCACGCGCTGGCTGGAAAGCGGCTCGTACCTGCGCCTGAAGAACCTGCAGGTGGGCGTGACTGTGCCCAAAACATTGCTGGAACGCTCGAAGTACGTGGCTTCGTTGCGCCTGTACGCTACTGCCCAAAACCTGTTCACCGCAACGAAGTACAGCGGCTACGACCCCGAAACCGTGGGCTCGGGTTCGTTGGCGCGCGGCGTCGATGAAGGCTCGTACCCCAACCTGCGCTCCTTCACGTTAGGCATCCAGGCCGGCTTCTAAGCTTCGTTTCTCTCGATTTTTTAACAAATACCGATATGAAAGTCAATTTTTTAGCCCGATTGGTTCTGGCTGGAACGCTGCTGCTCTCCGCCACGGCCTGCGAGAAGGACCTGCTGAACCAGCTGAATCCCAACCTGCCCACCACCGAGTCGTTCTTTAAAACCAGCGAAGACGCGGTGCGCGCTTCCACCGCCGCCTACGCTGGACTGCAGGGCCTGGGCATGTACCGGCGCTGGCTCAACTTCGCCTTCGATTTGCGCGACGACACCGGCTTCAGCCAGAGCCCCTGGGGCGAGCTGGCCGACTTCACCCGCTTTGTCCAAACCAACTATGATTTCGAGGTGTCGCGCGATATCTATCGCGACCACTACCGTACCATTTACCGCGCCAACCAAGTTATCGCCAATGTGCCCGGCATTCAGATGGACGCGACCCTGCAAAAGCGCTTGGTGGCCGAGGCCCGGTTTCTGCGGGCGCTGAGCTACTTCAACTTGGTGTCGCTCTACGGCAATGTGCCGCTGGTCGTGGCACCGCCCACCGATTTGAACGCCATTCCGCCGCAGGGCACCGAAGCCGAGGTGTGGGCATTGGTCATTAGCGACCTCATGTCAGCCCAGCCCGACTTACCGGCCTCGTACACCGGTGCCGACCTGGGGCGCGCCACCCGCGGCGCCGCCACCACGCTGCTGGGCAAGGCTTACATGCAAAACCGCCGGTGGGCGGAGGCCCAGGCCCAGTTTGCGCAGGTCATCGGCTCGGGCACCTACCGCCTGACGACGAACTACACCGACAATTTCCGCCACACCACTGAGAACAACTCGGAGTCCATCTTCGAGGTACAATTCTCCGACGTTAACCGCGGTGGCAACGACGCCGGCGGCGGTCCCTCCGCCAGTTCCTCGCAGGGCGGGCAGCGCTCCCAGTTCTGGGGCGTGCCGGGCTTTGGCTTTAACGATGGCGAACTGCGCCCTTGGGTGGTGCGTGAGTTTTTGCAGGAAGGCACCACTTCGGGGCAGCGTGACCCGCGGCTGGCCGCTACCGTGTTTTACAATCGGTTCGACCTGACCCAGTTCCCCAGTACCTTGCCGCCCGACAACGACCGGGGAGTGTACGGCAGCGGCAACTTTGAGACGCGTTACGCCGGCAACCCCCGCAACCTGGGCCGCGTGTATTACCGCAAGTACGCCACCGACTACTACCGCACCTTCGAGGATTTCGATTCGCCCATCAACCACCGCGTGATGCGCTACGCCGACGTGCTGCTGCTGCAGGCCGAGGCCTTGAACGAGCAAAACAACCCGGCCGCGCCATCCCATTGGTGAACCAGGTGCGCGCGCGCGCCGGGCTGGCGCCCTTGGCAGCGGGGCTGTCGCAGACGGCCCTGCGCACCCAGCTCATGCACGAACGCATCACCGAACTTGCCGGTGAAGGCGTGCGTTGGTTCGACCTGCAGCGCTACGGAGTGCTCACCAACCAAGCCGGCATCGACCAGCTAAAGCAGCGCGACCCCAGCTTCACCGGATTCCGGGCAGACCGCGACCGTTTGTTGCCACTGATACAAATCGACATCGACCTGGGTCGCTTACGCCAAAACCCTAACTATTAGCAGTAAACGAATCAACAAGCGGCAAGGCCCGAGCCTCGCTAACCAAGGGCTTGTGGTCTGACTATTTGTTGCTCGCTGCTGATTGCCCGCGTTTGCCCGATGACCGTCGGGCCCTTTGGGGGCGACGGCTGTTTAGGCTCAAAGTAAGAAAGCAATGTTTGGCGGCCGGGCCGCAGTTTTTGCCCGGGTTGTGGAAATACTCCTAACTTATCCCTGTTATTCTCTGATTCCTGTTCCCTGTCCTTATGCTGTTATTCCGTTCTTCGTTCTGGACCACGCTGCTACTGGCCGGCACGCTGGGCTGCTCGAAAAGCTCACCCACGGTGGTGCCCCAGGGGCCGCCACCGACCACGCCCGTCGCCACTACGTTCACCAACCCGCTGCTGGCTGCTGGCCCTGACCCGTGGGTGTATCAAAAAGACGGCTTCTACTACTACATGCACACCACCGGCAACAACGTGGTACTGCGCAAAACGGCCAAAATGAGCGAATTGGGTTCGGCCGTGAGCACCACCATCTGGGCAGCTCCGGCCACGGGCCCGAACTCGCAAAACGTATGGGCCCCGGAGCTGCATTTCCTCGACGGCAAGTGGTACGTGTACTTCACGGCGGGCCCCCCCGGCTGCTGCGGCGGCCAACGCCTGTGGATGCTGGAAAATGCGAATGCTGACCCTACCACCGGCGCCTGGACTGAACGGGGCCAGCTGGCCGTGCCGGGCCAGGACCTGTGGGCCATCGACGGTACCATTCTGGAGCAGAACGGGGGGCGCTACCTGCTCTGGTCGGGGCAGGAACCCAACTCGGAGCAGCAAAACCTCTACATCTGCCGCATGAGCAGCCCAACGGCGCTCACCGGGGCGCGGGTGCAGCTCAGCGCGCCGCAGTACGGCTGGGAGCTCAACGGCTTCC
This sequence comes from Hymenobacter lapidarius, assembly GCF_001816145.1. GTDB lineage: Bacteria > Bacteroidota > Bacteroidia > Cytophagales > Hymenobacteraceae > Hymenobacter > Hymenobacter lapidarius. Next base: position 4,633 of record NZ_MDZB01000143.1, on the reverse strand, counting down.
CGAAGGTGAACGAGGCCCCCCAGGTGCTCCGCCACGGCAGCAAAACGGTGCTGGTGTATTCGGCCAGCCACTGCAGCACCGACGACTATGCCCTGGGCATGCTCACGGCACCAGCCACCGCCGACCCCATGATGCTGGCTTCGTGGACGAAGTCGCCCACCCCCATTTTTGTAAAAAACCCCGCGGGGCAAGCCTACGGGCCGGGCCATAATGGTTTTTTCACTTCGCGCACCGGCAACGAGGACTGGATTATATACCACGCCAACCCGCGCACGGGCCAGGGCTGCGGCGACAGCCGCAGCCCCCGGATGCAGAAATTTACCTGGCGCGCCGACGACACCCCAGACTTTGGCACTCCGGTGCCGCTGGGGGTGTCCTTGCCCCGCGCGGGGAGTAGCGCCGGCAACCCGTCTTACTTCTTTTCACCCCGCTGACAGCCGCCTGCTTGAATTTTATGACCCTGCCTATTCGCTGCCTCGGTGGCACCTTCCTGCTGGCCAGCGCCCTGCTTGGAAGCTGCCAGCGGCCCGCCGCTACCGGTGGTGCCGCCACCGCTGGTACGGCTCCGGCCGCCGCGCTGGTTATTACCAACCCGGTGCTGCCGGGCGATTTCCCAGACCCGTCGGTGGTGAAGGTGGGCGACACGTACTGGGCCACTGCCACTACCTCGAATTGGGGTCCGGCATTTCCGCTGCTGTCTTCCAAGAACCTGACCGACTGGAAGCTGGTGGGCCACGTGTTCCCGGGCGAGCGGCCGGCCTGGGCCGATTACTACTTCTGGGCCCCTGAAATCAGCCAGGACGGCGGCAAGACGTACGTGTTCTACGCCGCCCACAAGCGGGGCGGCAATCTGGCCGTGGGCGTGGCCAGTGCCCCGCGCCCCGAAGGCCCTTATACTGACCATGGGCCCTTGGTGGGCCAGCCTGCTGGCTCGATTGACGGCTTCCCGATGCGCGACGAAAAAGGCCAGCTCTACCTCATTTGGAAGGAGGACGGCAACAGCGTGCAGCAGCCCACGCCCATCTGGGCGCAGCGGCTGAACGACGCCCGCACCGCGCTGGTGGGCGAAAAAACAGAGCTGTTCCGCAATGACCCCGCCACTTGGGAGGGCAACCTCGTGGAGGGCGTATCGATGGTGCGCCACGACGGCTACTTCTATGCCTTTTACGCCGGCAACGGCTGCTGCGGACGCGGCTGCACCTACGCTACCGGCGTAGCCCGAGCCAAAACCCTGCTCGGCCCCTGGGAGAAGCACGCCGACAACCCGATTCTGCTCAACAACGATACCTGGAAGTGCCCCGGCCACGGTACTGCCCTGGAGTACCGGGGCGCTGGTACATGCTGCACCACGCCTACGAAGCCGGCAGCCACGAGTTTGCGGGCCGGCAGGGCGTGCTGAGCGAATTTGAGTGGACGGCCGCGGGCTGGCCGGCGTTCCGGGGCAAAAGCACGCCAGTAGCCGCGCCGGCCGTGGCCGCCCGCGCCAGTGCAGTGGCCGACGAGTTCACGGGCCGGACCCTGGACCTGGCCTGGCAATGGCCGGTGGAGTACCGGCCCACCTTCGCGGTGAGCGGGGGGCAGCTGCGCCTCACCGCCCGTCCCGACCACAGCGGCGCGGCCCTCGGCCGCTCGACCACGGCTGCCGCTTACACCGCTACCACCACGCTGCTGAACCCCGGTACGCTGGCCGCAGGCACCCGCGCCGGTCTGGCTGCCCATGGCGACCCCGACAACACCCTGATGCTGGTGGCCAGCGCCGGCAAAGTGCAGCTGCTGCAGCTGGAAAAAGGGCAAACTAAAACTCTGGCCGAAGTGCCCCTGCCCGCCACCAAAGCCTTGGAGCTGCGCCTGCAGGCCCGGCAAGGCAGTCAGTTTAGCTTTGCCTGGCGCACTACCGGCGGCCCTACATGGCAAACTCTGCCCGCGTCGGGCGCCCCAGTCGACGGCCGTTTCCTGCCGCCCTGGGACCGGGGCGTGCGCGTGGGCGTGGTGGCACAGGGTGCGCCAACTGGCGTGGCAGTGTTCGAAAATTTCACCCTGACCGCCCAGCCCTGACCCCAATTCCGGGCCGCTGCCCGGCGAGTTGCCTGCTTCAACGCTTCACCTTTTTTGACATGCCTATTTCTTTCCGTGCTGGCCTGGCTGGCGTTTTAACCAACCTGGCTTTGCTGACCGCCTGCAACTCCCCGACGTCCTCTACCAATGTCGCCGAAGGGACTAACGGCCGCCCGGCCGGTGCGGCCGACTCCAGCGCGTCGGCTTCGCGCGCCCTGCCCCTCACCACTGATTTTGGCAAGACTGCCGACGGACAGGCGGTGCAGCTTTTCACGCTTACCAACGCGCACGGCCTCAAAGCTACCATCAGCACCTACGGCGGCACGCTCACCAGCCTGCTCACGCCCGACCGCAAGGGGCAATTGGGCGACGTGGTGCTGGGCTTCGACAACCTGGCCGGCTACACGAGCGACCTATATCTCCAGGAAGGTCCCTATTTCGGGGCGCTAATTGGGCGCTACGGTAACCGCATCGCCAAGGGCAAATTCACGCTCGACGGCCAGGCTTACACTTTGGCGCTGAACAACGCCCCCAATACCCTGCACGGCGGCAAGCGCGGCTTCGACAAAGTGGTGTGGACGGCCCAGCCGGGCACCTCGGCCACCGGTCAGACGCTGGCGCTCAGCTATACTAGCAGGGATGGCGAGGAGGGCTACCCCGGCACCTTGGCGGTGAAAGTGGTATACACTCTGACCGAAGACGACGCCCTCCGCCTCGACTACACGGCCACCACCGACAAAGCCACGCCCCTTAACCTCACCAGCCACAGCTATTTCAACCTAAACCACGGCCAGGCCAAAAATGCCCTCGGCCACGTGCTGACGCTGAACGCGAACCGGTTTACGGTCGTAGACGCCACCCTGATTCCGACCGGCGAGCTCCGGGCGGTGCCGGGCACGCCCATGGACTTCCGCGAGCCCCACGCCATCGGTGAGCGCATTGCGCAGGTGCCCGGCGCCGCGCCCGGTGGCTACGACCACAACTGGGTGCTGGCAGACCAAATGCGTACCGCCCCGGCCCTGGCCGCCACCGTGTTCGAGCCCGTTACGGGGCGCACCATGAGCGTCTACACCGACCAGCCCGGCATTCAGTTTTACTCCGGTAACTTTCTGAAAGGCAATTTGAAAGGAAAAGGCGGCGTGGCCTACCCGCAGCACTACGGCTTCTGTCTTGAAACCCAGCATTTCCCCGATTCACCCAATCGGCCCGCCTTCCCCGGCACGGTGTTGCGGCCGAACGAAGTGTTCCACTCCGTGACGGAATACCGCTTCGGTGTGCGCCCTTAATTTTAGTCCGGCGTTGAAGGAGCCCTTGGCAAGCGTAGGCGCAAGCATCAGCCAATAAGAGACGCTGCAGGTTGAAACCGTTTTGCCGCATTCCGTGCGGGGGAGGGCCTGGCAAAAAGAGCGGCAACGCCCTGATTCAAAGGCCAGACCGAAAAACAGGAGCAGCCAGCGTCATCTGAATTAAACTAAGCAAACGTTTGCGTAATATTAGAATAAATTTCGGGTAAGCCCGTATATTTACATAATACCGATTTGGCGGCGCGGTAGCCGTTAATACGTCTTTTCCCCAACCCATTCCCTTTTTCATGAAAAATCTTTTCTCTTCAGTTCGCTGGCGGCAATTGGCCTGCTATTGGCCGGGCCATCGGCTTCGGCCCAGTTCTCCACTGGCCCCATCGTGAACGGCGGCACTTATAAGATAACGCACTATTTTGTAAAGGCGACCAACGGCGACCCGCTCTGCGTGGAGGTGGCCGGTAATTCGGCCGTGGCGGGGGCCGCGGTGCAGCAGTTCAACGACAACGGTAACGATGCCCAGCGCTTCATTTTTGAGTTGCAGGCCGACGGTTCGTACAAGTTGCGGCACAAAGGCACCAACATGTACATCCAGACCGTGGCGCTGAGCTCGGCCGTTTTTGCCGAGTTGGAACAGAACGTGTCGACCAACGACCCCGGCCAGCAATGGGTCATCACCGAAAACCCTGGCAGCAATGCTGACAACCCGAATCCGCCGGCTGGCTTGTACGAGTTCAAGCTAAAAAAGTCAGTTGGGCAAATGCCCTTCGAAATGTGCATGGAAGTACCCAGCGCCAACAACTTAGCGGGGCAGCGGCTGAAATTGTTCGACGACAACGACTACGCCCGCGCCCAGCGCTTCCAGCTCACCCTGGTTTCGATGCCGACAGCCACCAAAAACGCGAGCGACCTGGTGCTGAAAGCGCAGGCCTATCCCAACCCTTTTGGCCAAGGGCAGGCGTTATCGGTTAAGGTAGAAGCCCTCAGCGGTGGTTCGGCCACGGTAAGCGTGATTGACGCGCTGGGCCATATCGTGCACAGCCAGCAGGCCGCGTTGAGAGCGGGTGCCAATACCATAATACTTAGCAATCCGGTGTTGGCAGCGGGCATGTATGTGGTGCGCGTGAACCAAGGTTTCAACACGCAACAGATTCAGGTGGCGCAGCAATAGAGCATACTAAGCAGTCACGCAAAATTAATCGTATAGTTTTTTCCGACTCGTTTTAGGACGTATTCAATGCGTTGGAGCAAGGTTTGGTCGGATTGGTAGTCTTCCG
>NZ_MDZB01000142.1 GCF_001816145.1 Hymenobacter lapidarius | reverse complement strand
GCCGGTCTGCCGTTTTATGCGGTATTAATCCGCCTTTCGGCGGGCTATCCCCCAGATTCGGGTAGGTTGGTTACGCGTTACGCACCCGTGCGCCACTATTCCTATTGCTAGAAACCGTTCGACTTGCATGTATTAGGCCTGCCGCTAGCGTTCATCCTGAGCCAAGATCAAACTCTCCATTGTAAAAATTCCTGCACCCAGGCGAACATGGGCTGATGTCGAGTGCTAATCCGACTCGTCTTAACGAGTTCAAGTATTCGTGTTACGCTTGTAATTTCTGCTCCCTGCATCGCTGCAAAAAGCCCTTACTATTTGTCTTTTCCAATCATTCAAAGAACGTGTGCCTCACCCAGTTGGTGTGACAATGCGACTAACTAATTAGCCTTTTTTCTTTTTCAAATCCCTTTCTTGCGATTGGGAGTGCAAAGATAGCTTAATTTTTTTGCTCTGCAAGCGTTAGGCGAAAAAAATAACTCTTTTCTTCTCTTTACTTTCAAATCTTTTCGCCTCCTGTTGAAGCGGGGTGCAAAGGTAAGGCGCTTTTTTCGGCTTTCACAAGACTTTTTGAAATTACTTTCTGAGCCTTTATTGAGCGAGCACGGGGTTCAACACTGGGGTTGGCGCCGTGAAGTTCTTCCTTATTCCAACTTTCGGTGAAGCACTTGCTTTTCCAGAACCCGTCGTCCGTTTGACTGTTTGGGACTGCAAAAGTAGTGGGATTATCTGAGTTTGCAATGCGTGAGGCAACCCTTTTGGATTAGGTATGTACAGGTATTGCAGGGATGGAGCAATGGGCTTTTAGGAATCAGGCACTTAGCGGCAAATGAATTATTGGGGAATTTTTATCTAATACGCTCCGTGGCTAATATTTCGGTGAGGTTGGGGCGGTAGTGTCGGGGGCGTTGGGCTTCAAATTGCTGAATCTGGTGGCCTAGTTGGGCGAGGAATGGGAGGCCGATGCTGTCGTATTCATAGGCACCGTCGTTGATGATGCCGTCCTTGTTGACGTACAGGATGGCGCTGAGCATGAATTCGGACCGGTGGAGGGAGTCGGCGAAGTACGCTACATCGGCGAGGTAGCCGTGCGACATGCCTACTATATTGTAGATGCGGAGGGCAGATTGGTGAGGGATGTCGGGGCTGCGGCCATAATAGAGGTACTTCTTGTAGGCGTCGAAGTATTGGGCTGTGGCATAGGAACTGAAGCCAGACTGGTGTGGGGTGGCATGGAGGTAGTAGCGCAGGAAACTGTAATCGGAGGAAGTGAGGTTGGGACGTTGGGTGGCGGGGACTGAAGTGGGGAAAAGGATGCTTTGTAGCAAGGTGGTGATGTCGGCCAGGGGGAGGTGATTGGCGGTGGTGAAATCGTAGGGTTCGGGAATGATACGGCCGCCGGCCTGGTGGGCGCGGCCTTGTAGGACGCGGCCGAGGGGACTGGTATAGGGCACGGGGTTGAATTTGGCGGGCTCCCTGTATATAGTATTGCCCTGGGGGGTGTGAAAGCTGATGGGGTTGGTGTGGCGATTGGCAGTGGTGTCGCAGGGGGCGAAGCGGCGGGTGATGCGGGCGTTGGGGTAACCGAGCTGGGCCAGGCGGGCGTTGAGGGGCCGCTGGCCGAGGAATTCGTAGAGGCGGTTGTAGGCAAAGTTGTCGCTGACCAAGAGCATGCGCTTGATGTAATTGCCAACGGTGGCGGTGCGGTCGGAGTCGGCAGGGGCGGCGAAGGGGACGGGGGTTTGGCAGCGGTAGGCGGTGCCGGTGGCCATGATGGTGCGGCGCGTGACGCCGGGCTTGTTCAGGTTGTTCAGCTTCTCGAGGGCCAGAATGGCAACGGGGAGCTTGACCAGGCTGGCAGGGTTGAAATACTGGCGCGGGTTGAGGTGATAGGTGTGGGGGGTGAAGGTGGGGCGGTTCTGGGCGTCGCGGTTGATTTGGGTATAGATGATTTGGAGCTCGTATTGGGGGTTGGTGGCAATTCTTGTCAATAGCGCGTTTGTGTGGATGAGGGAGTCCAGGATTGGGGAGTCTTCTGGCGTTAACCTCACCTCCCAGCCCCTGTCGGGCACGGCCCCTCTCCCGAAAAGAGTGGGTGCCAGACGACTTGTTGCGGCCAGAGTTGCCAGGGTGGTTACTGTTAATAGAAAGGCTACTCCTATTGTATAGTATAGGGTGGGGCGGGATTGGGGGGGTGTTTTCATAGGATAGTGAAATAGAAAGGGCCGTGATGTTGCCACCACGGCCCTGTGGGGCTGCTTTTATACCAAGATTAGTCGGCCAGGGGGACCAAGCGGCGGGCCAGGAGAAGATTGGAATCGGTTTGGCGCCAGTTGTAACCGGTGCCGAACGGCAAGGGCTTCGGTTTGCGGAGGGTGTCGCGGTAGGCGGCGGTGAGTTCGGGTTGGTAGTGTTTTGCGAAGAGGTTGATGGGGCGCTTGTAGGTGCCGTAATGATTGAACTGCCAAGCGCCCTGCTGGAAGTATTTCATGGCGATGCCGGAATCGTCCTGCAGAATGTAGCGACTGCGGCGGAGGACCAAGCGGCGAATTTGGTTGAAATACGCTTTGTGCATCAAATAGGTCGCGGATTTGACGTAGGTGGTAAGCGGGCCTAAGTTGCGCACAAACTCCAGCGGGGCATTGTTGGCTTTCAGCTTCCAGTCGCTGAGGTCGACGGAAAAGTAGTAGACGGTTTTAGATTGGCCGTTGGAGCCGCGGAGCTTCATCTCGACGCCGGGAATGGATTTGGGGGCTTTGGCTTTGGTGGTATCGGTGGGAGCATCCTGCAACTGGCCGGTGGCATCGAGCTGAACAGGGCGAATGGCGGTAATTTGGTTGCCAGTGCGGGCAGCAAAAAGCATTATCAGCGGAAGGGCACCATCTAGCTCGACGGATTTGAGGTCGACAGCCATGTCGTTGGTGCGGAAAAAGCTGAAATTGAGCACGGACCAGAGCGAGGCTTTGACGGCGGGAAACACCTTGGGATTTGCGAGGGAAGAGCGGGCGGGTACGCTGCCAACGGGTTCGAGCCCCATGAGCACGTAGGTTTGGCTGGTGGGGAACATCGTGAAGACGTTCAGAAAATCGGGGCCGCTGAAGGGATAGAAGATGGTGGGGCTGCTGGCGTGCACGGAATCCAGCTCGGTGCTGGCCCACTTGGTCATGCTGGTGGTGTGAGTGGCGCGGTATTTATCCCAGCTTTGGTCCTGGTCCTGGGCGAAAGCCTGCCAGGTGGGTTGGGCGGCTAGTTGGGTGAGGCTGCTTTGCTGGCTGGGCTGCTGGCCGCCGAGGAACAGGGCTACATCCTGGGCATAGGTAGTATCGGGGGCGGTAAGGCGGTTGGGGCGCGAGGTGGCGGCGGCAGGTTGAGGGACTGCGAACGTGGTGGAGTCCATGGCGTCGGCCGTGGTGGCCATGCTTTCTTCTTTGGGAGAAGAGGCGGTATCCGTTTTGGTATTCGTTTCGGAGCAGGCGGTGAGCAAGAGCAAAGCGGCCGGCAGGAGCCGAAGCGCAGCGGTGCGGAAGTACATTCTACAAAGGAGTGATTGAAGCTGCAAGTTACGGGGGGTGTCGTTCCGACGCTCAACCGCCGCCCTACCTGGCAGGGCTCTCTCCCCACAAGCGAGGGAACCTGACCGGATTTTTATTGGCCCCTATTATGTGGTAGGGGAAGCTTCTAGCCGCGTGGTGAGGAAATAAACCAACCCGCCAACAGCCAGCGTGGCCAAACCATAGAGCGACTCAATGGGCTTTTCGGTCAGAATAAAGGCCAAAGTCCAGCCGCTGAGAACGAGGAAAACAAGCGGGGTGAACGGGTAACCCCAGGCGCGATAGGGCCGCAGTAGGTTGGGCTGGCGCCAGCGCAGCACAATCAGCCCGAGCACCGTGAGGAAAGTAAACAGGTTCAGCACGAAGCCGGCGTAGACCAGCACCCCTTGGAAACTAGGCTTCAGAATAAAGGCCAGGGTGATGACGGTTTGCAGAGCCAGGGCGCGGACGGGAATACCGGCGCGGCTTTTGGGAGCCAAGAAGCGCAGGGCGGGCATGTCTTCCCCCATGGTCTGGACAATGCGGGGACCAGCAAATACCATGGAGCTAATGGTAGAAACGAGTAAAGCCGCAATAACGCCGCCCATTAGCCGGCCGCCCAAATGCCCAAACAACGACGTGGCCGCCACGAAACCGACTTCCAACTGGCCCTTCAACTCCCCCAAAGGGGTGGAGCGCAGAAACACATAATTGAGCCCTACATATAATAGGAGTACCACCGCGGTGCCGGCCAGCAGGATGCGCGAGAGGTTGCGCCTGGGATTTTCGATTTCGCCGGTGACGTATACAGCGGCGTTCCAACCCGAATAGGCATAGCTGACATACACCAAAGACACGGCAAACGCCGGACTGAGCAGAGCTCGCCAGCCAGCAGCATCGGGTGCGAAGCTGAGCGGCTGCCCCTCCCCTATCATCATGCCGGCTCCGATGAAAACAACCAGCACCACCACTTTAAGGGCGGTGATGATGACCTGCAGCCGGCTGCCGCGCGGGTACTGGTACCATGCACCAGAGTGAGCAGCAGCACCACCGTAACGGAAAGCCACTGCGGCTGCAAGTCTGGCCATACGCTTCTGGCATAGGTGCCCAGCGCCAGCGCCGCCAGGGCCGTGGGGGCCGCAAAACCAACAGTAGCCGAAACCCAACCGGATAAGAAACCCAGAGCGGGGTGGTAAATCTGGCTCAGGTAATGGTATTCGCCCCCCGAGCGGGGCATGGCGGCGGCCAGCTCGCCGTAGCACACGGCCCCGCAGAGGGCAATGAGGCCGCCCACCAGCCACAGCATCAGCAGCGCAAAGCCGCTTTGAATGCCCAGCACCTGAAACCCAAGGCTGGTGAACACGCCCGTGCCCACCATGTTGGCGATGACAATGGCCACGCCGGTGAGGAAGGTAATTTTGTAGGGCGTGCGGGAAAGCTCGGGCATGAACGTAAAGATGCGAACGAGTTACCGGGCTCGTCTGTCATGCTGAACGCAATAAAGCATCTCTACCGCAATAGTAAAATGAATTACTGTGACGGTAGAGATGCTTCACTGCGTTTGGCATGACTGTTCTTTTATCCACAAAAACCCTATCCCGCCACTGCTTTCGGCTTTTTGTAGAGCGGCACGGTGCTGCACGGCTCGCCATACATGATGCTGCTCGTGATGGGCAGCAGCTTTTGCATGATGGCCACATAAGCAAAGGTGGGCACGGGTACGTTGCCGCAGCCTTTTACTACTACTTTGGCGTCGCGGTATTCTGCGGTATCAATCGCGGCAATGGCTTCTTCGAACAGAGACTGCTCCAAGGCATCGAGGTTGCCGAAAACGTAGCGGTGAACGTGGTTCTGGAGCTTGGTGGCGAGCAGCATATAGGCCCAGGTGGGCACGATGGCATCGGCAGAGCAGGTGATGGCAACGTTTTTACCGTCGTACTGGGTCCAGTCGTTGGTTTTGACGAACTCGCGGAAGTCTTTTTCGCGCAGCATGAGGCCGTGGAAAAGGTTCTCTTTGATATCGTATACCACCCGCTCGCCGGGGTGAATGAGTTCTTCCAGATTTAAGGTAACAAGGCCGGAGTTGGCGACGCGGTTGACAAAGAGGGGTTCCATATCCATAAGAAATTAGGAGGAGAATAAGTTAGAACAGTGCTTCGCAGGCAACAGTTACAGCAAAGGGGACGATAAGTCAGCAACCATGAAAACCAAATTTTGCGCGCATTGCCAGCAGGAAGCTACCACGCTGTATCGGATTCAAACGGCGGCCGGCGGCAAGGGCTGGGTTTTTGTCTGCGAAAGCTGTTGCCTAAAAGCGAAGACTCAGCCGGGTTACCGCTACGGCGGCACCTGGCAGGGCTACCGGCACTAGCCCAGAAGCTCAGGACCGGGGCGTGGTGGTGTACACTTCTTTCAAATAAAAAGGCTCGTAGTACGCCACATCCTGAAACTCCTGCCGATGAAAAGCAGCCACGGCCAACGCCCCCACCGCTACCGACGACGGCTCAACGCCCGCCAGGAAGCCAGCATTAGCCGGCTCTTCCAGTAGCGGCTGAAATTTGGCCGCGCCGTTCCCAAAGAATAACACAGAATGCCGGGCCAATTGTTTGGCTAGGGTGTTGGCCTCCAGCAGCAGCGGCGTGGGAGCCACCACTTCCTGCCCTTCATGGGTATATACAGCGGCGTACACTTCCATGCGCCGCGCATCGAGCATGGGGCAAAACAGGAAGTTTTCGGGCCGGGCAGTGCCGGCAGCCACCTGCGCGGCCAATGCCTTGAGGGTGCTCACGGCCACCAGCGGAATATCCAGCGCGAAGCACAAGCCCTTAGCGGCAGCAGCCCCAATGCGCAGGCCGGTGTAGGAACCGGGCCCGTCGCTCACGGCCACGGCGGCAAGGTCGGTGAGCTGGTGGCCGGTGTTGGCGAGCAGCTGCTCGATGAGCACGGTGAGGTGAGTGGAGTGCGACTTATCGAGCCGCAACTCGGATTGGCCAACTAAGGAACCGTCGGCTACGCGGTGCAGGGCAACCGAGCAGACGGGGGACGAGGTTTCGAGGGAGAGAATGAGCATTTATATTATTCCGAACTAGCGGTTGGATGGAGCTAATGCCTTTCAACATCCCAGCTTCTAATCGACAACTTCTTTAATTCTTAGCGAAAGTCGAAGAAACAGACCGAATGAAATGAGGAAACTCAGCTTTTAAGTAAGCCGCTGAAATAAGTTGTTATGAGCTGAGGTGCTTTGCACGGCAGTTTCTTCCGGTACTGACAATAAAAAAGCAGGCACCTTTCAGCGCCTGCTTTTCTAATTAACGCAGCTCAAAACTACTTCGTCCCGGCCGACTTGCGGGCGCTTGCCGCCTGCCCTGTGGGTTTCAGCAGCGCGGCATAGCGGTTCGGGTCGTTTAGCACGGCCACGGCGGCGAGGATGTTGGGGTCATCATCAAAGCCAGCTTCGGTGCGGCCTTTCTCAAAGTAGTAGCGCGACACGATTTCCTGCTCCAGTAGCTCTTTGATTTCGGGCTTGAAGCGCTGCAGGTCGTTGGCCTTGTTCACAGTCACCTTCCTGCGGATGGCTTCGAGTTCGGCTTTCACGTCGTCGTAGTGCTTTTCCTCTTTCACCTTTTTGCCAAGTTCAGCGAGGGATTTTTCGGCGTCGGTGCTGTAGCTGATGTTTTTGCCCTGCAGGAAGCCCACAAATTTCTGGTAATCCACGTCGCTGAGCTTGAAAGCGCGGGCAACGGGGATGGTGGTGTGCTCGGCCCGGTAGCGGGTGGCGTAGTCGAACAGGTAACTTTTCTGCAGCAGCACGCGGGTGATGTCCGCAATTTCGCGGTCCTGCACCTCAATATCGGGGGCCACGCCGCCGCCGTCGTACACGGTGCGGCCGGCAGTGGTTTTGAACGCGGTGCGCAACGAATCGGGAAATTTGCCCAGCGTGCCGTCGTCGCCGCGGTGGGCATAGTCAATTTCCTGAATGCAGCGGCCGCTGGGAATGTAGTATTTGGCGGTGGTCACCTTTAGCTGCGAGTTGTAGCTGAGGGGGCGCGTGGCCTGCACGAGGCCCTTGCCAAAGGTGCGCTCGCCCACCACCACGGCGCGGTCGTAGTCCTGCAACACGCCCGATACGATTTCCGAGGCCGAAGCCGAACGGTTGCTCGTGATGATGGCCACCGGAATGTTGGTGTCGAGCGGCTGGTCGAGGGCTTTGTAGGTTTTATTCCACTCCGTCACCTTGCCCTTGGTGCTCACCACGTCGAGGCCTTTATCAATGAAGAGGTTAGAAATATTCACCGCCTCGTTGAGCAAGCCGCCGGGATTGTCGCGAATGTCGAACACAATTTTTTTGGCGCCCTGCTCTTTGAGCTTAATAACGGCAGCGCGCACTTCGCGGCCCGCGTCCACGGTGAAGCCACCAAGCTGGAAATAGCCCACATCGCCGGAAATCATGCCGGTGTAGGGCACATTGTCCACCTGAATTTTGTCGCGGGTGATGTCGATTTGCACCGGCTTTTCCTGGCCGTAGCGCGTCACCAGCAGCTTTACCACGGAGTTGGCCTGGCCCTTGAGAAGCTTGCTGATGTCGGAATTCGATTTTTTATCCACCAACACGCCATTGATGTTGAGAATTTCGTCGCCGGGCAGCAGGCCGGCTTTCTGGGCCGGGTAGCCTTCGTAGGCGGTTTGCACCACGGTTTTGCCGTTGCGCTTCACCACCGAGGCGCCAATGCCGCCGTATTGCCCGGTGGTCATGGTGCGGAAGTCCTCGATGTCGTCTTCCGGAATGTAGTTGGTATAGGGGTCAAGCGAGCGCAACATGGCGTCGATGCCCGTTTTCACCAGCTTAGCGGGCGTCACCTCGTCTACGTAATAGGTATTGACCTCCTTGAACAGCGTGACAAAGATGTCCATGTTCTTCGCAATTTCGAAGTACCGTTCGTTGTCAGAAGCAGCCCGGAAGGAAACCAAACCCAGCGTGCTCAAAGCCAGGGCAGCAAATAGCTTTTTTTGGATAGTCATAGAATACGAGTAGCAGGTCGGCGAATCTACGGGGCGGGCGGCGGAGCGGATGCCGCCGCCGGGGTGCCTATCAAACGTTGGATAGCGGAAATTAATTTTTTTTCCACCAAAGCCAGTGGACTTTTTTCCTTACCCGTGAAGATAATACCAAGAAGAGCGACTTGATGCCCGGCGGGTTGCTCCACCAACCGGTATTTATTGAGCCGATACGCCTCTCGAATGAGCCGCTTGAGCCGGTTGCGGTCGACGGCCCGCTTGAATGTGCGCTTGCTCACGCTGATGAGTACCTGCGGCGGGGCCGTGGTGGGTACTGCACTTTTTATCCAGACGATGCGCAGGGGATAAACGCCAAAAGAGGAACCCTGCTTCCCAAAAAGCTCTTCGATGAGCTTCTTGCGGCACAGGTGTTCCTCTTTCGGGAAGGTATAGCGACGCGTGAACGGCGCATTCCCGGTGGCCTCATGAGACCCCTCCGGGGCCGGCCCCTTCTCCGGGAAAGAAGGAAGGCCAGGCGATTGAGGGGCTTGCATTTTCAGCGGTTAGCTAACAGCCATTAGCTAATGGCTAACAGCTAAATTTCTAGCGCTTGTGCTTGCCTTCGTCGGATACGGTGAGGCGCTTGCGGCCTTTGGCGCGGCGACGGGCCAGCACGTTACGGCCGTTGGCGGATTCCATGCGTAGGCGGAAGCCGTGCTTGTTAACACGCTTGCGCTTCGAAGGCTGATAGGTACGTTTCATCTTATGTGTAGTTTCAAGTTGGGCCGGCAAAGGTACGGGCTTTGTCTGGAAAAGGCAAGGGCCTCAGATACTTTTAGCTGCAGTGGGCGTACTGCCACTAGCTTTAGGCACTTTTAACTCCTGCTGGCAATGATTTACTACCGCATTTCTTACGCAAACCCCCTCACGTTTTACCTCCAGGTTGAGTTGACGCTGGACGTGGCGGCGGAGGCCACGGCCCCGCTGGAGCTGCAGCTGCCGGCGTGGCGGCCGGGCCGCTACGAGCTGCAAAACTTCGCGCAGAAGATTCAGAAGGTGGAAGTGGCCAATGCCGCCACCAACCAGCCCCTCCCCTACCGCAAGCTGACCAAAGACCGGTGGGAAGTGGCCCACGCGGCCGGCTGCAAGGTGCGGGTGCGCTATAACTTCTACGCCCACCAGATGGACGCGGGCGGCTCCTGGCTTGATGAGTCGCAGCTGTACCTGAACCCGGTGCAGGCACTGATGTACGCGGTGGGGCGCGAGCAGGAAGCCTGTGAGCTAACAGTGGATGTGCCCGAAGGCTGGCAGATTGCCTGCGGGCTGCCCCAGGCTGGCTCAAACGTGCTGGCGGCGCAGAATTTCGACCACCTGGCCGACTCGCCCCTTATTGCCAGTCCTACGCTGGTGCACGAGCAGTATGAGGCGGGCGGGCTGCCGTTTCACGTGTGGGTGCAGGGCGAAGCAGACGTGAACTGGCCGCGCCTGCTGGCAGATTTTCGGGCGTTTTCGGAGGAGCAACTCGCGTTATTCGGCGGCTTCCCGGTGGCGGAATACCACTTCCTGAACCAGTTTCTGCCCTATAAGCATTACCACGGCGTGGAGCACGTCAATTCCACGGTGATTACGCTGGGGCCGGCCGAGCTGATTATGAGCGAGGGCCTGTACAAGGAATTGCTGGGCGTGAGCTGCCATGAGCTGTTCCATACCTGGAACATCAAGAGCATCCGGCCCGCCGAGATGCAGCCCTACGACTACAGCCGCGAGAACTACTTCCGCACCTGCTTCATCGCCGAAGGCATCACGACGTACTACGGCGAATACCTGCTGGCGCGCTGCCACGTGCATACGCCAGCGCAGTATTTTGAGGAGCTGAACACGGTGCTGCGCAAGCATTTCGACGACGCCGGCGGGGAAAACCTGTCGCTGGCCGATGCCAGCATGGACCTGTGGCTTGACGGCTACAAGCCCGGCGTGCCCGACCGCAAGGTGAGCGTGTACCACAAGGGCGCGCTGGTAGCTATGCTGCTGGATTTAACCATTCGGCAGCTTTCCAACCACGCCCGCAGCCTCGACGATGTGATGCGGCGGCTGTACGAAGAGTTCGGCAAAACCGGCATCGGCTACACCGAGGCCGACTACGTGCGCATTGTGAACGAAGTGGCCGGGCGCAACATGCAAGCTTATTTCGACAAGTTTATCTATGGCACCGCCCCGGTGCTTGAGCCACTTGACAAGGTGCTGCATACCGTGGGCTGCCAGCTACTAGTGGGGGAGAATGCCTCGGCTTCGGAAGGGATTTTCGGTTTCCGGACGGTGGTGAAGAATGCGCGAACGGAGGTAACCAGCATCTGGCCCAATTCGCCCGCCGCCGCTGCCCTAACCGTGGACGACGAAATAGTGGCCGTAAACGGCCGCCGCGTCGATATGAACCTGCAAACCCTGCTCAGCAGCGGCGCAACAAGCTACGACCTGAGTGTATTCCGCCAAAACCGCCTCCTGACCGTGACACTGGCCGCCGCGCCGGGCAGCCGTTTCGGGCAGCGCTACGCCGTAGATAAGCTGGAGATGGCCGACGATGCGCAGCAGCGCGGGTTTCAGCAGTGGCTGGGGTGGGATTTTTGATGCAGCTGACAGACGAAACACCCAACAAATGAAAGACCCCGCCGGAAGAATCCGGCGGGGTCTTTTGGTAGTGCGGCATCATTTATTAGTTGTCCTTGCTGTTGTCGGCGCCCTTTTTCATGGGGCCTTTATTCACCGACATCGGCTTGTTGTTCTGGGGGTTGCTGCGAATGTTATGTACGCCTTCACCGACCGTGTTGCCGTCGGTGGTGTTGCCCTGGTGTGACACCTGGTTATCGTTCGGGTTTTGAACTTCCGTGCTCTTCCGACCAGCTCTTGCAGCAGGGTCCACAGAAGGTTTCTGGTTTTCGAGGTTGGCCTCTTCTTGATGCAAGCTCATAGCGGGTGGGGATTAGATGAAAAGAAAGGTAGCGTGATGGTTTACCCGATTTTTACCCAAAAAGTTGCGCCAGCCGCCTGCGCCTGCGTAGTGCTAGCCGACGTTGGCCACCGCCACGGCAGGCACCACCCGCACCAGTTCGGCAAACTGGGCCTCGCGGGCTTCCACTTCCTCGTCGGTGAGGTTGAGCAGGCGCTCGGTGCCAAATTTCTCGACGCAGAACGACGCCATGGCCGAGCCGTGAATCACGGCGCGCTTCATGTTTTCGAAGCTGATGTCGTCGGTGGCCGCCAGGTGGCCGATGAAGCCGCCCGCGAAGGTGTCGCCGGCACCGGTGGGGTCAAATACTTCCTCCAGGGGCAGCGCGGGCGCGTAGAACACCTTGTTTTTGTGGAACAGCAGCGCGCCGTGCTCGCCCTTCTTGATGATGAGGAACTTGGGGCCCATGCCCATTATCTTCTTGGCGGCCTTCACCAGCGAATACTCGCCCGAAAGCTGGCGGGCTTCTTCGTCGTTGATGCTCAGCACGTCGACCATTTCGATGGTCGCAATGAGCTCTTCCAGGGCAATGTCCATCCAGAAGTTCATGGTGTCCATCACAATCAACTTGGGACGGTTCACGAGGCGCTGAATGACGAGGCGCTGCACCTGCGGGGCTAGGTTACCCAGCATGAGGTACTTGCAGTCCTGGTAGGCGTCGGGGATGATGGGGTCGAAATCTGCCAGCACGTTGAGCTCCGTCACCAGGGTTTCGCGGGAGTTGAGGTCCTGCGAGTACTTGCCCGACCAGAAAAACGACTTTTCGCCCTTCTTCACCTGCAGGCCTTCCACGTCCACGCCGTGCTCTTCGAGCAGCATGATGTCGGACTGCGGGAAGTCTTCGCCCACCACGGCCACCAGTTTCACGGGCTTCAGCGAATAGGAAGCCGAGAGGCTGATGAAGGTGGCGGCCCCGCCAATGATTTTGTCGGTTTTGCCGAAGGGCGTTTCGATGGCGTCGAATGCGACGCTGCCGATGACGAGAAGACTCATGTAGCTGAATTGTAGTGGAAGAGAACGGCCGTATTAAAGCGGAATTAAAGCAAGCAACAAAAAAGTCCCCGGATAATTCTCCGGGGACTTCATTTGTATGGGTAAATAATGGGGCTCGAACCCACGACCTCCGGAATCACAATCCGGCGCTCTAACCAGCTGAGCTATATCTACCGTGTTGGTTTTGGTGGTGCAAAGATAGCAGGGGAAGCGGGAAATGGCAAAAAAAGTTCTTAGAGGGCATTAGTAAGTTGGTAAGACGGTCATGCTCATCTGGCGTTCTTTTTCATTACCATTAAGCTTACCGCACAAAAAGCCGACCTTTGTGGAATGGAACCCACGACCAATCTGACTTTTGACGATTTCAAGCTTAACAAACAACTTCTTTCGGCGGTAGCGCAAGCCGGCTTTACGGAGCCCACGCCAGTGCAGCAGCAGACGATTCCGCTGCTGCTGGCCGGGCACGACGTGCTGGGCATTGCCCAAACCGGCACCGGCAAAACGGCGGCTTTTGGCCTGCCCCTGCTCATGAAAGCCAAATACGCCCAAGGCACCAACCCGCGGGCGCTGGTGCTGGCACCTACCCGGGAGCTGGCTATTCAGATTGAATCCCACCTGAAAGCGCTGGCGGTGAATACCGACCTGCGCATTTTCGCCATCTACGGCGGCCTGGGGCCGAAAACCCAGATTGAAACCATTGCCGCGGGCGTCGATGTGCTTATTGCCACGCCGGGCCGGCTGATGGAAATCTACCTGAAGGGCGCGCTGGTGCTGCGCGACCTGAAGACCTTCGTGATGGACGAGGCCGACAAAATGATGGACATGGGCTTTATGCCCCAGATTCGGCGCATTCTGGAGATAATTCCGCGCAAGCGCCAGAACGTGCTGTTTTCGGCTACCATGCCCGAGCGGGTGACGCTGCTGAGCGAGGAATTCCTGGAATTTCCGGTGCGCGTGGAGGTGAACCCGCCGGCCAAAACGGCCTCTACTGTGACGCAGACGCTGTACCAAGCCCCCAACCTGCTCACGAAAATTAATCTGCTCAACTTCCTGCTGCACCGCGACGCCGAAACCATGACGCGCGTGCTGCTCTTCTGCCGCACCAAGGAGCACGCCGACCAGGTGGCGCACTTTCTGGAGCGCAAGGGGCCGGCCGGCGAGGTGCGCGTGATTCACGGCAACAAGGGCCAGAACGCCCGCATCAACAGCATGGATGCGTTCCGGGCCGGCGAGGTGCGCTACATGGTGGCCACCGACGTGGCCGCGCGCGGCATCGACGTGCCGCAGGTGACGCACGTTATCAACTTCGACGTGCCCATCGTGCACGACGACTACGTGCACCGCATTGGGCGCACGGGCCGGGCCCAGCACACGGGCGCGGCCATCACCTTCGCCAACGAGGCCGAAATGGCGCACATTGCCGAGATTGAGCAGCTCATCAACCAGCAAATTGAAGCCCTGCCGCTGCCGGAAGAAGTGGTGATTGAGGAAACGCCCTTTGAGGAGCAGCAGAAAATGGGCCGCGAGCTCGACGAGCGCCGCAAAAAGCTGGACCCCACGTTCCAGGGTGCTTTCCACGAGAAGAAGGAGTGGATTAAGCCCGGCGTGACCATTGACAAACGCACCGGCAAGCCGTTTAAGGAGGGCCAGAAGAAGAGCACCAAGGGCTCTAAGGCCAACGTGGGCAAGAAAGGCGGCTCGAACCCCGGCGTGAAGGCCATCAAGGCCCGGAAGCGGCGGTAGAGGGGAGGGTTGAGTTTTAAGGGTTGAATGTTGAGTTGAAAATCGGATAGCTCGACTTCAGTGGAGCTACTGGCTATCTACGGCCTGAGCCATGTAGTTTGAGATTGAATAACTCAACACTCAACCCTTCTCACTACCGTCCCAGCATGTGGCCGAAGTGAATGCTGGCCAGCGTCAGGGTCCCGCCCCACAGCACGGCGCTCCAGAACATGTGCAGCAGGATGCGCTGGCGCGGCACGCCCAATAGCGTGGCAATGACAGTGCCGCCGATGGGCGAAAGCAACACCGGCGTAAGAAAGGCAATGCCGCCCATGCCAAACTTGCGGAACACCCGGATGATGTTGCGCGAGCGTTTGGTGAAAATGGGCGCGCGGCGCAGGCGGCGCTGTTTTTGGCGGTGCTGCATCCAGACGCGGCCAATGCCCGAGAAGATGAACACGCTGGTCATCATGCCGGCCACCGTGAGGCCCATGGTCCACCAAAAACTCAGGCCCAGGGAAGCGCCAGCCAGCGGGCCGCCCAAAAACTTGACCGTGCTCAATAAGAACACAGACGCGTATTTAACGGCGAGTTGGAGCACTACGGAAGAGGAAAAACAGGCGATGGGGAGGCAACAACAACGCGGGGTGGGCGCCCGGCAAAGATACCCGGATTGTAGCACATGCTTCAGCTTGTGCCGCATGGCAGGCGGTTAATGTAGCACGGATTGTTCAACACGGCACAAGCTGAAACGTGTGCTACGGGGGCTACAGCTTGCTGCCGTAGGAGAGGTCGCCGGCGTCGCCGAGGCCGGGGATGATGTAGGCTTGCTCGTTCAGGCGCTCGTCGATGGCGGCCACCCAAAGGTTGGCTTCGGGGATTTCGCGGGCCACATAGGCCAGGCCTTCGGGCGAGGCGATGACGGCGGCGATGTGCACCTGCCGCGGCATGCCGAAGCGCAGCATGGCCCGGTAGGTTTGCACCAGGCTTTTGCCCGAGGCCAGCATGGGGTCGACCAGAATGAGCACCCGCTCGTCGAGGCTGGGGGCCGACAGGTAATCGACCTGCACCTGCACCTGGGCCGTGCCCTCGATGCGGTAGGCGGCCACGAAGGCGCTGGGCGACTGGTCGAAGTAATTGAGGAAACCCTGGTGAAACGGCAGGCCGGCCCGCAGCACCGTGGCCAGAATAGGGAAATCGTGCAGCAGCTTGCCGGTGGTTTCGGCCAGCGGGGTCTGAATGACCTTGTCGGTGTAGCTGAGGTGGGCGCTGATGCGGTAGGCAATAATTTCGCCTAGGCGCTGCAGGTTGCGGCGGAAGCGGAGGCTGTCTTTCTGCACTTCTTTGTCGCGCAGCTCGGCCAGAAAATGGTTGGCAATGCTGGGTTCGGCGCACACCACGTGCACCTTGGCCAGGGGCTCGGCAGAATCGTCGGGGGCGGCCGAGGCGGAAGGAAGTGGGTTTTGAGCCATGCTGCGAAGGAGGAAGGAAGTGAAGCCGGGCAAAACACCCGGGCGGGAGCCCCGAAGTTGGCACAAAAACCGGGGGCGGGCAAGAAACGGCCTGCGAATTCGCCTCCATTACCAGCGGCCACCCGGTGCCGTCAGCAGGTCATCGGGCGGGGATTCGTCGGCGGGGGGCTATCCCTTCCCAACGGCCTGCTGCGTAGGTTTGTTAAGAAATTGGCGCGCCTGGCTTAGGCTGGGTGGCGCGGCCTTGTTTTATAAGAATTATCCGTCTTTATGCTCAAAGCTCTGCTTTTGTCTGGCACCCTGGCCCTGGTGGCCGGCCCGCTGGCTGCTCAAACTGTACCTGCCACTCCCCCAGCACCCGCCGATGCCGCCAAAGCGGAAAAAGGCCCGTGGCTGGTTTTTGATGAACCGCTGGCCGACAAACCTGTGGCCGAGACGCCGCCGAGCAAAACCACGCAGGGCGCCAACTACGTGCCCCTCGATGCCGACACCTACCGCCTGATTGACCGGTACGCCATCAAGTTCGGGCCGGACGCTTTCAACGACCCGCACACCAGCGTGCGCCCCTACACCCGCGCAGCGGCCGCCCGGCTGGGCGAGCGAGTGCTCTCGCCCGACAGCGCCAGCCAGGGTATTACCCTTTCGGCGGCCGACCGGTTCAACGCCGAATACCTGCTGAAAGACAACTGGATGAACAGCGCCCAGGGCGCGGCACTGAACGAAAGCGCCAAGCCGCTCCTCACCAACTTCTACCGCAACCAAACCGACCTGTTCCACGTGCAGACTGACGGTTTTGCGCTGCGGGTGAACCCGGTGGCGCTGCTGCAGGTGGGCCGGGACAGCGACATCAGCGGCCTGCGCTACGTGAACACCCGCGGGCTGCAGCTGGAAGGCACCATCGACCAGAAGCTTGGCTTCTACACCTTTCTGGCCGACAACCAGATGGGCGTGCCGCAGTACGTGCAGGACCGGATTCAGCGCGACCAGATAGTACCGCACGAGGGCTACTGGAAGTACTTCAAGACCCAGGGCGGCAGCCAGTACGACTTTTTCACGGCGCGGGGCGGCATTACCTACGCCGCAACCAAGCACATCAATCTGCAGCTGGCCCACGACCGGAATTTTATCGGCAACGGTTACCGCTCGCTAATTCTGTCGGACTACAGCGCGCCGTATTTCTTCCTGAAAGCCAACACCCGGGTCTGGAAATTCAACTACCAGAACCTGTTTGCCGAGCTGACTGCGGAGCGGAAAAACGAGGACCAGGTGTACCCCAAGAAGTACATGGCCCTGCACCACCTCAGCTTTGATGTGACGCCAAACCTGAACATTGGCGTGTTTGAGAGTGCCATTCTGGGTGGCCGCAACGCCGAGCCGGACAGCGTGGTAGCCGGCGGCAAAATCGTGCCCGGGCGCCGGGGCCGGGGCTTCGAGCTACAGTACCTGAACCCGGTTATTTTTTACCGGGCGGTGGAGCAGAACGTGGGTTCGGCGGACAACGCCATTCTAGGCCTGGATTTTAAATGGAACATCTTCCGCACCGCGCAGCTCTACGGGCAGCTGGTGCTGGACGAGTTCAAGATTAGCGAAATACGGTCGGGCAACGGCTGGTGGGCCAATAAGCAGGCGTTTCAGCTGGGCGGCAAGTACATTGATGTGGCCGGCCTGCGCAACCTGGACCTGCAGGTGGAGTTCAATTACATCCGGCCCTTCACCTACCAGCACGAGGACATCTACACCAATTACCAGCACTACCAGCAGCCGCTGGCGCACCCGATGGGCGCCAACGTGGCCGAAATTCTGGGCGTGCTTAGCTACCAGCCCCTGCCCCGCCTCATGCTGGTGGGCAAGGCCTTCTACTCGCACCAGGGCCAGGACCTGACCCCTGCCGATGTTGACGGCCAGAACTTTGGCGGCAACGTGCTCAAGTCGTACAACACCCGGGTCAAAGATTTCGACAACCGCGTGGGCCAGGGCAACAAGAGCCGGCTGCTGCACGCCGATTTCACGGCCACGTACCAGCCGCGCCTCAACCTGTTCGTCGACGCCAAAGTCATTGCCCGCAACCAGACCTATACCCTCACGCCTGAGCAGGACGGCAACCAAGTATTCGCTTCGCTGGCCCTACGCTGGAACATTGCGCAGCGCCTCCACGAGTTTTAGGACCGGCCTTCTTTAGCCGGTGATGCGCAGCATGTTGCCGGTTTGCACCAGGGTGTACACTCGCAGCGGCGCAACGGCCGGGCCGTTGAGCGCAGCGCCGCTGGTACTGAACCGGGAGCCATGATTGGGGCAGAAGAAGTTGTTGGGCCCAGACTGAAACTCCACCGTGGTGCCCTGGTGGGTGCAGGCGGCGGCCAGCGCCACGTAGCTACCCCCAGCGGTTTTGGCGACAATTACTCTATTACCAGCCCCGTACACGTAGCCAAAGGCCGGGTCGTTGAGGCGGGCGTTGGCCGGCGCAACCACATCAATGGTAAAGTCGATGGTGCCGGGAGCTGGGGCTGGAGTTGAGCCCGAACCGGGCTGGGGGTTGTCGGTTTTGCTGCCGCAACCGCCCAGGCAGCCGCTCACCAGCAGCGTGGCACCGAAGCCGAATAAGTGTAGAAATTCGTCGCGTTTCATAATTGTTACGAGGGGTTAACAGCGTGAAGTGCCGCGCCTGTTTCCACCTACGTAGCCAAGCCCGGCATGGGTTTGCCGGCGGGCGCATGTGGCCAGGAGCGTAGCTTTGCAGCCCGCATGAAAACTTACCTCCGCATTCTGCAGTACGCCCGGCCTTTTGCCAGCTTCCTGCCGCAGTACCTGGCGTGTACGCTGCTAGCCATCTTTTTTGGCCTGGCCAACTTCACGCTGATAATACCGCTGCTGAAGGTGCTGTTTGACAAAACGGACACGGTGCCGCTGCAAGCCCCCGACCAGCTCCCCGCCTTTCAGCTGAGTCTGGACTGGATTAAGGACACCTTCAATTTCTACTTTGCCGACGTGCTGGCGGCGCAGGGCAAAATGGGCGCGCTGGCCTTCGTGTGCGTCATTGTGGTGGTATCGGTGCTGTTGAGCAACGTATTTCGCTACCTCAGCCTGCGGCTGCTGGCCCAGGTGCGGGCCCGCGTTATCCGCAACCTGCGCCGGGCGCTGTACTACCGCATTGTGGAGCTGCAGCTGCAATACTTTGCCGGCGAGCGCAAAGGCGACCTGATGTCGCGCTTCACGAGCGACGTGCAGGAAGTGGAAACGTCCGTGGTGAACACGCTCACCGCCGTGATTCAGGAGCCGCTCAAAATCATTGCGTTTTTTGTGCTGCTGTTTTATATATCGGTGCCGCTCACGCTGTTTACGCTGATTTTGCTGCCGCTTTCGGGGGGTATTATTGCCACGGTGGCCAAGCGGCTGCGGCGGCAGGCCCAAGTGAGCCAGACCACGCTGGGTTCCATGATGTCGGTGATTGACGAGACCCTGGGGGGCATTCGGGTTATCAAGGCATTCAATGCCCAGGCTTACATCAAGGGCAAGTTTGAGGAGCAGAACGACCAATACGCCCGCACTTCCCGGCGCATCGACAACACCCGCGACCTGGCCTCGCCGTTCTCCGAGTTTGCGGGCGTGGCGGTGGTGGCGGGGCTGCTGTACTTTGGCGGCACGCTGATTTTGGGCGGGCAATCGACTCTTACCGGCGAGACTTTTATTGGCTACGTGGTGCTGTTTTCGCAGGTGCTCACGCCGGCCAAGGCCCTGTCGTCTTCGTTCGGCAACATTCAGCGTGGGCTGGTGGCCGGCGAGCGGGTGCTAGGCATCATCGATACCGAGCCCACCGTGCGCGACCAGCCCGATGCCCAGGTGCTGCCGCCTTTTGAGCGCGAAATCGAAATGCGCAACCTGCAGTTCAGCTACGGCGACACGCCCGTGCTCCACGACATCAACCTGACCATCCGCAAGGGCAGCACGGTGGCGCTGGTGGGCGGCAGCGGCGGCGGCAAAAGCACCCTAGCCGACCTTTTGCCCCGCTTCTACGACCCCACGGGCGGCCAGCTGCTCATTGATGGGCACGACCTGCGCACCTGCACGCTGCACTCCGTGCGCGACCAGATGGGCATTGTGACGCAGGAGAGCATCCTCTTCAACGACACCATTTTCAACAACATCCGCTTCAACACCGAAGCCACCGAGGCCGAAGTCATTGAAGCCGCCAGAATTGCCAATGCCCACGAATTCATCGAGGCCAGCCCGGAGGGATACCACACAGTGATTGGCGACCGGGGCTCGCGGCTTTCGGGCGGACAGCGGCAGCGGCTGAGCATCGCCCGCGCCATTCTGCGCAACCCGCCGATTTTGATTCTGGACGAAGCCACCTCGGCCCTCGACACCGAGAGCGAGAAACTGGTGCAGGAGGCCCTGCAACGCCTGATGCAGAACCGCACCTCCCTCGTGATTGCCCACCGCCTGAGCACCGTGCAACACGCCGACGAGATTGTGGTGCTGCAGCACGGCCGCATCGTGGAGCGCGGCACCCACCAGGAGCTGGTGCAGCGCAAAGGCGGCGCGTACCAGCGGCTGAGCTCCCTGCAAACCAATGCGGCGCTGGCGTAGTTGCTGCTCAAACGCGCCGGCCCACGTTGGGCAGGGCGCTTTCCTATTCAACCCTCTTTGCTCATGCTTGGCAAAAATCCTTTTCGCTGGTTTCTCTTCTTGGTGGTAGCCATCGTGTTGGCGAAACTATTGTACAACCTGGGGTACAGCTATGCTTCCCGGAAGATGAACTCAACCACGGAAGCGGCACCGCCACCCACCCAGGTCAACCGGCAGGCGCAGGGGCTGCGGGGCGTCACCATCGACCCCGCCGACTCGGTAGAAGCGGCCCGGATGGCCGCGCCCATCAATTAGCTCGTTTAATAAGCGCTATTTTGCGGCTGTTTCCCGCAGGGTTGCTTTCCGCGTCCTTCTCTCTCTTTCACCTTAGCCTCCTTTCACCATGCTCGCCCTCAAACGCATTGTTACCGTCGCCGTAATGGTTTACCTGCTGCTGGCGCTGTTGTTCATCCTCGTCCCCGCCGTGCGCACTTCCATGATGGGCATGGGCTCAGGCTTGTCGGCCCTGGAGCAGGAACGGCATTTCTACTACACCCTGTTCGTCATCGGGGCCGTGATTCTGGCCCTGCACCTCGTTACCGAAAACCTGGACAGCGTGATGCTGCGCCGCTCTGTGACGCAGCACGAAAACCGCATCAACGAGCTCAAGGCCAAGCTGTATGACCAGC
Source organism: Hymenobacter lapidarius (assembly GCF_001816145.1). Taxonomy (GTDB): domain Bacteria; phylum Bacteroidota; class Bacteroidia; order Cytophagales; family Hymenobacteraceae; genus Hymenobacter; species Hymenobacter lapidarius. The sequence goes on along the minus strand of NZ_MDZB01000142.1, from coordinate 129,617 downwards.
AGCAGCGCGGCCCGGCCCCGGTTGTGGCGCACACCGCCCGCACCGTAGACGGCCGCACTATGGATGCGCCCGCCACCCTAACGCAGAGCCAAGCCGCCGACACCGTGAGCGTGACCGAGCACCGAACCAGCGACCACCTCCCCCAGCCCATTTTCCCGCAGAACGACCCCAGCCTGAGCAATACCCCGCCGGCCGAACGGCCGCCGCTGTAGCCCGCCCGGCCCGCCGCTCCTGCCTTTCCCGCTCCTGCATACCCCTCAGTGCCCGACGCCCTCCTGCTCCCCGACCTCATCCGCGCCGAGCTGACCGAAGCCCGCGACGTGCTCGACCGCTTCCTGGCCGACCCCGCCAACCTGGCCCGCATTACCGAAGCTGCGGAGCTTTTTGCCCATAGCCTGCGCAACGGCGGCAAGGTCCTCACCTGCGGCAACGGCGGCAGCCTCTGCGACGCCCAGCACTTTGCCGAGGAGTTGAGCGGCCGCTACCGGAACAACCGCCGCGCCCTGGCCGCCATTGCCCTGACCGATGCCTCGCACATGACCTGCGTGGCGAATGACTTCGGCTTCGAGTTCGTGTTCAGCCGCTTCGTGCAGGCCCTGGGCCGGCCCGGCGATGTGCTACTGGCCATCAGCACCAGCGGCAACTCACCCAATATCCTCCGCGCCGCCGAAGCCGCCAAGGAAGCCGGCATGCTCGTCGTTTCGCTCACCGGCAAAGACGGCGGCCAGCTGGCGGGCCTCAGCGATGTGGAAATCCGTGTGCCGCACTTCGGCTATGCCGACCGGATTCAGGAGGTACACATCAAGGTGATTCACATCCTGATTCTGCTGATTGAGAAGCTGGTGATTTGAGCAGGTAAAATGTCTAAATCAGCGCAACTTGATGGACTCTACCAGCAGGCCGTTGATGAGATGGCTCAAAAGTTCTTGACCTATAGCCGGAATTAAATTTTGGAGTTGCCGGACGATACAATGTTCACCGTTGTGATTGCGGGCCAGCAGGTTGGCGGCTGGATGCGCCACGTTAAATGGAGCGACAATCTGCACCATGTCGTTTTCAGCCTGACGCGCAAAACTTGGGTTGTCATGTACAAGCTGTATTTGAGCGGAATCAAGCTTGATGCTGATGGACTGATTTCATTGTTAACAAATGAGGAGCTTGCTGACTACGATTGAGACATTTCGTTTGGCAGTAACCGATTCATTTGTTTCTTGAGCTACTATTTGATTCTAAACTCTACCCATCCTCATGCTTACCAAAACCTTCGGCTCGGCCGTGCAGGGCGTCAACGCCTACACCATCACCATTGAAGTGGTGGTGACTGCCGGGACGAATTTCTTTGTGGTGGGCTTGCCGGATAATGCCATCAAGGAAAGCCAGCAGCGCATTGAGGCGGCGCTGAAGCTGCGCGGCTACCGCATGCCGCGCACCAAAGTGGTGGTAAACATGGCCCCGGCCGACATCCGCAAGGAAGGCGCGGCCTATGACTTGCCCATTGCGCTGGGTATCCTGCACGCCTCGCAGCAGTTGAACACGGAGAAGCTGGGGGATTACATCATCATGGGCGAAATGTCGCTCGATGGCGACCTGCGGCCCATTCGGGGCGTGCTGCCCATTGCCATTCAGGCCCGTAAGGAAGGTTTCAAAGGCATTATTCTGCCCAAGGAAAACGCCGAGGAAGCCGCCATCGTGAACAATCTCGACGTGATTGCCGTCGGGAGCATGCAGGAAGCCATTGACTTCTTCGAGGGCCGGCTGGAAATCGCGCCCACAGTGGTGGATACGAGGGAGTTGTTCCAGCACACGGTGAACAAATACACTGCCGACTTTGCCGACGTGCAGGGCCAGGAGAACATCAAGCGGGCGCTGGAAATAGCGGCGGCCGGTGGTCATAACGTCATTATGATAGGCCCGCCCGGCGCAGGCAAAACCATGCTGGCCAAGCGCCTGCCCAGCATACTGCCGCCCCTGAGCATGCAGGAGGCCCTGGAAACCACCAAGATTCACTCCGTAGCCGGTAAGCTGGCGGGCGGTGGGCTGCTGAGCTCGCGGCCGTTCCGGGCCCCGCACCACACTATTTCGGACGTGGCCCTGGTGGGCGGCGGCAGCAACCCGCAACCAGGTGAAATCTCGCTCTCGCACAACGGGGTGCTGTTTCTGGATGAGTTGCCGGAGTTTAAGCGGACGGTGCTGGAGGTGATGCGCCAGCCGCTGGAGGAGCGCCGCGTGACCATTGCGCGGGCCAAGCTCAGCATAGAGTTTCCGGCCAACTTTATGCTCATTGCCAGCATGAATCCCTGCCCCTGCGGCTACTACAACCACCCCGAAAAGGAATGTGTGTGCGGCCCCGGCGTGGTGCAGAAGTACTTGAACAAAGTGTCGGGCCCGCTGCTCGACCGCATCGACCTGCACGTGGAAGTGACGCCCGTCACCTTCGACCAGATGACTGAGACGCGCAAGGCCGAAACCAGCGCCGACATCCAGCCCCGCGTGGATAAGGCCCGCCAGGTGCAGGAAACACGGTTTCGGGAGTACGCCGATATTCATTCCAATGCCATGATGCCGCCGCAGATGGTGAAGGACCTGTGCCAAATCAGCGAAGAAGGCCGCACGCTGCTGAAAACGGCCATGGAGCGCCTCGGCCTCTCGGCCCGCGCCTACGACCGGATTCTGAAAGTGGCCCGCACCATTGCCGACCTGGCCGGCACCGACGACATTGAGATTAACCACCTGGCCGAAGCCATTCAGTACCGCAGCCTCGACCGGGAGGGTTGGGCGGGGTAAAATTTCGTACTTTGTGGCATGCAACAGCTCCCGCTTTCGCTCGATTACGTCCGGCAGGTAGTGGCCGAATACTTCGCCGATAAACCGGTGAAAAAGGTGCAGGTGTTCGGCTCGTACGCGCGGGGCGAGGCCACGGCGGAGTCGGATTTGGACCTGCTGCTGGAAATGGAACACCCCGTAGGGTTTGCTTTTTTCGACTATGCCAGAAATTTGGAAGAAAGACTAGGCCTAAAAGTAGATGTGGGAACGGGCGTGTCGGAGTATATCATGCGCTACATCCAGCGGGATTTGAAAACCATCTATGAGCGCGCACAAAGACAAGCCGCGTGACCCGGACCGGGTGCGCCATATGGTGCAGGCTGCTACGCTCATTAGTGAGTTCGTGGCCGGCCGCACATTTGAGAATCTGCTGCACGATAAGCTATTTCAATCCGCTGTCGAGCGGCAATTCGAAATTTTAGGCGAAGCCTGCACGCACGTTTCGAAAGTTACTAAGCAACAATGGCCAACTATTGATTGGCAGGGTGTTAAGGACTTTCGCAATGTTATAGCGCACGAGTATTTTCGTACTGACTATGCGGAATTGTGGTACATTGCCCACCACGTTGTTCCGCCGCTGTTGCTTATGCTGAGAGAGGTCTTTGAAAGTCTTGACCGCGAATTTGGCCCCGACGCACCCAGTGTATAAATCCCTCGTCAAGCCTGCTCTTTTCAACCTCGACGCCGAGCGCGCCCACCACCTCGTTTTCGACAATCTGCGCCGCGCCGCGCGCCTGCCGGGCGCCAAAGCATTGCTGCGCGGGCTCTACGACTACCAGCACCCCAACCTGGCGCGGGAGGTTTTTGGGTTGAAATTCCCGAATCCGGTGGGAATGGCGGCGGGGTTTGATAAAAACGCCGTGCTTACCGATGAGATGGCCACGCTGGGCTTCGGCTTCGTGGAGATTGGAACGGTGACGCCCCGGCCGCAGCCCGGCAACCCGCCACCGCGCCTGTTCCGGCTGCCGCAGGACGAGGCCCTGGTGAACCGCATGGGTTTCAACAACGACGGGGCCGCGGTGGTGGCAGCACGGCTGGCGCGGCGCCAGAACCGGCAGCTCATCATCGGCGGCAACATTGGCAAGAACAAGGACACGCCCAACGAGGAAGCCGCGGCCGATTACGTGGCCTGCTTCGAAGCGCTGGCCGACGTGGTGGACTACTTTGTGGTCAACGTATCATCGCCGAACACGCCCAACCTGCGCCAGCTGCAGGAGAAAAAGCCCCTTATCGACCTGCTCCAGCAGGTGCAAGCCTGCAACCAGCGCCGCCCCAAGCCGCGCCCGCTGCTGCTGAAAATAGCACCCGACCTGACCGACTCGCAGCTCGACGACATTCTGGAAATAGCCGAGGAAACCCAGCTCAGCGGCCTGGTAGCCACCAATACCACCATCAGCCGCGACAACCTGCAAACCTCCCCTGCCCAGGTTGCGGCCCTGGGCGCGGGCGGGCTGAGCGGCCGGCCGCTGCGGGCGCGGGCCACGGAGGTCATTCGCTACCTGCACCAGCGCAGCCACGGCACGTTGCCCATCATCGGTTCCGGCGGCATCCATTCGGCGGCCGATGCGCTGGAAAAGCTAGCGGCGGGCGCCTCGCTGGTGCAACTTTACACCGGCTTCGTTTACGAAGGGCCGGCGCTGGTGAGCCAGATAAACAAGGCGCTGGTTACAGCTTCGCGCCAATCTTGAATTCAATTACATCGGCCGCGCCGCGGTGAATTTTCAGGTCCACGGCACCGAAAAGCAAGTCGGTAGCGTGGTATTTCAGGCCCAGACGCTCGTAGTAGAAAGTGCTCGATTTGTAAGGGGCGTACACGTAGAAGCCCAGGTGCGAGACGAAGGCCAGCCGCCCAAACAGCAACTCGTGGCCCACAAAAGCGCCCAGCTTCTTCACGTCGGGCTGCCGAAGGCCGGCGCGGGTGGTGTCTTGCAGCGTGGCTTTGAGGCTGCGGTCGTAAAAGCCTTCCACGCCGGCCAGCAGGTTGGATTTGCGGTTGATGCGGCGGCCCACGGCGGCCGTTACCGAGTTGACAACGTACTTTTTGAGGTCGCTCTCGGTGCGCTGCTTGTAGCCGAGGCTGGCACTGAAATTGAGAAAATTGTGGCCCACATCGGCCGGAGCGGGCGCGTTGGCATTGGCCAGGGGGGCGTTGCGCTGCTCGTGGTAATTGAGGCCCAGCACCAGCGCGGGCAGGTTGGCGCCGAAGTTGGGCTTGGTGGTGGCGCCGTTGGAGTAGTGGTTCAGGCCCAGGCCCATGAGCAGGCCGAGGTGGGGCGTGAGGGCGTAGTCGTACTCGAACCGCAGTTGCAGGGTGGCGTTAAAAGCCGAGCTGGCGATGTTGTTTTTGTGGTTGGTGTCGCGGTCGTAGGGGTTGGTGAGGTAGGCCAGGCCGGCACCCAAGCGGAAGTTGAAATCGTGCCGCGGCCCGCGCGAAAACGACTTGCTGATGTAGGGGCTGGCCGCCAGCACGTGGCCCAACTGGGGGTTGTGAAAATTGTAGTACGTGAGGGCCAGGCCCAGCCGTGGGTATCGGTACCAGCCGTGCCAGTCGGCCGCGCCGGTGGTCTGGCGCTGCAGGTTCACCTCCACGCCCGTGGGGTGAGAATTGGCCAGATGCCGGATGGCGTACGTGTGGGCCACCACGAAGCTGCCCTGGGCGTAGGCCCCCACTATAAAAGGGCCGCGGGCGGTGGGCCGCACAGCACTCACCGAGTCGGCCTGAGCGGCAGCGGGAAGTGCCGCCAGGGCCAGCAATAAGAAACAAAGGCCGTCCCTACACAGCTTCGGCAGCACAAATACACCCATAGGACCAGCTCGATAGTACGAGCAAAATTACGCTTTAAGAGTACCAACAACAGGTGCTTGCCTTGAATTTAATTCCTGTAGTGCAGCAGAGCATCAGGCTTGGAATATTGAGTAAAACTGAGCCGCTCCCCCCCGCGCTGCGCGGCCTATCCGTCCTGAGTCCTGGCCTGGCCAACCGGGCTAGAGCCGTTTTTGAGTGATGCGCTGTCCATCCGGCGGCCTTCTTTGGAAACTGAAACCGACGCCGGCTGGATACGACTCCCCAAGCCGCGCCGGGTGCCGCGATAATAAAACGGTTCCCGGAACGTTGAGCCGCTACCGGCGCCGTTCAGCGAGAGCCCGGGCACCGGGAAAAGCCCTGGCGCAGGGGTCTTTTTCAACAACCGCCCCGCCGGGCTCGGGCCCAGCCGAACGGGCTGTAGCTGGGCTTATTACCGAGGCCTTTGCTGCGCTGAAAACCTCCCGGGGGGCTCTTTTGGCTCGGCAAAATTTCACCTTGGCCGTAACCTCTGGAGCGTTTCCACGGTAAGTAGCCCAAATCTAAAGGCCCTGTCCCACTACAATTGCCTCATTACCCACCCATTTATCAATCCACCTAATTACCGATAACCACCCTCACCCATGAAGAAAATCGCAATTCTCGCCCTGTCGTTTCTAACTGTTTCTGTTGCCAAAGCCCAGGATGCCGGCGGCCTCCGTATCGGCGTAAAAGTGGGAGCTACCTACTCCAGCCTCTCCGGCGACCAGGCTTCGCAAATTGCCGGCCAAGGCTTCAACAATAACCTGGGCTCGTTTAAGCTGGGTTATAACGCCGGTGTTGGCACGAGCTTCCCCATCAGCAGCGACGGCTTCTTTTCCATCGCCCCGGAGCTGCTGTACAACCGCAAAGGCTACGAAGTGACGTCGACGCAGATGGTTGGCACCAGCGAAATTGAGGTTGAGCAGCAGCGCGTGCTGCACTACCTGGATTTGCCAATCTTGGCCAAAATCAACGCCGGTGGTCTGTATTTTGAGCTGGGCCCCCAGGTAAGCTACCTGTTCGGCTCGAAAGTGAAGCAGCAAACCACGACGAAAAACGCGAACGGCACCAAGACCAAAGTGGACAACGACGGCAGCTTCCAGGACTACAGCGGAGTTAAGCGCGGACCTTCGGACAAGTCCGACCTGGCGCAGTTTGACATTGCCGGCGTGGCCGGCGTTGGCTACCAGACCGAAGGCGGCCTGAGCCTGGGCCTGCGCTACGCCCAAGGCTTCAACTCGCTGATTGACTCCAAGAACACCAACGACGACCCCAAGGCGTTCAACAACGCCTTCACGCTGCAGCTGGGCTACCTGCTGCCGCTGGGCAAATAGTTGCTTCAAAAGCAATAGCAATGCTGGCTGCCTCAGGGCGGCCAGCATTTTTTTTGGCCATATACGAAGCGTACTGTTGGGTTCGTTGAGCAAAGCCATGACTGCAGTCGTGGTGATTTGCACCTAACCATTTCCCCACCATTATGAGAAAAAACCTTCTCGCCATTTGTCTGGTGCTGGGCCTGCGTGGCGTGGCTCATGCACAAGGCAGCGACGTTTCTCTGGGCTTAAAAGCTGGAGCTTCGCTTACCGATTTGGTAGGCGCCGACGCCACGACCTACGGAAAGCTGTTTGGCTTTCACGGGGGCCTATTTGCCAACATCGGCATTACCAATGTAGTAGCCTTTCAGCCAGAGCTGCTGTACTCCCAAAAGGGTACCAAGCAGCCTCGCAATAGCAACAATCCGATGGATTACGCTATTGACCGTTTTCACTACCTGGACGTGCCATTGGCTTTCCACGTGAACGCCAACGGGCTGTTTTTTGAAGCAGGCCCCCAAGTAGGCATTTTGCTGGCGGCCAAGTCGAAGATTGGAAGCACCTCATCCGACGTGAAGTACCAGTACAACGACCTTGATGTTGGCTACTTGGCCGGCATCGGTTATCAGCGCAAAGCGGGCTTGGGCATAGGCCTGCGCTACAATGGTGGGTTTACCAACGTGCGCAAAGAAATTGACCTTGGCCCCGTTGTTGTTCAGCCTCGCTCCCGCAACGAAGCTTTTCAGCTCTACCTGACCTATTCGCTCAACGGCCGCTGAGCCGAAGAGGCCCAAAAGCAAAAGCCCGGCTTCCACCATGGAAACCGGGCTTTTGTTTTTACCAAAACGCGTGCGCCTTACTGCGCCGCCGCGTAATTGCGGTAGAAGTGCGGGATGGTTTCGATGCCTTTCAGGAAGTTAAACACTCCGAAATGCTCGTTGGGCGAGTGGATGGCGTCGCTATCCAGCCCAAAGCCGAGCAGGACGGTATCCAGCCCCAGCTCCGATTTGAACATGGCCACGATGGGAATGGAGCCGCCGCCGCGGGTGGGCACCGGGCGCTTGCCGAAGGTGGTTTCCATGGCATCGGCCGCGGCACGGTAGGCCACCGAGTCGGTGGGCGTTACCACGGGCTCGCCGCCGTGGTGGGGATGCACGCTTACCGTGACGCCGGCCGGGGCAATGCTGCGGAAGTGCTTTTGGAACAGCTCCGAGATTTCGGCCGAGGTCTGGTGGGGCACCAAGCGCATGGAGATTTTGGCGTGGGCCTGCGAGGCGATGACGGTTTTGGCGCCCTCGCCGGTGTAGCCGCCCCAGATGCCGTTCACGTCGAGCGTGGGCCGGATGCTGGTGCGCTCCATGCTGCTGTAGCCCTTTTCGCCGGCCGTGGCGGGCAAACCGATGCTCTTTTTAAATTCTTCTTCGGAGAACGGGGCCTTGGCCATTTCGGCGCGCTCGTCGGCGCTCAGCTCGTCCACGTTGTCGTAGAAGCCGGGGATGGTGATGTGGCCGTTTTCGTCGTGCAGGCTGGCAATCATGGCGCAGAGCACGTTGATGGGGTTGGCCACGGCGCCGCCGTAGAGGCCGGAGTGCAGGTCGCGGTTGGGGCCGGTCACGGTTACTTCGTGGTAGCTCAGGCCGCGCAGGCCCACCTCAATGCTGGGCACGTCGTTGGCCAGCATCCCGGTATCGGAAATGAGGATGACGTCGGCCTGGAGCTTTTTCTTGTTGGCGCGCACGAAGATTTCGAGGTTATTGGACCCGATTTCTTCCTCGCCCTCGAACATGAATTTGATGTTGCAGGGCACGCCGCCCTGGCCGTCGCGCATCATCATCTCAAAGGCTTTGACGTGCATGTACACCTGGCCCTTATCGTCGCAGGCGCCGCGGGCGTAGATTTTCTCGTCCTTAATCACCGGCTCGAAGGGCGGCGAGGTCCACAGCTCGTAGGGGTCGGCGGGCTGTACGTCGTAGTGGCCGTACACGAGCACGGTTTTAGCGTCGGGGCTCACCACATATTCGCCGTACACAATGGGGTTGCCGGCCGTGGGGCAGATTTCCACGTTGTTCACACCGGCTTCTTCGAGGCGGGTTTTGAGGAAGTCGGCGGCCCGCAGCACGTCGTCGTGGAACTTGGGGTCGGCCGAAACGGACGGGATGCGGAGCCAGTCCATCAGCTCGTTGAGGAAGCGGGTTTGGTTGTCGGCGAGGTAATTGGCCATGCGCGGTGTGGGGGTGTGGTGTTGGGAGTAAAAGTAGGTCCCGGGCCCGAAAGAGCAGCCATAACCGCCGGCACAGCCCACAAAATCCTGAACTCTAGAATTTCTTTTGATAGAAACGCTCTTTGTCCAGGATGGCCGCAATGCGCTTGCTATACTTCCGCGCCTTGGCCAGTTTCACACGTCCGCCAAAAACACGCCCTTTTTCCACTGGAATGACCTTCACCGCGTCGAAGTCGCGGGGGCGGCGTTGTTGCGCTGCATGGCCAGCCCTTGTTGCTCGGCTTCTGCGTAGCCAGCAAAATCAATCGGGGCCAGGAACACGACCACCTCCTGGCACAGTTTAAGCTCCGGGCCCATCGACACATTCAAATAAAAGCCTTCCGAGGGCCCCGACCGCAGCCGGGCCACCACGGGGTTGGTGGCGGCCGGCCCCTGCCAGGTGTCGGTTACTTGCACCTCAAAGGCAGAATGGTAGAACACGGCCCGGCTGGAGTCGCCGGTTTGCTTAACCACGGTGCCGTGCACCACTAGGTCAGCATATAAGGCCGCCGCCGGGTAGTCGGGGGTTCCGTCAATGAGAATTTGCCGTTCCTCCTGCCGCAGGTCTACTCCAGCCCGGCGCAGTTGCTTGGTTTTGGTGATGTCGAGGCGGTAGCGGTAGAGAAACTCGGGCCGCTGGGTATAGCCTGCTGCTCTGGCCGCGGCCAGGAACCCGGCTTGGTGCCGGGCGGCCTCGGTTTCGGTGCCAAATGGCCCCACGGTCGCGGTCTGGGCCAGCAACGGTGTGTGAAGGGTGACCACTGTTAGGCAGGCAGTCGCCAGTAAGCAGGTTTTCATCAGCTTATTGCGTTTGTTTTTAAGAGCAATTTTCCAAGTGATGCTTCGGCTGCTCCTATTGCATAACCGGGCCAGCTCATTGCCGCGCATCCAGCGCCAGTTCGCGTACCATCACCTGGCCCAACGTCCAGGCCTCGGCCCAGTCTTTTTCAGGGCTTTCGAAGGTGAGCAGGTACAGGGTGTCGGTCTTGGCATTGGCCAGCGCCAGCTGGAACACGATGCGGGCGTCGGCATCGGGCGGGGCGTCGTGGTAGCACACCGTCCATTTGTGCCACGCGCCTTCCACGGATGAAGCCTTTTCCATTTGCTGCTGGCCCTGGCCGAAGCCCGTGCGCAGCATTAGCAGCTCGGCGTATTCCGGAGCCGGGCGCTTGGTTTGGGCTTTGGCTTTGCGCACTACTTGCAGCGACAGGCCCGTTTGGTACTCGCCGCTTTCGCCAATTTCCTGCTGGGTGAGGTAGCAGGTTGCTGCTCCTTTCACCGCTTCGGCCTTGTAGTACCAGCCCTCTGGTAGCAGGATAGCAGCATTGCTGGCGGGCAATGGTTGCCAGGTGAAACCAGCCGGTGCGGGGCTTAGAGCCACGTTGTACCGCTGCGCTTGCGCCGGCCCAATGAGCAACAGCAGCAACAGCAGGGAAGCAAATGTAGCGCGGAGCAATAGCTGAAAACGGCGGTGGTCAATGGACCTCACTTCCGCCCAAACAGCGGCACGCGGCTCTCGGTCCCGGCCTGCAGCCGGCCGATGTTGGCCCGGTGGGTGTAGATGAGCAGCGCCGCCAGCAGGAACCCCACGTACACCATAAACGGCTGCGCCGGCCGGAACTGGGGCAGCAGCTGCAGCAGCGCGAAGGTGACGCCCGCCGACATGCTGGCCAGGGACACGTAGCGAAACAACAGCAGCATCACAATAAAAACCAATAGGCACACGCCCACCGTGGCGGGCGCCACGCCCAGCATCATGCCCAGCACCGTGGCCACGCCCTTGCCGCCCCGGAACTGCGCGAAGATGGGAAAGATGTGCCCCACAATGGCCAGTACGCCGCAAGCCAGCTTGAAGTACAGTTCGTGCTCGGGGGCAATGGCGCCCTGCGCCACCAGCCACTGCGGCAGGAAAAACGCGGCCACAAAGCCCTTGAGAGCATCAACGAGCAGCACCGCCGAACCAGCCTTGGGGCCCAGCACGCGAAAGGTGTTGGTGGCGCCGGCGTTGCCGGAGCCGTGCTCGCGGATGTCGGCCAGCCCAAAAAAGCGGCGGCCCACCCACAAGGCCGTGGGAATGGAGCCGAGCAGGTAAGCAGCGAGGAGCGCAAGCGCGATGTAGAGGTAATTCATGCGGGGATAAATGTAGCGCGAATGCCGCAGTTTGCGGCTCCGCGCCCTTCAGGCGTTATTCGGCAGCGCGAGCGGCAGCGGTTGCGCCGCACAAAAAAGCCCCGCCGAATGGGCGAGGCTCTCTGCGGGTTTAGCTGTCGCCGAACGGGTCTTCGGTGGTTTTCTTTTTCTTCTTCTCGTCCTCTTTCTTCTTTTTCTCTTCCTCTTTCTTGAGGCGTTCGGCTTCTTTTGCTTCTTCCTTGGCTTGGCGCTCTGCTTCTTTTTTGCTCAGGGCGGGGTCGGCTTCGGGGGCGGGGTCGGCGGCTTTGGCCTTGTCTTTCCCAGGCTCAGGAGCATCGGCGGTGGCTTCCTTAACTTTATCCTTCTTGGCCGGGGCCGGAGCTGTGGCAGCCGGGGCAGCGCCATTATCCATCACGCCATCACCGAAAGGGTCGTTGCCTTTGGCCTTTTTCTTCTTCTTGGTGGGCTCTGGGGCAGCGTCGGCAGCGCCATTGTCTACCACGCCATCACCGAAGGGGTCGTTGCCTTTGGCCTTTTTCTTCTTCTTGCCGTCAAGATTGTCGAAGTTGCCGGTAGACTGCGGCACTACGGGGCGAGCCGCCAGCTTGCCGGTTTTGCCCAGGTAGTCTTTCTGGAAATGCGCACGGAAAGCATCCACATCGGAGAAGTCGCCGACGAAGGCCCCGTAGCTGGTGGCCGTGTTGTAGTCGCCCTTGGCTTTGGCGTTGATTTCGGCGTCGTAATTCTCGTTTTGCGACTTCGTCAGGAGCAGGTTGTTGGCGTACTTGAGGTAGTACCACGTCCGGGGCTCGGGCTCGAGGTAGATTTCGACTACGTCGGTAGCATTTTCGCGGCGGATTTCCACGTAGCCATCAATCAGCGCGTTGAGGGGCTGCTTGCCCACGCCCGCCAGGCCCAACGGGCCCACCGAGTACCAGGCCCGCCGCTTCTCGTTCCAGCGCAGGTTCACCCTGCTCAGCAAGATGGTGTGCAGGAACTTAGGCGAGAGCTTCATGAGCGGGTCGGCGGTGCCTTTGCGCATGGCATAGGCCTCCACGCCCTTGTTGCCGATGAACTGGCCCAGCTTGTAGAGCTCGTTGGTGGAGCCGTCCTGCGCTTCGGGCGAGCCCTTGGTAACGCGGGCCAAATCGGCCCCCATCACGTCGATGGCCTTGATGGGCATGTTGATGTCGATGCCCAGCAGGGCATCAACGGCGTAGCGGGCGCTGTCGGGGTTGGCGGTGCCCACGCCGCTGCCCACCATCTTGTAGTCCCTGTTGGAGTTCATGAATGTCATCGGCCCCCGGAAGCTGAGCGAGTTGGTGGCGTCGGCGTAGGTGAGGGCCGCGCCTTCGTAGGCGTTGACGTCGGCGGGGTCGTTGCGGGAGATGGTATACAGGCCTTTTTGGTCGTCGTAGCGCATTTTGCCGTCTACTTTAAACACCTGCACGTCGGTTTCGTTGGGCACGGCCGCGGCGTACAGCGGGTACATCTTGTTGGTCTGGTCCGACATGAACAGGCCCGTGACGAGCGGTTTCCCATCGGCCCCTTTGGCGCCCTGCAGGTTCAGGCTGAAGTTCTTGGGGTCGATGGAGTCTTTCACCGCAATCCACTCGGCCGCCTTGCGCTCGGCGCCGAACTGGAGCTGCACTTCGCCGTTGAAGGCAAAGCCACGGCGCTGCGAGTGCAGCTGCACGTTGCCCCGGTAGCCAATGCGCGGCGTGAGCTGGAACTTGGTGCCGGCGCTCACCACGGCCGTGGCCACGGTGGGCGGGCCAGCCCCGGCGCTGGGCGTCAGGGCCGATTCGTCCTGTTGGTCTTTGTTGCGGCGCAGCAGGCCGCGGGCCCCTTTGCCCGCCAAAATGCCGGCGGGGTCGGGCTCGAAGTTGGAGAAGCGCAGGGCCACCGAGTCGCGGGCCGTTTTGAAGGTGTACTCGGCGTTGCCGGTGAAGGCCGCTTTCGAGAGCACCTCAATATTGCCCTTCACGAGGCGGTGGAACTTGCCCAGCGAGTCGAGCACCACGGTCGCATTTTTGAAGCGCTGGATGCGGCCGTTGGCCCCGATGCTCACCTTGCCCGAGTCGGGCATCACCCAGGCGTCGGCGGCGGCAATGTAGGGCACGCCGCCCACCTGCATGCGGTACTTGGCCAGGTCGTACACCCCGCTTGAAGCCTTGAATTTCAGGCCCTGCTGGTCGGGGTTGGTGGAGTAGAAGTACGACTTGGTGGAGTCGGCGTTGCCGGCCACGCGCAGTTGCACCTGCTTTTTCCTGAAGTCCCAATGGCCGCCGCTGAGCGTGGTTTTGAACCGGGAATACGGCAGGTCGATGCTGGCCGTGCTGCCTTCTTCGCGCTTGAAATCGGCGTAGCCTTTCTTCAAATCGTAGTCGAACGCCACTTCGTTGGCCGTGAGCGCGGGCTTGTTGGCTTCGGCCGACTTCACGCTCATCGTGGCCCTGCGGCCGGAGTAGCTGTCCGACTTAAAGGTGAATTCCGGCGATTTGATAAAAGACTGCGGCCCGTCGAGGCGGCCGTCGCCGCCCGCATTCTTCGGCGTGAGCAGGGCCGTGCCCTTGAAGTTGTAGGCCGTGACCGCCTTGGTTTTCTGGTCGGCCGAGGTGTACATGCGAATGGCTTCGCCCGAAGCCGGCGTGGTCAGGTACATGGAGTCCTGGCGCACGTTCCAGTGCATGAGGTAGCCGGCGGGCAGGGCCATTTTGGGAATGTCCACGCCCTCGGCTTTTTTGAGCGCAACGGCGCCCGTGCGGCCCACCGCCACCACAGAGTCGCGGTAGAGCACAAACTCGTTGGACGTGAACGTGCCCGACTGGTAGGTGATGGTGCCGTCGCCCTGCAGACCGCGGCTGTTCATCTTCACCTTGCTGAACACCCGGCCCCGGCCTTTGTAGAGCGGGAAGCCGTCCTTGGGCACGTCGTACACGAAGCCCAGCGAGCCGTCTTCCTGCACCGTGAGCTTGGTTTGAATGTCGGGAATGATGCCGCCGCTGCGGAAGGTGCCGTTGAACCCGGAAGCTGCCTTGCCGATGCCGTTGAGCGAGTCCAGCTTAAACGGCGGAATGTCGAACACCAGCGTGGAGTCGTAGGCGCCGCCCAGTACGTCCGGCTTGCCGAAGTACACGTTGGCGCCGCTCTTGGAGTCGAAGGCCGGGTACTGGCCCTTCTTCTTACGGCCCGACTTGTTGTTGGGGTCGTTGAGGAACAGGCGGCCGGTCGAAACCTTGCCCTTATTGGTCAGGGCGAAGTCGGCACGCTTGCCAGTGGGCCTGCCCTTGGCATCCTTGGCCTCGCTGCGAATAACAATGGAGTCAATCTTGGCCATGTCGACGTAAAAGCCGTCGTAATCGAAATTGAATTCCCGGCCTTTGAAGCGCATGGCCGAGGCCACCACCGTACCGTTGAACTTGATGTTGCGGTTTTTCTGGATGCGGATAATGGCGCTGTCCGGCCGCACAAACACTGAAGCGGAGTCGTTGGTGAAGTTGAAGCGGTCCACGCCGCGCACCAGCAGCTCGTTGGTGTTGAGGTTGAGGGTGGCGTTGCGGCCCGAGCCCGAGAGCGACTTGATGGCGATGTGGTCGTAGTCCTTCCTGTCGCGGGCCGAGGCCACGTAGTGCGAACCTTTGGGCAGAATGGTCACGTTGCCGGTTTGGCCGTTCCATTGCACGTAGCCGTCGCGTGCCAGGCCGGCCATGGACGAGCGCATGTTGGGTTCCGACGTGTTCAAATTGGTGGCCAACTCGTTCACGTTCACGGTTTTCACGTTGTCGTGGGCCTGGCTGTAGCCCACCAGCATTTGCAGCGGGTGCAGCCGGTTGATGCTTTTGAGCTGCTGGTAGCGGTTGTTGGTAAAAAACTCCTTGCTCTCAAAGTTGGCCGACTGCTGGTTTTTGGCCGACAGCACCTCGAAGTCGATAGTGGGCTGGCGCAGGTTCCAGGTCAGGGCCTCGGTGCGAATATCCATCTGGTGGTAGGAGTCGCTGTAGGGCGTGTTTTTGTAGAGGCCGTCTTCGCGGGCCAGCTTCAGCTGCTGCTTGCCTTTGGCGTACTTCAGCTGCGCGCCGGGGTGCGTCACCGAGTCCTTGGCGCCCTGGTAGATGGTGATGGCGGCCCGGCTGGCCGTAATGAGCGAGTCGCCGAGGACGTAGGCCCGCGAAGCCGCCTTAAACTTGGGTTTGCCGTCCAGGCTCACCGTCAGGTTGGAGAGCGAGCCGTCCAGCGCGGCGCTGAGCACGCTGGCCCCCGCCATGGAGATGCCGCCCCGGTACTGGATGTTTTCGCCCAGGTTCTTGATGCGGGCATCGTTGGTGAGGGAGATGAAGCGCGGATAGCCGGTTTCGGTCGCGCCGGGCTTGCGCCGCACGTTTTTGTAGCTCAAGGCGCCTTTCACGGGCGCTTCCAGCACGGCGGGATACGTGAGGGTCACGGGTTGCGCCGTAAGCTCGGGCTTGTTCATGGCGAAGTCGAAGCCTCCCAAATCGGCCGTCACCGGGTTGGACTTCACCGTCCAGGCTAGCTGGCCGCCCGTGGCGATGAAGCGGCCGGAATTGGGCACGGCCGTGCCGCTCACCTTTTTCAGCACCACGGAGTCGCCTTTGGTGCCCATGTAAATATCGGCGTCTTTCACCACCAGCACCGCACCGCGGGCCGGGGGCGCCAGATAGTCCTCGTAGGGCAGGGCCGAGGGCGTGAACGACGGCAGCGGGTCATCAAAATCGGTGGATGTTGCGACCGGCGCGGCTGGCGCAGCCTTGGCGGCGGCTGGGGCGGCTTTGGTGGGTGCTTTGGTGGTAGCTAAGGGCTTTTTGGCGGGCGCCTTCTTTTTCACGGGCGCCCCCCAACCATCGTCGTCGCCCCAGCCACCGCCGGAGGGCGACGACCACATGTCGGCCGTGTCCCAGCCGCTGCTGCTGGCTTTTTTCTTGGGCGCGGGCTTGGGGGCCGCCTTCACAGGGGCTTTGGCGGCCACTACGGGCTTCTTGGCCGCTGGCTTGGCGGCGGGCAGGGGCTCGTCTTTGGGAGCGGGGGCCGAAACACCGAATTCCAGGTTGGAAACAGGCGCCGCAATGGGCGAGTAGGCAAACGACACCGTGCCGCCCACGGCGCGCAGGCTGCTGTAGCCCGAGCGGAAAAGGTAGCCGCCGTTCAGAAAGCGGTTGGTGCTGAAAAGGAATTTCTCGGTTTCCTTCGGCGCTTCCTTCTCCAGCGTCTGGCCGAATACGTCGAGGTACTGGTCCATCTGCTGGTCGCTGAGCTTGGCCGTGGTAGCCCCGCCGATGATGGCGCCAAACAGCGACTCGAAGTGCGGCCGGGGCCGAAACTTCTTGGCCAGCATGGTTTGCGACAGGGCCACGATGCGGGCCTGCTGCGACGAGGTGAGGCGGTTCGTGCCCCACAGCTCCTTCAGGCGGGCGGCCGTGGCACGGGCGGCGGCGTTGTTAGTGGCCGCCATCATGCTTTGCACGTCCAGCATGTACTGGGCCGGCTCCTTGGAGAGCGTGCCCACCCGGTAGGGCGGCGCGGCGGCGGGTGCGCCCACCGGCACGGCGGCCTTGGGAGCCGGCGCCTTGGTCTGGGCCTGCGCCACCGAATACCCGCCCAGCCCCATTCCCAGCCACGCCGTAAGAATAATAACTAATTGCTTCATATAGTGTAGTTGTCGTCGATAGTGCTGACTTGCCGAGCAAGCTGCGCGCCAAACCCGATTTCAGGTATTCTTCTGATTATCATTGCCCCAACCGCCTGCCCACCAATTACGATGAAGCCACGGCGCCAAAGGGCTGCTTTTCTAACGCAAACGCCTGGCGCGAAGTATAGTGCCCGACGCTGCGCTAAAAAACCGGTACAAGATAGGCAGAATCAAAAAAGCAAACTAGTGCATTTAGCAGTTAATCAATGATACTCTCTGATTATCAATACTATTTTTACTGATGCCCTTTTTCTCATTCTTGTAATCTTCCACTTTTAGCCGGCCAAATAGCTATGCCGAGTGTTGTGCTTGAAACCAGTTGAGCGTGCCCGCGCCGCGGGCGGTTGGCCGGCAGCCGTTTTACTTTGAAAGATGACCACCGCTCCCATTCGCACCGCTTTGCTGGCCTACGGCATGTCGGGCAGGCTTTTTCACGCCCCATTTCTGAGCGCGCACCCCGGGTTTGAACTGCAGGCCGTGGTGGAGCGCACTGAGCGGCGCATGCACCGGGATTATCCCGACATCCGCAGCCACGGGAGCGTGGCGGAAGTCCTGGCCGACCCGGCTATTGAGCTGGTGGTGGTGAACGCGCCCCCCAGCACGCACTTCGCCCTCACGCAGCAGGCCCTGCGCGCGGGCAAGCACGTGCTACTGGAAAAGCCCGTAGCTACCTCTGTTGCCGAAGTGAAAGAGCTGTGGGCGTTGGCCGGCCAGATGGATTGCCACCTCCTGGCCTACCAGAACCGCCGCTGGGACAGCGACTTCGGGGCCGTGCGCCGCGTGGTGGAGAGCGGGCAGCTGGGCCAGCTCCTGGAAGTGCACATGCGCTTCGACCGGTACAAGCTGGCCCTCAACACCAAAAAATTCAAGGAAGAATCCTTGCCCGGCAGCGGCTTGCTGTACGACCTCGGACCGCACCTCATCGACCAGGCTATCAGTCTGTTTGGCCAGCCCCTCAGCTGCCACAAAACCCTGGGGCAATACCGGCCCGACAGCCGGGTGAATGATTTTTTCTCGCTGCACCTGGGCTACCCGCAGGGCCTGAATGTGTGGCTGACGTCGAGCCTGCTGGTGGCCGATGCCAGCCCGGCCTACGTGTTGCACGGCACGCTGGGCAGCTACCAAAAAGGCCGCACCGACCCGCAGGAAGCCCAATTACTGCAAGGCATGTCGCCCCTGGCTCCGGAATACGGCGTGGAGCAGCCGGGCCAGGAAGGCCGCCTGACCGTGGCTGGCCCCAACGGCACTCTGGCCACCACGCCCGACCTTGCCGCGCCCGGCAACTACATGGGCCTTTTCGAAGCCGTGTTCCAAACCCTGCGCAACGGCACCCCCTACCCCATCGGCGAGGAGCAGCTGCTGTGGCAGAACGAACTGCTGGCCGCCACGCCGGCCACCGCCTGGGCAAAAACCTGAACGGCTGCAGCGCCGTAGCAACATGAGTAGCGCTGAGGCTGTTTAGCAATTCACAACGACTGCCCTCCGGCGCTTGCCAAGCCGGTGCCGAATGGCATGAGCGTAAACTGAGCAGTCGCGAGAAGGTCCTTCGCAGGCTCCGGAGGACAATTGACAAAAATTTGAATTGCTCAAACAGCTTTTCTAGCTAATGCACCGCTCCGGCACCACCGTCTCCAAGCACGTAAGGGGCTATGCCACCTGGGACGATGCGGCCCTGGTGCAGGCCCTGCAGCGCGGCGATGAGCACGCATTCGCGGAAATCTATACCCGCTACGGCTTGCACCTGCTGGAGCAGGCGTACCGAAAAGTGAATTCGCGCGAGGCGGCCGAAGAAATGGTGCAGGACCTGTTCGCCACGCTTTGGCACAAGCGCGAGACGGCGGTCATCCTCAAGCTAAAGGAATACCTGGGCGCGGCCATTAAGTACCGGGTTATCAATCAGATTAAGAATAAGCTGACCCAACAGCAGTACCTGGCCTACAGCCGGGTGGTGCTGAGCGAGGCCGACCACAAGACCGAGCACGACCTGGCCGCGGCCGACTTGTCGGGGGCGCTGACCCGCAGCCTGGCCCGTTTGCCCGGCCACACCCGGCAGATTTTCCAGCTGAGCCGGATGGAGCACCAAACGGTGCCGCAGATTGCGGGCCGCCTGCAGCTCTCGCCCAAAGCCGTGGAGTACCACCTGACCAGGGCACTGAAAATGCTGCGCGTCTCGCTGAAAGATTTCCTGGTGCCGGCCCTATTGCTATTCTGCGAATTAATAAGCTATATTTCAGCTTAATGCGCGGTTAACACCTGATTGGACGTTGCGGCTTCCCCGGTTTTTTTTCACAGCAGTTTAGGGGTTGGCAAGAGCTACGTGACTTTTAGGCCAGAACCCTACTGCAGGCATGGCTATGGAGCACTCGGACTTTCGGGCATTGTTGGGCCGCTACCAGCGGGGCGAATGCACCGCCGAGGAACAGCGGCGCATCAGGGCCTGGTACGACGGACTCGGTGCCGAACAGCAGCTCGACCTCAACGCCGAGGAGCGGGCGGCGCTGGTGGCCACCGTGTGGCAGCGCATTGCCAGCCAAACCACAGGCAGCTTTCCTACAGTAGCAGTTGCCCACAACCGTTGGGCATGGCCCGCCAGCAGCATACGCTGGGCCGCCGCCGCGGCGCTGGTGCTCGGCACCGGCGTGGCAGGGGTGTACCTGAGCCGCAACGCGGTGAGCATGCCCACAGGAAAAGCTGCGAAGAGCCCCGCCGCTACCTCGTGGGTCGTTTACTCAAATCCCACGGCCCGGCCCGTGGCGGTGGCCCTGCTCGATGGCACCCTGGTGACCCTGGCCCCGGCCAGCAGCCTGAAGTATCCACGCCGGTTTCAGGGGCCGCAGCGCACGGTTTATCTGACGGGAGAGGGCTTTTTTAACGTCTTTCACGATGCGGCCCACCCTTTCCTGGTGTATACCGACCAGGTGGTGACAACGGTGCTGGGTACCACCTTCACGGTGCGGGCCTACGCCGGGCAGCCCAGCGTGGTGGTGCGCGTGAAAACGGGGCGCGTGCGCGTGGCCCCACGCAGCCTCGCGGCCGGGGCGCCGGCCGATGCCCCGGCCAGCGTGGTGGTGGTGCCCAACCAGCAAGCCGTGTATTCGGCGGGGCGCCGGCAGCTGCGACGCGAGCTGGTAGCAGCGCCCGTGCTGCTGGCCCCCCAGGCGTTTGTGTTTGACAACCGCCCGGTGGCGGAGGTGCTGGCGGCGCTGGAAAAGGCTTACGGGGTGCGCATTGCCTACGATGCCGCCGCCGTGCGCAACTGCACGCTCAACCTGAGCCTGGGCAGCGAGCCGCTGTTTGAGAAACTCGACATTATCTGCGAAGCGCTGGGCGCTACTTACGACCAGGCCGATGGCCGCATCCTTTTTCATAGCCGCCCCTGCCTGCCCGAATAGGCGGTGGCGCTTCCTTTAATTCCGCACTGCCCCTATTCCACTACCCGCAATCGATTCCGAAAACGTCTTCGCCTTTGGCAACGGACTCTTCGGATTTTTGGCCCCTCGGGGCTGTCAGTAATTCCCACCAAACTCCCTTTTCTTTTATGACCACTCGACTACACTTTCCACCAATTTTGCTGCGCCTTCGGGGCCTGGCATTATTACCCGGGCTGCTGCTGTGCTTGCTGTGCAGCATTGGTACCGCCCACGCTTCGGCCGCCCAGCCTGTGCTGAACCAGCCGGTTACGCTGCAAGTGCGCGAGGAGCGGATGGCATCGGTACTGAGCAAGATTGAGGCGCAGACCAACGTACGGTTTCAATACAGCCGCCAGCTCATCGGAGCCGGCCGCCGGGTATCGGTGAACGCCGTGGGCCAACCGCTGGCCGTGCTGCTGAACCAACTGCTTGAGCCGCTGCAAATCAGCTACAAGCTGGTGAACGAGGGTATTATTCTGCGTCCGGCCACGGCCCTGGCTGCCCCGGCCGACGCCACCGTGACGGGACGCGTGGTAGACGAAAAAGGCGAGGGTCTGCCCGGCGTCAACGTCGTTATCAAAGGCGGCTCGGCGGGCACGCAGACGGACATGGACGGCAAGTTTACGCTTTCGGTCCCCGAGAATTCTACTTTGGTGTTCTCGTTTGTGGGCTACTCGTCGCAGGAAGTGGTGGTGGGCACCCAAACCACTCTCAACGTGGCGCTGGCACCCGATGCCAAAGCCCTGAGCGAAGTGGTGGTGGTGGGCTACGGCACCCAGCGCCGGCAGGACCTGACCGGCGCCGTGGCCCGCGTCGACGGTGCCGAGATTGTGAACCAGCCCGTGCAAACCCCCACCCAGGCCCTGCAGGGCAAGGTGGCCGGCGTGCAGATTATCAGCGACGGCACCCCGAACTCGCAGCCCAAGGTGCGCATCCGGGGCACGGGCACGCTGCTCGGCGGCGCCGAACCGCTGTACGTGGTGGACGGCGTGCAAACCACCGACATCCGCAACCTGAGCAACGCGGATATTGCCTCAATTGACGTGCTGAAGGACGCTTCGGCCGCTGCCATTTACGGCGTGCGCGGCGCCAACGGCGTCATCATCGTGACCACCAAAAAGGGCGCGCTTGGCAAGCCGGTGCTGAACTACAGCGGCACGGTGGGCTTCAAGCAAGCCGCCAACCTGGTAGAGATGGCCAACGCCGGGCAGTACACGAGCTACATCAAGGACATTTCCCCGAACTCAGTATTGCCGGCGTCTACGACCTCGACCGATTTTTACGATGCCATTCTGAAGCGCGGCACTTTCCAGAACCACAACTTGGCCGTGTCGGGTGCTACGGACAACGTGCGCTACTACTTCTCGGGCAACCTGCTGCAGGACGACGGCACGGTCATCGAAAACAAGTTTCAGCGCCTGACGGTGCGCTCCAACACCTCGTTCACCCTTTCGGAAAAGGTCACCATCAGCTCGCAGGCCTCGTTCAGCCACGCTGAAACCCGCGACGTGAACATCGGCACGGCCTACAACAACGCCTACCGCGCGGCCCCGATTATTCCGGCCAAGCAAGACGGGCTGTACGGCAACACTTCGGCCCTGGGCAACGTGGGCAACCCGGTACTCGACATTGAGAAGAACGACAACAAGTCGTTGGAAAACCGCCTGCAGGGCAACATTGGCATCGATATACGTCCCGTGGAAGGTCTCACCCTGCGCTCGGCCATCAACGTGGACCTCAATTCCGACAACCGCCGCATATACGACTACCAGTACTTCGACGACGCCAACACGTTCCTTACCGTGGGGGGCAGCCAGCGCAGGCTTTTCAGCACCCTGGGCGTGAGCCAAGTGAACGGCAACCGTTACCTCTGGGAAAACACCGCTACCTACCAGCGCACTTATAACGAAAAGCACAACCTGACGCTGCTGGCTGGTACCGTGGTGGAAGAAGGCCTGCGCAACCAGTTTTCGGGCGCGCGCAACAACGTGCCCGCCAATCCCGACCTGTGGTACCTGAACACCGGCGACCCCACCACGGCCGTGAACGACGCCAGCGCCGCCAAAGACCGCCGCCTCTCGCTGCTGGGCCGCATCAACTACGCCTACAACAACCGCTACCTGCTCACCACCAACCTGCGCTACGACGGCACGTCAAAGTTCAACCGGGACGAGCGGTTCGGCTTTTTCCCTTCGCTGGGCGTGGGCTGGGTGGTGTCGGAAGAAAACTTCCTGAAGGACAACTCCAAGCTAAGCTTTCTGAAGCTGCGCGCCAGCTTCGGCCAGCTCGGCAACGACCAGATTCCGCCCGACTCCTACATCCTGACGACTGACGCCAACATTCCGTACGTGTTTGGCGGCCAGCCCGGTGGCCCGCCCCCCGTGCCCACGCAGGGCAGCGCCATCACCCAGATTAAGGACCGCAACGTGCGCTGGGAAACCACCACGGAGTACGACGCGGCCGTGGAATTCGGCTTTCTGGATAACCGCCTGACCGGCGAGGTGACCTACTACGACAAAACGACCACCGACGCCCTGATTCCGGTGAACATCCCGGCCATTTTTGGCGACCCTGAAAACCAGTACATCACCAACGCCGCCGACATCACCAACCGCGGCGTAGAAGCGGCCCTGAACTGGCGCCAGAACATTGGCGGCGGCGACTGGAGCTACAACCTCGGCGCCAACGTGACCTTCAACCGCAACCGCATTGCCAACCTCAACGGCGGCCAGGCCCTGTTTGGGGGTTTCAACGGCGTGACCAAGTCCGACAACGGCGTGGCCGCCGGCAGCTTCTTCCTGCTCAACGCCATTGGCGTGTACCAGAGCGCCGACGAAATTGCGGCCTCGCCCAAGTCCGACTTCAACCCCCAGATAGGCGACCTGAAGTACGAGGACACCGACGGCGACGGCCGCATCACGCTGCTCGACCGCCGCTTCTACGGCTCGTACCAGCCGCCGGTGTACTACGGCATCAACGGCGGGCTGAACTTCCGCAACGTGGACTTTTCGTTCGTCTTCTCGGGCAACCTCAACAACAAAGTGTACAATGCCAAAAAGCAGGCCCGCACCAACGTGCTCAACAACGTGGAAGCCAGCTTCGCCAACGACCGGTTCCGGGCCGGCAACCCCTCCAATACCACCCCCAGCAGCCTGAAGGAAGGCATGCCGAACTCGACCTACTTCCTGGAATCGGGCTCGTACCTGCGCCTCACCAACGTGGTGCTGGGCTACACCCTGCCGGGCGTGGTGCTGGAGCGGGCCCGCCTGGGTTCGGTGCGCGTGTTTGCGGCCGCCCAGAACGTATTTACGGTCACCGATTACACGGGCTTCACGCCGGAGCTGGCCGGCGGCCCGCTCGATTCGGGCATCGAACTCAATACCTATCCCACCAGCCGCACCGTGACCGTGGGGCTGAACGTCACCTTCAAATAACCTACGCCGATGAACCCTAATATCTCCGCCATTTCCCGCCGCGCCGGCACGGCCGCGCTGGCTTTGTCGCTGGCCATGGTCAGCGGCTGCAAAGACTTTCTGGACGTGGCCCCGCAGGGCCAGCTCAGCAGCGAAACCATTGACCCCGCCACCGCCCAGAAGCTGGTCGATGGCGTGTACAACAGCATGTACCTGGGCGGCTTCGGCCCCGACACCCACGGCCTGCAGTTCGTCATCCTCACCGACATTGCCTCCGACGACTCGGACAAGGGCAGCTCGCCGAACGATTACGGCGATGCCCTGCAGGTGGACAACTTCACGGTGAACTCGTCGAACAGCAACGTCAACAACGTGTGGAATGGCTACTATCAGGGCATTTCCCGCGCCAACCAGGCCCTCGACAAAATCGCACTCAGCGCTTCGGCCGATGCGGAAAAGAACCGCCTGCTGGGCGAAGTACGCTTTCTGCGCGGCTACTTCTACTTCAACCTGGTGCGCCTGTTTGGCGGCGTGCCCAAGCTCGACCGGGTGCCGCAGGCGTCGGAAATCAACAGCGCCGAGTTCCAGACCCGGGCCTCCGCCGCCGATATCTACGCTTTCATCATCGAAGACCTGCGGTTTGCCGTGGACAACCTGCCGCAGAAGGGTGACCCCCAAACCCAGACCGGCCGCGCCAACAAGGCGGCCGCCCAGGGCATGCTGGCCAAGGTGTACCTCTACCAGAAAAACTACCAGCAGGCATTTGCGCTCAGTAACGAAATCGTGACCGGCAAGTCGGGCGCCTACGCCCTGTACCCCACCTACGCCGACATCTGGCGCACGCCGGGCGCCAACAGCTCGGAGTCCATTTTTGAGATACAAACCGGAGTAAACGCGGCCTGCAACAACGCGGCCGTGAACCTCTATGTCGTGAGCCAGGGCCCCCGCGCCGGCGGCAAGCGCGGCTGGTCCGACTTGGGCTTCGGCTTCAATACCCCCACCCTGCAGCTGGCCAACGCCTATGAGGCCGGCGACGTGCGCCGGGCCGGCACCATCATCTTCATTCAGCCCACGGCCCCGGCCGGGCAGCGCTCCACGGGCACGGTGCTCTGGGACGGCTTCCGCATCCCAAGCCAGGACTCGGTGGAGAACTCGCGCTACAGCTACAAGGCCTACCACAGCCGCACCCGGGAAGCCAACTGCGGCAACAACGACTACCTGCCCAAAAACATCCGCATCCTGCGCTACGCCGAAATCCTGCTCATTCGGGCCGAAGCCGCCCTGCAAACCGGCAACGCCGCCACCGCCGCCGCCGACCTGCTGGCCGTTCGCACCCGCGCCGGTCTGGGCGCGAAACCCGCCACGCTGGCCAACATCTGGGCCGAGCGCCGGGTAGAGCTGGCCCTGGAGCACGACCGTTTCTTCGACCTGGTGCGCCAGGAAAGCGTGACGCCGGGCCGCATCGTACCCATTTTTGCGGCCCAGGGCAAAACGTTTGTGAAAGGCAAGAACGAGCTGTTTCCCATTCCGCAGCCCCAGATTGACTTGAGCGGCGGGCGTTTGATGCAGAACCCGGGGTACTAGCCCTTCAGGCTTTTACTCCAGACCGTCATGCCGAGCGCAGCCGAGGCATCTCGCGTGCAACAGCAATTCAATTGGTGCAACGAAGCACGCGAGATGCCTCGGCTGCGCTCGGCATGACGGTCAAATTATATCAACCTATGACCGCCAGACTTCTTCTCCTCTTCCTGCTGCTCCCCGGCTTGCTCCTGGCCCAACAGAAGCCCGCGCCCAAGAAAGCCCCGGCCAAAACCGTGGCCTTCGACCCCACCAAGCGCCCGCGCAACCTCACCGACGACCAGTTGCTGGACCTGGTGCAGCGCCAGACGTTTCGGTACTTCTGGGACTTTGGGCACCCGGTGTCGGGCATGGCGCGCGAGCGCAGCAACGTGGCCTACGACTACGGCAACGAGGTGGTGACCACCGGCGGCACCGGCTTCGGCATCATGGCCATTATCGTGGCTGCCGACCGCAAGTGGATTACCCGCGAGCAAGCGGCCACGCGCATCTACAAAATCGTGCGGTTTCTGGAGAAGGCCGACCAGTTCCACGGCGTGTTTCCGCACTGGTTGGACGGGGCCACGGGCAAGGTCATCCGCTTCGGGGCGAAGGACGATGGCGGCGACGTCGTGGAAACCTCTTTCCTGATGGAAGGCTTGATTTGCGCCCGCCAGTACTTCACCGCCGACACGCCGCTGGAGCGTGACGTGCGCAACCACATTGGCTGGATGTGGGAGAACGTGGAGTGGAACTGGCAAACCCAGGGCGGCCAAAACGTGCTGTACTGGCACTGGAGCCCCAACAACGGCTGGAGCATGAACCACCAGATTCACGGTTGGAACGAGTGCCTGATAACCTACGTGCTGGCCGCGGCCTCGCCCAAATACGCCATCGATAAGCCGGTGTATGACCAGGGCTGGGCCGTGGGGCCGGAGTTCAAGAACGGCAAGGAATACTACGGCGTCAAGCTGCCGCTGGGGCCGGACCTGGGCGGGCCGCTGTTCTTCACGCACTATTCCTTTCTGGGCATCAACCCGCACGGGCTCAAGGACCAGTACGCCGACTACTGGCAGCAAAACCAGAACCATACGCTCATCAACTACGCCTACTGCGTGGACAACCCCAAGAAATACAAGGGCTACGGCCCCAACACCTGGGGCCTCACCGCCTCCGACAGTTACAAGGGCTACGCCGCCCACAACCCCAAGGAAGACCTGGGCGTGATTTCCCCCACCGCCGCGCTCTCGGCCTTTCCCTACACGCCGGAACACTCAATGCGCGCCCTTAAGCACTTTTATTATGACCTCGGCGACAAAATCTGGGGCGAGTACGGGTTCGTGGACGGCTTCAGCGAGCAGCACAACTGGTACGCCAAGTCCTACCTCGCCATCGACCAGGGCCCCATCGTGGGCATGATAGAAAACCACCGGACGGGGCTATTGTGGAAGCTGTTCATGAGCTCGCCCGACGTGCAGCGCGGCCTCACCAAGCTGGGATTTGAAAGCCCAATGATTAAACCGGTTGCTAAATAGAACGTCATGCTGAGCTTGCCGAAGCATCTCTACCTCGTTCACAAGAACGTCATGCTGAGCGCAGCCGAAGCATCTCTACCGCAACACTAACTAATTAGTTACGCGGTAGAGATGCTTCGGCAAGCTCAGCATGACGTTCTTATTAGCCTGTTCGTTTTTTTCTGCTTGGCTTGTTCGTTTCTTTCCGACTACTCGCTTACCCTTGTTTCTTCCCATGAAATACATTCCCCTCGCCGCGCTGGCCCTCTCGCTGGCCTGCGCCCCCGCCGCTCAGGCTCAGAAAAAGACAGCTCTGGCTTCCGCGTCTGACCAGAAGATGAAGGCCTTTATCGACGAGCTGATGGGCAAAATGACGCAGGATGAAAAAATTGGGCAACTCAACCTCGTGTCGGTGGGGTTTGACGTGACCGGGCCGGTGGTGAGCAAGGACGTGGACGCCAACATCCGCAAGGGCCTGGTGGGCGGCGTGTTCAACACCTTCACGCCCATTGCCGTCCGCAAGCTGCAGGAAATGGCCCTGAAGGAGTCGCGGCTGCACATTCCGCTCATGTTTGGGTACGATGTCATTCACGGGCACCGCACCATATTTCCCATTCCGCTGGGCTTGGCCGCCAGCTGGGACATGGCCGCCGTGGAGCAAAGCGCCCGCATTGCCGCCGAAGAATCGACGGCGGACGGCCTTAACTGGGTGTTTTCGCCCATGGTCGACATTTCCCGCGACGCCCGCTGGGGCCGCGTGGCCGAAGGCGCCGGCGAAGACCCCTACTTAGGCTCCAGCATCGCCCGGGCCATGGTGCGCGGCTACCAGGGCCCGGCCAACGACCTCACCAAAGAAGCCTCGGTGATGGCCTGCCTCAAGCACTTTGCCCTCTACGGCGCCGCCGAAGCCGGCCGCGACTACAACACCACCGACATGAGCCGCCAGCGCATGTACAACGAGTACATGCCGCCCTACCGAGCCGCCATCGACGCCGGCGTGGGCTCGGTGATGACGTCCTTCAACGACATCAACGGCGTGCCCGCCACCGGCAACAAGTGGCTCATGACCGACCTGCTGCGCAAGCAATGGGGCTTCGGCGGCTTTGTGGTGACGGACTACACGGCCATCAACGAAATGATGGAGCACGGCGTGGGCAACGCGGCCCAGGTGTCGGCCCTGGCGCTGAACGCGGGCGTGGACCAGGACATGGTGGGCGAGATTTTCCTGAAAAACGTGGCCCAGAACGTCCAGTCCGGTGCCGTGTCCAAGGCACAGCTTGATGCCGCCTGCCGCCGCATTCTGGAAGCCAAGTACCGGCTGGGCCTGTTCCAGAATCCCTACCGCAACGTGAGCCAGGAGCGCGCCACCGCCACGCTCATGAAGCCCGAGTTCCTGGCCGCCGCCCGCGACATTGCCCGCAAAAGCCTGGTGCTGCTGAAAAACGAGCGCAGCGCCCTGCCCCTGAAAAAAACCGGTAGCATTGCCCTCATCGGCCCGCTGGCCAACCGCCAGAAGGACGTCATCGGCAGCTGGAGCGGCGCCGGCGACTGGAAACAGGCTGTGTCGGTGGAGCAGGGCCTGCGCGCCGCCGCCCCCGGCCTGAAAATCACCTACGCCAAAGGTGCCAATATTGCCGACGACGCCCAGATGCTGGAGCGCCTCAACGCCCACGGAGGCGAGCTGGAGCTGGACAAACGCAGCTCCAAAGACATGATTAAAGAAGCCGTGCAGGTAGCCCAAAGCGCCGACGTGGTGGTGGCCGTGGTGGGCGAAAGCCAGGGCATGACCGGCGAAGCCGCCAGCCGCGCCGACATCGGCCTGCCCGGCCAGCAGCTGGAGCTGCTCAAGGCCCTGAAGAAAACCGGCAAGCCGCTGGTACTCGTGCTCATGAACGGCCGCCCCCTCACGCTGGCCTGGGAAAACCAGAACGCCGACGCCATCCTTGAAACCTGGTTTGCGGGCACGCAGGCCGGCCACGCCATTGCCGACGTGCTGTTTGGCGCCTACAACCCATCCGGTAAAATCACGGCTACCTTCCCGCAGGTGGTGGGCCAGGTACCGCTTTACTACAACCACAAAAACACCGGTCGCCCCTACGCTGGCACCGACAAGCTCGACAAGTACAAGTCGCGCTACCTCGACGTGAGCAACGAGCCGCTTTACCCCTTCGGCTACGGCCTGAGCTACACCACCTTCACCTACGGCAAGCCCACGCTCAGCAAAACCGCCATCTCGCCCACCGAAACTCTGGAAGTGAAGGTGACCGTGCAGAACACCGGCGCCTACGACGGCGAGGAAGTGGCCCAGCTCTATATCCGCGACCTGGTGGGCTCCAGCAGCCGCCCGGTGAAGGAGCTCAAGGGTTTCCAGAAAGTGATGCTGAAGAAGGGAGAAAGCAAAACCCTCACCTTCCGCCTCGCGCCCAACGACCTGAAATTCTACAACAATGACCTGAAATGGGCGGCCGAGCCCGGCGATTTCAAGGTGTTTGTGGGCGGCAACTCCCGCGACGTGCAGGAGGCCAGCTTCAAGCTGGCCGCGCAGTAGGTTTCCCGGGGTTAGTCAACTGGCTGTTGTACAGCAATAACTGCATTGCATTCAGCACGTCATGCTGAGCGCAGCCGAAGCATCTCTACCGCAGTACTAATCAGATTTACTACTGCGGTAGAGATGCTTCGACAAGCTCAGCATGACGCCTTTTAGCTACAGTTGCTATTGCACGCCTGCTTAAAAATTAATCTGTGCCTGCAGCCGTAGCAGGCCGCCGCGCTGCTTGTTGTCCGACAACTGAAAATCCTCGAAGCGACGCGACGACAGGGTGTACATGGCCACCAGCTCGAAGCTGCTGAAGGGTTGCCATTCCAGGCCCAGCTCGGCTTCGCGCACGGTGTAGCTGCGGGCGTCCCGCTCGTGCTTTTTGCCGCCGTCGTAGTACTGGACCCGCAGAAACGGGTAAAACTGCTGCTGCTTGTACCGCAGGCGGTAGCTGAGCAGCACGTAGCCGCCGTGCAGCCCTTGGGTTTCAATGCTGTCGGTCCGCGGGTTGAACTCCGGGCCGCGGCCCACGTTGTATTCGGCCTGCACACCAAACGGCTGCGGATACAGGATGAAGGAGGCCGCCACGCGCTGGTCGGGGTAGCTCAGGTCTTTGCGAGACTTCACGCCCGCTGAGAGCTGTTCTTTAGCCACCACGTAGTCGCCGGTGTAGGCCTGCAGGCCAGGCTCGATGATTTGCCGGCCCACCACCAGTGGGTAGGTAAAGCGGCCTACTATGTGCCGCTGGTTGTTGAGTTCGGGCCGGTTTGCGGTCTGGCCGTTGAACGCGCCCACCCCTACCATGCCGTAATCGCCCGAGCCCTTTAGGCCATCTTTCACCAACCGCGAAAAGCGCTGGCGCACGGCAGTGGGGGCCCAATACAAAAACGCGCCCAAATCCCGCTCGTTGGACAGGGCGCTGTTCAGGGCATCGCTGCGGTCCAATGGCAGGCGGTTCTGGCTCGACTGCATGTTTTCGAAGCCGTAGGGTATTTTGCTCTGGCCCAGGCGGATGCGGTACTGGCCAGCTTTGTCGAGGCTTACATCAAAGTAGGCATCGCGCAGCTGGCCGAAATTCAGCGAGGTGCTGCCGCTGACGCTGCTCGCAAAGTCGGGCTGAATATAAAAATAGAGCCGCTCGTGCAGCTGCCCATAAAAAATAAGGCGCGCCCGCCGCAGGAAAATACCGCCTTTATCTCCCCACGACCGGTCGCACTGTTCACAGGACAGCTTGGAATTGGTTTCGAGCAACCGGTTGTACCGCGCCTGCACATAGCCCCGAATAGCAAAAGTTTCGAACCACTTTTTAGCAGCAAATGGCGCTTGTGTTACCGAGTCAACGGCTTGACTATAAGCAGGCCCGGCCACTAAAAACAGAAGGGCAATTAACAGTTTCTTCATCAAATAGTAATGCTACCACAAAGGGACGCCTTTTTTGTTAACCGTGCGTGACCGGCATATGACGGGAATGTTACCAAACAAGATTCAGCGGGTTGCAACAAGAAGCCGCCGGCATCTGCCAACGGCTTTGTGCTGTGCCTAAAATGCGGGCTGCTCACCAAAGTAGCGCGGGCCCCGACCTCCATTCAATGCCCGGATTAGCTCTCTTCCCCGGCAGCATCTGAGTGCGTTAGCCCAACACCATTTTTTCGCCCAGCGCCCGCTGCAAATCCGGCAAGTTGTAGCGCCGCAATACCCCCGGCAACACATTAGAATACGCGTCCTTCGCCGTGGGCTGCGCCAGCACATTTGGGCCGGGCGGCGGTTGGGCCCCTGGCCACATGGCTGAGCATTGCGGCCAGCACCGCAAGCAGAAGGGCCTTCACGCGCACGGCCAAGGCGCTAGTTGGTGGCTTTGCAGCGCAGTTCCTCCACCAAGTCGGCAGAGCCCACAAAGAGCGGGGCGCGCTGGTGCAGGTCGGCGGTGGGGGGCACATCGAGCACCAGGTCGGCTCCGGTCACGGCCACGCCGCCGGCCTGCTCAATCAGGAAAGCCAGCGGGTAGCACTCGTAGAGCAGGCGCAGCTTGCCGGTGGGCTTGTCCACGGTGGGCGGGTAAAGATAAATGCCGCCCGTGAACAGGTTGCGATGGTAGTCGGCCACCAAAGACCCCACGTAGCGGGCCGTGAGGCGGCGCTCCTTGCAGGTGGTGAGGAAGGCGCGCACGAACTCCGGGTAATCAAACCAGTTGCCTTCGTTGCAGCTGAACACCGGCCCCTGGCGCGGAATCCTGATGTCGGGGTGCGAGAGAAAGAATTCGCCCAGCGAGTTTTCGTAGGTGAAGCCCGCCACGCCGTGGCCCGTGGTGTATACCAGCATGGTGCTGGAGCCGTAGAGCACGTAGCCCGCCGCAATCTGGGCGCGGCCGCCCTGCAAAAAGTCCTCCTGGCGAGCCGGCCCGCCATTGCGCGACACGCGGCGGTAGATGCTGAAAATGGTGCCGATGCTCACGTTCACGTCAATGTTCGAGGAGCCGTCGAGCGGGTCGATGGCCACCACGTACTTGCCGTTGACGTTGCCGGTCTGGATGATTTCCTCGTCCTCTTCCGAGAGCACGGCGCAGCACTCGCCCCCGTTGGTGAGAGCCCGAACGAAGCGGATGTTGGCCTCCACGTCGAGTTTCTGCTGGTGCTCGCCCTGCACGTTTTTCTCGCCCATAGCCCCCGTAATACGCGAAAGCCCCGCGCGGTTTACCTCGCGGTTCACGATTTTGCCGGCCAGGGCAATGTCCCGTAGCAGCTGCGATAGTTCGCCGGTGGCGAAGGCAAATTCGGACTGC
The DNA here is from genome assembly GCF_001816145.1 of Hymenobacter lapidarius. Classification (GTDB taxonomy): domain Bacteria; phylum Bacteroidota; class Bacteroidia; order Cytophagales; family Hymenobacteraceae; genus Hymenobacter; species Hymenobacter lapidarius. Next base: position 97,351 of record NZ_MDZB01000142.1, on the reverse strand, counting down.
TTGCGCATGATGTAGCGCTCCAGCGTGATGCCGACGGGCGTGGCCAGGGTGTTTTCGGTGGTTTGGGACATGGGTGGGATTGGGGTAGCGCGGACGCTGCGAGTCCGCGCACGGGCGGTTGTTCGGCTAAGGAATGTGTGGACTCGCAGCGCCCACGCTGCGAACTTACGAGACCTGCCTCTGCTATTGTCAACGTGTAGGCCCTCTTGGTGAGCTGGGTCGGGGCCCGGGCAAAGGCCATCGGGTCTTTCTGCCACGGGACCCAGGCAAATTTATACGAGGTGCAGGCCCTGCAGCCGCCTCCGGCGTTGGCTTCCGCAGATGGATGCAAAGAGTGCGATGGCGCGGGCCGTGGGCTTTGCGCCGCTAACCAGAATACGCCTTCAGCACCTGGCGCGAGCTGCCCAGGTTGTCAATACCCAGCTCCACCACGTCGCCGGGCCGGAGGAAAACCGGGGGCTTGAATCCCAAGCCAACGCCGGCCGGCGTGCCGGTCGAGATAACGTCACCGGGCAGCAGGGTCATAAATTGGCTGACGTAGGAAATGATGAACGGCACGTCAAAAATCAGGTTAGCCGTGTTGCCATCCTGCATTTTTTCGCCGTTCACCGTGAGCCAGAGGCGCAGGTTGTTCACGTCGCCCATTTCGTCGGGCGTGGCCAGAAACGGGCCCATGGGCGCGAAGGTGTCGCAGCCCTTGCCCTTGGTCCAGGTACCGCCGCGCTCCAGCTGAAACTCGCGTTCCGACACGTCGTTGTGCAGTAGGTAGCCGGCAATGTAGCTGGCGGCCTCGGCTTCGGCTACGTAGGAGGCGCGCTTGCCGATAACCACGGCCAGCTCCACTTCCCAGTCGGTTTTCACCGAGTTTCTGGGAATAACAATGTCATCAAAAGGCCCCACCAGCGCAGTGGTGGACTTCAGGAAAACCACCGGCTCTGTGGGCGGCGTCAGGCCCATTTCGTGGGCGTGGTCGGAGTAGTTCAGGCCAATGCAGATGATTTTGGAGGGCCGGGTCACTGGGGGGCCGAGGCGCTCGGCGGCGTCCACCAGGGGCAAGCTGCCCGCGTTGGCGGCCACAAAATCAGCCAGCCGCTGCAGGCCATTGCTCCCGAAAAACGCCTCGGTGTAGTCTTCGCCGAATGCAGCTACATCGTAGCGCTGGTCACCCTGCAGGATACCGGGGTTTTCGTGGCCGGCCGGGCCGTAGCGGAGTAGTTTCATGGCAAAGAGACTGGCGTAGAAAGAATAAAAAAGAACGTCATGCTGAGCTTGCCGAAGCATCTCGCGTGCCGTAACTAATCCAACTGATTGCGTTTAACTATTGCACGGGAGATGCTTCGGCTCCGCTCAGCATGACGTTCTGGTGGTTTTCAGCAGGCAGAGCCGCCTACCAATACACCGTGTAAAGCGTGGTGAGAATAACCATGATGACCATGGAGCCAATGGCAAAGCTCCGGGTGGTTTTGAACATGCTGCGGTCTACCTCCAGTCCGTTGGTTTTCACGCCCCGGTTGGTTTCATACAAGCTGATGACGACCATGGCGGCCACGCTGATGAGGAACACAAACCCCATCCGGTCGAGGAACGGAATTTCGTACACGCCCTCCGCGTTTTTAACCGCAAAGCCCAGCGGCGACAGAAACGAGAGGTCGGCGTAGAGGGGCAGAAACTTGAACATCACTGACAGCAGGAAGCCGCCAATGGTGGCAAACAGCGCCGCCGTAGAAGTCGTCTTTTTCCAGAAGAAGCCCAGGATGAACATGGCGAAGATGCCCGGCGACACAAAGCCCGTGTACTCCTGAATGTACTGGAAACCGCCTTTTTTGTCGATGCCCAGGTGTGGCGCGATGAGCACGCCCATCATCATGGCCACCACCACGGCAATTTTGCCCACGTTCACCAGGGTTTTTTCCGAGGCGTTGGGGTTGATGACTTTCTTGTAAACGTCGAGGGTGAAAATGGTGGCGATGCTGTTGGCTTTGCCGGCCAGCGAGGCCACCACCGCGGCCGTGAGGGCGGCGAAGGACAGGCCCTTGAGGCCCACGGGCAGAATGTTGAGCAGCACCGGATAAGCGCGGTCAGGGTTCAGGTTGGTACCCGAGCCAAACTCGGCCGGCCCGAACACGTCGGCGTTGTAGAGCACGTAGGCCGCAATGCCGGGCAGCACCACAATCACGGGCATCAGCAGCTTGAGGAAAGCAGCGAAGAGGATGCCGGCGCGGGCCGTGGGCAGGTCGGCCCCCAGGGCGCGCTGCGTGATGTACTGGTTGCAGCCCCAGTAGTTTAGGTTCACAATCCACATGCCGCCCAGCAGCACGGTGAGGCCCGGCAGGTCGATGTAATTGGGATTTTCCTTTTTGAAAATCATCTGGAAATGGTCGCCGGCCTGAGCCGTCATCAGGTTGAAGCCGTTTATCACGCCGCTCTGGCCGTAGTGCTCGGCCACCAGGTTCAGGGCCAGGTAGGTAGTGGCCAGGCCGCCCAGAATCAGGAAAAACACCTGAATAACGTCGGTGAAGCCAATCACCTTCATGCCGCCCAGCGTGATGAGTACCGCAAACGCGGCCAGCGCGTAGAGGCAGAACTCCAGGTTGAGGCCGGCGATGCTGCTGATGGCAATGGCGCCGAGGTAGAGAATCGAGGTCAGGTTGACCACGATGTAGAGGGCCAGCCAGAAAATGGCCATAATCATGGCCACCGTGCCATTATAGCGCTGGCTGAGGAACTGCGGCATCGTGAAAATGCGGTTCTTCAGGTACACCGGAATGAAAAACACGGCCACCACAATGAGCGTGATGGCGGCCATCCATTCGTAGGTGGCAATGGCCAGGCCCATTTTGAATCCCGAGCCGGACATGCCCACAAACTGCTCGGCCGAGATGTTGGAAGCGATGAGCGAGGAGCCGATGGCCCACCACGTCAGGGAGCCTTCGGCAAGGAAATAGTCCTTAGAATCGCCCTCGACGGTGCCGTCATGGCCCGTTTTGCGGCGGTAAATCCATATGCCGTAGCCGGATACGATGATGAAGTAGACGAAGAATACGATGTAATCAATCGTGTCGAGCTTATTCATTGAGCAGAAGGGGAATTATATTGCCGCACCTCATCAACGCGCGGAATAGCGTGGTGATGGCGAAGCTACTAGAAAGTAATGTTCCGGTAAAAAAACCGCTTCTGAAAGGAAAACTTTGGTTTCTTCTTAGAATTCTTACCGCAAGCGTTTCCGGTATCCCTCTCCGCTTCCCTCCGAGGCAGTTCGTTTTTATCTGTTAGCCAGAGCCCAATTGACACGTTCTTTGCCGTCCCAAGCAGCTCCCCAGCGCGCTGGGAATCTTGCGGCCGAGACGCTCTTATTCTCATTATGCCACCGGCGCTGGCCGGCTACTTGCCCCGCGTGACCAAGGTGCCGGTGCCCTGGGCGGGCCGGCCGTCCACGCTTACGCCCTCGGCCACGGCCTGGAACGTGCCGCCGTCGTCGGCGGTGAAGAAGAACAGCTCGGCCTCGCCGCGGGCGTTGGTGCGCACGGTGGGGTTCCAGTAGATGGTGCTGGTGCGCGGGTCGGCGGGCGGGTTGGTGAGCAGGGCGTTGTAGCGCGGCTGGAAGAACTCCCGCGCCGCGTAAAAGCCGGGCACCCGCACGGTGGCGATGCCGGGCGCCGGCGCGGCCGAGCCTTTGTAGTTCGGGTCGGCCCGCTTGGTATAGATGGCAATGGCCCCGCCCGAGCCGCCAAAAATAGCCGCTGCGGGTCCCTTAAAAACCTCCACCGATTCAATATCGGCCGATGGCAGGCTGTTGACGAAATCAATATCGGTCCGATTGCCATCGACAATAAACAGCGGCGTGCCCTGCCCGCGAATAGACGCCGTGGGCGGGTTGCCAGTGATGGTAAGGCCCGCCACCCGGCCTTGCAGCAACTGCAGCACCGACAGGCCCGATTGGGCCTGCGGCATGTTGGCAACGTCGATGACGGTGCCGCCGGTGGCCCCGTAGAGGCGGCGGGGGTCGTCGTGCGGCACAGCTACGCGCTGGACCGTCACCGACACGTTGCTCAGGTTGATGGTGCGCAGGGCTTTTTCGGGGTGCAGCTCCAGGTCGGTGGCCTGGGCCTGCCGGCTGCGGCGCACATAGGCAGCCACGCCGGCCGGGGCCGCGCTCAGGGCGGGCAGCCGCGGTAGCGGCTGGGTGCCGGGCACGGGGCCGCCATCGGGCAGAATGATGACGTTGGAGCCGCCCTTTGCCCGCCGCGCCTGCAGGGTAATCACGGCCGTGTCCTGCACCGCAAAGCCGGTGAAGGTGAAGCGGCCCAGCGCGTCGGTGGTGGCCGTGGCCACGGTTTTCGTGGGCTTCACTTGCAGGAAGGTGAGCTGGCTGTTGGCAATGGGCTGGTTGCCGTTTTGGCTCACTACCTGGCCGGTGAGGGAAATGTCCTGCTCGGGCACAAACCGCACGGCGGGGGCCTGACCCGCTAGCACTTCCTTCCACACAAACCGGCGCCAGCCCTGGGTCAGGAGCAGGTCGTCGAGGGCCTGGCTGGTGGCCGCCGACGGCTCGCGGAAATAGTAGCCCGGGTTCTCCACATACCCCACCAGGTCGGAAGTGAGCAGCAGGTTGGAGGCCACGGTCTCGGCGTTGGGAGCCAGGGCACTGAGGCCGGCGTCGCTCACCGCCACCGACAGGTTGGCGGCTATCGGCTGGCCGGCCGCATCGGTCACGCGCACTTTGAGCTGCACGGGCGCGTGCGGCCCATAGCTGGCCTGATCGGGCGTCACGGTCACGCGCAGGTCGGCCGAGCCGTTCTGGGAAAAGGCCAGCCGCTCGCAGCGCGGCGCGCCCTGCGCATCAAACAAGGTGAAGTGCACGATGCCGTTGGGGTAGTTTTTCTTCGGCATGCGCCACACGGCCGGCGCTTCGGCGGTGGGGGTGCGTGGCTCGGGGTAGGCCACCACGCCGCGCACCTGCGTGAGCAGCTGCACCGGGCCAGAGGCAGCCGTGCCCCGGTAGCGGGCTTCTACCACGAAGCTCTCGGCGTTTTCTACCACGTGCAGCGAGTAGCCGCTGGCCTGCACCGCCGGCAGCGGGTACTCGGCGGTGCTGCCGTCGGGCAGCGTGAAGCGGGCGCGATATTTTTGGCCTGCGCCGGGCACGAAGCTGAAGCGGCCCATGCCCGCGTGGCGGGTGGTGTAAGCGGCAACCACGGCGTTCTGGGCATTCACAATCTGACCGCGCACGGCAATGCCGCGGCCGCTGGCATCGGTGGCTTTGCAGGCCACTGTGGCGGGCAGCCCTTCTACCAGGTAGCCTCCTTCGGGGAAAAACTGCACATCGGGCTTGGTCTGGCTGGCACCGGGGCCTTTGGCTTTACCAGGGGCCGCAGTCGCGGCGGCGGCGGTGGCTTCCTGGGGGCCCAGCGGCGAGGCCAGCCAGATATTGAGGCGGCGGCTGTACACAAAGCTGTCACCGGCGTTGCGCATCCAGTTGGTATAGGCGCGCAGCTCGTAAACGCCAGCGGCCAGCGAGTCGGCAATGCTGAGGTCGCCGCTGGCCCGGCCACCCTGCAGGCGCAGGGTGCGGCGGGCCACCACGCGCCGCTCCGCCGACACCAGGTCTACGTGCAGTACCTGACTGAGGGAGTCGAGGCGGTGCTGCGAGGCATCCACCACGTAGGCGCTGAACCAGATGGTTTCGCCGGTGGCGTACATCGGGCGGTCGAGGTGCAGGTACACTTTTTCGCCCTTGGCGGCGGCGTAGTATTCGCCCAGCTGGCGGGCTATGCGCTGCAGCAAGCTGTCTTCGGCGGGCCGGAAAGCCATCAGCCCCACTCCACTGGCCAGCACCACCGCCAGCACTCCTTTTCGCACGCGTATTACATTCATGGTTGCATTCTGTCAATAACAGCAGGATTGATATTGAACCCCGCCGCGAGATTACCGCACAAAGATGGCGACGGCACGAAGGCCGCCCAGCCCGGCAACTGCCCCGCCGGCCGTCGGGCCGCTCCGTTGTTCACGGGTTGGCGGGTGGCTACTCCTTCTCAAATAGGGCCGATACCCAGCTCCGCAGCGTGCGGTGGCGCTGGTAGCGCAAGCCGTGCTTGGCGGCTTCGGCCTGGATTTTGGCCAGGTCTTCTTCGTAGAAACCGCTGAACAGGATGGGGTGGCCGCTAGGCAGCAGGCGGGCGTATTCGTGCATGTCTTCGAGCAGCACGTTGCGGTTGATGTTGGCGAGGATGAGGTCGAAGGGGGCTTCGCCGGCCAGGGTTTCGACTCCGCCCAGGCGGCACTCAATGGTGCGGCACTGGTTTTCGGCGGCGTTGTCGCGGGCGTTTTCCACGGTCCAGGGCTCGGTGTCCACGGCCAGGATTTGGCGGGCGCCCAGCATTTCGGCCATGATGGCCAGGATGCCGGTGCCGGTGCCCATGTCCAGCACGCGCAGGCCTTTGTGGTCCACGTCGAGCTGGTTTTCTATCATCAGGGCCGTGGTTTCGTGGTGGCCCGTGCCGAAGGACATGCGCGGCATGATGACGATGTCGTAGTCGACGCCGGCCGGCTCAGGGTGGAAGGGAGCTCGCACCGACACCCGCTCGGCGATGATGAGCGGCTGGAAGTTCTTCTCCCACTCGGCGTTCCAGTTCTGGCGGGTAATGGTGCGGTGCGAGTAGTTCAACTCGCCAATGCCCGCGTAGCGGCTCATGATTTCGGCCACCGCGTCGGGGTTGAACACGTCTTCGGTGGTGTAGGCGCAGAAGCCCGCGTCCTTGTCTTCAAAGGTATCGAAGCCTACTTCGGCCAGTTCGGCCACCAGAATGTCGGACAGCTCGCGTGGGGTTTCAACGGTCAGTTCAATAAAATCCATGCGGCGCAGGGGTCAATGGTTAAAAGTCCACAAAAGTCGCCCCAAAGAAGCAGTTTGCTGCGCTGCCGCCCCCGAGGTTTCCAAAAGCCGACCGGAAACCGGCGCTTTCGCCCCTCGCCCGGTACGGCTGCAGCATTTGGCGCAGCACATAGTCCGGAGTGTATATTTAAGTCTTCAACCCGGTGGCGTGAGCTGAACCCCGATACCATCTTCTACTCCTTTCTAGCTTGAAACAACTTTACGCAACCCTCGCCCTGCTGGCTGCCTTGAGCGCGCCTGCGCAGGGCCAGACCCCTGCTTCGGCAACCCGCCTAATTGTCCGGCTCAACGACGACCTCTCGCCCACGGCCTCACCGGCAGTGCTGGCTGCCAAAACGCAGGCGCTGGAGCGCCTCAACCGCCGCCACGGCGCAAAGCTGGCCCAGCCGCTGAACCCCGGCCGGCCGCAGCAGCGCACCACGGCCGCGCCGGCCATGTACCTGATTTCCCTGCCCGCCGGAGCCGACGCCCAACAGGCCATGCGCGACTACCAGCAAAGCGGCCTGTTCCGCTACGTGGAGCTGGATGCGGCCGGCGAGGGCGGCGGGGTACAGGGCGTCGTGCCAAACGATGCCCTGTACAACCGGCAGTGGAGCCTGAAAAACACCGGCACGTTCAGCCTGTCGGCGGCGCGGGCCGGGGCCGATATTGCCATGGAAGACGGCTGGGCCATCACGCGCGGCGACTCGTCGGTGACGGTGGCCATCATCGACAGCGGCTGCAAGCTCGACCACCCGGAATTTGCCCAGCGCATCTGGCGCAATCGCCAGGAGATAGCCGGCAATGGCCTCGACGATGACGGCAACGGCTACATCGACGACGTGCGCGGCTGGAATTTTGCCAACAATAACAACGACCCCACCGACGACCACGGCCACGGCACCAACGTGACGGGCATTGTGGGTGCTTCGGGCAACAACGCCGTGGGCTACGCCGGCGTGAACTGGGCCTGCAAACTCATGGTCTGCAAAGGGTTGGACGCTAGGAACAATGGCTTTTATTCGTGGTGGACCAGCGCCATTTACTACGCCGTCAACAACGGGGCCCGGGTAATCAACATGTCGCTGGGCGGGCTTTCTGCCTCCCAGGCCACGCAGGATGCCGTGGACTATGCCGCCCAACGGGGCGTGGTGGTGGTGGCGTGCATGATGAACACCAACACCAGCACGCCCTACTACCCCGCGGCCCTAACCGGCGTGGTGGCCGTGGGCTCCACCGACCCCAACGATGCGCGCAGCAGCCCGTTCTTCTGGAGTGGCAGCAGCGGCAGCAACTACGGCGCACACCTGTCGGTGGTGGCCCCCGGCAACTATATCTACGGCCTCAACCACCTCTCCAACACCAACTACGGCAGCTACTGGGGCGGCACGTCGCAGGCCACGCCGCACGTGGCCGGCCTGGTGTCGCTGCTGCTCACGCTGCGGCCCCAGCTCACCGCCACCCAGGTAAAAACCACCTTGCAGGCCACGGCCGACGACCGGGTGGGCAAACCGACCGAAGACCTGGCCGGCTGGGACCAGTACTACGGGTTTGGGCGCGTAAATGCGGCCCGGGCCCTCACCTCGGTTGTTACGGGCACGGCCCGCCCGCAGGTACCGGCTTCGGCGCTGCAGGTGTTCCCCAACCCGGCCCGCAACCAGCTCACGGTGACGACCACCGATGCCCGCTTGCTGCACCGCGACGTGCAGCTGTTCAACAGCCTCGGCCAACTGGTGTATCGTCAGGCGCTGGCGACTGCCACCGTGCAACTGCCGCTGGCCCTGCCCCCCGGCGCCTACTGGCTGACAGTGGCCGGCACAGGCCGCCAGCTCATCATAGAATAGCGCATTGAATCAATCCTTTGCAAGCCCTCTCATTCCGCATGAGAGGGCTTTTTGCGTGTTGAAGCAGTCGCGCAAGATTAACCGTAGCAAAAAAGAACGTCATGCTGAGCTTGTCGAAGCATCTCTACCGCAGTAGTAAACTTGATTACTTGCGCGGTAGAGATACTTCGACAAGCTCAGCATGACGTTCTTACTGAAGCAGGACGGCAAAGATTACTTCAGTCGCACCAGCGTCACACTGCTGCCGCGGCTCAGGCACCGATGCCGTGCCATAGGCGGCGGCGCAGCCCGCCCTCGTTGGCCAGCACGGCCCGCAGCGGCCACACCGCCGATACGGTGACCAGCCCGGCCAGCAGCACGCGCAGCCACCACCACGGCACAAAGTAAAGCACCGCCGCGAAGCCGGCAGAAAACAGGCTCATCAGGCTGGAAACGTTGTTGCGCATGTTGGCAAAATCCACGGTTTTCACCACCTGCTTGGCCTTGTACAGACTACCCCACAACCCGATGGCGGCCAGCCCGGCGGCGCTTAGCGGCAGCAGCCCCAGCAGGTGCCACAACGAGGGCGGAAACAGCGCCAGCACCAGCACGGCCGACAGCAGGCAGTCGACCAGTACCACCGGGCCCACCACCCGGGCATAGAGCACCAGCAGGCGCGAGGTCAGCCCCAGGCGCTGCAATTCATTGGCCGCCATGTCCCCCAGGAAGCCAAACAGGTTGTTGTTGGCATAAGTAAAGCCCACCACGGGCAGAAAGGCCACGTAAAAAAAGCCCTGGCTGGTCAGCTTGCCGTTTTTAACAAAAAACAGCCCGGACGCGCCCACCAGCAGCACCTTTATGACCAGGCCCATGAGCAGCGACAGCCAGGCTTTGCGGGTGTATACTTTCCATTCGAGGGGCAGCCGGTCCAGCGCCCGGCCGGCGGCGTGGGCCGGGTCGGCGGGCAGGTAGCGGGCGCTGAAGGACGGCGCCACCCAGTAGAGCTGCGTCGCCCACAGGGCGCAGGGCAGCAGCGCCATGGCCACGCCCAGCGCGGTGTAGTAGGGCTGCGCGGGGTGAAGTATCCACCACACCATCAGGGCCAGGGTGGCGGCGTGGGCCAGCAGCAGCGGGTGCCGCCAGCGCCGCAGGGCTCCCAGCAGGCGCACGTTGAAGCTGAGCACTGCCCCGGCCAGCACCAGCAGCAGGCTAAAGCCCGGTACCAGCCCGTGCCGGGGCGCCACCACCAGCGCAGCCAGCAGAAAAACTGCAATGAGCAGACGCCGCAGCGAGATTAAATCCAGCAGAAAGGCCGTGACCACGTTCTGGCGCGCCGACACCGGGAAATGCTCGGGCAGCGGCCGCGTCACGGGGCGCAGCGTGGGCACAAAGTCCACGAGCAGCGCCGAGACCAGCCAAGCGGCGTTGAGCACCACCAGCAGCTCGGGCAGCATCTCGCTGATACCATCTGAGTCGCGGTGGCTGAGCAGCAGGCCAAACCCCGCGCCATAGCCCGCCATGAACACGAGCAGCGCCACGACGCCCACCCGCTCGCCCGTGGCATCGGGCCACACCACGGCACGCAGCCGCCGGCCCAGCAGGTATGGCAGAAAGTGCCCTAGCATTGCGTAGTCAGCCATGTCAAGTCCTGAGCGGTGGTGGTGGCCGGGTTGATGAGCCGAAGCAGGGCATCGCCCAGCAAGGCGCCCTGGCCCTGCAGAAAGTCGGCCATGGTACCCCAGTACTTCACCTCGCTATCATCGATAACGAGCAGGTGGGTGGCTACTTTTTCGATGTGGGCTAAGTTGTGCGACGACACAAACGTGAGGGCCTGCGGCCGGTAGCTGTTGAGCAGCGCCAGCACGCTATCGGCCGAAAACACGTCGAGGCCGTTGAATGGCTCGTCCAGCACCAGCAGCTCGGGGCGGTGCAGCAAGCAGGAAGCAATGGCTACTTTCTGCTTCATGCCGGTCGAGAACGAGCTGAGGCGCTTGCGGCGCACGGTGTCGTAATCCTCCAGCAAATGCGCCAGCAGGCTCTCGATGCGCGGCTGGGCATCGGGCAGGTCGTAGATGCGGGCCACAAACTGCAGGTACTCCTCGGGCGTGAGCTGCTCCACCAGGTACGCCTGGTTGACAAGGGCGCCCATTCGCCGCTTCACGCCCACGGGAAAGGTTTCGCCCAAGGGCAGGCCGTCGAGCACGATGGCGCCACTGGTGGGCAGCAGCACGTTAGTGAGCAGATTGAAAAGGGTGCTTTTGCCGGCGCCGTTGCGGCCCAGCACGCCCACGCAGTAGCCGGTGTGCGCGGTCAGGGACACGTCGCGCAGCACGTGTTTGGGACCAAAGGACTTGGTCAGGTTCCGAAGTTCGAGTTCCATCAGATTTCGGGCAGCAAAAATGCCACCCCGGGTAGGGTGGCAAGTTCGGCAGAAACGCGCGCAACGCCGCGCTTTTCGCAGGCTATTTATTACTTTTTGCAGCCGGCAAAGGAGCGCACTTTGGTGTAGTGAATGGCAAAGTCGGCCCGGCTCCGGTCGGTGGTCACCAGCAGCACGTAGTCGGCAAAGTCGCGGGCCGGGGCATCGGCCCACAGGCCGGCTTTGTCCGCAAACAGCTTGTTGTCTTCCTTGAAAACCACGACGTCGGCAAATGCCTCTTCCGGCTCCACGTACACCGTGCCGTAGCAGTAGCTGCGGCGGCCGGGGTCGGTTTCGAGGTACACCGAGCCGTATATTTTGCACGGTTCCAACGGCCCCGTCCGGAGGGCGTGGTTGGGAGCGGCAAGTGGCAGGGAGGCCGTGGGGCCACCCGGCGCCGTGGCCAGCCAGGCCGTGAGCAACAAGGAGAAAAACATGGCTAGAGCAACAAGTTTCTGCGTGAGGCGGCACAAGACCGCCAGCCTGTGTCGGCCTCCAACAACGGTGCCAGACCCGAATTAGAAGGACTGAATAATGGCCATAAAGTCGGCCGCTTTCAGCGAGGCGCCGCCAATGAGTCCGCCGTCAACGTCGGGCTGCGCGAAAAGCTCCCGCGCGTTCTGGGCGTTGGCCGAGCCGCCGTATAGAATGGTGGTGTCGAGGGCGGTTTTGCCGTCGTAGGCCCGGGCAATTCGCTCGCGGATGAAAGCGTGCACTTCCTGGGCCTGGGCGCTGGTAGCCGTGCGCCCCGTGCCAATGGCCCAGATGGGCTCGTAGGCCACCGTCACCTGGTCAAACTCCTCGTTGCTGAGATGAAACAGGCCGTCGGTGAGCTGCTTGCCGATGTAATCGAAGGTTTCGTCGGCTTCGCGGGTGTCCAGCGACTCGCCCACGCAAAAAATCGGCTTCAGGCCGGCGACCAGCGCGGCTTTCAGCTTCTGGCTCAGCAGCTCGTCGTCTTCGCGGAAGTACTGGCGGCGTTCCGAGTGGCCCAGAATAACGTATTCGCAGCCCACCGAAGCCAGAAGCTTCGCCGACACCTCGCCCGTGAACGCTCCGCTTTCCTTCTGGTGGCAGTTCTGGGCGCCGAGGTGGAACTTGCCGCCCTGCGGCAACGCCTGGCCCACGCCGTGCAGCACCGGAAAGGGCGGGCAGATAACGACTTCGGGCAAAGCAGCACCAGCTGGACTGGCGCTGGCCAACGTGGAGATTTCACCCACCAAAGCCATGGCTTCGGGGTAAGTCAGATTCATTTTCCAGTTGCCGGCAATAAGGTTTTGGCGCATAAGCTGTGGGTGCGGTGCACGTGAAGTTCAAAGGCACAAAGCTAGCAGGACCAGCGGCACCGGCGCGCCCAATCGCCACCGGGGCCGTCGCACGGAGGCTATTCGCCCGCGCTCATGGAGCGGGAAGCGGCTATCTCGGCCTCACGGGCGGCGGCGGCTTCGTCGCGTATCTGCCACGGGGTCTTGCGGCCGCCCTGCCGCGAAAACACGATGCCCAGCACCGCCACAATGACGGCGCCGGCCAGCGCGGCCCAGCCCAGCTCGGGCACTTCGCGCAAGCGCACCACCCAAATGGCTACCAGCGCCCACGCCAGCACCAGCGGGTACACCATATCGCGAAAGACGCGGCTAATGAACAAGCCCAGCGCCACCACCACCGCCAGCAAGCCCAGCGTGAGCGTTATGGACATGCCGTCGGCGGTTTGCCAGCCCAGCTCGCGCAGCCCAATGGTGATGTTAATCACCGAAGCTACCGAAATCCAGCCCATAAACAGGGAAAACGGCACACCGACCCAGGCTGGCGCAGCATCAACAAAAATGCGCCGCCGGGCCCGCCCGTACACCACCATCAGCAAAGCCAGAATCAGCACCATGAGGCCCACGCTGGGCAAAATCTCTTCGTAGGCAAACAGCACAACCCAGCCCGCCGTGGCGACGTTGGCCAGGGTCAGCGGCTTAGCAAGGGCGGTGGGCAGCGACAGCCTGCTCTGCGCCGGCAGCAGCTGCCACACCGCGTACACCGCCAACCCCAGAAAAATCAGCCCCCAAATGCTGAAAGCGTAGCCCGCCGGCGTGAGCAGCGTGGGGTAGCGGGCCGAAACCTCCCCCATGGTCTGCCCATTGAACGGCCGCGTATTTGAATAATAGTTGAGAAAAATATTGCCGAAAATGGACGCCGCTGTCAGCCAGCGCCACAGCCAGCCTACTGCTGAAGTGTCGGGAGCAGCGTAGTTATCGGGGTAGTGGGCGGTAGTCGGCATACTTAAGAGGAGGTAGGTGAGCCACCTACGTATCAATATAAGGCTTGGATTAGGGCGAATCAATGCTGATTTGCCCACGCAAATAAGCAGGGTAACAAAGCATTGCTGGGACCGCCCCCACCCATCCGCGGCCTACCGCCTGGCGGGTGGGGCTGCAACGTTACACCTTATCGGCCAAAAACCGCGCGGTGTGGTTGGTGTCTTTCAGTTTCACCAGGTCTTCCGGCGTGCCTTCAAAGAGCAGGTGGCCGCCGTTGAGGCCGCCTTCCGGGCCGAGGTCGATGAGCCAGTCGGCGCACTTGATGATGTCGACGTTGTGCTCGATGATGAGCACGGAATTGCCTTGCTCAATCAGCGCGTTCAAAGCCGTGAGCAGCTTGGCAATGTCGTGAAAGTGCAGGCCGGTGCTGGGCTCGTCGAAGATGAACAGGATTTTATCCTGCTGCAGCGTGGCGCCTTTGGTGAGGAAACTGGCCAGCTTCACGCGCTGGGCCTCGCCACCGCTGAGCGTGTTGGCCGACTGGCCGAGGCGGATGTAGCCCAGGCCCACGTCTTCGAGCGGCTTGAGTCGCTCGGCGACTTTGGGCTGACTTTTAAAGAACTGTACGGCGTCGGACACGGTCAGCTCCAGCACTTCGTCGATGCCCTTGTCCTGGAATTTTATCTCCAGAATGTCCTGCTTGAACTTACGGCCACTGCAGCCCTCGCAGGTCAGGTAGATATCGGCCATGAACTGCATTTCGATTTTCACCTGGCCCTCGCCCTGGCACACTTCGCAGCGCCCACCGTCCACGTTGAAGCTGAAGTGTGAGGGCTTCAGGCCGCGCGCTTTGGCCAGCGGCTGCTCCGAAAACAGCGTCCGGATGGCGTCGTAGGCCTTCACGTAGGTCACCGGGTTGGAGCGCGACGATTTGCCGATGGGGTTCTGGTCCACAAACTCCACATGCGATACCTGCCCGTTCACGCCCGTGAGGCGGTCGAACTTGCCGGTGCTTTCGCCCGCGCCGCCGCCCAGCATTTTCATCAGGGCCGGAGCCAGAATGCGCTTGATGAGCGTGGACTTGCCCGAGCCAGATACGCCGGTTACCACCGTCATCACGCCCAGCGGCAGCTTCACGCTCACGTTTTTGAGGTTGTTTTCGCGGGCTCCGGTCAGCTCCAGGGCATTGCGCCAGGGGCGGCGCACAGCGGGCACGGCCACTTCCATGCGTCCGCTCAGGTACTGGCCGGTATAGGTGCTGGTGTCCTGCAGCAGCTCGGCCATGGTGCCCTGAAACATGAGATTGCCACCGCCGCTGCCGGCTTCGGGGCCGATGTCGATAATCTGGTCGGCCGCCTCCATCATCTTCTCCTCGTGCTCCACCACCACCACGGTATTGCCGAGCTGCTGCAGGGAGCGCAGCACGCCAATGAGCTGCTCGGCATCCTTGGGGTGCAGGCCGATGCTGGGCTCATCGAGCACGTACATGGAGCCCACCAGAGCCGAACCCAGCGAGGTGGCCAGCGAAATGCGCTGGCTTTCGCCGCCGCTCAGCGTGTTGCTCAGACGGTTCAGGGTCAGGTAACCCAAGCCCACGCGGTTGAGGTAACCGAGGCGGTTGGTGATTTCCGTTACGAGGCGCTCGGCCACTTTGGCGTCGTGCTCGCTCAGGCTCATGTTCTGGAAGAACGTGAGGGCGTCGGAGATGGGCAGCAGCACGATGTCGGCAATGTTCTTGTCGGCGATGCGCACGTACTGGGCGTCCTTGCGCAGACGGGTGCCGCGGCAGTCGGGGCAGGTGGTGCGGCCCCGGTAGCGGCTCTGCAGCACACGGTACTGGATTTTGTGGGTCTGCTCGCTCACCCACTTAAAGTACTTATCCAGCCCGTCGAAGTGCTTGTTTCCAGTCCAAAGCAGGCGTTGCTCGGCTTCGCTGAGCTCGTTGTAGGGGCGGTGAATGGGGAAATCGAAGCGGATGCCGTTTTTCAGCAGCGGCTTCAGCCACTCGCCCTGCTTTTCGGTGCGCCACGGCGCAATCGCGCCCTCGTACACCGTCAGGCTCTTGTCCGGAATCACCAGGTCCTCATCAATGCCCAGCACCGAGCCGAAGCCCTCGCAGGTCTGGCAGGCGCCGTAGGGGTTGTTGAAGGAGAAGAAATTGACGCTCGGCTCCTCAAATACGATGTCGTCCAACTCAAACTTGTCGGAGAAGGTGCGCGACTCGTCCTCGTTCAGGCGCAGCACGCAGCTGCCGTGGCCTTCGAAAAAGGCCGTCTGCACCGAATCCGAGAGGCGGAACAGCAGGTCTTCGTCGTCGGGCCGCAGCACGGCGCGGTCCACCATGATGTATACTTCGCCCTTCACCTCGGGCTGGCCCTCCCCTATCAGGTCCTCAATCTGCGACGTGACGCCGCCCACCACCACGCGGCTGTAGCCTTTTTGCAGCAGCAAATCCAGCTCCTTGCTCATGGCCCGGGTGGGGTCGGTGCGGAACAGCGGGGCCAGAATCATGGCCTTGGTGCCCTCGGGCTGCGCGGCCAGAAAATCCACCACGTCGGCCACGTTGTCCTTGCGCACCTGCTCGCCGCTCACGGGCGAAAACGTGCGGCCCACCCGCGCAAACAGCAGCTTGAGGTAGTCGTAAATCTCGGTGCTGGTGCCCACCGTCGAACGGTTGTTCTTGATGCTCACCTTCTGCTCGATGGCAATGGCCGGCGAGATGCCCCGGATGTAGTCCACGTCGGGCTTGTCCATGCGGCCCAGGAACTGGCGAGCGTAGCTGCTCAGGCTTTCCACGTACATGCGCTGGCCTTCAGCATACAACGTATCGAAGGCCAGGCTGGATTTGCCCGAGCCGCTCAGGCCCGTGACGACGATGAACTGGTTGCGCGGCAGGGCCACGCTGAGGTTTTTAAGGTTGTGAACCCGGGCATTTTTGATGAGGATGAATTCGCGCGGGTCGAGGTGGTCAATGGCGTTGTCGGCGGGGGCCGAAACTTGCAAAGCGTCTTTTTTGGGCATAAACGAACTAACAGCGAAACCGGGCCGGAAGGTTTCGGCCACGGGTAGTTGCTACGGCTGCGAAGGTACGGCCGTGGGTAGGGCGAAGCGCACTGCGCAATGTCGTTTCAGTAGCTAACATTGCGCTGCACTTCGCCCTACGCTGCCCCATGTCTATTTCCAGTCTGCTCGGCACCCTCTACCAAGTATTGAAAAACGTGGCGGCGAGCGCCGCAGCCAATGCCAGCATTCTGCATAAAAACGAAGCCGCAACCCGCGCTGCCCTTATCGACCCGGTCCTGCGGGCCCTGGGTTGGGATACCAGCAACGTGCAGCTGGTAGAACCCGAAAAAACCATTAACACCACGTGGCGGGCAGACTACGCTCTGCACGATTCCAACGGTAAAATCGACCTGCTGCTGGAAGCCAAATGCCTGGGTTCGAATCTGGAGAAATTTAGCGTCGTGCAGCAGCTGTTGAGTTATGCCTTTGGCTTCGGAGTACTGAAAGTGGTGGTGACCGATGGCATCACCTGGCACTTCTATACTGAATTCAGACCGGGCAATTCCATTGCAGGCTCTCAGTTCAATTTATTGAATGATGATATTATCGGCTGCGCTTTGCAGCTTGTTCACTGGCTTGATGCAGCGCAGAGCGGGCACGGCCTCCCTTTCACAGCACCCAAGCCCACAATTCAGAAGCAAGCGGCTGAACTGCGGGTAATACCAAAGCACCCGTCTGCCAAAGTGCGCAAACAACCCGCATCGCCAAAGAAACAGGCGGCCTCTGCTGCCACATTCATTGAGTTGACGCAACTGCAGCTGGCTTCCTTGCTGCCCGGCCAAAAGCCCAAACAGCTGCGCCTGTCCAACGGCACGGTGAAGGACATCAACACATGGAAAGACATTCTCTTGGAGGTTTGTCATTTGGTAATGCAGGACAACCAACGTTTGGCAATTCCCCTACCAGACAAAGCAGGCAAAACGCGCTTTCTTTTCTCAAGTCTTAAGCCAGCAAGAAGCTCCAGCACGAAAGCTTCTTACCAAGGCAAACCAATATTCGTCGGAACTCACTACAGCGCTGTTGACTGCATCGCCAACGCCATATACGTCGCCAAGCAGATTCCACAGAGTCACCAGGCCACTACTGTCGCTGTCGCTTTTTGAGCGTTGCGATTGACCCAGGATTTCCTTCCTCTCCCTTTCCTTTTTTCATGAAAACTGCTACCCGGCTTCTCCTGGCTGCCGCACTGCTGGCCGGTGCCAGCACCGCCCACGCCCAAACGGCCCCGCTACCCAGCCTCAGCGGCGACTGGAGTGGCTCGCTCGGCCCCATTGAGTTCACCATGCACCTCGCCGACCCGGCCGCCGGGCCGCGCACGGCCACGCTCGACATTCCGGCGCAAAAGGTGCAGGGCATGGCCATGCGCTTCACTGCCCCTTCCGACAGCGTGTACCTGAGCATTGCCCAGCCGGCCGCCCGGTTTGCCGGCCGCCGCTCGGCCGATGGCCAGCAGCTGGCGGGCGAATGGCAGCAGGGCCTGCGGGTGTTTCCCCTCCTGCTCAGCCGCAACGGAGCCACGGGCAAGCCCGCGCCACGCCGCCAGACGCCGCAGCCGCCCTTTCCGTATCAGTCGGCCGATGTCACGTTTAAAAACGAAAAGGCCAACGTGACACTGGCCGGCACCTACACCGTGCCCGCCGACATGGGCCCGTTTGCGGCGGTGGTGCTGCTCACCGGCTCGGGTCCGCAGGACCGCGACGAAACCATTACCGGCCACAAGCCCTTCGCCGTGCTGGCCGACTACCTCACCCGCCAGGGCATTGCCGTGCTGCGCTTCGATGACCGCGGCGTGGGCCAGTCGGGCGGCACGCTGGCCGGCACCACCAGCGCCGACTACACCGCCGACGCCCAGGCCGCGCTGGCGTGGCTGCGTGCCCAGCCGGGCATCCGCAAAAACCAGGTGGGCCTGCTCGGGCACAGCCAGGGCGGCACGGCCGCCGTGGGCGCCGCCATCCAACTCAACGGGCCCGACTTTCTGGTGCTGCTGGCCTCGCCCGCCCTGCCCGGCGACGAGATGCTGGTGCAGCAGTCCGTGGCCCTCGCCCGCCTGCAAACCGCCGATGCCGCCCAGCTGGCTGCCACCGAAAAAGTGCAGCGGGCCATGACCCAGATTATTCAGAAAACCGCCGACAACGCCCAGGCTACCGCGCAGCTCCTGGCGCTCTACAACCCCACCGGCGACGCGCGCAAGGCCGCCGAGCTAGCGCCGAGCTTCGCCGCCATGACATCGGCTGACTACCGCGCCATTCTTGCCGACCGACCGGCCAAATCCCTGGCCCGCGTGCGCTGCCCGGTACTGGCTGTGGGCGGCAGTAAAGACGTTCAGGTAATTGCCACGCCGAATTTGGCGGCCACCGCTGCTGCCCTCAAAGCGGGTGGCAACCGCGACGTGACCATAAAGGAACTGTCCGGCCTCAACCATCTTTTTCAGACTGCAGCCACGGGCGGCCCCAACGAATACGGCACCCTGGAGGAGACCATGAGCCCGGCCGTGCTCACGGTTATCGGCGACTGGCTGACGCAGCACACGAAGAAGTAGGACACGCCCACCCGACACTGTGTTAGCGCTTACATTTCGCCCTCCGCATCAACCCCAGAAATTCAACTATGCCACCTTGGCCCCGCAGACCGGCCATGTGCTTTTATTTTATAATGAAGCCCGGAACAGATTCAAACTCCTATTTGCAGGCTACTTCATTTGTTGTACTTTTCACCTCTGATTACGGTTGAAGGTCAGGTTTTATCAGTTTAATTTGTTTTATTCAATGATTAAATTTTTACTGCCTGCTCTTTCTCTTATTCTATTCGCAGCGAATTTTTCGCCGGCCACTGCCGGAGCCTACGTGGCTCCCGCTCCCCTCAGCGGCCAATGGAAAGGCCCCCTGAAATTACTGGGCGGCCAGATAGACGTCATCGTCACCATCGTGCCGCTCACCAACGGCACGTACTACGGTGCCCTCGATGCGCCGCAGCAGCGCATCAGCCGCATGCCCGTGACCGTGGAGCTGAAAGGCACCGAAATCAAGCTGCGCATGGACCAGGCCGGCAGCAGTTTCGTGGGCAAGGTGCTGAATAACGGCGCCAAATTCAGCGGCGTCTGGACGCAGGCGGGCGTGAAAACGCCCATGGTTCTGCAGCGGGCCGTGGCGGCCAAAGCCGTGGCGGCCGCGCTCTTCCGCCCGGCCCCGCCCTACCGCGAAAGCGAAGTTGTGTTCCAGAACCCGGCCACCAAGCAGCGCCTGGGCGGCACGCTCACGGTGCCGGCCGGCGAAGGTCCGTTTCCGGCCGTGGTACTCCTCTCCGACCTCGGCCCGCAAAATCGCGACGTGGACGTGACGGGCTACCGCATGTTTGCCCAACTGGCCGACTACCTCACCCGCCACGGCGTGGCCGTGCTGCGCTTCGACGACCGCGGCGTGGGCAAATCGGGCGGCACCTTTGCCACCGCCACCACCGCCGACTTTGTGACCGATGCCCAGGCCGCCCTGGCTTATCTGCGAACGCGGCCTTTGGTTGCCGCGCAGCACGTGGGCCTGCTCGGGCACGGCGAAGGCGCCAATGTGGCCTTGCTGGCCGCCACCGGGCCGGACCGGGCGCCGGCTTTTGTGGTGTCGCTGGCGGGCTACGGCGTGCCGGGCTACGATACGATGCTGCGCCAGCAGCTTGAAATAATGCGCCTGACCGGGGCCGATGCCCTGGAAGTGAAAGCCGCCCAGGACGTGTACCACCGTACCGTCACGGCCATTCGCCAGACGCCAGACAACACCGCCGCCCGCGCCAAGGTCGTTTCCCTGCTCACCAGTGCCAACACCGGCATCGACGCCTCCATGGCCCGGGCCCGCGCCGCCCAGCTCACCACGCCCTGGTCGCGTTATTTCTTCGATTTCAACCCCCAGCCCCAGTTGGGCAAGGTGCAGTGCCCCGTGCTGCTGCTCAACGGCACGGCCGACATGCAGGTGTCGGCCCGGCGCAACCTCGCCCCGTTGCGGCGCGCGTTGCAGGGCGCCCGCCGCTCGGTTTCGTCCTACCAGCTCAAGGGCGTCAACCACCTGTTTCAGCCGGCACCGGCCGAATGGCCAATGGTGAACGGGGTGCAGCAACCCACGTTTTCGCCCATCGCCCTCAACAAAATTTACACCTGGGTGGCGGTAAAAACCAAGGTGCCCAGCACGGCATCGCCCGCTGTACCGTCCCGGCCCGCCACACCGACCAAGCAGAACAAGCTTGCCGGCCTGTCCAGGCTGCGGGGCTAGCGACGCGGCCTGGGACAGGCAGCCTCAGTGTCGACGAGGCCCTGTCGTGCTGAGCGCAGCGCAGCACCCTATCGCCGCTGAACGACTGGTTCTACCCTGATAGGATGCTGCGCTGCGCTCAGCACGACAGGGCCTCGTCGGATAAGCTCTTAAAGCGTGTTTGAGGCATTGCCATTCTACCAGGCCGGCGCGTGGGCGGGTTTATGCTTATACTTGCTCGGTGCCAAGCAGCTACACCTGGGCTGGTTGGTGGTCGCTGCACTCCTTCCCTCTATCATTTTCCAACACTTGTTGGAGCTCCTCTGTCCATGGCTGCTTCGCCACCTCCGCCGCAGGCCCGCTGGAATTGGGAAAATTCGGCGCCCATGCGCTGGGTGCGCCGCTACATGGGCTACTCCCGAAGCGAGGCCAAAGGCATGGCGGGCCTGCTGCTGCTCATGCTCGTAGCCATAGTGGCCCCCATGCTGCTCCGCCCCGAACGGCCCCAGTACCTGCCCCAGGCCGACCAAAAAGGCCTCGATAACCTGGTGGCCTCTCTAAAAGAGCACCGCACCACCGACAACACCTACGCCTCCCGCTATCCCAAGCGGAGCTACAAAACGGACGCCAGGCGCGACGGCGGCGCTTCCCGCTACCCCGCCGTGGCCCAGGTGCGCCTCGCTCCCTTCGACCCCAACGCGCTAAGCGCCGAGGACTGGGAAGCACGCGGCGTGCCGCACTTCGTGGCCGGCCGCATCGTGAAATACCGGGAGGCCGCCGGGGGCTTCAAGGCCAAGGCTCAGGTAAAGAAAATGTACGGCTTGGACGCGGCCGTGTACCAGCGGCTGGCGCCCTTTATGCAGCTGCCCGACGAAGCCCCCCCACGCGGCGAGCGCCCGGCGTACGCCGCCAACCAGCCGGGGCCCGATGGCAAGTACCCGCCCTTCGCGGCTTCTGCTGCCACGCCAGGCAAGTTCCCAAGCAAGCCGCGCAACCTCAAACCCTTCGACCTGAACACCGCCGATACCACGCAGCTGATGCAGATTCGCGGCATTGGGGCGGGCCGCGCCAAGTGGGTGGTGCGCTACCGCAACCAGCTGGGCGGCTACCTGCACGAAGACCAGCTGAATGAGGTGTTTGTGCTGCGCGATGCCCCGGACCTGCGCGACAGCCTCAAAAAATACACCTTCGTGGCAGCAGGCTTCGCGCCCAGGCTGGTGAACGTGAACACGGCTTCGTTTGATGAGCTATACCTGCACCCGTACATCGGTAAGCCGCGGGCGCGCATCATTGTGGCCTACCGGCAGCAGCATGGGCCGTTTAAGCAGGTGGAAGACCTGAAGCAAATACCGATTCTGAAGGCGGAGGACTGGGAGAAAATGCGGCCCTACGTGCGCTGCGAGTAAAGCGCCGCTTGTAAGTACAAGATTCGGCACAAAGGCAACTTTTGGGTTTAGTCGAATCGTACTACAGAGTTAACTTTAGGACAAGCAAGCGCACCGCGCGGGCGGCCCCTAACCAACTGCCCGTGCCAGCGGTTGACGACTTACCTTCCGTCCTGATTTTTCCTCGCCATGACTGACCACTCCACGCCCGACCCGGCCGCGCTGCCGAACGGCCCCAACCACGACGGCCGCCGTTCCTTCATCAAGCAAGCCACCGGTTTTCTGGGGTTGGCCCTGGCGCCGCCGCTCATCAGCCAGGCCGAGCGCCTGACGGCCATCTCGAAAAAAGTGGAAGGCGTGACGGAAATGCGGCTCAAAGTGAACGGCGCCGTGCGCACCATCCAGGCCGAGCCCCGGGTATCGCTGCTCGACGCGTTGCGCGAACAGCTGGACCTCACGGGCTCTAAAAAGGGCTGCGACCACGGCCAGTGCGGCGCCTGCACCGTGCTGGTAGACGGCCGCAGCGTAAACAGCTGCCTCACCCTGGCCGTAATGGCCCAGGGCAAGGAAATAACCACCGTGGAAGGTCTGGCCAATGGCGAAGAGCTGCACCCGCTGCAGCAGGCTTTTATCGACAACGACGGTTTCCAGTGCGGCTATTGCACGCCGGGCCAGCTCATGTCGGGCGTGGCCTGCCTGAAAGAAGGACACGCCAAAACCGACGGCGACATCCGCGAATGGATGAGCGGCAACCTCTGTCGTTGCGGGGCCTATCCCAACATTGTGGCGGCCATTCGGCAGGTCGAGAAAAGCGGTTTCAAGTCCTAGGTCCTCGCCATGAACAACTTTAGCTACATCCAGGCCAATTCGGCCAAAGAAGCCACCGGCATCCGGCAGGCCACGCCCCAGGCGGCGTACATCGCCGGCGGCACCACGCTGCTCGACCTGATGAAGGCCCACCTGGAGGAACACCCCCAGCTGGTCGACATCAACTTGCTGCCCTTCAAAGGCATTGAGCAGACCAGCGACGGGCTGCGCATCGGGGCCATGGAGCGCATGAGCGACGTGGGCGAGCACCCGCTGGTGCTGCAACAGTACCCGGCCGTGTCGGAGTCGCTGCTGCTGGCGGCCTCGCCCCAGCTGCGCAACATGGCCAGCATCGGGGGCAATATTCTGCAGCGCACCCGCTGCGGCTACTTTCGCGACGCGGCCTTTCCGTGCAACAAGCGAGTGCCCGGCTCGGGCTGCCCGGCCATAGCGGGCGACAACCACAACCTCGCCATTCTGGGCACCAGTGAGGCATGCATTGCCACCGCTTACCCCGGCGACCTGTCGGTGGCCCTGGCCGCGCTGGATGCGGTGCTGACCCTGGAGAACGCCAAAGGCAAGCAGCGCCGCGTGCCCGTGACGGAGTTCTACGTACTCCCCGGCAAAACGCCCCAGCGCGAAACCGTGCTGGAGCCCGGCGAGCTGATTGTGGCCGTGACCATTCCAGCCGCCGCTCACGCCCGCCGCTCTACCTATCTCAAAGTGCGGGAGCGCGCCAGCTACGCCTACGCCCTTGCCTCGGCCGCGGTGGGGCTCGATGTGCAGGGCGGCACCATTCGCTCGGCGCGGGTGGCGCTGGGCGGCGTGGGCACCAAGCCCTGGCGCAGCCCCGAAGCCGAGAAAGTGCTGACCGGCGCCCCCGCCACGGAAGCCACGTTCCGGGCCGCCGCCGCTGCCGCCCTGCGCGGCGCCCAGCCGCGTGACGACAACCGCTTCAAGGTGGAGCTGGCACAGAACACGCTGGTACAGGCTTTGATGAAAGTGGCCGGGTAGCATTGAGAGAAAAAGGCCGTGAGAACGTCATGCTGAGCGCAGCCGAAGCATCTCGCGTGGGTTTTGTAACCCAATCGTTGGCACGTCATTGATTAGTGACTGCACGCGAGATGCTTCGACTACGCTCAGCATGACGTTCGTTTTGCAACTCGTTACGCTCCAGAACATTCCTATGGATACCGAACCGAAATTCTTCGAAACCAACCCTACTGCCGGCGTGGTGGGGCAGCCGCTGAACCGCGTGGACGGCCGGGACAAGGTGATGGGCCGGGCCAAATATTCAGCCGAGTTCAACAACCTGCCGGGCCTGGTGCACGCCGTGCTCAAAACCAGCGACGTGGCCAAGGGCCGCATCACGGGTTTCGACACCACGGCCGCCCTGAAGCAGCCGGGCGTACTGGCCATCATCACCCACCAAAACATTCCCAAGCTGGCCAAAACGCCCAACGATGCCGAAGGCAAAAAGGCCATTGGCGCGCCCATGGGCTACCTGCCCCTCACCGATGACCGGATTCACTACGCCGGCCAGCCCGTGGCTGTAATCGTGGCCGATACGCTGGAGCGCGCCCAATACGCCGCCGCGCTGCTGCGCGTGCAGGTAGCCGCTGAGAAACCGCTGGCTTCCTACGAAGACCCCAAGGCGCAGCTGTTCGACCCTACTAAAATTCAGGACGGCAAAACCCAGGCCCACGTCGTGCGGGGCAACGCGCAGACGGCTTTCGCGGCGGCTCCCATCCAGCTCACGCACAAGTACACCCACGCCATCAACCACCACAACCCGATGGAGCCCGGCGCGACTACCGCCCACTGGGAAGCGCCCGACCGCCTCACGGTGTATGAGTCGACCCAGGGCGTTACGCGCACGCAAAAGGCACTGAGCACCATGCTGGGCCTCTCGGCTGAGCAGGTGCGGGTGGTGACGAAGTACCTCGGTGGCGGCTTCGGCTGCAAGGGCTCGTGCTGGCCGCACACCGTGCTCACGGTGCAGGCCGCCAAATTCGTAGGCCGGCCGGTGAAGCTGTCCCTCACCCGCCCCCAGATGTTTACGAGCATGGGCCACCGCGAAGACCAGACCCAGACCCTGCGCCTGGGCGCCACGAACGACGGCAAGCTCACCGCCCTCATTCACGAAAAAACCTCCACCACGTCGCCCTGGGACAACTACGCGGAGTCCAACAGCAAAATTGTCAACATGCTCTACGAGTGCCCCAACTTCGAGGCCTCGTACCAGTTGGCCCGAGCCAATGTGATGACGTCGACTTTTACCCGCGCCCCCGGCGAGGCCCCAGGTTCGTTCGCCCTCGAAAGCTCGATGGATGATTTGGCCTATCAGTTGGGCATCGACCCCATTGAAATCCGCCTGCGCAATTACGCCGAAAAAGACCCCAGCACCGGCCAGCCGTGGAGCAGTAAGAGCCTGCGGCAATGCTACGCCCGCGGGGCCGAGCTGTTTGGCTGGAGCAAGCGCAACCCCAAAGCCGGAGCCACCCGCAACGGCCGCCTGCTGGTGGGCTGGGGCATGGCCACGGCTAGCTACCCGGTGCACAACTCGCAGGGAATGGCCCGCGCCCGCCTCTACGCCGACGGCCACGCCGTGGTGCAGTCCGGAGCCACCGACCTCGGCACCGGCACCTACACCGTGATGACCCAAGTAGCCGCCGAGGCCCTGGGCCTGCCGGTGGAAAAAGTTCGCTTCGAGCTGGGTGATACCAAGCTGCCCACGGCCCCCAACTCGGGCGGTTCGGTGGCGGCGGGCACGGTGTCATCGTCGGTGTACATGGCCGTGCAGGATTTGTGGCAGAAGCTCATCAAGGTGGCGGTGCTCGATAAAAAGTCGCCCCTCTACCGAGCCAAGCTCACCGATGTGGAAGCCAAAGCCGGCCGCTTGCAATTGAAAGCCAACCCAAAAAAAGGTGAAGGCTTCGCGGCCCTCATGAAGCGCGCCGACATGGCCGACGTGGAAGGCAACGGCCAGGGCCGCTACGGCAGCGGCTACGAAGACGCCCAGGCCGCCGCCAACGCCGACCCGGCCAAAAAGGACGAAGCCGCCCACCACTCCATGCACTCCTTCGGGGCGCATTTCTGCGAAGTGCAGGTCGACCCCGACCTCGGCACCGTGCGCGTCACGCGCTGGGTGAGCGTGCACGGAGCGGGCCGTATTCTGAACGCCAAAACCGCCCGCAGCCAGATTATCGGCGGCAGCATTTTCGGCATCGGCGCGGCTCTGATGGAAGGCACCGTGCGCGACCAGAACCTGGCCCGCTACACCAATGCCTCGCTGGCCGACTACCACATTCCCGTGAACGCCGACATCCCGGACATGACCGTGGAATTCATCGAGGAGCACGACCCCTACATCAACGCCATGGGCGTGAAGGGCATCGGCGAAATTTCGATGGTGGGCGTATCGGCCGCCGTGGCCAATGCCGTGTTCCACGCCACCGGCAAGCGCGTGCGCGAGCTGCCCATTACGCCGGATAAGATTCTCGGCACTAAAGCGGTGTAATGTCCACATTACCAACGCAAGAAGCTAGCGCCACCGTTCCGGATTCGTCCGGGGCGGTGGCGCTGCTGTTGCTGGCCGCCGGGGCCTCCACCCGCATGGGCCGGCCCAAGCAGCTACTGCCCTACCGCGGCCGCACCCTGCTGCGCCACGCCGCCGAAACCGCCGTGGCCACCGGCTGCGGCCCGCTGGTGCTGGTAACGGGCGCGCTTCACGAAGCCCTGGCTGCTGAAGTAGCAGACCTGCCTTTTCGGGTGGTGCACAACCCCGATTGGCAAAGCGGCATGGCTTCATCCCTCCAAGCGGGCTTGGCGGCAGTGGCGGCGGCCCGGCCCACGGGCTTCCTCATCATGCTCAGCGACCAGCCGCTGGTCACGCCCGAGTTGCTGCTGCAATTGCTGGCGTTGCAACGGCAAAGCCAGGCGCCCATCGTGGCCGCTGCCTATGGCAATACGCTGGGCGTACCGGCCGTTTTCGACCAGTCCCTGCTCCCCGCGCTGCACCGTTTGCAGGGCGCACAGGGCGCCAACCGCCTCATTGCGGAGCTGGGCGCAGCCGTAGGCCGCATCTCATTCCCCGAAGGCCTGCTGGACGTGGACACGCCGGAACAATACGCCGCCCTCCTGGCGGAGCAAAGCCCTCCCGCTGACCGCATTAGCTAACCCAAGCTGCGTAGTGGCAAACCGCACTACTCACATGCTACTTCGTGCCCGTCTCTAGCTCCCGCAGCTTGTCGGCCCGCCAGGCCGTGACGGCCACCACCACCAGCGTCATTATCCCGCCGAAAACTACGGACGTCACCGTGCCCATCAGCTTGGCCGCGGCGCCGCTCTCGAAGGCCCCAATCTCATTGCTGGAACCAATGAAAATGTTGTTCACCGCCGACACGCGGCCCTTCATGTACTCCGGCGTGTAGGTATGAATGAGCGTGGAGCGCACGATAACCGACACCGAATCGAATACCCCCGTCAGGAACAGCAGAAACAGCGACAGCGCAAAGCTTTTCGATAAAGCAAACCCGATGGTGGCCAGCCCGAAACCCGCCACCGCCCACAGCAGCTTGCGGCCCGCACGGCGCCGCAGCGGCGAGTACGTGAGCCACACGGCCATCAGTACCGAGCCCACGGCCGGGGCGGCCCGCAGGTAGCCCAGGCCATCGGGCCCGGTTTGCAGAATATCCTTGGCGAAGATGGGCAGCAGCGCCACCGCTCCGCCAAAGAGCACTGCAAACAAATCGAGCGACAGCGCCGCCAGCACTATCTGGTTGTTAAAGATGAACTTGACGCCGCTCAGCACGCTTTCCCTCAGGTTGAGGCGCGCGCCCTCCCGCTCCGGCAGCTCACGGCCGGCAATGCTGGCAAACAGCAGCAGCGAGGTGAACATCAGCACCGCATCGACGCCGTAGGCGAAGCCCTTGCCCAGCTGCGCAAACAGCAGCCCGCCAATAGCCGGGCCCAGCACCGCCGACGCCTGCCAGCTGGTGGAATTCCACGTCACGGCATTGGAGAGAAAGCTGCGGTTGGGCAGCAGCTGGGGCATAAACGAGAACAGCGCCGGCCCCATAAACCCCCGCGCAATGCCGCTCACAAACAGCACCACGTACAGCATGGCCACGTACAGCGGAAACGCCAGCACCTGCTTATTAGCAAAAAAGGCCATGCCCACCGGCTTGGTGAGCAAGTACAGGCTGAGCGAGCACAGGAAAAGTACCACCATGGCCGGCACGATGATTTTCTTGCGCGGCACCGAATCCGCCACGTGCCCGGCGTACAGCGACACGGTGATGCTCGGAATGGCTTCGGCCAGCCCGATGAGGCCCAGCGCCAGCGGGTTGTTGGTCAGCTCGTAAATCTGCCAGCCCACCACCACGCCCTGAATCTGGCTGGCCACGATGTAGAGGACCCGGGCCGAGAGTAAGCGGCGAAAATCAGGCAGCCGCAGGGCCGCGTAAGGGTCGTGGGCAACGGGAAGTAGCATAGGGCAAACGCACAAAAACCGCCCGTGCGGCGGCTGGCCCCAAAGGTAGGCGCGCTCACGGTGCCGGTTGCGGCAGACCACAACTTTAACCTACATTGCAGCCCGCTTCCCACGTTGTTTTGCTGCGTTCGGCTTATGGTAGTTTTTGGCCTAGAAATAACGCCCCGTCCCGACCTGCCCGCCGTTGTCGCCCGGTGGCAGCGCGAAATCACCGATTCCGAGTTACGGGCGGGCTACTTTGCCATTCTCGACGCCGCCGACGTCCAGCAGTGCTCGCGCTGGCTCCTGGACCTGCGCCGCCGCGAGGAGCTCACCAGCACCGAGCTTGCGGCCTGGATAAACGCCGACTTCTTTCCCAAACTCCCACAACGCTACGCCCAGCCCGTTCGCATTGCGTTCCTGGTTTCGCCCATGCGCGCCCTTCAGGAGCAGTCAGATAGCTCCGTAGCCGCCATTGCCACCGCTAGCCAGGCCCGCCACGGCTACAGCACCGCCCTTTTCACCGACGAGGCCGCCGCTTACGATTGGCTGGCCGCTTGAAACAAAGGCAGTAAAAAATGCACCGGCTGCAACTATTCCAGCAAAAGCCGAAGACGAATTTTGATGCAAAAAATGCCCTACACCAACTTCAGGAGAAGGTTGCTTGCATAAAAAGAAAAGATTTTGGCCTTTTTTATTCTCTTGCTATTGCGGATGTGCATTTCGTCGCTCTACATTTGGTCCGATTCTAGCGGGTAAAAAAGCCCGACTGTTCGTCGCTTCTCATATTTTTCAGGTAACTGCATACTATTGGCCTAAAGCTCTACGTTCTCTTCATCCGTAGCCCTTTATGGACCACTTGCAACCTAGCGACTCCGCGCTCATCTCGCTCTACCTGGCTGGCCAGGAATCCGCCTTTGCCATCCTTTTGGAGCGGCACCGGAGCCGTGCCTACACCACTATACTGCTCATCGTGCGCGATGAAGACGTGGCCGAAGACCTGCTACAGGATACGTTCATCAAGGCCATTCACACCCTAAAAAGTGGCCGTTACAACGAAGAAGGCAAGTTTGCGCCGTGGATTTGCCGCATTGCCCACAACCTGGCCATTGACTCGTTTCGCCGGGGCAAGCGCGTGCCCCACGTAAGTCTCACCGACAACGACCGGCTGGCCAATACGCTCACCATCGCCGACGACGGCCCGGACGATATCCTGGCCCGGGAGGAAACCCACGCGCGCCTTCGGGCGTTAATTCAGGAACTGCCTGCTGCCCAAAAAGAAGTGCTGCTCATGCGCCATTACGGCGATATGAGCTTCCAGGAAATAGCCGATGCAACCGGCGTGAGCATCAACACGGCCCTGGGCCGGATGCGCTACGCGCTGATTAATCTGCGGAAGAAAATGACCACTAACTCCGTTTATTATGATTCAAACCTTACCCTATTCGACACTGCTCCAGTACGTGTACAACGAATTGCCTCTTGAAAGGCAGCGCGAGGTAGAGGAGGTTTTGCAGCACGACCCGGAATTGGCTTCCACGTGCGCCGACCTTCTTTTGGCCCAGCGGGCTCTCGACGGCGTACGCTGCGAGCCCCGGACCCAAACCTCCGAGGTCATTTTGCGCTATTCGCGCACCTTCTTAGTCAATTACTAGCTTTTCACATCTTCCTGCCGCTCGTGTTCCGCCCGCGCCGCAAGACTTGAGCACCCCTCAAGTCAACAGAACGTCATGCTGAGCTTGCCGAAGCATCTCTACCGCGAGAGTAATTCATTTACTACTGCGGTAAAGATGCTTCGGCAACTCAGCATGACGTTCTACTTTCACCCACGGTCTTGTTGAGCATCACGTTCTTTGGGCTGTTGTTTTCAATAGCTTCCCCCGTCATGCGCCGCGCCGACCGATTCCAGCACTTCCTCGACTACTTCACCACCCACTTTCCGGAGCCCAAAACCGAGCTGGCCTATCGCAGCCCCTACGAACTGATTGTGGCCGTGGTGCTCAGCGCGCAGTGCACCGACAAGCGCGTGAACCTCGTGATGCCCGGGCTGTTGGAGGAGTTCCCCACGGCCGCGCACCTGGGCGCCGCCGCCGCCGAAGAAATCTTTCCCTTCATCCGCAGCGTCTCCTACCCCAACAACAAAGCCAAGCACCTCGCCGGCCTGGGCCGCATGCTCACTGAGGATTTCGGCGGTGAAGTGCCCAGTCAGATTGAGGAGCTGCAGCGCCTGCCCGGTGTAGGCCGCAAAACGGCCAATGTAGTGGCCTCCGTTATCTACAACCAGCCCGCCATGGCCGTGGATACGCATGTGTTTCGGGTATCGCACCGCATCGGCCTCGTGCCCAAAACCGCTACCACGCCCCTGGCAGTGGAGAAAGCCCTGGTGCGGCACATTCCGCAGGAGCTGGTAAACAAAGCGCACCATTGGCTCATTTTGCACGGCCGCTACATCTGCGTGGCCCGCACGCCGAAGTGCGGCATCTGCCCGCTGGCGCCCAGCTGCGCCTACTTTGCAAAGCAATTCGGCAAGGCACTGGCTTCCAAGCCCATTCCCACCAAATAAGCACCGCGGGGCCCGTTACGGTTTTGTTCGCGCAGCTCGTGGCACAACGCGGCATAAGCCCGGCACTGCCGGGTATAAAACGTTGCATGTTACAATGTAACGTACCCGTAAGGCTTTATGCTTTCCGGGCAGCAGCCTCCAACAGCTGCTGGACTTGTTGGGCCAGCCGTTGCCGGTCAAATTCTGCGGCTGCGAGGCGCCGGCCGTCCGCGCCGGCGGTGGCTAGTACCGCTGGCTGGGCCAGCAGCTCCTGCAGTTTTGCGGTTAACGCCCCGGGGGCGCCAGCGGGCACGTACCAGCCGCAGCCGTGCTGCTCCACCAAGGCCTTGGTCCAGCCCTGATTGGTCACCACCACCGGCGTGCCCACTGCCAGCGAATCATACAGCTTGGCCGGTGAGTTGGAATCGAGCACGGGCAGGCTCAGGAACGATACCACCGATACATCGGCCAGCGCAAACCAACTAAATACCTCGTGCCGGGCCTGCCCTCCCACCAGCCGAATGCGCCCCGGCCAGCGGGCCGCCGCTGCCGCTATCAGTGGCTCAAAAAAGCCGTGGCCCAGAAACAACCACACCGCGCCCGAATTAGTCGCGGCCATGGTTTCGGCAGCGGCTACCAGCGTCGGAATGTCATTGGCCCGCCCAAAGGTGCCCGCGTAGAGTATCACCCGCTGGCCTGCCAAGCCCTGCGCTTGCCGTAGCACTGCCACAGCCTGCGAAGTAGCCCGGGCGGCCAGCTCCAGGTCGGTACCGTTGAGCACCGTCGTCACTTTTTGAGGCGAAATGCCCAAGTCTGTTACGTAGCGCGACATATCCGGCGAAAGCGGCAATACGTGCTGCGCGCTCTGGTAAAGCCGCTTTTCGAGTTGATATAATTGGTGCCGGGCCAGTCCCGTGGGAACGGCTCCCATAGCAATGGGAAACGAAGGCCACAAATCCTGCACCTCAAACACCCACGGCACCTTGCGCCAGCGCGCCACCTGGGCCGCGGCCCAGGCCGCCGTGAGCGGCGTGCTGATACCCCAGATTACGTCCGGCCGGTCAATCCGCAGGCCCTCCCGCACGGCCCACGCCGCGTATTGAGCGAAAGCCAACGCCCGCCGCGCGGGGCCCATCTTATTGCTATAAGCAATGTTGGCTTCGCGAATTTCTACCCCGGCCGGCACCCATGGAAACTCAGTGTTCAGCCGCTGCCCTTTCCAAGCGGGCGTAGTCAGCAGCGTCACCCGGTGCGTTTTGACAATGTGGGCCAGCAGCGTGTAGTGCCGGCTGGTGGCCGGACAGTCGGGGTTGGTGTGGTACTGGCTGAAAACGGCGATGTGCATGAAATGAGTTATCAGTTGGTAGTTAACAGTGAGTAGTAATTCTTCAGCTGTGGATTACTCACTGTTCACTGATAACTGTTCACTGCCTTTGGGGCCGGTAGTGCGAGTCGTTCAACAGGCGCTGCGCATTTTTTTCGGCCATCAGGCGGCCCAGGCTCACCTCGGGGTGCGAGGCCACGTACTTGCGCACAATCTGCAGGCCCACCCACTGGCCCACCCGGCCGGGACACGTCTTGTCGATTTCGGGCACGTTGGGCCGCTCGCCCACGTACTTCTGCACCAGAAAAGGCGTGGTGGAATACAGCAATTTATTTTCCAAAAAGTGGCCCCACACCCGCGGCTCGTTGGCTTCCAGGCCTACCATTTCGCGGCTGGTGTAGCCCAGCAGCAGCGAATCGGGGGTGCAAGGCAGCATCAGGCTGGCGAAATACAACGACTTGCCCGCGTGTACCATGGCGTCGAGCATGGTGTTGGCCGTAAGCTCGTGGCGGTTGTACTTGCTCGACACGTTCTGGGCCAGCATCGGTAGGAGCCCGGCCGGGGTGTAGCGGCGCAGCATGTACTGCGGCAAATCCGGGCGCTTGCTGGCTTTGGGGCCCGCAAACCAGTCCAGGCTCATCACCAGCAGGCTGTCGTTCACATAAATGTCCTTGCTCAGAAACCCACTCACGTAGGTAACGGCGGGTGGCGCATTGAAATCGGGAAAGTAGTGGTGCACCCGCCGGAACATCTCGCCCAGGTCCTGCCGCAGGGCCGCACTGTCGGGAAAAGCCGCCGCCGTTTCGCGGCCCAGCTGCTGGAGCGCCGCGTTGGTGGCCAGCTGGGGCAGGCCCGCCGCCAGCTCTTTTTCATTGGCCGGCTGGCGCTGCAGGTAGTACCGAGCAAACGCCGGGTGCGCGTCCATGAACCGCTGCGCATCGGCGGGCGTTTTAATGCCAAAAAAGGCACGCTCCAGCCGCTGCAATTGCACGGGCACGGCCGGGGCATCGGCCGCCGCATCGGTGCGGCAGCCCTCGGCGGGGCCGCTCTTACACGCCTCCAAACCCAGGCTCAAGCCAAAAAACAAGGGCAGCCAGCGCCGCCAGGCGAAATTATTCTTATTCACACGCGTTACTTTGGGGTAAAATTAGCCAAAACCCGTTGCCCGCCGGTGGTTACCGGGTGCGACGCGTTAATTTGCTTGCTATGAAAAAAATATTCCTTGCCCTGCTGGTCCTCGCAGCTTCCGTCACCACGGCCTCCGCCCAAATCGAAATCGGCCTGAAAATATCGCCCTCCATCAACAGCCTCCGGGCCGAGTCGCCCAGCGACAGAGCTTTTAAAAGCGATGGCAGCCAGTTTGGCTTCGGCGGCGGCCTGGTGGTTGATTACTTTTTTGGCGAAAACTACGCTTTCAGTACAGGCTTGCTGTTGGCAGGCAAAGGCGGCACCATCAGCTACCGGGATGTTTCGGGTGGCGTTACGGGCCAGCCCTTCACTGAGACGCAAAAATTCAATATGCAGTATTTGCAAGCGCCGCTCACGGTAAAGCTTTTCACCAATGAGATTGCGCCCGACACGCGGCTTTACTTCCAAGTGGGCGGCTCACTGAACGTGCCCATCGGTACCCGCATCAACAGCAGCAAGTTTTACACTGACCCGGCCGACGGCAAAGAAACAAAAGCCAGCGACCATGTTTTGTTCTTCGATGCTGACGCCCTGGCAGCTATTGGGGTTGAATTTCAACTAGCGAAGAGCACCAAGGTTTTCGGCGGCATCAGCTACAACCGGGGCCTAGTCGACATTGACCGCTACTTTGAAAAAACGCGCGACTTCAAAGACATCACCATCAAAAACAGCTCCGTGGCTCTGGATTTGGGCATCAAATTTTAAGCAATAAGACTGCCTGCATATCGGGTATTACAAAGCCCCGCCGTTTGCAGCATTGCAAACGGCGGGGCCTTTGTATTTCTCACAAACTGCTAGTCGACAATCTCAACTTCGCGGTCCTGCAGACGGCTCATGGCCGCCGCCGAAGAACGCAGCTGAATTTCTTCGCCCCGCTCGTCTTCAATGCGGTAGTCGGTCAGGCCCAGGCTGCTGTCATTCACCACTTTCACCCATTTGTAGTACTTGAGGTACCACTTCATCTGGCGCGAAATCAGACCTTTGGTGTAATACGCATACAAGAACGGGTGCACCGACAGCGTAATGCCCGACTGGTTCTGGTTCACCAGCAGGTCATCGATGCTGTTGTCGATATCGTCCGTAACCTGAATGGACGCCGATATCTTGCCGGTACCGCCGCAGGTTGGGCACAATTCGCCGGTCACGATGTTCTCGGCGGGCCGCACCCGTTGCCGGGTGATTTGCATCAGCCCGAACTTGGTAATAGGCAGCACCGTGTACTTTGCCTTGTCGAGCTTCATCACGTCGCGCACCGTATCCTCCACCTTTTTGCGGCTCTCCGCCGAGCGCATGTCGATGAAGTCGATAACGATGATGCCGCCCATGTCGCGCAGCCGGAGCTGCCGGGCTACTTCCTTCGCAGCCAGCAGGTTAATCATAAGGGCCGTGGCCTCTTGGTCATTCTCCTGGTTGCTTTTGCTGCCCGAGTTCACGTCAATCACATGCAGGGCTTCGGTGTGCTCGATAACGAGGTAGCCGCCGCCGGGCACGGTCACGGTCTTGCCAAACAGTGTTTTGAGCTGTTTTTCAATGCCCGTCTGCTCGAAAATCTTAATTTTCGAATTGTGCAGCTTCAGCAAGCCCAGCTTGTCGGGCGCGATTTTCTGGAGGTAATCGCGCATCTCGTCGTACATCGTCGGGGCGTCCACCATGATGCTGTCGAACGACTCGTTCAGCATATCGCGGAGCATCGACGACGTCCGGCCCAATTCGCCCAGCACCTTGTCGTTGGGCTTGGCCGTGCGAAGCGTGCTGTAGAGCTGCTCCCACTTGGCCACCATATCCTGCATGTCCTTGTCCAGTTCGGCCACTTCCCGCCCTTCCGCCACGGTGCGGATGATGACGCCAAAGTTGAGCGGCTTGATGCTGGCAATGAGCCGCTTGAGGCGGTCACGCTCCCCCTTGCTCACAATTTTTTTGCTGACGCTGATGGTGTTCGAGAACGGCATCAACACGAGGTAGCGCCCGGCCATCGAAATGTCGGTGCTTACGCGGGGGCCTTTGGTCGAAATCGGCTCCTTTATTATTTGAACAACGAGCTGCTGGCCTTTTTTAAACACGGTCTCCGCCTTGCCCACTTTTTCAAGCGGAGGCTCAAACGTGAATTTTTCCAATCCGGCCGCTGCCGCCCGGCCACTTTGAACCGTCCGTACCCACTTCGTAAAGGAGTTGTATTGTTCGCCGAGGTCGCCGTAGTGCAGAAACGCGTCTTTTTCGTAGCCAATGTCTACGAAAGCTGCATTCAGGCCGGGCATCACCTTTTTCACGGTGCCCAGGAAGATGTCGCCTACTGAGTAGTTGGTGTCGTTGCGGTCGAAGTGGTATTCTATCAACCGCTTGTCTTGCAACAACGCAATCCGCTCGCCTTCCTGAGTAGAATTAATGACTAATTCATTACTCAAAGCGTTGGTTTAGTTAAGGTAGCCCCTCCAGAAATTGCCGCAGCACTACCCCGAAACCGGCAAAGGGAAGCCAGAACCAATAGGTTCTGGCTTCCCTCGCGAGCCACGGGAAAAGCACCCAACGCGGCCACACCCAGGAGGCTACGTGAGAGATAGGCAGCTGGCTCCCTTCCCGTTAGGAAAACTGCCGGCCGCCGCTACGCCCCGTGAGGCTTACTTCTTCTTGTGGCGGTTCTTGCGCAGGCGCTTCTTGCGCTTGTGGGTGGCAATTTTATGACGCTTTCTTTTTTTACCGCAGGGCATGATGCTTGGGGGTTAAGTTGGTGTTTGAATGGGTTGTAGCTATTTCAATTTGGCAATTTCCTCGTCTACCGAAGCGGCCAGGGCCGGGTCGGCACTGAGGCTTTTGGCGGTGAGGAACGCCGCCCTGGCTGCTTCCTTGGCACCGGTACGGGCCAGGGTCACGCCAAGGTAAAACTGCCCGTTCACGTTCTTCGGATTGACTTTCACCAAATCCTGGAAACGCTTCACGGCTTTGTCGTACTGGTCGCTTTGCACCGCCAGAATGCCCATGTTGTACAGGGCCTTCTCGTTGCGAGGGTCCGCTTCAAGCACTTCGCGCAGAATGGTTACTCCCTGCACGGGGTTCTCGGAAGCCATGTAGGCCATGCCGAGGTTGGTTTTTGCGTCGAGGTTACCGGGCTCTTCTTTCAGCACCTTTGCGTAAAGCTCCCGGGCTTTACCACCCAGCAGCTTCACCCGCTCGTCCGACGCCGCAAAGCTAAACGCCTGGAAGTAAGCATCGGCTGCCCGCTGCCAATTTTGGGCAGTGGGCCGGGCCAAAGCGTTGCGTTCCAGGTAATAGCCAGCGCTGTCGAACCGCTCCACGCTTTCGTAGCGGCGGGCCAGGGTGGTGGCCACCTCGCCACGAGCAGCGGCATCGGGCGCGGCCTTGTACTGCGCCAGCAACCGCGTTAGCTCCTGCCGTTGGGCAGCAGTGGCCGTGGTGTGCGGGGCAGCAGCCGGCTCCGAGGGGCCGTGGTCGTGCCCGTCGTCATCGGAGTGAGCACCGCCGTTGTCAATAGCCGTAGCCGGCACCGGTCCCGAGGAAGCCTCGGTTTTGGAGCCGTTGGTTTTAGAACCACCACCGTCCCGATTAGCGGTTTTGGCGGCATCACTATTCAGCTCCGAACGGCTTTCTTTGGGCTTTAGAATGCCTTTGGGCAGCACGTACAAGCCCCCGACCAGCGCGAGTGCGGCGGCGAGGACAACCAATTGATGGGAAGCAGTGCTAGTAGTGGCCATGGGCTGAAAAAAGCCGGCCGCCGGGCTTTCCCTCGCGGAAAAGACACCGGCGGCGCGGCCGGTAATTCATTATCTGATAGTCGAAGACTGGGCTACCGGTCGGTTACCCGATTGCGTAACAGTGGAAACCCGCCTAAGTGTTCAGTAAGGAACTGCTGACACTCGTTTTCGACTACTGCGGATAATTTAGGCTTTGGCCGCAACGGCTTTCACCTTCTTGCTGTTCTTGATTTTAGCCACGAAGGTTTTCGACGGCTTAAAGCTCGGGATATAGTGCTCCTCGATGATGAGCGACGTGTTTTTCGAGATGTTGCGGGCTACTTTACGGGCGCGCTTCTTGTTTACGAACGAGCCGAAGCCGCGCACATAAATGTTATTGCCTTCCGTCATTGAATCTTTCACGACTTTGAAGAATGCTTCAACAGTCATCAATACGTCTGCTTTCTCGATGCCGGTCTTCGTAGAGATTTCGGCGATTACCTCAGCTTTAGTCACGTTGGTATGTTCCTTATGTGGTTAAAAAAATACTTTTCTAGGCAAAAAAATCCCAAATTCCAGCGTAAGCCCTTGCCCGGTAGGCGGTTCGCCCTTGAATTGGGGCCACAAAGGTAGCCCTCTTTTTTTGTTTTACCAACCCAGACTACGAAACAAGGTCTGGAGCCAAATTATTCGCTTTCAAAATTTTGACCGCTACAACTCCCCGGCCTTCCTTTCTGGCGGCTGCGCTTTTGGCTTGGTATCCGCGCCACCATCGCGACCTGCCGTGGCGCCACACCCGCGACCCCTACGCCATCTGGCTATCGGAGGTAATTCTGCAGCAGACGCGCGTGGCGCAGGGCCTCCCTTACTACGAAACCTTCCTGGCGGCCTACCCAACGGTGCAGCACCTGGCCGCCGCGCCCGAGGCCGAAGTGCTCCGCTACTGGCAGGGCCTGGGGTACTACTCCCGGGCCCGCAACATGCACCACACCGCCCAGCAGGTGGTATGCGAGTTCGGGGGCCAGTTCCCCGGTACCTACGCGGGCCTGCTCCAGCTGCGGGGCGTGGGGCCCTACACGGCGGCAGCCATTGCCTCTTTTGCCTTTGATGAGGCCGTGGCCGTGCTCGATGGCAACGTGTACCGCGTGCTGGCCCGCATTTTCGGGTTGCATTCGGACATTGCGGCGCCCAGTTCGCGCAAGGAATTTCAGGCTCTGGCCGACCAGCACATTCCGGCCAGCACGCCGGCCGATTTCAACCAGGCCATTATGGAGTTTGGGGCCCTGCAGTGCACGCCCCTCAAGCCCGATTGCCTGTTTTGCCCCTTGCAGAGCCAGTGCTGGGCGTTCCAGCACGGGCAGGTGGCCCTGCTGCCGGTGAAAAGCAAGGCCAAAGCCTCGCGCACCCGCTACTTCCACTACTTTGTGCTGCGCCACGGCGAGCGCACCTACCTGCGTGAGCGCCGGGAGAAAGACATCTGGCAGGGACTCTACGACTTCGCCCTGGCCGAAACCACGGTTCCGGAGCTGCCACCCGCCGAGCTCCTGCGCCACTTGGACGCGCTGGGGGCGCGCCTGGATACCAGCCAGGCGGCCGAACCCACTTCGGCCTACCGGCACGTGCTCAGCCACCAGAAGCTGGAAGCCCGCTTCCATCCGCTGGCACTGTCGGCGCCGCTCCCAGAGGCCACGTTGCGGGACTTGGGGTTGCGCGCCTACTCTGCCGATGAGATTGAGGCCTTGCCCAAGCCCAAGCTCATTGCAAATTATTGCAGCCAGAATATCTGACGTAGCATTCCCACCCATATTAGCTTTTTGTGCTTTTTATTTTAGTAAAATGTTTATTTTAGCGGATTTAAATACTTATCTTTGAGACAAGAAAAGCCGAGTGGCTCTTTTGATTTTGTATTTCCTAACGTGCAGTAATATGGCCGGAGTAAACAAAGTAATATTGGTGGGCAACTTGGGCAAAGACCCAGAGGTGCGGCATTTGGAAGGCGGTGTGAGCGTGGCTCATTTCACTCTCGCTACCAATGAGTATTACAAAGACAAACAAGGAACCCGCGTGGAGCGCACCGAGTGGCACAACATCTCGGCGTGGCGCGGCTTGGCCGACATGGCTGATAAATTCCTGAAAAAGGGCCAGCAAGTCTACATCGAGGGCAAGCTGCGCACCCGCCAGTACCAGGACAAGGACCAGCAGACCCGCTACATCACGGAAATCATCGCCGATGAAATTTCGATGCTGGGCGGCCGGCCGCAGGGTTCTGGTATCGGTGCCGTGGCAACCGATGCCAACGGCCAGGCAGTGGCCGAGCCGCAGCAAACCTTCCGGCAGGAGCCGGAGTTGGACCAACTGCCCTTTTAGCTGCTCCCCTGACGTATTTTAAGAAGAGCCCCGGCACTAGTCCGGGGCTCTTTTCGTTGCGACCGGCACAACCCAACGGTTACCTTTGAAGCCTGACCCGCTCGCCGCAAGGCCGGCGGCGCATTCTTAGTAAAAATTCTGTGAAAGTATTCCTGAAAAAAATTGCGCTGGTTGTGGTTGCGCTCACGGTGCTGGCGGGCTGCTCCTCAGCGCCGGACTTCACGCCCAAGCCCAAGGGTTACAACCGCATCGACCTGCCGCCGCACCGCTACCAGTTGCTGCCCGGCAACCACCCGTATTCTTTTGAGTACTCCCAGGAAGCCGTGATAAAGCGGGACTCGTCGTACATGGCCCAGCCCCATTGGCTGAACGTGTACTACCCCAAGCTGAACGCCAACGTGCAGATTACCTACATGGACGTGCAGCGCGACAAGCGCCTCTATAATAAGATGATGGAGGATGCGCGCAAGCTCACCGGCAAACACGAAATCAAAGCCACGGCCATCGACGAGCGTATTCTAAAGTCGCCCAGCGGCATCCGGGCTTCGGTGTTTGAGCTGCAGGGTGAGGTGCCAAGCCAGTTTCAGTTTTACACTACGGACAGCACCAAGCACTTCCTGCGCGGCGCGCTGTACTTCCGGACGGCAACGGCCAATGACTCGTTGGCGCCCGTGATTGAGTATGTAAAGGAGGACATGATACGCATGCTCAATACCTTGAAATACAAATAGGGAGCGAAGAATGAGCAACTTCTTCAACACCCGGCTTGAATTTCTGCGCACGGTGGGCAGCACCCAGCGCGCTCAGTTGCTGGGCAAGGAACTGGGCTTGTTCACCTACGGCGACTTAATTCAGCGCTACCCCTTCCGGTACCTCGACCGGACGCAGGTGTACCAGGTGGCCGACCTGCATGACGACCTGCCGTACGTGCAGGTAAAGGGCATGCTGCGCAACAAGGAGCTGATTGGTGAGGGCCCCAAGCAGCGCCTGACGGCCAAAGTGGGCGATGGTACCGGCGAGCTGGAACTGGTCTGGTTCAAGGGCGTGAAGTGGGTGCAGCAGTACACAAAAAACAACCAGGAATACATCGTTTTCGGCAAGCCGACGATGTTTAACGGGCGGCCGCAGATGGCCCACCCGGAACTGGAAGAAGTGACCGAAGCCAAGCCCGGCCAGAGTTTTCTGCAGCCGGTGTACAACACCTCGGAAAAGCTCAAGAACTACCACCGCATCGATAGCAAGGCCATTATGCGGATGGTGGCCGAGCTGCTGAAGCTGGCGCAGTCGCACGTGGTGGAGTCGCTCTCGCCCGCCCTGATTGAGCAGTACGCCCTGATGAGCAAGCCCCAGGCCCTGCAGCAGATTCACTTCCCGCAAAGCCCGGAGCTGCTGGCCGCGGCCCAGTTCCGGCTGAAGTTTGAGGAGCTGTTCTACGTGCAGCTCAAGCTGCTGCGGCAGCGCGACCAGCGCAAGGTGACCCTGGCAGGTCAGATTTTCAGCCAAGTGCCCACGCTGGTGGATTTTTATAAAAACCACCTCACATTTGACCTCACCGGCGCGCAGAAGCGCGTTATTCACGACATCTACAAGGATTTTTGCACCGGCCAGCAGATGAACCGCCTGCTACAGGGCGACGTGGGCTCGGGCAAAACCATTGTGGCCTTCATCGCCATGCTCATGGCCGCCGACAACGGCGCGCAAAGCTGCATCATGGCGCCCACGGAGATTCTGGCCGACCAGCACTACACCGGTTTGAAAGTATATGCCGATGCGCTGGGCATCAGCATTGGGAAGCTCACGGGCAGCACCCGCACCGCCCAGCGGCGCGTACTGCACGAGGCCCTGCGCAATGGCACTATGCACATGCTGGTGGGCACCCACGCCCTGCTCGAAGACGTGGTGCAGTTCCGCAACCTGGGCCTGACCATCATGGACGAGCAGCACCGCTTTGGCGTGGCGCAACGCTCCAAGCTATGGCAGAAAAACCCGCATATCATCCCACACGTGCTGGTGATGACGGCCACGCCCATCCCCCGCACGCTGGCCATGACGCTGTACGGCGACCTCGACGTGAGCGTGATTGACGAGCTGCCCGCCGGCCGCAAACCCATTGTGACGGTGCACCGCTTCGACACCAACCGCCTGAAAGTATTTGAGTTTATCCGCGACCAGGTGAAAATCGGGCGGCAGGTATACATCGTGTACCCGCTGATTGAGGAATCGGAAACGATGGACTACAAGGACCTGACCGATGGCTACGAGAGCGTGAGTAGGGCCTTTCCGGAGTTCCAAATCAGCATTGTGCACGGGCGCATGAAGGCCGAAGAGAAGGACTTCGAAATGCAGCGCTTCATCAACCGGGAAACCCAGATAATGGTGGCCACTACCGTGATTGAGGTGGGCGTGAACGTACCCAACGCTTCCGTGATGGTGATAGAATCGGCGGAGCGGTTTGGGCTGT
This sequence comes from Hymenobacter lapidarius, assembly GCF_001816145.1. Taxonomy (GTDB): domain Bacteria; phylum Bacteroidota; class Bacteroidia; order Cytophagales; family Hymenobacteraceae; genus Hymenobacter; species Hymenobacter lapidarius. Next base: position 55,464 of record NZ_MDZB01000142.1, on the reverse strand, counting down.
CGCAGCTTCACCAGCTGCGGGGCCGCGTGGGCCGGGGCGCCGACCAAAGCTACTGCATTCTGATGACGGGCTTCAAGCTGAGTAAGGACGCCCGCACCCGCCTCGAAACCATGGTGCGGACCAACAACGGCTTTGAAATTGCCGACATCGACCTGAAGCTGCGCGGCCCCGGCGACCTCATGGGCACCCAGCAAAGCGGCGTGCTTGACCTACTCATTGCCGACTTGGCCAAGGACGGCCGCATTCTGAGCGAAAGCCGGGCAGCCGCCCAGACCCTGCTCACGGAAGACCCTAACCTAGAACAGCTTGCCAATGGCAACATCCGCCGGCACATTGAGAGCCTGCCAGCCACGGCGGTAAACTGGAGTAGGATTAGCTAGACAAGCAGGGCCGAGCGGAAAGGGCAAAAAAACAGCCTGCAAGCAGGCTGTTACGGGTCAACCTAATCTGGTATTCTTAAAACATATCAGCCAACAGCCCGGCGTTGCTCTGCTGCTTGGTGCTCTTTTCGTCGTTGGTTTTGGTTGGCTCGAGCGCCGTGGTTTGGTTCACAAATACCATCAAAGTATTTGGAGTTGTTTTGGTTTCAATAGTCTGGGCAGCGGATGCAGTAGACGTCTGTTTCGTGAGTTTGCCACTGATAATTAAGGCAGCTAAAAGGGTAAATTTGAGTAGAGATTTCATAGTTTATATAATGTAGGGGTAATACAAAGGTAGGTGAGGCGAGAGCGGGCTGGTGAAGAGAGGCGTTAAAAAGGGTCAAAAACTCGTTGAATCTATTTGATAAAGCGTCGAATACTGTAGGTGAAAAGTATTGAGCTTAAGTCCTCTGGCATAGCATCCTTATCTGTGTATGAAGCTCTAACGGTTCCCCTGTACGGAAGTGTCGCGCGGAGTGTTATGCTTATGCTACGATTTTATTGCCTGCCTCACACAATTTAGCTTGCCGGCTCTTGCTGGTGGCGCTCACGGCGTCCCAGTTGGTACTTTTGGACCATTAAGCCGCTTCCTATTTTTTGTATATGTCTCAACTACGCCCTAATCTTATGATACGCCAAGCCTTGCTGTTTGGATTGCTGACCCTGGCCGGCAGCGCGGCCCCTGCCATGGCACAGAAGGTAAAGTCGGCCCCTTTCAACTACCTCCCCGAGCAGGGACCCGACCGTTACGACATGCGGGTACCGCGCAAGACCCTGGCCCTGGCCGATGGTTCGGGCTTTGTCATTCTGGCCCACCAAAGTGCGGGCGGCTACGCGGTAGAACGCTATGATACTGACCTCAAAAAGCAATGGAGCACCTCCATTCCCGTGGGGCCCGGCGAAAGCCTTGAAGCTTTTGGGCGCGGGCCGCAGCAGGCTTGGGTGGTGCTGCACCACAAAGACGAAAGCAGCCAGAACCTAAGCGTGGTACCGGTCAACCTTCAAAATGGCCAGAAGGAACCCATCAAACTGGTGATGGCTGCCCCCGCCCGCGACCGCCGCCCGGGCGTGTCCATTTCCCCCGACGGCACCCGGCTGCTGGCGTTTCGCTACTTCACGCGGGAGCAGCAGGTAAAGAGCATTGCGGCCACGCTATTCGACCAGAACCTGGCGCAGCTGCAGGAAAAGGCGTACGATTTCCGCGACCAGGGCGACTTTTTCTCGCCCGCCGTGCACGTGGCCAATGACGGAACGCAGTACGTGACCATGGTCAGCGACCGGATGAAGAAGCTAACGGTGCGCCGCTACCCAGCGGGCCCCTCCACCGAAATCAAGGTATTGGGCGTGCCCGTGGGCGGCACCTTCGGGGGCAGGGCCGTAACCATCCGGGACACGAAGTTTACCGTGCTCAACGATGGCAGCCTCTACGCCGCTGCCCTCTGCGCCGACTACCAAACCGGCGAGTACTACAGCCTGAAAGTGGTGAAGTACGACTTCAGTGGGTCCGGCGACATGAAGTTCTCGCCGGAGTTCCGCTTCACCCCCGCCTATCTGGCCGAGGCAGCCAAAGCCACCGGCCTCGACGTGAAGCGCCTGGACGACATCTACCTGGGCGACCTATTGCTGACTCCGGAAAAGCAGCTGGTGGTAATCGCGGAAAAACATTTTGAAGAAGGCGGCGGCGAATCTCCGGTGCACGCGCGGGAGCTGCACGTGTTTGGCTACAATGAGTACGGCCAACCCACCTGGAACAGCATCATAGCCAAAGACCAAAAGGCACCGGCGGTGGACGCCTACACCGGCATCGGGTTTCGGGCCGCCGTGTTTGGCAACATCGTTCAGGTAATCACGCTGGAAACCCTCAACAAAAAGTCCGACCTCTACCTGCGCCGCATCAATGCCCAGACCGGCGTGGTGAGCCCGGCCGAACGCCTAAAGCTGAACGTGGCCGACGACCAGCAGCTGGCCTATGTGAAAGACTTCACGACGTGGCTGGGCGAAAAAACCATCATCGGCGTCAGCCGGCCCAGCAAGAAATCGGCCGCGCTGCAATTGGAGAAGATTGTGGTCAAATAACCCTTGCGGATAACGCGGCATCAGCCCTCGGTTGGGACTCACCCCTACCAACAAAAAAGCCGCTCCTGAATAAGGAGCGGCTTTTTTGTTTTTGCAGATAGAAGGCTAGAAGATATATTCATTGGCTTCAATCAGCTTAGCCGCCACGCGGCGGCGGGCTTCCTTCACGTTCAGCAGCTCGGTTTTAGTGAAGCGCTTCAGGCCCATGAGCAACAGACGCTGCTCGTCGCCCTCAGCCATGCTGCCGATGGCGTCTTTGGCGGCCTTCTCCACAATGTCCACGGCATCGGTCAGGTAGATGCGGGCGATGTCGGCTTCGGCGGCCAAAGCCTCTTCGCCTTTGGCAGCAGCCTCTTTCTCCACGCGCAACAGCGTGCTTTCGGCAATGTACACCTTGATAGACATGTCGGCGATGTTCATCAGCAGCTCCTGCTCCTTGGCCAGGGTGGCGGTGAACTTCTGCACAGCAGAGCCGGCCACCATCAGGATGGCCTTTTTCAGGTTGGCAATGGTCTTGAACTCCTTGCTGAACAGGCCGGTTTCCTCGTCCTGGCTCATGCTCGGGATGCTCAATAGCTCCTGCTGCACGGCCTGGGCGGGGCCCATCAGGTCGATTTCGCCCTTCAGGCCCTTCTTTAGAATCATGTCAACGGCCAGGAGGCGGTTGATTTCGTTGGTGCCTTCAAAAATGCGGTTGATGCGCGAATCCCGGTACGCGCGGTCCATGGGGTAGTCGGCCGAGAAGCCGTAACCGCCATAAATCTGCACACCTTCGTCCACCACATAGTCGAGCACTTCTGAGCCTTCCACTTTCAGCATGGCGCACTCCACGGCAAACTCGCGGGCCGCGCCCAGCAGCGCTTCGTTGGAGCCTTTGCCTTCGGACATGAGCTGCTGCTCCATGCGGTAGATGTCGGAACCAGCGCGGTAAATCGCCGATTCCACGGCATAAATCCGCACGGCCTGCTGCGCCAGCTTGTAGCGGATGGCACCAAACTTCGAAATGGGCAGCTTGAACTGCACCCGCTCGTTGGCGTATTTTACGCTCAGGTTGGCAGCCATTTTGGTAGCGCCCAGGCAAGCGGCGGCCAGCTTAATGCGGCCAATGTTGAGCACGTTGAAGGCGATGAGGTGGCCTTTGCCAATTTCGCCCAGCACATTTTCTTTCGGCACCAGCGCATCGGCCAGGAACACCTGACGGGTGCTGCTGCCTTTGATGCCCATCTTGTGCTCCTCGTTGCCGAGCGTCAGGCCGGGCGTATCCCGGTCCACGATAAAGCCGGTGAACTTGTCGCCGTCAATCTGAGCAAACACGATGAACACATCGGCGAAGCCGGCGTTCGTAATCCACATTTTCTGGCCGTTCAGCGCGTAGTGCGTGCCTTCGGCGTTCAGCACAGCCTTGGTTTTGGCGCCCAGGGCGTCGGAACCGGAGCCGGGCTCGGTGAGGCAGTAGGCACCCATCAGGGTACCATCGGTGAGGCCGGGCAGGTACTTCGCCTTCTGCTCATCGTTGCCGAAGTACAGAATGGGCAGCAGGGCAATGCCCGTGTGCGCCGCAAATGCCACCGGAAACGAGTGGCCACCGCCCACGCCTTCGGTCACGCGCAGCGCCGTAGGAAAGTCCATGTCCAGGCCGCCAAACTGCTCCGGCACACTCACGCCGAACAGGCCCAGCTGACCCGCCTTCTCCATCAGGCCGCGCATGAGGCCTTCCTCGTGGTTGTCGAGGCGCTCCAGCAGCGGATGCACGTCGGAAGCCACGAAGTCGAGGCATGTCTGGTGCATGTAGTTCTGCTCTTCGGTAAAGTCGGCGGGCGTGAACACGTCCTGCGCGTCGGTCGGCTTGATGATGAACTCACCGCCTTTGAGGGTCGGTTTTTGCGATACTTCCATGACGGTGGGGATGGGGTTTGAGGTTGAAAAGTGTTAGGCACGCCTACTATTTAGGAAAACAGTCGGCCGGCGATTTGTGTTGCAAGATACAAAAAATATGTTAGGCGTGCCTACTACTTTGTCGAAATAAAACCCCACATGAGCGGGGTTTTCTTTTCTGTAGTACTCAGCCCAGCCAATCAACCTAGCCTGCCCATGCGATTAGCACAGCAATGAAAGGATGCTTCGCTATGCTCAGCATGATAACGCCGATTACTTCAGCAGCTCGTAGATGCCGGCGACGCCCTGGCCACCGCCTACGCAGGCCGTGACCATGCCGTACTTCTTGCCGCGCTCGCGCAGCTCGTCAAACAGCTGGATGCTGAGTTTGGCACCGGAGCAGCCCAGCGGGTGGCCGAGGGCAATGGCACCGCCGTTCACGTTGGTTTTTTCGGGGTCCATGTTCAAGTCGCGCATTACGGCCAGCGACTGCGAAGCGAAGGCCTCGTTCAGTTCAAATAGGTCGATGTCTTCGAGCTTCATGCCGGCTTGCTTCAGCACTTTCGGCACGGCTTTGATGGGGCCCATGCCCATGATGCGCGGGTCTACGCCTTCGGAGGCGTAGTTCACCATGCGGGCAATGGGCTCCAGGTTCAGCTCCTTCACCATGCGCTCCGACATGACGAGCACGAATGCGGCGCCGTCGGAGGTTTGGGAAGAGTTGCCGGCAGTCACGGAACCGTTGGCCGCGAACACGGGACGCAGCCGGGCGAGGGCTTCTACGGAAGTATCGGCGCGGGGGCCTTCGTCGGTATCTACCACGAAAGAGCGGGTTTTCTTCTTGCCGGTGGCCTGGTCCACGTAGGTTTCCTCCACGGTCACGGGCACAATCTGCTTCTTAAACTTGCCGCCCTCAATGGCCTTGATGGCCTTTTGGTGCGAGTTGTAAGAGAATTCGTCCTGGTCCTGGCGGCTGATTTTGTAGTCGTTGGCCACGGCCTCGGCGGTGAGGCCCATGCCCATGTAGTAGTCGGGGTGCTTCACGGCCAGGTTGTAGTTAGGCACGGTTTTCCAGCCCACAGTGGGCACCATGCTCATGCTCTCGGTACCACCGGCGACGATACAATCGGCCATGCCGGCCGAGATTTTGCCCACGGCCATGGCAATGGTTTCCACGCCGGAGCCGCAGTAGCGGTTCACGATGAGGCCGGGCACGTTGATGGGCAGCGCCAGCAGCGAAATCAGGCGGCCCATTTGCAGGCCTTGCTCAGCTTCGGGCACGGCATTGCCGACGATTACGTCGTCGATGCGCGTGGGGTCCAGGGCCGGAACCTGCGCTACCAGATGCTTGATAACGGTGGCCGCGAGGTCGTCGGGTCGGGTGAAACGGAAACCACCGCGGGTGGCTTTGCCCACCGCCGTGCGGTAGCCGGCTACGATATATGCAGTGTTGTTCGACATGAGTTAGGGGATTTCTCGCACAGAGTTCACAGCGTTAAAGGAGTTTTCTCTGTGAAACGCTGTGACCTCTGTGCGAAATATTTTTTAGTTACGTAGTGGCTTACCTGTCGTCAAAATGCTCTGAATTCGCTCCAGTGTCTTCCGCTCGCCGCAGAGGCTGAGGAAGGCTTCGCGCTCCAAATCCAGCAGGTATTGCTCGCTCACTTCTGTGGGGGCGCTCAGGTCGCCGCCGCACATCACGTAAGCCAGCTTGTCGGCGATGAGTTGGTCGTGCGTGGAAATGTAGTTGCCCTGCTGCATGGCGTACACGCCGGTTTTGAACATGGCCAGCGCGCCTTTGCCGTGCACCTTGATGTTGGTCTTTGGCACGGGTTGGGTGTAGCCGGCATCGGCCAAATCGAGGGCGGCGGCCTTGGCAGCAGCAATCACGCAGTTGCTGTTCACCACAATCTCGTCGCCCCGGCGCATGAAGCCTAGGTCAAACGCCTCCGCGGCGGAGGTTGAAACCTTGGCCGTGCTGATGGTCATGTAGGTGTTGCGCAGCATATTGAACTCCGGCTCGCCTTCTTCGTACTTAGCCGCCGTGCGCAAGGTCATTTCCTTGGTGCCGCCGCCGGCCGGAATCAGGCCTACGCCAAATTCCACGAGGCCCATGTAGGTTTCAGCGGCCGCCACCACGCGGTCGCAGTGCAGGTTGATTTCGCAGCCGCCGCCCAGCGCCAACCCGTGCGGCGCGCCCACCACCGGAATGCTGCTGTAGCGCATACGCATCATGGCGTTCTGGAACTGCGCAATCATCATGTTCAGCTCATCAAACTCCTGCTCAAGCGCCTGCATGTACACCAGGCCCAGGTTGGCACCGGCCGAGAACTGGGCGCCGTCGTTGCCAATCACCAGGCCGCGGTAGCCGGCTTCGGCCATGTCCACGCCCTTCAGCAAGCCTTCGATGACGTCCTGGCCCAGCGAGTTCATCTTGGAGTGGAATTCCACGTTCAGGATGCCGTCGCCGAGGTCGATAACGGAAGCGCCCGCGTTTTTCCACAGCACTTTGCCGGTGCCGCGCAGGTTGTCGAGAATGATGAAATTCTCCACGCCGCGCACGGGCTGATAGCTCTTGGTTTCGGCGTCGTAGTACTCTTTGCTGCCGGCCGCGTTCACTTTGTAAAACGTGGTGTGCCCGGCAGTCAGCATTTCGGTTACCCAGGCGGCAGGCTGCTTGCCTTCGGCCGTCATAAGCTCCACGCCTTTTTGCACGCCCAGGGCATCCCAGGTTTCAAACGGACCCATTTCCCAGCCGAAACCGGCGCGCAGGGCATCGTCAATCTTATACAGCGCGTCGGTGATTTCGGGCACGCGGTTGGACACGTAGGCAAACAGGCTGCCGAAGCTCTTGCGGTAGAATTCACCGGCCTTATCCTTGCCCGTTACCAGCATCGCGAAGCGCGGCGCCAGGGCATCCATGGTTTTGGTGAGCTCCAGCGTGGCGAATTTCACCTTGGCGCTCGGCTTGTATTCCAGCGTGCCCAGGTCCAGCGCCTGGATTTCCGACTTGCCGCCTTCGCCCTTCACCTTCTTGTAGAAGCCCTGACCCGTTTTATCGCCCAGCCACTTGTTCTCGCCCATTTTCTTGAGGAATTCGGGCAGCTGAAACACGTCCTTGGCTTCGTCGTCGGGCAAGCCCTGGGCCAGGCCATTGGCCACGTTCATCAGCGTATCGAGCCCCACCACGTCCGAGGTGCGGAATGTAGCCGACTTGGCGTGGCCAATAACGGGGCCGGTGAGCTTATCCACTTCCTCCACCGTCAGGCCCAGCTCCTGCATGATGCGCAGCACGTCCATGATGGCGAACACGCCCACCCGGTTGGCGATAAACGCCGGGGTGTCTTTGGCCAGCACCGTGGTTTTGCCCAGGAACAAGTCGCCATAGTGCATCAGGAAATCAACCACCGATTGGTCAGTATCCGGCGTCGGGATGATTTCGAGCAGTTTCAGGTAGCGCGGCGGGTTGAAGAAGTGCGTGCCACAAAAGTGCTTCTTGAAATCGTCGGAGCGGCCCTCCGTCATCAAGTGAATCGGGATGCCGCTGGTGTTGCTGGTGATGAGGGTGCCGGGCTTGCGGAATTTTTCCACCCGCTCAAACAGGCTCAGTTTAATATCCAGCCGCTCCACCACTACCTCAATGGTCCAGTCGCAGCCGCCAATCTCCTTCAGGTTGTCGTCGAAGTTGCCGGTTTTGATGCGGCTGGCATCGGCCTTGCGGTAGAGGGGCGAGGGATTGGAAACAATGGCGGCCTGCAACGCCGCGTTTACCAAGCGGTTCTTCACCGCCGGCGCGTCCAGTTTCAGGCCTTTTTTCTCCTCGGCGGGCAGCAGCTCTTTGGGCGCAATATCGAGCAGCAGCACTTGCACGCCAATGTTGGCGAAGTGGCAGGCAATGCGCGAGCCCATGACGCCGGAACCCAGCACGGCAACTTTCTTGATAGTTCGATTCATATGAGGTAGCGCGAAGCGGAACTTCGCGTTTCGGTGAACGATGGGGTGTTTGGTTACTAATGGTCTAGACAGAAGCACAGCATCGGGGCGTCGCAACGCGCCGTGTCGGCAACTACGCCGATGCTTCGTGCCGCAGCGGCTTCAATTCAAATCCTTCAAACAGACCTTTGCCTTCAATCATGCCCGTAATCTGAGCTGAGACTTTGAAGAAGACATCGAGCTGGCTTTGGGATATTTTTTCCCGCATTTTCAGATTGAAGTGCCGCACGGTCTGGCGGGATATCTCTTTCTTCTCCAGTCCCAGCGGCGTCAGAAAGATGCGCACCGAGCGTTTGTCCACGGCATCGGCCTGCTTATAGATGAGGCCCTTTTCCTCCATGCTCCGCAGAATGCGGGTCAGGCTGCGGGTTTCGAGGCCCAGCAGCGGCGCAATTTTGGTGGCCGGCGTGCCCCGCTCCTGGTCGACGTTAAGCAGCACAAACCCGATGCTGGTCGTGATGTCGTTTTGCGCCGCCTGGGTGTTGTACATCCGCGAGATGGCGTGCCAGGCCACTTTGATGTTATAATCGACGGTTTCTTCTGGTTTCATAAGCGGGATGTAAGGGCAGTAAACTTACGAAAGATTTGTTAGGCTTGCATACTAGTTTACAATAAAAAAAGTTGGGGAGCCCAGGCAATGCCCAAGGCTCCCCAACTACTCATCCGTGCTCAGACCTTAGTGGTTGCGTGCGCCGGCAGCACGGGCTAGCGCTTCTCGTTTTGATGGTACAGGCCTTCGATTATGCTCTTGTTGTTCTCGGAAATCACCTTGCGCTTCACCTTCATGGTGGGCGTCATTTCACCAGTTTCCACGGTCCAAGGCTCGGGCAGCAGCACGCTGCGCTTCACCTGCTCCCACTGGGCAAAACTCTGGTTGTACTTCTTCACCAGGCCTTCGTACAGCTCCACTACCCGCTCGTTTTTGACGAGCTCCTCGTTGGGGCAGTCGGCCACGCCGTTGCGCTTGCACCAGCCCTTGAGGTCGGCGAAGGAGGGCACGATGAGGGCCGAGGGGAATTTCTGGTCGGCGCCCACCACCATGGCCTGCTCAATGAGCGGGTCTTCTTTCAGCTTGCCCTCAATGACTTGCGGGGCAATGTACTTGCCGCCCGACGTCTTGAACATCTCCTTCTTGCGGTCGGTGATTTTCAGAAACTTGCCATTCACCAGCTCGCCAATGTCGCCGGTGTGGAACCAGCCGTCTTCGTCAAACTCCTTGGCTGTGAGCTCGGGCTGGTTGTAGTAGCCTTTCATGACGGAAGCCGATTTGGTCAGAATCTCGCCATCGGCCGCAATTTTAACCTGCACGCCTTCTACCACCGGGCCCACGGTGCCAATCATGTTGTTCTCTTTCTCGTACCCGCCCACGGCAATCACGGGCGACGTTTCGGTGAGGCCGTAGCCTTCCATCACGGGGATGCCGGCCGACCAGAACACCCGCGCCAGCCGCGGCTGCAATGCCCCGCCCCCCGACACGATGCAGCGCAGGTTACCGCCCAAGGCGTCACGCCATTTATTGAATATGAGCTTGTTGGCCAACGCCAATTGCGTATTATACAAAAAGCCCTGGTCCTTTTGGGTGTCGTATTTCAGGCCCAAATCCAGGGCCCAGAAGAATAGCCCTTTCTTCACGCCGTCCAACTCGTGGCCTTTGGCCACGATTTTATCATACACCTTCTCAAGCAAGCGCGGCACGGTCGTGAAAATCTGCGGCTTCACTTCGCGCAGATTGTCGGCAATTACTTCCATGCTTTCGGCGTAGTAAATGCTTACGCCGTTAATCATATACAGGTAAGTCACCATGCGCTCGAAGATGTGGCAGAGCGGCAGGAAGCTCAGGGCACGGTCTTCTTTGGAAACGGGCACGGCGGGCTGCGAGCTGCGGCAGTTGCTCAGGATGTTGTCGTGCGTGAGCATCACGCCTTTGGGACTGCCGGTAGTGCCGCTGGTGTAGATTAGGGTGAGCAGGTCATCGGGGACCACGGCAGCTTTCAGGGGCTCCAGGCTGGCTGGCTGGCCTTTGCGGCCCAGCTCCAGCAGCTCGTCGAAGTGGCGGGCGCCGCTGATTTTATCGAACGTAAAGATGTTTTTCGCTGGAATATCGAGCCCGACCGTAGCTTCCTGCACTTTGTCGTAGAGTTTTTGGTCGGCCACAAAAACGGCCTTTACGCCGGCATCGGTGAAGATGTACTTATAGTCCTCAACAGTGATGCTGGGGTACATGGGCACGCTCACGGCGCCAATCTGGGCAATGCCGAAATCGGCCAGCATCCACTCGGGGCGGTTCATGCTGATAATGGCTACTTTGTCGCCGCGCCTGAGGCCGAGGGATACCAAACCCAGGCTGACCAGATTGGCTTCATCCTGTATTTGCTGGGTGCTGGTGGGCACCCACTGCCCGTCAACTTTGGCCGCAAATGCATCCTTTTTGGGCGAATTTGCTAATTGATGGGTCAGGATATCGAAGGTGCGACGAACGTCCATGGGTGGGTTGGGGAAAGCGTACGGGTGAATTTCAGCTTAAATAAAGTGCTTTTTTCTGGGCAATGATACTCCCGCCGTTGCCGCTGCGCAACGACGGGCTTATTTTATTAAAGCCAAACCAGCCGCCAAAACACCCAAAACCCGTGTTTACGGGCTTTTCCTGCGTAATTTTGGGCACTAGCCTTTCCGCTCCCAATGAACCTGGCCCTGTTTTTTGACCCGCTGCCGGAAACGCTGACTGCTGCTACGCCTGCGCCCACCACGCTAGCCGCCTACGCCACCCGCTTCACCGAAAACTTCCCCGACTGGCGCAACGCCGACCTTGCCCTCATTGGCCTGGACGAATGGCGGGGCAGTGCCGCCGGCCCGCCCCACGCCAGGCACCACGGCGCCAACGAGGTGCGCCAGCGCTTCTACCAGTTGCAAAAAGGGACCGGCGCGGTTCGGTTCGTGGATTTGGGCAACCTCCGCCCCGGCCTTACCTTGGAAGACACCTACCAGCGCCTGCGCGAAATAATTGGGGCCCTGCTGGAAGAAAACACAGTGCCGCTGCTGCTCGGCGGCAGCCACGACCTGGACTACGGACAGTTTCTGGCCTACGAAAGCCAGGACCGCGCCATAAGCTTCGCGGTGGTGGATGCCCGGCCTGACATGGCCGAGCCCGGCCCCGGCACCCCGCCCGAAGACAGCCACCTGCGCCGCCTGCTGGTGCACGAGCCCAACTTTGTGTTCAGCCTGGCGCACCTGGGCCACCAGCAGTACCTCACGCCGCCCGAGGTATTGGTGGCCCTCGAAAAGCTGCATTTTGAAACCATGAGCGTGGGCGAAGTGCGCGCCGACCGCCGCCTGGCCGAGCCGCTTATCCGGCAAGCCGAGTTTATGAGCGTGGATATTGCGGCGCTGCGCTGGCAGGACGCCCCCGGCTACTACCCGGCCAACCCCTTTGGCCTGGGCAACGAAGAAGCCACGCAGCTGTGCTGGTACGCGGGCCACAACGAGCAGCTCAGCTCCTTCGGCCTCTACGGCTACCGCGCCGACCAGGACCCCCACGGCCTGGCCGCCGCCACCGTGGCCACCATGCTGTGGTACTTTGTGGAAGGATTCTACCACCGCCGCCCCGAAACGGGCTTCGGCACCTTCCGCTTCCTGACCTATACGGTGGTGCTGCCTGGCAACCCCGACAAGCTGGTGTTCTACAAATCGCGCCGCGCCGATAAGTGGTGGATGGAAGTGGAGCGCCTAGGCGACAACGCCGTGAAGCGCGTGGTGCCCTGCACCTACGAAGACTACCTGAACGCGTCGCAGGGCGACCTGCCGCAACGCTGGATTCGACTGCAGGCCTTGCTGGGGTAGGGTTTAGTTGTCAGTTGCTCGTTGTCAGTTAGTAGTCTTTGTTTTTTTAGAATATAGGAACGAGTATGAGCCTGACAACGGACAACGAGCAACTGACAACCAAAACGTACACCCGCAGCCAGCTGGCCCTGCGCAACGGCCAGGACCGCGACGAAATATGGGTAGCCTACCAGGGCCAGATTTACGACGTGAGCCGCTCGCGCCTGTGGCGGCGCGGCAACCACTACGAGCACTGGGCCGGCCAGGACCTTACCGCCGAGCTTGACAAAGACGCCCCGCACACGGCCCACGTGTTCGACAATTTCTCCGTCATAGGTTTGCTGAAATAATCTTCTTTGCATGACTACCGAGTCCGCCTCCCAGTTCAACCACCTCGAAACCCTGTCCACGGCCGACCTGCTGGCGGGCATGAACCAACTCGACCACACCGTGCCCCAAGCAGTGGCCAAAGCCCTGCCGCAGATTGAGGCCCTAGTTGAGGCCGTGGTGGGGCGCCTGGGAGCGGGGGGCCGGTTGTTCTACATTGGGGCCGGCACCAGCGGCCGGCTGGGCGTGGTAGATGCCTCGGAATGCCCGCCCACATTTGGCGTGCCGGCCGGGCGAGTGGTGGGCATCATCGCCGGCGGCGACTCCGCCATTCGCCAGGCGGTGGAAGGAGCCGAAGACGATGCCGAACAGGCCTGGAAAGACCTGCAGGCGTACAATATCACGGCCAACGACGCGCTGGTGGGCATTGCCGCATCGGGGCGCACGCCCTACGTCATTGGCGGGCTGCAGCAGGCCCGCGCCGCGGGCCTGGCCACGGGCTGCGTGGTCTGCAACGCGGGCTCGGGCGTGGCGGCCGCGGCCGAGTTTCCGGTAGAAGTAGTGACCGGGCCAGAGTTCCTTACCGGGAGTACCCGCCTGAAAGCCGGCACCGCGCAAAAGTTGGTGCTCAACATGCTCACCACTGCCACCTTCATTCGCCTGGGCCACGTGAAGGGCAACAAAATGGTGGACATGCAGCTATCCAACCTCAAGCTGGTGGAGCGCGGCGAGCGAATGCTGATGGAAGAGCTCGGCATTGACGCTGCCGAAGCAGCGCAGCTGCTTAAGCAGCACGGCAGCGTGCGAGCCGCCCTCACAGCACGCCTCTGATGAGGTTGAATGCGCACACCGTGGTCCCCAAATTTGGCGCGTGGCTGTTGCTACTGGGTCTGCTTCAGTTTGGGCTACTGTTTTTATTGTATCAGCCCCTCCCCACCTGGCTCGACACTCCGGCGGTTGATATTGCTTACAATGCGCTGTTTGCCGCCAACAGTATGGCATTGGCAAGCTTGGCGTACAGGTACTTCCGGTGCCGCCGGATAAAGCTGGGCGTGCTGGCCGCAATAGCGGCGTTTCCGGGCTTGTTGTTCTGGGCGACCATCTTGGCCAGCCTATTGGCGAACCGAGCAGCCGAATAGGGAGTTTAAGCAAGAGACATTTGCTCCGCCAATCTGCTTCCGAAAAGAAGCTCGATTGGACTACCCTACTGCCCCATGCACACCATTGAGCCCCATTACAACTGGATAGACCAGTATTCGGCTTCCGAAGACGCCCGCTCGCCCCTATTCGAGGCCGAAAACAGCCTGGAATCCTACACCAACACCATTTACGGCTACTACATTCACCCCCAATGGGATAGCATGGGGTCGGACACGCTGTTTCTGAAAATTCTCTTTGCGGATTACGACGACGGCATTGCCATCCTCGAATTCATTGGCGAGTGGAACGATGCCATCGAAAACGACATCATGGAGCTCAAGCGCAACATCGTGGATGTGCTCGTGCACGAAGGCATCCGCAAGTTTATTCTGGTGGGCGAGAACGTGTTCAACTTCCACGGCTCCGACGATGACTACTACGAGGAATGGTACGAAGACGTGGAGGACGGCTGGATTGCGGGCGTCAACTTCCAGGAGCACGTGCAGCGCGAAATGAAGCAGTACAACGTCGACAATTACGTGAACTTCGGCGGGCAGCTCGACGACCTGCCTTGGCGCACCTACGAGCCGCGCCGCCTCTTTGAAGTGGTAGACGGCCTGCTGAACCGCCGGCTGGGTGCTCCCGAAACCACGCTGGAGTAGATGCAAAAAAGGCCCCACCGTTACCGGTGGGGCCTTTTTGTTGCCGTTTGGCTAAAAACTAGCGCTTAACTTCTTCGGCAGGAGTTTCGGTGGCAGGAGCCATGTTGTCGGCGGCATTCTCCATAGCATCCGACTTGGCGTCGGCCGAGTCACGCACCATGTCAGCTTTGTCTTCCATAGCATCAGCCTTGGCTTCGCCAGCAGCTTCTACATTGTCAGCAGCAGCTTCCATGTTTTCTTCTTTCTTGCTCTCGCACGAAGTGAACGAGAAGGAAGCAGCGGCCAGGGCGAGGAACAATACTTTTTTCATCTTGATGTTATTTTGATTGTGGGTTGAAATTTCGAAGCTAGAATTGAAGGCTAGCCGAAGCAAACCTTCAAATTCGAGGCTTTATACCCAGCCCGGCAGAAGGTAACCCGCTGCTCTTACTTTTTTTTCAGGCAGCAGCCTTCGCTACCCGACGCAGGGTTCTACTTTTTGCGGAATACGATGCCGATGGGCACGCCTGTGAAGTCGAAATGCTCGCGCATGCGGTTTTCCAGGTAGCGCGTGTAGTTGGCCTGCACGTACTGCGGCAGGTTGCAGAAGAACGCAAACACGGGGTTGTGGGTGGGCAGCTGCGTGGCGTACTTGATGCGAATCATCTTGCCCTTGAGCGCGGGCGGGCCGTACTTCTCAATCTCCTTCAGCATGATGTCGTTTAGCTGCGAGGTTGGGATTTTGCGCCGCTTGTTGTGGTACACTTCAATGGCTGTTTCAATGGCTTTGTGCACGCGCTGCTTGTTGAGCACGGAAATGAAAATAACGGGGATGTACGCAATGGGCGCAATCTTTTCCAGAATTTTCGCCTCGAAATCCTTGGCCGTGTTCGTCTCCTTGTTCTCCACCAAATCCCACTTGTTCACCAGAATAACGATGCCTTTGCGGTTCTTATCGGCCAGGGTGATGATGTTCACGTCTTGGGCCTCAATGCCGCGGCTGGCGTCGAGCATCACAATGCAGACGTCGCATTCTTCCAGAGCGCGCAGGCTGCGCATGTTGGCGTAGAACTCGATGTCCTCGCTCACCTTGGCCTTGCGGCGCAAACCGGCGGTATCCACCAGAATGAATTCGTTGCCGAACGCATTGTAGCGCGCCGAAATAGAGTCGCGGGTGGTGCCGGCAATCTCGGTCACAATGCTGCGGTCTTCGCCCAGCAGCAGATTCACGAGACTGGACTTGCCCACGTTGGGGCGGCCTACTACGGCAATGCGCGGGATTTCGGACTCGGGCTCTTCCACGCCGGGCTCCTCGAAGTGGGTCACCACAGCATCAAGCAGCTCGCCCGTGCCGTGACCGTTGGCGCTGCTGATGGCGTAGATTTCGCCGTCGCCGAGGCCGAGCGAGTAGAACTCGCCCACGCCGTTGGCGCGCAGGTTGGTATCGGCCTTGTTGGCCACCATGTAAATAGGCTTTTTGGAGATGTAGCGCCGTAGGATGTGCGCAAATTCCTCGTCGAGGCCGTGCACCCCGGCTTCGGCATCCACCATGAACAGGATTACGTCGGCCTCTTCAATGGCCAATTTCACCTGCTTGTTGATTTCGCCCTCGAAAATATCTTCCGAATTGTGCACGTAGCCGCCCGTGTCGATGACGGTGAAGTTCTTGCCAATCCAGTCGCCGTAGCCGTAGTGGCGGTCGCGGGTTACGCCGCTCTCGTTGTCCATGATGGCCTTGCGCTGGCCCACGAGGCGGTTGAATAGCGTGGATTTGCCCACATTGGGCCGCCCCACGATGGCGATGGTGTTTTGCTTAGACATATAATGTGGTCCCAGCCGCCGACCCGACCTAGGTTCGGCAGTGCCCGGGATGTTTTAGTTTGAATCGGTCGGAAAAATCGTCTTTCATCCTGAGCGGCGCAAAGGACCTTATCACGTTTGCGCGGTTTGGATTACTGCAACTCGGGTTGCGGTGATAAGGTCCTTCGCGCGCTCAGGATGACAGTTGTAGTGGTTTATTGATAGCCGAAACGGCTCAGCGCTTTGGGGTCGGTGCGCCAGTTCTCGTTCACTTTCACGTAGAGCTCCAGGAACACCTTTTTCTGGAAAAACTTCTCCATCTCCTCGCGGGCCCAGGTGCCTACTTTTTTCAGGGCCTCGCCGCCCTGGCCGATGATGATGCCCTTCTGGCTGTTGCGCTCCACGTATATAATGCCGCGGATACGAATAATGGTTTCCTCTTCCTTAAATTCTTCGATAACTACTTCGCAGCTATAGGGAATTTCCTTTTTGTAGAGTTTGAAGATTTTCTCGCGCACCATTTCGGCGGCGAAGAAGCGTTCCGGCTTGTCGGTTAGCTCGTCTTTGGGGTAGTAGCCGGGGTGAATGGGCAGGCGCTCGAGCACCATGGCCAGCACGCCTTCGGTGCCGAAAGCGTTGAGGGCGGAGATGGGGAGCACCTCGGCGGCATTGGGCAGCTGCTCACGCCAGTAGGCCAGCTTGGCTTCCACTTCTTCCTGGTTGGCCTGGTCTATTTTATTGACCAAGAGGATGATGGGCGTGTCCACCATTTTGCGCAGGCGCTCCACTACGGGCTCTTCGTCGTGCTTCTCGTAGATATCGGTCACGAAGAGCACCACATCGGCGTCTTCCAGCGAGGAGTACACGAACGACATCATGGCGTTGTGCAGCTCGTATTTGGGCTGGATGATGCCAGGCGTATCGGAGTAAATCAGCTGAAAATCTTCGCCGTTGAGAATTCCGAGGATGCGGTGGCGGGTGGTTTGGGCCTTGCTGGTAACGATGCTGAGCCGCTCGCCCACCAGGGCATTCATGAGCGTGGACTTGCCCACATTGGGCTTGCCAATGATGCTCACGAAGCCGGCGCGGTGGGGTTTAGTTTCGGGGTTCACGATGGATGGGTTTGATAATCAGGGCCGCAAAGGTACGAAATTTGCAGGGCAAAAGCTATGGCCGGGCCAAACACGGCCACCGCCCGCCCCGGCAATGGGCATTGGGAATGCCACTCTGCGGCGCTACCCCGACTCCGCAGCCGGCGCGCCCGCGCCCAAGGTGCCAAACCTAGCCGGTGCTAAAGTGGTTGCTTACCTGCCCGCAGGTAGTCCGCGTGGCGCTGCCGACCTTTGCTTTGATGAACCCGTCCACTCCTGCCTCCGACACTGCTGCCGCGCCCACCCCAGCCGCAGCGGCCGCCACCATTACCGCCCGCCGCATTGGCGTGCTGCTGGTTAACCTCGGCACGCCCGACTCGCCCAACACGCCCGACGTGCGGCGCTACCTTAACGAATTCCTGACCGATGGCCGGGTGGTGGACATGCCGGCGGCCATCCGCTACCCGCTATTTCAGGGGCTGGTGGTGCCGCTGCGGGCGCCCAAGTCGGCCAAAATCTACAAGGAGCTGTGGACGGAGCGTGGCTCACCGCTGCTCTTTCACGGCCTCGACCTCAAGGAAAAGGTGCAGGAAGTGTTGGGCGATGGCTACGTGGTAGCCTTTGGCATGCGCTACCAGAACCCCAGCGTTGAGAAAGCACTTGAAGAGTTGCGGACTGCCAACGTTGAGCGCATTATTGTGCTGCCGCTGTTTCCGCAGTACGCCTCGGCCAGCACGGGCTCGGTGCAGGAGAAGGTGATGGACATTGTGAAAGACTGGTGGATAGTGCCCAGCATCAGCTTCATCAGCCAGTTTGCCACCGAGCCGGGCTTCATTGCCACCATCGCGGCGCGGGGCCGGGCCGAGATGGAAAAGCAGCACTACGACCACATCGTGTTCAGCTACCACGGCATTCCGGAGCGCCACGTAAAAAAGGGCGACCCCACCAGCTACTGCCGCTTCGGCAGCTGCTGCGACACCCTCACGGACCAGAACCAGTACTGCTACCGCGCCCAGTGCTTTGCTACGTCGCGCTTGGTGGCGGCGGAATTGGGCCTCGCACCCGACCAATACACGGTGTGTTTCCAGAGCCGCCTGCAAAGCCGCCTGCGCGACCCCTGGCTGCAGCCCTACACCGACGAGGCACTAAAGGAAATGCCCGCCAAAGGCATTAAAAACGTACTGGCCTTTTCGCCCGCTTTCGTGGCCGACTGCCTGGAAACGACCATTGAGGTCGGCGAGGAATTCAAGGAGCTGTTTGAGGAAACGGGCGGCGAGCACTGGCAGCTGGTGCCCTCCCTGAACTCGGAGCCGCAGTGGGTGGACGCTGTGGCCGACATGATTCGGCGGAACTAACGGCGCAGCTTGGGCAGCTCGCGTAGCGTGAAGTGCACCCCCACTTGCCCCACCAGTCCGCTGCTCATGCCCACCTCGACTGGACCGCCGTTGCCGATGAAGGCTTGGGCGCCAAAGGTGGTGGACAGGTTTACCCGGGGTGACAAGCGGTAGCCATATTGAAATCCGGCCTGCAAGAACGAAAGCTGCCGGCCGCCATAATCCACCGTATTCACGGGGCCACCCAACGTATCGGCGCCCACCTGCGTGAACCGGTGGTAGTAGGCTCGCCCCACGCGTAGGCCGAAGCTCCAGGTTTGGCGGTCTTCCATCAGGTGTATCGTGGGCTGTACGTAGGCGTACGTGTAGCGCACCCGGTAGTCGACTGCTGGGGTTGCCTCGCTGCCTTCAAAGCTGGCGCCGCTGCTACCAGACCTGCCACCGCCGGTAGCCAGGCCGCCGTGCATTCCCAGCCGCCAAAAGCCATTCGGCGAGTTGTAATAATAGCCCAGGCCCAGGTCGGCCGAACGTAGTTTGTGGCTGCCCTGAGCGCGGCCGTACGTAAGCAACGCCGTGTGCACCACCAATTTGTCAGTAACCTGGTACCCCGCCTGTAACTCGGTGCCACTGAAGCCGGTGGAGAGACGGGCCTCGGCCTGCCCCCGGTCCCGAATCATGGGCAGGTACGGAACGTGGGGCGCAAGTGTAACAGCGCACCCACTCAGGGCACTAGCAGCGCAGCTCAATAGTAGAATTTGCTTCATAACGCCAAGAGCTGTCTGACCCACAAAAGGTTGCACGCCGCGATATTAGCGACCCCGGCGGTAGAAAGCGCCCGCGTCGTAGGAGTTCTGCTCGTAGAACTGCTCATCCGTTCCGGCACTTAGGCCCAGCGCCCGCAGCATGGCTTCTTCGTAGTCGCGGGTGATTTGAATTTCGCTATAGGGCGGGTATTGCAGCACGGTTTCGGCGTTGAGGGCGGGCACGAATACGTTGTCGTCGTCGGCATCGAGCGAAGCCACGCCGATGGGCAGCAGAATGTGGTTTTCGTGTGGGCCGCGTTGGAAACGGGCGTCCAACTCCACGTCCAGGTAGCGCACTTTCAGGGCTTCGGGCTCCACTATCAGCTCGTACACGCTGCCAAGGGCGCGGCCGTCGCTGCCGCGCACGGCCCAGCCGCGCACGTCGGGGTTGTCGTCGGCTACTTCAAAATCGGTGAGGTCGCGCAGGCGGCGCAGCACGGGGGTTGCCATGAGTTCTTGCAGTTAGAGAGGTTGTTGGGCGGGTTCGCTCAGCACGCGCACGGCGGCGGCGGCCTGGGTCAGGAACTGTTTGTTTTGCTGCTGCTCTGCGGCCGTAGCGCTGCGGCCCGAGAGCTCACCAGACAGGCGCACCAAGTCGTTGGCGGTGCCTTCCAGCGCGGGGTACGCTTTCTGCTGCATGGCCCGGATGAGGGAGGCGGCGGCCACAAACCCGGGGCGCAGACTGGCATTGGCCTCACCCAGACGACTGGTGGCGCTGGTCAGGTTGTCGCGGTTTTCGGTGATGGTGGGGTCGCGGAATTCGTTGCGGTCGGTGAGGGCGACCAGGATTCCCGACAGCTTTTGCAGGCCATTCAGGGCATAGGTTGGGGCGCTGGGGTCGGTGGCAGCCTGCGCAGCCAGGGTAGCGGGGCTGTAATCCGTAGCGTCTTGGGTGAGGCCAACGGAATCGGGCGGCGCGGCCGCGGGGTCGCCCAGAGGCGAGGCGGCGCGCAGGGAATCCGTGGCAATGGAATCGCCGGGGGCTGCTGCCATGCCCGTGCTGGTACCGGGCGCGGGCTCGTCGGCGGGGTCCTGGCGCAGAAAGAAATAGCCGGCCACGGCGAGTGCCGCCGCCGCAAGCAGCACCAGAATCCAGGGACTAGGCGCTGATTTTTTACGTTGAATGTTGATGTCCGCCATAAAAGCAAAGTGGTTGATGCTTCGCCTTACGAAGCAGGCCGAAAAATAGCCATTTTACGCTGCTTGTGCGGGGCTATAGAAGCCCGCCATAAAATGATGGATGAATACAGAGTACAGGCATCCTCTTTACCCCCTGTCATTTTGGAGCAGATTCGCAGTTTATTGTAGCGCGAAGGAGTGCTTCGCGCTTTGGGGCCGCAACTGCCCTGTTATTCCACATCTCCCGCCAAATCGGCGGCTCACGCTACACATATTTCTACCTCGGCCAGGGCGCCCTGATTGCGCCGGGGCTACGGGTCAGTTCTGAGCGCATTCACCGGCGCTTCCTACACTGAGGCAAAAAAAGGACCCCGCCGAATGCAGCTTGATAACGGCATTGGGCGGGGTCCTTTTTCAGGCGGGCAAAATTATTTGTCGCTCTTTTTGCTCTGGAGCTCTTTGTAGGTCTGCTGCGATATTTTGTATTGGTGCTCTACGGTGCGGCGCAGGGGGCCGCTCAGCGTTTTGTCATCCAGCGCTTCCTGGTAAGCTTTCAGGGCCCACTCCTCGCCGTAGATGTTGGAGCCGAGGATGGCCTGCTCGTCGTAGCCAGTCACCACGGCTTTGGCATCCATCCAGACGCGGTAGAACTTGCCTTTGAAAGTGGTGCTGTCCTGGCGGCTGCTGCCTTGCTGGCTCAGGTACGCATTGAGCTGGTTGGCAAACTGCTGGCTCTGGCCCACCAGCTGCTTGTAGTAGCTGCGCATTTGCGTGTCCTGGGTTTCGTCGGCGGCGCGCTGGTAGCCCTCAATTCGGTCGTTCACGAAGTACAGCAACTCGTTTAGGGTTGCGGCCGAGCCATTGGCTTTGCGCTTCCGGGCGGTGAGGTAGCCCGCGCCCAGTGCCAGCAACGCACCGCCCACTACTTTTTGAGTGGTGCTGAGCTTATTGAAGCCGTTGATGGTGGAGCTACCTGCGTTTTTCAGCGACGAGGGCACTTTGCCCAGCAGCTCGGACACGTTGCCCTGCTTGAGCCATTGCTGCGCCTGACCGAGCAGGTTATTAGCCGCCCGGGAAGTGGTGGCGGAAGGTGATTGGGACTGATTCATTTTTGTTGAAGAAACATAGTGGAAATATGTCCTTGCTTACGAGAAATTGAACCAATACGTTAGGTCGAGCTTGCACTCGTGCCTAACAGCGCACGCTTTATGCCTTCACCGCTACCGGGCGGTAGAGCTTGGCCAGTTGCGCCACCGCGTAGTCTACTTCGGCGGCGGTGTTCATTTTGCTCATCGAAAACCGCACCGATGCCCGGGTGGGGTCGCAGCCCAAGGCTTCGAGCACGTGCGAGCCGGCCTGTGCCCCGCTGGTACACGCCGAGCCACCCGAAGCGGCCACCTTGCTAATGTCCAGATTGAATAGCAGCATTTCGTTGATGGCCGATTGCGGCAGGCTCACGCTCAGCACCGTGTATAGGCTGTGGTCCGGCTGCGCCGAAAGGCCATTGAACTGCACGTCCTCAATTTCGGCGCGCAGCTTGTTCACAAACCGGTCCTTCAGCCCCTGCACATGCGTTTGGTGTGCCGCCAAGTCGCGCACCGCAATTTCCAGGGCCTTGGCCAGGCCCACAATGCCGTACACATTCTCGGTGCCCGAGCGCGCGTTGCGCTCCTGCGAGCCGCCGTGAATGAGCGGGCTTACCTGCACGCCGCTGCGGGTATACAAAAAGCCCACTCCTTTTGGCCCGTGAAACTTGTGCGCCGAGCCCACCAGAAAGTGGGTTTTCAGCTGCTGCACGTCGTGGCGGTAGTGGCCCATGGTCTGCACCGTGTCGGAATGAAACACAGCATCGTGCTGCGCACAAATCTGCCCGATGGCGTCAACGTCGTTGAGGTTACCAATCTCATTATTGGCGTGCATCAGGCTCACGAACGTGCGCGACTGCCCCGCCAGCAATTCCTCCAAATGACCAAGGTCAAATGCCCCTTGGGCATCGTGCCGCAAGTAATGCAGCTCTATTTCGCCCGTTTTAGCCAGGGCCTGCAGAGGGTGCAACACCGCGTGGTGCTCCAGCCGCGAGGTGATGGCATGTTTCAAGCCCAGCGTGCGAATGCTGCCGAACGCGGCGTAGTTGTTCGCCTCGGTGCCGCCGCTGGTGAAGCAGATTTCGGCCGGCGCGGCGTTTATGAGGTGCGCTACGGTCTTGCGGGCGTTTTCGATGGCCGCGCGCACCTGCCGGCCGGGACCGTGCAGGCTGCTGGGGTTGCCGTAGTGCTGGCTCAGGAAAGGCAGCATGGCTTCCAGCACCTCCGGGTCGAGGGGCGTGGTGGCGGCGTTGTCGAAATAAACGAAGGCGGGGGCAGCGGGAGCAACGTGGGTCATGGGGTGAGGGTAAGAACAGAAGTTGCCGGACGTGGGTGCGCCCGGCAATTCCAATGTAGCGTTGTGCAAACGTCGGACATTTGGCCGAAACCTGATGAATCTGGCCCTGGAGACTTCCAGCCGGCCGCAACGGCCGGGTCTGCTCCCTCCCCGCTTGCGGCGCGGCTTAGGCCTTCACCGCAATGATTTCCTTGATGTCACCGATGATTTTCTGAGCCAGATAATCTGCCGTGGAATTAGAATCAGACTCGGCGTAGATGCGGATAATGGGTTCGGTATTGGATTTGCGCAGGTGCACCCACTCCTTATCGAACTCAATCTTCACGCCGTCAATGGTATTCACGGGCTGCTTGGCGTAGCGCTTCTCCATCTGGGCCAGCACGTCGTCGGTGTTGATTTCGGGCGTCAGCTCAATCTTATTCTTGGAGATAAAGTAGCTGGGGTAGGAATTGCGCAGCCGGCTCATGGTCAGGCCCGACTTGGCCAGGTGCGTGAGAAACAGCGCAATGCCCACCAACGCGTCGCGGCCGTAGTGCAGCTCGGGGTAGATAATGCCGCCGTTGCCCTCGCCGCCAATCACGGCGTTGGTCTGCTTCATCATGGTCACCACGTTCACCTCGCCCACGGCGGCGGCGGCGTACTGCCCCCCGGCTTTCTCGGTCACGTCGCGCAGGGCGCGGGTGCTGCTCAGGTTGCTCACGGTGTTGCCGCCGCCAAGGCTTTTCAGCACGTAGTCGGCCACGGCCACCAGGGTATATTCTTCGCCGAACATTTCGCCGTTTTCGCTCACCAGGGCCAAGCGGTCCACGTCGGGGTCCACCACGATGCCCACGTCAAAGCCGCCTTTTTCCAGCACCTTGGCAATGTCGCGCAGGTGCTCGGGCAGCGGCTCGGGGTTGTGAGCGAAATCACCAGTGGGCTCGCAGTGCAGCTTCTCCACGGTGGTCACGCCCAGGGCTTCCAGCAGTTGCGGCACGGCAAAGCCGCCCGACGAGTTCACGGCGTCCACCACCACCCGGAAATTCCGGGCCCGAATGGCTTCCACATCTACCAGCGGCAACGCCAGAATGGCTTTGATGTGCTTTTTGAGGAAAGTAGCGTCCGTGCTATACTGGCCCAGCTTCGCAACGGTGGCAAACTCAAAATCTTCGCTTTCGGCAAAAGCCAGCACCTGCTGCCCATCAGTTTCCGAAATAAACTCCCCCACCGAGTTCAGCAGCTTCAGCGCGTTCCACTGCTTGGGGTTGTGCGAGGCGGTGAGAATGATGCCGCCCGCCGCCTTCTTGGCCGGAACGGCCATCTCCACGGTTGGCGTGGTGCTCAGCCCCAGGTCGCACACGTCCAGGCCGAGGCCTTGGAGCGTAGCGGCCACGAGGCGGCTCACCATTTCACCCGAGATGCGGGCGTCGCGGCCGATGACGATAAGCTTGCTGTCGGTGGCCTGGGTCTTCACCCACGTGCCGTAAGCGGCGGCATACTTCACCACGTCGAGAGGCGTCAGGCCCTGCCCAACGGGACCGCCGATGGTGCCGCGGATGCCGGAAATTGATTTTATAAGAGTCACGAGGTAGCTTAGTTGAAAGTACAAATTTAGGCACTGGCCGCCGGTTGGCGGTACCAACATTTATCTTTGGAACAATGGAAAACACCACTTCAGCCCCTAGTGTTCTGCTTACCAGTGCCCGGCGCCCCGAACAATTGGCCGCCTTTGGCCGCCTGCTCGACGTGCTGGACCGCCTGCGAACCGAGTGCCCCTGGGATAAAAAACAAACCCTGCAAACGCTGCGCCACCTCACCATCGAGGAG
Organism: Hymenobacter lapidarius; assembly: GCF_001816145.1. Taxonomy (GTDB): domain Bacteria; phylum Bacteroidota; class Bacteroidia; order Cytophagales; family Hymenobacteraceae; genus Hymenobacter; species Hymenobacter lapidarius. The sequence goes on along the minus strand of NZ_MDZB01000142.1, from coordinate 30,842 downwards.
ACCTACGAAATCAGCGACGCCATTCTGCGCGACGACTTGCCGGACCTGAAAAAGGAGCTGGGCGACGTGATGCTCCACCTTCTTTTTTACGCCCGCATTGCCGCCGAAAAAGGTGCCTTCGACATCGCCGACGTGCTCAACGCGCAGTGCGAGAAGCTTATTTACCGGCATCCGCACATCTACGGCGATGTGCAGGCCCACGACGAAGACACCGTGAAGCGCAACTGGGAGCAGCTCAAGCTCAAGGAAAAAGGTAATACGAACGGGGTGCTGGGCGGCGTGCCCACCTCCCTGCCCGCTTTGGTGAAAGCCATGCGCATTCAGGAAAAAGCCCGCGGCGCGGGCTTCGATTGGGAGCAACCGGAGCAGGTGTGGGAAAAAGTAAAGGAAGAATTAGGAGAATTTGGCGACGAGTACAGCCACGGCCAACCCGAGCGCATGAACGCCGAGCGGGCCGCCGACGAATTCGGCGACTTATTATTTTCCCTGGTCAACTTTGCGCGCTTCGCCGGCATCAATCCCGAAGAAGCACTTGAACGCACCAACCGCAAGTTTATCAGCCGATTTCAGTACCTGGAAACGGCGGCCACGGCCAACGGCCAACGCCTGGCCGACCTGACCCTGACCGAGATGGATGTGTATTGGGAGCAAGCCAAAGGACGCCCCGCCCAACCCTCCAGTGCGCCTTAACGTTGCTACGTTTCTACCACGTTTTCGCGTCTTCTCTGTTGGCTTCGGCCAAGTTTTCTTTGGTCAGGCCGCTGTTTTTGGTTAGGTTTGCCCAGCAGAAGACCGCTCAGTGCGTAGCTTAGACTCCGGTTAGTACCGTTTCAGTCCTTTAGTACGGGCTTATCAATTGTTCTTTCACGGGGTTCTGCGGCCCTAACCGATTTTTTGCTTTTTCTTTACCAACTCAATTCAACTACTTCACTCAACAACCCCAAACACTCCAGAACAATGGAACAGAAAAATGCCATGAATACGAGCCCACGGCCCGCCGCAACGGCCGCCAAAGCCGAAGCCCAAAGCAGCGGTGGCGCCTCGCTGTTCTCCGTCGTGGTTATCGTACTAGCCTATATTGTCAGCCTTCTCGTTTACAAATATGTCTTTGGTGATGGCAGCCACTTTCAGGGCGGCGACAACAAGATGAACCCCCTGCCCGGTGATTACCTCGGCATTGTTTACAAGGGCGGCTTCGTAGTGCCCATCCTAATGTCGATGCTGCTGATGGTGATTACCTTCTCCATCGAGCGCATGCTTACCATTGGCAAAGCCAAAGGCAGCAAGAGCATTGAGTCGTTCGTGCGCACCGTACGTCAGAAACTGAATGCCAACGACATCAACGGTGCCCTCGTTGCCTGCGACCAGCAGAAAGGCTCGGTAGCCAACGTGGTGAAAGCCGGTCTGATGAAGTACAACGAGATGTCGCGTGAAACCACCATGGCCACCGACCAGAAGGTGCTCGCCATCCAGAAGGAAATCGAAGAGAGCACCGCGCTCGAATTGCCCATGCTGGAGAAGAACCTGGTTATCATTTCGACCTTGGCTTCTATCGCTACCCTGACGGGTCTGCTCGGTACCGTATTTGGTATGATTAACGCCTTCGCCGCTCTGGCGCAGGCCGGCAGCCCCGACGCAGTAGCGCTGGCAAACGGTATTTCGGAAGCTCTGATTAACACGGCTCTCGGTATCGGTACGTCAGCTCTCGCCATCGTAGCCTACAACTACTTCACCAGCAAAATTGACGAGCTGACCTACAGCATCGACGAAGCGGGCTTTAGCATCATCCAGACCTTCGCCGGTCAGCACGGCAACAATGCCAACGCTGGCCAGCCGGTTCGCACGGTTTAATCCCGTCATTTACTGATGCACTAAAATGCGGGGCGATTCGTTCAGTAGAACAGGACGAATTGCCCCCTTTTAATCCCACCTCGCAATGCCTAAAGTAAAACCGCACCGTACCTCGCCGTCGCTCGATATGACGCCGATGGTGGACCTGGCCTTCTTGCTGGTGACGTTCTTCATGCTCACCACCAAGTTTGCCCCCGAAGAGACGGTCGTAGTGGATACGCCCTCGTCTATTTCGGAAATTAAGCTGCCCGAGAGCAACGTTATTACCCTGACCATTGACAACAAAAAGCGCGTGTTTTTTGGCGTCGATGACACGAAGACAAAGATCCAAGCCCTGCAGAAGGTGTCGGCCAAATACGGCGTCAACTTCACCGCGGAGCAAGCCAAGGAGTTCGGCAACCTGCCCAACTTCGGCTTGCCCATCAGCCAGCTTGCTTCTTACCTCAACGTGGAGCGAGAGGAGCGCAAGCAGCTAAACGCGCAGCAACCCGGCGTTCCCATCGACTCGCTCAACAATCAGCTCATTGATTGGGTAATCGAAGCTCGCAAGGCCAATCAAGCCCTCTTCAAGAAGCCCACTTATATCGCTATCAAAGGCGATGGCAACGCCGATGTACCAACGGTGCAGGCAGTTATCAAGCTTCTGCAGGAACGCGACATCAACCGTTTCAACCTCATCACGGACCTGGAAAATAAGCCCGTTGCAGCTGCTAAATAAACCCCAGCAGCACGCACGAGCCAACCGTTATCCAGTTCATTCACTTCACTAAATCCCATGGGAGAAATTCAAGGAAAAGCCGATTCCGGTGGGAAAGGTGGGAAGAAGCGGGCCAAAAAAATGTCGACCAGAATCGACATGACACCGATGGTGGACTTGGCCTTTCTACTGCTCACCTTCTTCATGTTGACTACCACCTTCGCCAAGCCTAACGTGATGCAGCTCACGATGCCGGTGAAGAAGACGGACGACGTAGAGGACACCAAAATCAAGAACTCGCAGGCCATGACCATCCTTCTTGGCAAGGACAACAAGGCCTACTATTACTACGGCATGAACACGCCGACCGACCCTTCCGTGCCGAAGCCTGAGTTGAAGGTTACGAACTACTCGGCTACCGGTATTCGTCAGATTATCATGGAGCGCCAGCGCCAGCAGCCGGAGCCTATCATCCTTATCAAAGCAACCGCTGACGCCAAGTATAAAAACATGGTGGACATTCTGGACGAGATGAACATCACGAACCAGAAAAAGTATGCATTGGTGAAGATTCCTCAAGTAGACCTGGACCTTATTAAAGAATCCGCCCTATGATGGATAACTCGCAAATCGCCAAGGCCAGCCTAAACGACATCGTTTTTGAGGGCCGCAACAAGGCATACGGAGCCTACGTGCTGCGCCGCTTGTACCAGCGGCACGTTACGCGGGCTTTGATTATTGCCACGGCGTTGTTTCTGCTGCTGATTTCTTTTCCGCTCATTTCGCAGTATCTGAAAGACAAGATGCCGAAAGAGCCCAAGAAAAATCTGCAGGAGAACGTGCTGATGGACGCTCCTCCCTTGGACGAAACCAAGCCACCGCCCCCCCCCGCGCCCCGCGTCGTTTGTCAGCACCCAGCGAATGGCCTCGCCGTTGGCGAAGTTCAGGTTCTTGGCCGGGTCAAACACCGCGGCTATCTCATCGGTCATGGGCCCGATGTACACCGGTTGGTTGCCGTGCAGCTGCGCGGGCAAATCCAGAAACTGCCGCGCGAGGCGGGCATCAACAACTTCAAGTAGCGGCATGGAAAGGACGCAGAAGGCAGGGCAAAACTACCATCCCCGCACCAGGGCGGGTTTTGTAAACGATGCCACAAAGAAACACCCCACCGCCCGCTTACGGCCGGCGCAGCACCGTGAGCAGGGTAGCGCCGCCCGCCTCCACGGTGTGAACCCGCCGCCCCATAGCCACCGGATACGGCCCGGGGTGCCAGCGGTGAATGCTGAAATAATACTCCGCTTCGGCCGGCGCCACAATCTGCAGCCGGGCACGTGCTGCCGGCGCCAGCATTTTCGAGTTGATGAGCAGCGTGAGCGCCGTGCGCTCGTCCATACCCACCGTCAGCACCGGGCGCGGGTCGTGCGCCAGCACCCATTCCAGTCCCTGCCGCGTGGCCAGCCCCCAGTAATCCCGCTCAAAGTGCTGCTCCACAACCCGGCCGGGCAGAAAGCTGAAATACGCATATTGAAACGGGTGCTCGGCCACCATGCGCCACGCCACCTGCGCGGTGCCCAAGCCTAGAACCAGCAGCCCGCCCGCTGCCGCGCCCACCAGCCACGGCCGGCCCCGCCCCGCCCCATGGCGCCGCCACACCGCCACCAACGCACGCAGCCCCCGCACTGCCAGCAGCACAAAGGCCGGGTAAATAAAGTACAGATGCCGCCACCCGTCATAGATAGCCGAGTGCAGCACCACTACCCCCACCAACGGCCCGAAAAACCACGCCAGCACCAGCAAGTCGCGCCGCGCACTCATCCGCCGCAGCCACCGGCCCGGCCCCACCCGCACCGCCTGCCTGCCCAGCGCCGCCACGCCTGCCACAAAAAGCACCGTGTACGGCACCGGCGTAGTGATGAGCACCCACACGGGCGCATAGTGCCAGGGCAGCGCCTGAGTAGCCACAAACTCGCCCCAATAAAACACCTCCAGCGGCTTGGCATACTGGCTAAAGCTGCGCAAAGCGGCCAGGAAATGCGCCAGCGGGCTCTCCCATAAGTACGGCCATCCCAGCACCACCAGTGCCGCCAGCACCGGCACATACAGCGCCAGCGCCCGGGCCAGCTGCCGCCGCCGCACCGGCCGGCAGCTCATTTCCAGGGCACCAAACCCCAGCGTGAGCAGCGGCAGCAGCACGCCCATGGTGCGCACATCAACGGCGGCGGCAGTAGCAGCGGCGTGCCACAGGGCTCGGCCCAGCGTGGGCCGCCGCAGCAGACGCGTGAGCGTGAGCATGCCCAGCGCAAACAGGCTCAGAAACACAACGTCCTTGTAGTTGTAAAACGCCTCCGCAAAAATCCGCGGCGACAGCACCAGCAGCCCCGCTCCCACCAGCCCCCAGCGCCAGCTGGCCAGCCGCTCTCGCCCCAGCCGGTACACCGCCCACCCCCCAGCCACAAACAGCAGAAAGCCCACCAAATGCCGCCGGTAAGCCCATTCCGCCGGGTCCGGGCCGGGCCACACGGCCTCCAGCACCACCAGCGGCAGCATAAACAGTACGCCGTGGTCGGCGTCGCGGTGCCGGCTCAGGTCCGGAATATCGGCCAGCCGCGGCTGGCGCTGGGCCAGGGCGGGCGCCAGCCGCAGGGCCACGTACTTGGCGCTCACAAAGGCGTTGAGGCGGTCGGCGGGCTCGTCCCAGCTCATCCCATAGTCGCGGTGCAGGGCCACGCCCAGCAGAGCCAGCAGTCCGAAAAACAGGCCAGCCACCTTCCGGCGCGAAACAAAAAAGGAGGACAGAGGGCGCACAGACACAAAAATGCAGCAGCGGCAGTGGGCTACTTTGCTGCCTGCAAAGATGCGCCGCTCAGTAGCATGCACTGGCTATAACAGCAAAACAAAACAGCCACCCGGCAGGAAGCTGGGTGGCTGTTGAATGGTGTGGGAAGTAAAGGATTCGAACCTTCGACCTCTGCCGTGTGAAAGCAGCGCTCTAAACCAACTGAGCTAACCTCCCGGGGTTATTTGTTTAAACCAATGTTTAAACCAAAAACAAAACAGTCACTTAGTATTGCTGCTAAGTGACTGTTCATCAGTGTGGGGGATACTGGGTTCGAACCAGTGACCCTCTGCTTGTAAGGCAGATGCTCTGAACCAGCTGAGCTAATCCCCCGTGGTTGTTTCCATTTGGGATTGCAAAGATGGGGGGTCTTTTTGGAAGCACCAAACAATTTTTCGTTTTTAATGGCTTCGCTTCCCGTGTTTAAAAGACCCTGAAGCAGCAACAATTTCATTTTCAGGCAGACAAAACACCTCAGCGTCGGCAAAAAAATATTTGATTCCGGTAGCTCTCGTCGGAAAGCAACGTATTCTCAACAGGTCCGTTAAGCACGGCAAGTCCTTTGCTCATCCCTTACATTTTCTTTGCCATGGAATCCCAACTCCTTCAGAATTATTCGGAAACCGAAAAAACCGCTTACCTGAGTGCTATTGCAAGCCTAGCCACTGCCGACCGCCAAGCGTCGGGAGCAGAGCTAGAGTTTCTGCAGGCCCTGGCCCAGCAGTCCGGGCTATCGGGCGGTGCCACCCAGCAGGTGCTGGCCGCCGCGCAAGACTCCACCAATCAGACAATTCAGCAAAACCTGGACGCCCTGAAAGGCAGCGACCTGCGCTTTTCACTCATCACCGACCTCATCAGCTTCGCGCGGGCCGACGGCTCCTACGCCAACGAAGAGGAAGCCATGATTACTAAGATGTCGCAGTACCTGGGCATCAACCAGCAGCAGCAGCAAACCCTGGAAACCGTGGTCGACCAGGCGGCCAAGGTTCAGCACAATCCCGAAGACCCCGCCAAGGAAGGCTTCTTCAGCGGCATCGGCGACAAGCTTTCCAGCGTGGGCATTCCCAAGGGAGCCCTGCTGGGCGGCCTGTTGGGCGTGGTGGCGCCCATGGTTATTTCCCGTGTAATGGGCGGCGGCCGGGGCCAGAGCCAGGGCATGGGCGGCGGCATGATGGGCGGCCTGGGCGGCGGCGGTAGCTTGGGCGGCCTGCTCGGTGGCGCGGCCAACAGCGGCCTGGGCGGCATGCTCGGCAGCCTGCTGGGCGGCGGCATGCTGGGCGGCATGATGGGCGGCGGCAACACCGCATCCCAGCAAGGCTCGGGCATTGGCAGCGGCGGCCTGGGCTCCATGATGTCCATTCTCGGCGGCTTGGGCGGCCAGCCCAACTCCCAGCCCCGGCAAGCCGGTGGCGGCGGCCTGGGCAGCCTGTTGGGCGGCGGCGGTAGCATGGGCGGCCTGCTCGGTGGCCTGCTCGGCGGCCGGTAAGCCATCTAACTTGAACTGAGTTGTCGTCTTAAATCCTATTCGGAACCAAACGCCAATAAACCAGACTTCTTTCTGAGCTATGAGCAGAGAAGGCCATTCATTCGAATGGCCTTCTCTGTGCGCTATGTAGTCGGTTTGAGCAACTGCTTGCTCCGGCCGCAACTTCTGCGCTTAGCTCTTCACAGCATTCACAGCGGGCACTGGCGTGGAGGAGAACAGTCCGCCGTGGTGCTCTACCACCTCCACCAGCCGGTAGTTGAGGTCTTCTTTCACATCCAGGTACTCATCGTAGCTGGTGGTTTCCACAAAGTACTGCACGGTTACTTCTTTGCCAGTGGGCGTAAGGGCACTGAATTTCATTTGCACGTCCTGGGTAACCAAGGAATGTGCTTTCATGATTTCCAGGGCGTCGGCGATGATGGCGTGAAGCTGGGCACTGGTGGTGCAGTGGTCGAAGGTGAGCGAAAAGCCCACGCGGCGGGAAGTGCGCAGCGAAAGGTTGTCGAGGGGCTTATCAATCATGCTTTTATTTGGCACGGTGAGGTAGCTTTTCTCGGCGGTGCGCAGGCGGGTGCTGCGGAAGCCAATCTTTTCCACTGTGCCGCTCACCGGGCCGCCGTCACGAGGTCGCCCACCCCAAAAGGCTGGTCCAGAAAGATGGTGAAGGAGGCAATGAGGTTTTCGAGGCTCTCTTTGGCCGCAAACGCCACCGCCAGCCCGCCAATGCCCAGCCCGCCCACCAGGGCAGTCACGTTCACGTTGAAGACCTGCCCCAGGGCTATCAGCGTGGCCACGATGATTAAAAACACCTTCAGCAAATCCTTGGCGAAGGGCAGGAACTGGTTGTCCAGCCGGGTGGGGCCGGACGCGACGCGCAGGGTAGCGCGGCGCGAAATCACGAGCAGCGCAAAATCGACGAGGCGCAGGGCCACTTGCGCCGCCGCCACAATGAAGGCCAGGGACAGCAGGCGCAGCAGCAGCACTTCGTGCCACGGCAGCTGGCCGGCGGCAGCCACGGCCGTGGGCCCGTGCGGGTACGTGAGCGTGGCGCCGGCCAGCTGCAGGGTAACCACCAGCAGCAGCACCGAAAGCGGCTGGATCAGCAGACTGTGGAGTTCGTCTTCGCTCACGCCGCCGGTGTAACGCTTCGTGAGGGCGAACAGCAGCTTGCTCAGCAGTCGCGAAAAGAGCCGGCGAAAAACGCTGCCGACCAGCAAAATGAGCGCCGCCACCAGGTACTGACCGACGGTGTTGCTTAAAAATTCGTACTGTAAAAACGCGGAAAGTGTCATGCAGTCAGGCCAACCGGGAAGGGATTGGCAGTATTTAGTCGGTGAATACGGGCCTGGGCGAACTACTTCTTTAGCCAAAGCCCCACGGCCGGTGCGCGGCGCGGCTTATTTGGCCCGGATGGCAATAACCGGGTCGAGGTTGGCGGCCATGATGGCCGGTACGATACCGGCAATCACGCCGATGCCGACGGATACCAGCAGGCCCAGAATGATGCGCCCCGCCGACATGCCGAGCGGCAGGGCATCCTGCGGCACCAGCGTCACGAGCCACACCAGCAGCAGGCCCGCCAGGCCCCCAATGAGGCAGAGGCACACGGCCTCGAACAGAAACTGAAACAGGATAAAGAAGTTCTTTGCCCCCAGCGACTTCTGGATGCCGATGATGTTGGTGCGCTCGCGCACCGACACGAACATGATGTTGGCAATGCCAAAACCGCCCACCAGAATGGCAAAGGAGCCAATGATGCCCCCCACCACGCCAATCACGCTAAACAACTGGGTGATTTGGCCGGCAATCATTTCGGGGCGGTTCAGGGCAAAATTGTCGTCCTGCCGGGGCTTGAGGCCGCGCAGGTTGCGCATAACGCCCCGCATTTCGTACTCCAGGTCGAGCAGCCCGGCGTCTTCATCACGGCCCTTCACGCCAATGCGGGGCGAAGGGCCACCCATGCCGGTAGTGCTCAGCCCGAATATCTTGACAAACGTGTCGAAGGGCACCAACACGTTGGTGTCGTTGCTCGGCGTATCGAGCAGCTTTTTGCCCTCCTTCTCCATCATGCCGATGATGACGAAGGAGAGGCCGCGCATCTTGAACTCGCGGCCCAGCGCACCACCCTGCGGGTACAGGTTTTCGGCGATGGTGGCCCCGATAATGGCCACCGGCCGGGACGACGCCATTTCCTGGTTGGTGAAGTAGCGGCCGTCTTCCAGCGGCACGCTGCTTACCACGCGGTAGTCGTAGCTCACGCCCTGCACCGCGCAGTCAGACACCGAGTTGGAGCCGGCCTTGAGCGTGTTGCCGCTTTTGGCGGCAAAAATAGCAATGCCTTTATTATTGGCGCTAAGCTGCTTACGCAGCGCCTGAAATTCCCGCACCGAGGGCACGGGCCGGTTGAAATACTTCCACCAGGGGTAATCGGGGCCGAACGTCCAGGGCCATTTTTCAACATAAATCACCTTGTCGCCCACAAAATTCATGCTGCTCCGGATGTTGGACTCCAGCGAATCGACGATGGTGAAGACGGAGATGATGGAAAAAATACCTACTGTGACCCCCAACAGCGACAGGATGGTGCGTAATAAGTTGGACTTGAGCGCGTCCCAGGCGAAACGAAAGCTTTCTAGAGTGAGGCGAAGAGTCAGCATAAAGGGGTGAATACCCGTAAGGAGTAGTATCCGAAGTCAAAAGACGGAAAATGCCAGCAAAGTTGCGGCGAATGGTGACGCAAGCACGGTGAGTTTGCCCGTGGGCCAATTGGCTTACAGGCGTTTCGCTACGCGGCCCGCCGGATGCTGTGCAGTGTCCAAAATGAGGATACCAAATAAAAGCCGTACTTTTGCCTCCCCAAATTTCCGTATCTTCCCCCCAATACTGCCCTATGGCGATGAAATTGCACGAGTTCAAGTTCGAACTCCCCGAAGAATTGGTGGCGCTGCATCCGGCCCGCAACCGCGACGAAAGCCGCCTGATGGTGGTGCACCGCGCCACCGGCCAAATTGAGCACCGCTCTTTTAAAGATATTCTGGATTATTTCGTTGAGGGCGACGTGTTTGCGTTCAACGACACCAAGGTTTTTCCGGCCCGCCTCTACGGCAACAAGGAAAAGACCGGCGCTAAAATTGAAGTGTTTTTGCTGCGCGAGTTGAACAAGGAGCTGCGCCTTTGGGACGTGCTGGTGGACCCGGCCCGCAAAATCCGGGTGGGCAACAAGCTGTATTTCGGTGAGTCCGACATGGTGGCCGAGGTAATCGACAACACCACGTCGCGCGGCCGCACCATCAAGTTCCTGTTTGATGGCACCGACGAGGAGTTCCGCAAGGCGCTTTACGAGCTGGGCGAAACCCCCATTCCCAAGGAAGTTATCAACCGCGAAACCGAGCCCGCCGACAAAGAGCGGTACCAGACCATCTACGCCGAGAACATTGGCGCGGTGGCCGCTCCTTCGGCCGGCCTGCACTTCACCCGCGAGGTGATGAAGCGCATGGAGATAAAAGGCATCGAGCCGGCTTTCGTGACGCTGCACGTGGGCCTGGGCACATTCCGCACGGTGGATGTGGAAGACCTGACCAAGCACAAGATGGACTCCGAGAACTTCATGGTGACGGCGCCGGCCTGCGAAGTGGTGAACAAGGCCCTGGATACCAAGCGCCGGGTGTGCGCCGTGGGCACCACCACCGTCCGCGCTATGGAGGCTTCGGTGTCGGCCAATGCCCGCATGAAGCCCACCCAGGGCTGGATTGACCGGTTCATCTTCCCGCCCCACGATTTCAAAATCGCCAACGCGCTGCTCACCAACTTCCACATGCCGGAGAGCACGCTCATCATGCTGGCTGCTGCCTTCGCCGGCTACCCCCTGCTGATGGAGGCCTACAAAGAAGCCATCAAGGAGAAGTACCGGTTCTTCAGCTACGGCGATGCCATGCTGATTCTGTAGTTTAACTGCTAAACACCCGAAAGGCCCGGCTGCATGTGCAGCCGGGCCTTTTGCTTTGTCGGATATTTGCACTTCTTCCAACGTTCCTGTTCATGGCTTCGCCGCGCCCATCCATTCACTCCTCTGCCCAGTCCCTCGTCCACCGCTATGCCATTCTGGTGGCGGGCGGCAGCGGCAGCCGCATGGCTGCGACCGGCCCAAGCAGTTCCTGCTGCTGCGCGGCGAGCCGGTGCTGTTGCATACCCTGCGCCGCTTTGCAGAGGCGGCGCTCGCGGTAGAAAAAATAATTGTGGTGCTGCCAGCCAACCAGCTCGATACCTGGGAACAGCTGTGCCAGGTACATCAGGTGAGCATTGCGCACACGCTGGTGGCCGGCGGAGCCACGCGCTGGGCCTCGGTGAAAGCCGGCTTGGCCGCATTGAAAGAGCACCCCGAAGGCCTGGTGGCCGTGCACGACGGCGTGCGGCCGCTGGTGTCGCGCTTGGTGGTAGAACGCACCTACGCCGCCGCCGCTACCCACGCCGCCGCCGCCGCCGCCGTCATGCCCAAAGACTCGGTGCGGCTGGTATCACAACACGGCTCGGCGGCCCAGAACCGCAGCCGCCTGCGCCTAATGCAAACCCCGCAAACCTTTGAAATCGACCTGCTGCGCCGGGCTTATGCTATGCCCGAACTCGCGTCTTTCACCGACGACGCGACGGTGGTGGAAGACCTGTGCCGCGTGCAGCTGGTGGAAGGCGACTACCGCAACCTGAAAATCACCACTCCCGAAGATTTGGTGGTGGCAGAAGCGCTGCTGGGCCTGTAGCACATGCTTTAGCTTGTGCGTTATTTGCATTTCATCTTTCGCCCTGCACAAGCTACAGCATGTGCAACTCCCCTACGCAATGGAATACACCAGCCTGCTCTACGACGTGCGCCCCGACGGCGTGGCCACCATCACCCTGAACCGTCCCGACGTGTTCAACGCCTTCAACGACCCGCTGAGCTATGAGCTGCAGGATGCGCTGAAGCAGGTAGCGCGCGACGCGGCCGTGCGGGCCGTGGTGCTCACCGGGGCGGGCCGGGCCTTCTGCTCGGGCCAGGACTTGAAAGCCGCCCAGGGCGCTGAAAAACGCTCTTTCTACGACTCTCTGCACAAGCGCTACAATCCCATTATCCGGGCCATGCGCGCGTTGCCCAAGCCCATTATTGGTCGCCTGAATGGCGTGGCGGCGGGGGCAGGCTGCTCCCTGGCGCTCGCCTGCGACGCCCTGGTGGCCAGCACCGATGCTTCGCTGATTGAGGTTTTCATCAACATCGGGCTGGTGCCGGACTCGGGCTCGTCGTGGTTTTTGCCGAGGCTGGTGGGCACCCTCAAGGCATTTGAGCTGTGCAGCCTGGGCACCAAAGTACCGGCCGAGGAGGCCCTGCGCCTAGGGCTGGTCAACCAGGTAGTAGCCCCCGACCAACTGGACGAGGCCACCTACGCCCTGGCGGCCCGGTACGCCGCCGCGCCCACCAAGTCTATCGGCCTGCTCAAGCAGATGCTGAACAAAGCCGGCGCCGCTACCCTCGACGAGATGCTGGACTACGAAGCACATTGCCAGCAGATTGCCGGGGAGTCGGAGGACTATTTCGAGGGTGTAAAAGCCTTCAGTGAGAAGCGGAAGCCGACATTTAAGGGAATGTAAACCGCGGATTTACCGGATTTCGGGGACAGTCATCAACACATAGAAAGCACAGAAAAAGGCTTACCAAACGGCAAGCCTTTTTCTGTGCTTTCAACTACAAAATCCGTGAAATCCGTGCTAATCCGTGATTAGCGGAGCGTGATGGTTTTGGTGCGGCCATTGATGGTGACAGTGGCCGTGTTGTCGCAGGCCTGGCTGCCGCTGGGGTCGTAGTTCAGGAGCATGGCCTTGGAGCGGTCGTTGGTGATGCGCACGGTGCCGGCCACGTAGTATTTGTAGCAGTCGCCGCGCTTGATGAGAGGCGACTCGATGGTAGTGGTGTAGGTGGTGCCGCGGCGGTTGGTGCCGCTGGCCGCGCCCGTCACGCTGTACCCGTCATCGGCGGTGATGGCCGTGTTGAAGCCGGCGGTACGGGTAAACGTCCAGCTGGCGGTCCAGGAATGAGTGCCGCCGTTGTTGGCCCGCACAATGCTGGCACTGGGCACTTCCACGGTAAAGGAACTGAGGCTAAGGTCCGTGAAGATGCGCGTGGCGGTGTGCTGGTTGTCGTTGACGAAGTAGTTTTCGCGGGTGACGATGGCGCCGGCCCGGCGGGTAGGCGTGTCGGTGGTGAAGGCCACTACGATTTTGCCGCGGCGGTAGCGGCCATCCGGGCACAGGCAGTTCACCGAACCAAAGTCGATGGTGAGAACGCGCGTTTGGGCGTCGTAGGTACGGGTGGCGCAGGTGCCGTAGATGCGGCGCAGCTCAAGCGCACCGGCCACGGCGGGCGAATTGTTGAGGGCACCGTCCTGGGGCCGGGCCGCGGTCATGATGTCGGCGCTGAAGGCCGTTTCCAGGTTGTCCTCACTGCGGTCTTCGGCCGTGGTGACATCTTCGTTGGGCTGCACGTCGTTGCGCTGGCAGCCGGTGGTGAGGAGCACGCCGCTGGCCAGGCATGCCAATGCAAAAAAACGGAACGAAGAGGTGCGCATGGCAAAAGGATGAAAGTGGACGAGTAAACTGCGTTTGTGGCCCTTGGAAGCATGCGAACCAGACGGGTTTAATGGTCTCGGCAAAAAACTATCGGCGGCTTAAAAAAACCTGCCTCCGGGGCCCTCGTATAGCCGGTCAACTATATGCCAGCGGCATCTCACCAACCTTTTTCCAATGCTCCACCTCCCATTCGTTACGCTGCCTTCGCGGCAGTTGCTTTTTGCTTTGGCAGTGGCCTTGCCGCTGCTGGCGTCCTGCTCCTCGGGTGGGAGCGGCAATGATGCCACGGAAGCGGCAAATGCCCAAAACGACAGCAGAATAAGTGCGGAGGACGTGACGGCCAAGCAAGAGGCTGACGCCGAATTCCTGGTGAAAACCACCAGCAACGCCCTGCTGGAGGTAGAGCTGGGCAAGCTGGCGCAGGCGCGGGCCACCACCTCCGTTGTGCGCGCCTACGGGACCCGGCTCGTGCAGCAGCGTTTGGAGCTGCTAAGCGCCATACGGGCGCTGGCGGCGGCCAAAAACCTGGTGGTTCCTTCCGCCCTGGGCGGCGACGAGCAGGCTGCCTACCACGAGGTGAGCACCAAAGCCGGCAGTCAGATTGACAAGAGCGTGATGGAGTTGCTCCTAAAAGCCCAGAAGCAGGACGAGGACGCCATGGACGACATGAAGGACGATGCCTATGATGGCGACATTCGCGGCTTTGCGGCCAAGTACCAGTCGCCGGTGCAGGAGCAGCTGGCCGGCGCCGAGGAAGTAGCCGATACCATTGAGGACCTGCCGTAGAGAGGCCCGCTGGCGCTGCGCCGTTCAGCATTTTACCCGTTTGCGGGGCTTGTCAAAGAAATGGTCGACAGCATGATTGCCGACTGCGCACAAGGCCATCCCCCCGATGGTGCATAAGCCCCCGGGCAAGTAGTTTGCTTCGTGCAAGTGGGCTTTTGTGTGCTTTTATTGAGCTGCTGGCGGGCAGAAGTTAGCGAACCGGGGCCGCGGCCCACTGCAGCTGGTTCGAGTCGCAGCTCAGGCCGGTAATGTTCATGCGAAACGTGCCGGTAGCGGCGAATTTGCCCGTGAAATTGCCCCGCAACTCGAAGCGCCAGTTACTGCCGGTGGGCGGGTCGAGGGCCACGCCGCTCACTTTGCCTTTCACGATGGGGAACACGTCCCGGGGGCCCGTCACCCGGCGCTCCAGCCGGCCGCTACACCGCCAGTAGCCGTCAAACGTCAAGTCAGAAAGCAATTTGCCATCGGGCGAAACCAAAAAGCTGATTTTGTCGCCCTTCATGCCGTTGCCGATGGTGCCCGTCCAGCGGGTGCTTTTGGGTGGGGCCGTGGCAATGGCCACGGCGAGCAGGCCAGAGAAAAGTATCGACTTAATCATTCGCAGAAAAAGTAAAAGGGAGCGGCTAATCTACTGGTATTCTTCAGTTCTGCCAATAAAAAACACCGCTGAACACTCCCAGGCAGCGGGGTTTCCAGCGGTGTTGATTCAAAATCAGCTATTTGCTACTTCAATATTGTATCAGACTTTGTCCATCTTGACCTCGGCATACTTGCTAACCTTCAGTTCCTCGGCCAGAAAGCGCGCCGTGTGGCCTTTGTCGGACTTCGCTACCTGCTCGGGGGTGCCCTGGGCCACTATCATGCCTCCACCCGCGCCGCCTTCGGGGCCGATGTCGATGACGTAGTCGGCTACTTTAATCAGGTCGAGGTTGTGCTCGATGATGAGGACGGTGTTGCCCTTGTCGGCCAGCTTCTGAAGCACGTCGGCGAGGTGGTTGATGTCCTCGAAGTGCAGGCCGGTGGTGGGCTCATCAAGGATGTAAAAAGTTTTGCCGGTGTCCTTTTTGCTGAGCTCCGTGGCGAGCTTCACGCGCTGGGCCTCGCCGCCGCTCAGCGTGGTGGCCTGCTGGCCCAGCGTGAGGTAGCCGAGGCCTACATCATTCAGAGTCTTGATTTTACGCAGAATACGGGGCTGGTACTCGAAGAACTCCACGGCTTTCTCCACGGTCATGTCGAGAATGTCGGTTATGGACTTGCCCTTGAAGCGTACCTCCAGCGTTTCGCGGTTGTAGCGGCGGCCTTTGCAGGTTTCGCAGGGCACGTGCACGTCAGGCAGGAAGTTCATCTCGATGGTGCGAATACCCGCGCCCTCGCAGGTTTCGCAGCGTCCGCCCTTCACGTTGAAGGAAAAGCGGCCAGGGCCGTAGCCGCGGATTTTGGCCTCCGCCATCTCGCCAAACAGCTGCCGGATTTCGGTGAACACCCCCGTGTAGGTGGCCGGATTCGAGCGTGGCGTGCGGCCGATGGGCGACTGGTCTACTTCAATTACCTTGTCCACCAAATCCAGTCCTTCAATGCTGCTGTAGGCCAGCGGCTCGCGCTTGGCGTTGAAGAAATACTGGTTGAGAATGGGATACAGCGTATCGTGGATGAGCGTGCTTTTGCCCGAGCCCGATACACCGGTTACGGCCACCAGCTTGCCCAGCGGCACGCGCAGCGTCACGTTTTTTAGGTTATTGCCCTTCGCGCCCTTTAGCACTAGCTCCGCGCCTTCGCCCTTGCGCTTCTTCTTG
This sequence comes from Hymenobacter lapidarius, assembly GCF_001816145.1. Taxonomy (GTDB): domain Bacteria; phylum Bacteroidota; class Bacteroidia; order Cytophagales; family Hymenobacteraceae; genus Hymenobacter; species Hymenobacter lapidarius. The sequence continues at coordinate 14,799 of NZ_MDZB01000142.1, read as the reverse complement.
CGCATTTCGATGTGCTTCTGCCCGCTGAGGTACTGCGAGGTGAGCGAGCCGGAATTTAGAATCTCCTGCGGCGTGCCGGAGGCCACAATCTGGCCCCCGTGAATGCCCGCGCCGGGGCCAATGTCCAGCACGTGGTCGGCGTGCAGAATCATGTCCTTGTCGTGCTCCACCACAATCACCGAATTGCCGATGTCGCGCAGGTGCTGCAGGGCCTTGATGAGCCGCTCGTTGTCGCGCTGGTGCAGGCCAATGCTGGGCTCGTCCATGATGTAGAGCACGCCCACGAGCTGGGTCCCAATCTGGGTGGCGAGGCGGATGCGCTGGCTTTCGCCGCCGCTGAGCGTGCGCACCGGGCGGTGCAGGTTCAGGTAGTCGAGGCCCACCTCCAGCAGGAAGCCGATGCGCTTGCGGATTTCCTTCAGCAGCTCACGAGCGATGACGTTCTGGCGGTCCGTCAGGCGGCTTTCCAGGCCTTCAAACCAGCTGGCCAGGTCGTTCAGGTCCATCACCGAGAGCTCGCCGATGTTCTTGCCGTCCATCTTAAAGTGCAGGCTTTCCTTTTTGAGGCGGTAGCCCTGGCACTCGGGGCAGGTCTGGGCCTGCGCGTACTGCGCAATCCACTCCCGAATGTTGTCCGACTCGGAGTCCATCTGCCGGCGCAGGAATGGGATAATGCCCTCGAACGCCTCGGTGTACTGGGATTTGCTGTCGTCGGCCTCGTCCTCCGTAATACCGTGGAGCAGGCGCTTGAGCACGTCCTCGGGCAGCTTTTCGAGCGGCGTGTTCAGCGTGGCTTTCTGCTTTTTGAGGATGAGCTGCAGCTGCTGGAAAATCCAGATGTCGCGGTACTCGCCCAGCGGCGCGATACCGCCCCGGCTGATGCTCAGCTTGCGGTCGGGCATCACGCTGTCCTCCGTAATTTCCTGCACTTCGCCCAAGCCGTTGCAGGTGGGGCAGGCGCCGTAGGGCGAGTTGAAGCTAAAGGTGTTGGGCGCCGGGTCGTCGTAGGCAATGCCGGTGGTGGGGTCCATCAGGAAGCGCGAGAAGAACTGCGGCTTACCTTTTTCGCCTTTCGCGTCGGGGTCGAGCACCAGCATGGTACCCTTGCCGTGCGTCAGGGCATTCTGCACTGAGCCCGAGAGACGGAACCGGTCCTCTTCCTTCACCAGCAGCCGGTCAATCACGATTTCGATGTCGTGAATCTTGTAGCGGTCCACCTGCATCTTGGGCGTGATGTCGAGGATTTCGCCATCTACCCGCACTTTGGTAAAGCCCAGCTTGGCAATCTTCTGGAAATCTTCGCGGTAATGGCCCTTGCGGCCCTTCACCACGGGCGCCAGCACCACCAGCTTCTTGCCATCAAAATAGCGCAGGATGTAGTTGATAATCTGGTCGTCGCTCTGCCGAATCATCTTCTTGCCCGTGGCGTAGCTGAAGGCCTCGGCCGTGCGGGCGTAGAGCAGGCGCAGGAAGTCGTAAATCTCGGTGATGGTGCCCACCGTGGAGCGCGGGTTGCGCGAAGTCGTCTTCTGCTCGATGCTGATAACCGGCGACAGGCCCTCAATCTTGTCCACGTCGGGCCGCTCCAGCCCGCCCATGAAGCTGCGGGCGTACGCCGAAAACGTCTCCATGTAGCGCCGCTGTCCCTCGGCATAAATGGTATCGAAGGCCAGGCTGCTCTTGCCCGAGCCCGAAATGCCGGTGAACACCACCAGCCGGTTGCGCGGAATCTTCACCGACACGTTTTTCAGGTTGTGCTCGCGGGCGCCGTACACCTCAATAAATGGGGCTTCGAGGTGCTGCGAGGCGGGGCTATGGCCGTTGAGCTGGCCGTGCGTGTGGGCCGTGGTGGGGCCGGCAGCGGGCAGCTCGGTCAGGTCGCGCACGGTGGCGGCGGTTTCAGCGGCCGGGGTGGCGGCCTTTTTGGCGGGTGCTTTTGGGGCCGCGGCTTTGGCTTTGGGGGCTTGGGCAACCGGGGTAGCAGTGGATTTTTTGGCCATTCAGAAACGCAGCGAATAAGTGCGCAAAGGTACGAAAAAGGGAGCCCGAAGGCTAATGGGAAAAGAATGTGGCGCCTTCGCAGTGGTCAATTGCGGCCGGCCCGTTGGTGCACAACAGGAATGCGCCATGGTTTGTGCCCACGTAACTAAATACGCCGCGCAAACCCTCATTCCAATGCTCGCATATCAGCCCCCAGCTTACTGGCACTGTCCTTGCCATGGGAGCAGCATTACCTCTGATTTTTTAACGTAAACTCTCATGAAAAACCTCCTCATTGCCCTGCGCCTTGCTTTTATAGCAGTAGTGGCACTGGCCGTGGCCCCGGCCGCGCACGCCCAGGTCAACATCAACGTTGGCCCACCAAGCTGGGGCCCGGCTGTGGCTTCGGGCCAGCAGTACTACTTCATTCCCGAAACCAACGGCTTCTACGACGTGCCGGCCCGCCAGTACGTGGTGCGGCGCGATGGCCGCTGGATTCGCACCAGCAACCTTTCGGGCTATAACACTGCCAATTTCCATCCGGTAATAGTCGATTACGTGGGGGCTCAGCCCTGGACGCGCTACGATGAATACCAAGGCAAATACGGCAAGAAGCGCAACCCCAGCAACGGTGGCTTGCCCCCCGGCCAAGCTAAGAAGGTGTACCGCCAGGGCTACTCCGATGGCCGGAACGACGTGCGCCGCCGTTACGACAACGGCCATGACCAAGACGACCACGGCAAGTACAAAGACCATGGCAAACACGATTACAAAGACCACGGCAAGTACAAAGGCAAGGGCAAGAAGGACAAAGATTAGTCCGGCCCGCACCAAACAGCAATAAAAAAGGCGGCCCCGTGTGGGGCCGCCTTTTTTATCGGGCTAAAACGCCGCGTTCTTGGGGTAGCGCGGAAAGGGAATCACGTCGCGGATGTTGCTCATGCCCGTCACGAACAGCACCAGGCGCTCGAAGCCCAGGCCGAAGCCGGCGTGCGGCGCGGTGCCGAAGCGGCGGGTGTCGAGGTACCAGTCCAGCTCATCGGTGGGCACGTGCATTTCGGCCATGCGGGTGGTGAGTTTCTCGTAGTCCTCCTCACGCTGCGAGCCGCCGATGATTTCGCCGATGCCCGGAAACAGCACGTCCATGGCGCGCACGGTGCGGCCGTCTTCGTCCAGCTTCATGTAGAAGGCCTTGATTTCCTTGGGGTAATTGGTGAGGATAACGGGTTTTTTGAAGTGTTTCTCCACCAAGTACCGCTCGTGCTCGCTCTGCAGGTCGGTGCCCCAGTCCACGGGGAATTCAAATTTCTGCTTGGCTGATTTCAGGATTTCCACGGCCTCGGTGTAGGTGAGACGCTGGAAGGCGTTATCCACCACGAAGTGCAGGCGACCCAGCAATTCCTTGTCGTACTGCTCGTTGAGGAAGGCCAGGTCGTCGGCGCAGTGCTCCAGGGCGTACTTCACTAGGCTTTGGAGGAAATCCTCGGCCAGGTCCATGTTTTCTTCGAGCTCGTTGAAGGCCACTTCGGGCTCAATCATCCAGAACTCGGCCAAGTGACGGGCGGTGTTGGAGTTCTCGGCCCGGAACGTAGGGCCGAAGGTGTAAATGCTGCCCAGCGCCATGGCCGCCAGCTCGCCTTCGAGCTGGCCCGACACGGTGAGGTTGGTTTGCTTGCCGAAAAAGTCCTCCGAGTAGTCCACCGAGCCGTCGGCGGTGCGGGGCGGGTGCTCGGGCGGCAGGGTGGTCACGCGGAACATCTGGCCCGCGCCCTCGGCGTCGGAACCGGTAATGATGGGCGTGTGGACGTAGAAAAAGCCGTTTCTGTTAAAATAGTCGTGGATGGCGAAGGCCAGCGCATGGCGCACGCGCAGCACCGCCCCAAACGTGTTGGTGCGGGGGCGCAGGTGGGCGATTTCGCGCAGGTGTTCCAGCGAGGTGGCCTTCTTTTGCAGCGGGTAGGCTTCGGGGTCCGATTTGCCCAGCACCGTAATTTCAGCGGCCTGAATTTCCACGGTCTGGCCCTTGCCCTGCGAGGCCACCAGCTTGCCCCGAATGGCCACGCAGCAGCCGGTGGTGACGTCTTTCAGGTCCTCCTCGGGGAATTTTTCGGCATCGGCCACCACCTGAATGTTGTGGAGAATGGAGCCGTCGTTCACGGCAATGAACTGCACGTATTTGTTGCCGCGGCGGGTGCGAACCCAACCTTTGACGAGGACTTCGCGGTCGAGCTCCTGGCTGGCCAGAAGTTCTTTGACGGTGGACCGTTTGAGGGACATAACTTGCGGGGGAGCGGGTGAATCAGCAAAGGTAGGGTGTAGTACTCTTCACTCGTTCATCAGCAGTTTTTAAGCACTTACCGCCGCTCACCACCCAGCCAGCCGGCCTAATCATCACCGTGAAAGGAGCCGCGACGACGAAAAAAAGGGAATGACGGCGAGTAGCTTTGCTACCCAAATTACAATTTTTCCTCGCCCGTTATCTCATGAAAAATATCCTGTTCGCTTTGCTGACAGCGGCGCTGACTTCCAGCTTCGGGGCGCAAGCCCAGGACTTACCGGCGAAAAGCCCACCTTACCCATCCTACCGCGTTGCGCTGGGCATTCTGGGCAACCCCAAAGCCATTGGAGTACAGGCGGAAGTTCGGTTTTTGAAGGATTTCGGCGCCCGGTTGGCTGGCGTGCAGCAGTTCGATTACCAGCGCGCAAACGAGTACGGCGGAGGTGGCGTAGCACTGCTCACCTACTACCTGCCGCTGAAGAACAAGCTAATCGAGGCGGGTGTCGGCCTCGGGGCCGTGTATTCTCTCTACCATTGGGACGTGGGGTATGATAAGGGAAACCTGCAGGATGTGAACCTGGGCGGTGGCATGGGCGTAAATCTGCGCTTCAGCCCAAATTTCCGGTTAGGCATCAACACGCTGGTGGCCAATGGCTTTGAGGCTGGCTACGCGGAGGGCAGCATGCGGGCCGTGCGCCGCAAGTTGCTGCTGATGCCAGCGCTGACGTTTGATGTGCTGTTGTAGCCTTGCCAAAACTTGACAGCGGCAGGGTTCAGCCGTGCCAGTTCGCCAACGCCAGAAAGTCGCATTGTGAAAATCAATCTTACACGAGGCAAACCCGCTCTCAACTTTTCCGACCAAATTTTAGTAAAAACGACCACCGGCCCGCGCTTTCCGTATTTTCGTGTCTATGCAACGCCTCGACCTCAAACAGCTACTTTCTCAAAAGCTTAGCCCGCAGCAAATTCAGTTTATTAAGCTGCTGCAGATTCCTACGGCCGAGCTGGATACCCGCATCAAAGAGGAGATGGAGGTGAACCCGGCGTTGGAAGAAGACGAAGCCGACGAGCCCGAAGAAATGGAGCGCGACGAGGACAGCGACGATTCGGACGACCCGGACGCCGGCCTCGATAACGACGAGAACACGCTGGACGAGGATTTTGACGACCGGGGCGGCGACCAGGAAATGGCCGACGAGATGCCCGAGCCCGACCTGATGCCCAAAGACGAAGGCCCGGTCGACAGCGAAGCTGCCCCCGACAACACCGACCTCGACCTGAGCGACTACCTCAACGACGACGAGATAGCCGGCTACAAAATGCAGGGCGACGGCCCCGGCGAGGAAGAAGAGCGCGACACCCCGCTGGCCGACACCAGCGGCTCGCTCATGGACTCGCTCATGGACCAGCTGCACTTCGCCAGCCTCGACGAGCGCCAGGAGGCCATCGGCCAGCAGCTCATTGGCTCCATTGACGGCGACGGCTACATCCGGCGCGACCTGTCGGCCATCGCCAACGACCTAGCCTTTTCGCAGAACCTGGAAGTGACCGTGGCCGAGATTGAGGCCGTGTTGCGCGTGGTACAGGGCTTCGACCCGCCCGGCATTGCCGCGCGCGACCTGCCCGAGTGCCTGCTGCTGCAGCTGGAGCGCCGCCCGCAGGACGAGAACACCGTGAACGCCGAGCGCATCCTGACCGACACGTTTGAGGAGTTCAGCAAGAAGCACTACCCGCGCATTCAGCAGAAGCTGGATTTGGAAGACGACGAGCTGAAAGAGGCCATCAACGTGATTCTGAAGCTGAACCCCAAGCCCGGCGGCAGCGGCCCCAGCGGCCTGGGCAAGACGCAGTACCTGATGCCGGACTTCATTCTGACGAACGACAACGGCGTATTTAATCTGACTCTGAACGCCCGCAACGCCCCCGAGCTGCGCGTGAGCCCGGCCTACACCGAGATGTTCCGGACCTACGACAAGGCCGCCAAGAAGGACCAGAAGATGAAGGAGGCCGTGACCTTCGTGAAGCAGAAACTGGACTCGGCCAAGTGGTTTATCGACGCCATTCGGCAGCGACAGAACACGCTGCTGCGCACCATGAACGCCATTGTGGAGCTGCAGCGCGAGTTCTTTGTGGAAGGCGATGAGAGCAAGCTCCGGCCCATGATTCTGAAGGACATTGCCCAGCTGATTAGCATGGACATTTCGACGGTGAGCCGCGTGGCGAACTCGAAATCCATCCAAACGGAATTCGGCATTTATCCGCTCAAGTACTTCTTCTCCGAGGGCATTGCCACCGACTCGGGCGAGGACGCCAGCAGCCGCGAGGTGAAGAGTATTCTGAAAGACCTTATCGGCAACGAAAGCAAGGAACGGCCGCTGAGCGACGACAAGCTGGAAAAAATGCTCAACGCCCGCGGCTACAACATTGCCCGCCGCACGGTGGCCAAGTACCGCGAGCAGCTCAATATTCCGGTGGCCCGGCTGCGCAAGGAGCTGTAAAACCGGATTCAGGCGGTGTTCTTCCGCCGCGTTGGTGTTTTTTATCAGTACCGCTGAAGCGCTTTGGGACTGCTCCACACGGAGGCTACTAATTCTTTGGTGCCAAAAGCAACTAAAAGCCCCCTTTCTGGCCGAAGGAGGGCTTTTGGCTTTTCCACCTACCAGGAGCGGCGGCGGCTGGCCAAGAAGTCCGCTCTATAACAGCGTCTTTGCGGTCGGGGAACGAAGTCTTGCTTGCTTCGCTCCCTTTTTGGGAAGAAAACTCTATCCTCTGCTCTTTGTCGAACATCTTTGTAGTGCTATGACTGCCGACGCCCTACCCACCGACCCAACGGAGCTGCGTGAACTTCTTTTGGCTGAGCGCGCCCGCCGCGAACAGGCCGAAGCCGAAACAGCGCGTTTGCAGGTGTTGAGCCGCATCCCGCTCTTCAATCCCAACCCGGTGCTACGGGTGAGTATGGTGGGAGAGCTGCTTTTTGCCAACGCGGCAGCTAGTGTGCTGGCCCACGAGCTGGAAACCACCGGACCGTCGCGCGCGCGGCCGCTGCTGGTGAAGGCGGTTGCCCAAGCCCTGCGGGCTGGCGAGGTTACCTATAGCCAAATAGTGGCCGGTGGCATACACTACCATCTTTGCACAGTGCCGATGGTAGAGGACGACTACGCCGTGCTCTACCTCACGGATGTGACCTCCCTGTGGCAAGCCGAGCAGGAGGCGCAGGAAATGCGTGAGTTCTACGAAACCATTCTGAACCACTTGCCAGCCGTGGCAACAGTGCTCGACCCCGACCAGCGCTACCTCTACATCAACCCCTATGCCGACGACAGCCCCACGGAACGACAGACGCGCATCGGGACCACCTTCGCCGAGCGCTGCGAGGCCAAAAAACTACCCCCGGCGCTGGCGGTACGCCGGCGGCGCTTGTTTGACCGCGCGGTGAGCACCCGGGCGGTAGTGAGCTGGGAAGAGCAGTGGCCGGGGGCCAACGGTGAAGTCTCCAACTACTGGCAGTGCTACTACCAGCCCGTATTTGGGGCCGATGGGGTGCTGCGCAAGGTGATGTGCTACGGCCACGACATCACCAACCGGCGCCAGGCCGAGGACCGCGCCCGCCAGAGCGAATCGGAAGTAAAAGCCCAGCAAGTCTTCACCAACCTAGTTCTCGACCTCAACCCCAACCTTATTTGGGTGCGCGATGCCGAAGGGCACACCGTATTTGAAAACGCGGAAATGAAAGCCCTGCGCCACCACGTCAGCACGGTGGCCAACACCGCGACGATGGAGGCGGCCATTGACAAGGAGGAGCTCAAAATCTCGGTCCAGGCCGACCAGCAAGTGCTGGAAAGCGGCCAGCCGCTCACCATTCAAATTTCCGTCATGTTGCCCAATGGCGAGGAGCGCTGGTACCAGACCGTGCGCTGCCCGCTGGTGATGGCCGACGGCAACGCCCAGGTGCTGGGCGTGAGCACCGACATAACCGCCCTCAAGCGCGCCCAGCACGCGGCGGAAGCAGCAGCTACTGCCCGCGAGAACTTCCTGGCCAACATGAGCCACGAAATCCGCACGCCCCTCAACGGCGTGCTGGGCATGACCAACCTGCTGGCCAAAACCAACCTCAACGAGCAGCAGCGCAACTATACTGCCGTCATTCAGCACTCGGGGCGCCACTTGCTGAGCGTGGTGAACGACGTGCTGGACATGGCCAAAATCACTTCTGGCAACTTGGAACTGGACAAGTCGGTTTTCAACCTCTGCGACTCCATGGGCCAGGCCGCTGAGCCCCTTGTGGTGCAGGCCCGGGAAAAAGGCATTCGGGTGGTGGGCACGCTGCTGCGCGACTCCTGCCCCTTGCCCTGGGTAGTGGGCGACTCCTACCGGCTCAACCAGATTTTGCTCAATCTGCTCTCGAATGCCATCAAGTTTACGCCAGCGGGCGGCACGGTGGCCGTGGGCGGCTACTTTGTGAGCGAAACCGAGAACACCCTCACCACTGAGTTTCGGGTGACGGACACGGGCATCGGCATCGCGCCGGACAAGCTGGAAAGTATCTTCCAGGAGTTTACCCAGGCCTATGCCGATACTACCCGGCAGTTTGGCGGCACGGGCCTGGGCCTGAGCATCAGCCAGGCGCTGGTGGCCCAGATGGGCGGCCGGCTCTCGGTGCAAAGCCAGCCCGGCCAGGGCAGCTCGTTTTCCTTCGTCACCACCCTGCCCAAAGCCAGCCTGGAAGCGCGCCAACAGGCAATGGCGCCCGTGACGCCGGTGCAGGAAGCGGCGGTGCGCGGCTGCCGGGTGCTGCTGGTTGAGGACAACCCCGTGAACCGCGAAGTAGCCCAGCTGCTGCTCGAAAGCCACGGCGTGGTGGTAGACGAGGCCGCCAGTGGCCTCGAAGCCCTGGAACTGTTCGAAGAGTACCGCTACCATGCCGTGCTGATGGACATCCAAATGCCCGGCATGAACGGCCTGGAAGCCACCGCACGCATTCGGGCCCACGTCGACCCGCTCCGGGCGGCCACGCCCATTCTGGCCCTCACGGCCAATGCCTTCCGGGCCGATGCCGAGAAATACGCCGCCGCGGGCATGAACGACACCCTGCCCAAGCCCTTCGACGAAAGTGAGTTACTGAGTAAACTGACATCCCTGATTGCCGGCATCGATGTGCCCCGCGTGGCAACCGCCGCGCCCGAGACAGCAGCAACGGCTGACGCCGCTGCTCCCGAAGCGGCCGCACCACCCGCAGCCGCCAGCCACGAGGCGCCGGCAGCTACTTCAATGGAACCCTCGCCGCTCTACGACCTGGCCCTGCTGCACCAAACAGCCCATGGCAAGACCGCCTTTATGAATCGGATTCTGGCCTCCTTCCACACCAATACCCCGGCCAGCATCAGCGACCTGCGCGCTGCCCTGGTGGGGGCCGACTGGACCAACGCCGCCGCAGTAGCGCACAAGCTGCGGCCATCATTGCGTCTGCTGGGCGCGGCTGGCTTGGTGCCTTTCCTTGAGCATTTAGAATCCCAGACCTCGAACGAAACCGAACGGAAAGCAGCTACCTCCGAATTGCTGACCGGCCTGGAAGACCTGCTGGCCGTGCTGCCAAGGGAAATTTCGGCCCCGTAACGGCCCTCAAGCACAAAAAAAGCCCTTGCGAGCGCGGCCCTACCGAGGTGGTCGCGTCCGCAAGGGCTTTTTGCGCTAAAGGTGCTCAGTCCGCCAGGCCCGCGCCGCAAGCGGAAGCCAGGTAATGGTACCTGCCAGCCCATACGCCGGGCTTACGCCCCCCCTGTTACCAGCAAAATTTGGTCCTTGTTCTGTGCCGCTGCCAAACAAAACAAGGGACCGGACTGCTGCCCAAACACCCCAACACCCATTGCCTTGTCGCGGGCAATGGCTTCAAAAACTTTAACTTTGCGGGGGCTCAACGAAAAAGCTCGGCACGGCCCGGAGTAGGTCGGGAAATACTTTTTCATTAGGTTAGCTGTGTGTGATGCCGTTTGGGCCTCTACCCTGCTTACGCCAAGGCTCACTCGTGCCTGTGATAGTTTACGTTTTCTACTATTGGTTCTATGATTAATTCTTTTGCATCCCGCCTGTTGGCTATTGGGCCGGTGGTTATACTCCTGCTGCTGGCAGCTCCTGCGGCTCATGCCCAGCGGGTTCTCTGGGCTGCTCGGCTGGTTGCTGTGTCTTCGCAAAAAGCCGACGGCAAAGACCCGTTTGCTCCTTCGCAGGTGCTGAGCACGCCCAACGCCCTGCCACTGGGCCAAATCAGCAACGATGCTTGGATTCCGCGCAAGGAGGGGCCCAACGAGTTTATCGAAGTACGCTTTGCTCGTTCCATCGCCGCGCAGCAGGTCACGATTGTTGAGAACTTCAACCCCGGCTCGGTGACCAAAGTGGAGCTGATAGATACCAAGGGCGGACGCCACGAGGTGTACACCAACGAAAAGCCCGGCCCGCTTCCCGAAGCCTTCCGCACACTTGAAATCCGCTTTCCGGTGGCCGAGTACCGCACCCTGGGCGTGAAAGTGTACATGAACACGGCCAAGGTGGAAGGGGTGAACCAGATTGATGCCATTGGCATTTCCGACGTGGCCGCTACCATGGTGAAGCAGGAGTTTGACGCGCCCAAAGGCCCCGATGCGGTCCTGTCCACGCAGTTCGACTCGACGCTGGTGAACCTGGGCCCGAATGTGAACACCCGCTACGTGGACACGCACCCCGTCATCTCGCCCGACGGCCGCACGCTGTACTTTGCCCGCGAAAGCAACCCGCTCAACGTGGGCGGCAGCCGCGACCCGCAGGACGTTTTTGCTTCGTCGCTCATCAGTGGTAAAAACAAAACCTGGGGACCCGCCAAAAACCTGGGCGGCCCCGTGAATACCCCCGACGACCCCAACGGCATTGCCTCCGTGTCGGCTAATGGCCAGAGCGCTATCCTCATCAATATCTACAACCGCGACGGCACCATTGACCCGCTGGGCTGCAGCCTCACCAAACGCACCCGCATGGGCTGGACAACGCCCGTGCCGCAGGTTATCAAGGACTTCGTGAACCTAGACAAGGAGCACGTCGACTTCTTCCTGGCTACTTCCGGCAAGGCCCTGCTCATGGCCGTGGAACGCCCGGAAGGCAAGGGCGGGCAGGACCTGTTCGTGAGCTTCCCCGTGCCGGATTCGCCTAATACCTGGACCAAGCCCAAGAACCTGGGAACCAACGTTAACACCGACAAGTCAGACTTCGCGCCCTTTCTGGCGGCTGATGAAAAGACGCTGTACTTTGCCAGCGAAGGCCGCGGCGGCTACGGCAAGTCGGATATTTTTTACAGCAAGCGCCTCGACGATACCTGGACCAACTGGACCACGCCCCGCAACCTGGGCCCGGTGGTGAACTCGCCCGATTTCGACGCTTATTACACCATTTCGGCTGCGGGCCAGGATGCCTACCTCGTGTCGTCGCGCAACGGCACGGGCGGGTCGAAAGACATTTTCCGCATCTCGCTGGCTCCCGCGTTCCAGCCCGAAGTAGTGACGCTGGTAACCGGCCGCGTGCTCGACGTGAACACCAAAAAGCCCATTCGTGCCATTATTCACTACGAAAACCTGCTGACGGGCGAGGAAATCGGCGTGACGGAAACCGACCCCGTGGATGGCTCCTATACCATTGTGCTGCCCAGCGGCGTGCAATACGGCATGCGCGCCGAAGCCAAAGGCTACATTGCCGAGAACACCAACCTCGACGTAACGGTCAAGGATAAGTACTCTGAGCAGAAAGAAGACCTGTTCCTGGTGCCCTTCAACGTGGGCCAGACGGTGAAGCTGAACAACATCTTCTTCCAGCAGAGCAAGTACTACCTCAACACTACTTCCTATCCGGAGCTGGCCCGCCTCATCCGCATCATGAAAGAGTATCCATCGGTAGAAATTAAGATTTCGGGCCACACCGACAACCAGGGCGACCCCGCCCTCAACCTGAAGCTGAGCCAGGACCGGGTGAACGAGGTAAAAAAATACCTCAGCAGCCACGGCGTCAACGGCGGCCGCATCACCACCGAGGGCTTTGGCGGCAGCAAGCCCATTGCCAGCAACGACCAGGAAGACACCCGCTCCAAGAACCGGCGCGTGGAGTTCACCATCACCAAGAAGTAACCGTAAGGCCAGCAACCTCACCCCCGGCCCCTCTCCAAAAAAGAGGGGAGCCATTTCCGAAGAGAGGCGTCATACTCCCCTCTTTTTTGGAGAGGGGGCCGGGGGTGAGGTTAAAACAAAAAAGCCCTTTGCTTGCAGCAAGGGGCTTTTTTTATTGTATTCCGGCTTCCTCTTTTCGCGTCAACCGGCGTCACGAAACTATAATCAGGGAGTAAGGTTGCTGCCGCCGGGCTTCACATTACCGCCGCCGCCGGGGTTGGCGATTGAGTCGCGCATTTCGGTGTCAGCCTGCACGTTGCGCATTTTGTAGTAATCCATCACGCCCAGGTTGCCGCTGCGGAAGGCTTCGGCAATGGCTTTGGGGATTTCGGCTTCGGCTTCCACCACGCGGGCTTTGGCGTCCTGGGTTTTGGCGCGGTTTTCCTGCTCTACGGCCACGGCCATGGCGCGGCGCTCTTCGGCGCGGGCCTCGGCCACGCGCAGGTCGGCAGCGGCCTGGTCGATTTGCAGCTTGGCGCCAATGTTCTCTCCGATGTCGACGTCGGCGATGTCAATGGACAGGATTTCGAAGGCGGTGCCCGCGTCCAGCCCTTTCGAGAGCACCAGCTTGGAAATCTTATCGGGGTTTTCCAGTACTTCTTTGTGCGATTTCGACGAGCCGATGGTGCTCACGATGCCCTCGCCTACCCGCGCCAGAATGGTTTCTTCGCCGGCGCCGCCCACCAGCTGGGCAATGTTGGCCCGCACCGTGACGCGGGCAATAACGATGAGCTGAATGCCATCCTGCGACACAGCCGCCACGTTGGGCGTGTTAATCACCTTGGGGTTTACGCTGGTAGTCACGGCTTCAAACACGTTCCGGCCGGCCAGGTCGATGGCCGTGGCCTGCTTGAAGGTGAGCGGAATGTTGGCCTTATCGGCCGAAATCAACGCTTTGATAACGTTGGGTACGTTGCCCCCAGCCAGAAAGTGGGTTTCCAAATCGTTGGCCGTGAGCTGCAGGCCGGCTTTGGTCGACGTAATCATCGAGTTGACGATGAGGGACGGCGGCACTTTCCGAACCCGCATGAAGGCCAGCTGAAACAGGCTGACGCGCACCCCCGAAAAGATAGCCGTGACCCACAGGCTAATCGGGAAAAAGTACAGAAAGACCAGCAGCACAACGGCTGCTATTATCAAGGGAGCAAAGGGGAAATTCATGGCGTAAAGTAACAGGTAATTTAACGCCGCCTTATGCGGCCGCTACTATTATGCGGTTTTGCTCGATGCTGAGCACGCGCACGTCGCTGCCCGAGGCTACAAATTCGCCCCGCGTTACCACTTCCCGGCGCTCGTCGCCAAACAGCGCCGTGCCCGCCGGCCGCAGCGCCGACAGCGTGCGGCCCACCGTGCCCAAGGCCACATCGGCCCGGCGCACGTCGCGCACCGTGGCGTTGTTCACGGTATTTAGGGCCACTTTGGCCAGGTTTTTCGGTCGAAGCCCCACGTACACTATCAAGCTGGCCAGCACGGCCACGGTCAGCAGGGCGTAGTGCCCCACCTCGTTCCCAAGGTCGCGGTAGCCCATCCACACGCCCACCACCAGCAGCGCAAAGCCGACAAAACCCACGATGGTGGTACCGGGAATAAAAATAACTTCGACCGCTATGAAGAGCAGGCCGAACAGCAAGAGCAGTGCAATAGTGAGCCAGGGCATGGAGCAGGAGGAGTAAGTGACCCCTAAAGATACATCGCAGCAAGGCCAGGCGGAATATCCGCCTGGCCTTGCCATAAAAGTTCAACGGTGGGCTAGCGCGCGGCCATGGTGCTGCCTTCCATAAAGGCAGTCAACCGACCCTCGGAGCTTTCCAGCCCCACAATGTCGAGCAGGTCCTGGTAGTGCTCGGCTACCTGGGCGCGGTCATCGGTATGGGGAACCAGGGGCGCAAGGCGGGCCAGCCCGGCGTCCAGGCTTTGCAGGTACGCGTCTTTGGTGGGCTTGCCGGCCGTGATGGCCAGAAATTCCCTGGTCGACTGCACCAGAATCTGGTTGAGTACTGGCCGGGTCTCAGCCGGCAGCGTGCTGGCGCGCTTGCCAGCTTCCACTGCGGTCCGGGTTTGTTTCAGCAGCTTTTCCAGTTTGGCAGTTGCCTTTTCGGGAACGGCTAGGGCAGTGGTTTGAGCCTGGCCGGCCAGGGCGCACAGGGTAAAAAAACCTAGTAAGAATAGACGCATAACAGTGAGTTGAAAGGTGTGGTTGGGAGGAAATACAATTTTTTGCTGGTTAAAGATAATGAACAGACATCAGACTGTTGCGGTATTGAAGCTGTTTAGAAAGTCGGTTTTGGGTTGATTTTTCGCAAAAAGAGGACGACAAAGGCCAGCCAGTGCCAGGCCAGCCAGTTGCCGACGCTGGTTTCG
>NZ_MDZB01000141.1 GCF_001816145.1 Hymenobacter lapidarius | reverse complement strand
GTGGCCGGCCATTTTTGCCGCCAAAAAATCGGAGGTCATTGTGCCCGAAAACCTGGTGGCCAACCTGGACGGCGGGACTTACTGACTCTGGTGCTTCTCGGCGGGGCGATGTCGGTCGACACGCGCGGACGCGGTCCAGCGCTGCCACCCGCGCCAAGAGGCTGGCGCGGGCCTGGTCCGGGTCCGTGCCGTCGGCCTCGCGGGGGGCCGGGGCCTTGGACCATCCGAACTGTTCGGTCTCGGCGTGGTGCCGGGCCACCCCCGCGACCAACTGGTATACCGCGGGGCCGCCGGCCCGCGGGTTGGCTTCCAGTTCGGCTAGGGCGCGCAGGACGTCGTCCGGGCAGTCCATGGGCAGCCGGGTAAAATAGAGCTGGCGCGGCCTGTCCTCCGCCCGGGCGATGGCGGCGTCGTGCTGGGACTGTTGGTGTTGCGCCACGCGGGCCAGGTCGTGCGCGTCGAGGGAAACGGTTTCTGGCGTCACCCACAGGTCGGGTTGCAGCGCCCGCAACGCGTTGGCCCAGGTTCCGGGCGGGAACCTTCCCCCCACCTTGACCCGAACGGAGTGCTCCGCTTGGGCGAGCTGTTCGGGCGTCGCGTGCGCGAAGCGAATGCACTGGGCGGCAGGTGCCGGGAGGGGAGGGGCGAGGGATTTCATCGCGAAAAGGAGGTAAACGGTTGACTTACCTGCGCCCATAGGGGGCCGCTGGCCGGGGTGAGAGACGAGGTGGTTTTGGAGGCGTTCGGCCCGCACCTGAGCGGATGATTGAGGCGCGGAGTGGGAGCCGAAAGGCGTTGGCGGACGTGGCGTAAAGGCAACCCCTTGCTGCGCTAAGAAGGCCTGTAGGGCCGCTTTTTCCTTCTCGCAGGCGGGTTTGACCGGGGCTGGTTTTTTGCCCTCCGGTAAAAAGACCTTATGGGCCGTTTTCTGTCTGGGGCTGCGCGAAGGAAGACGACATCTCGTCCACCCGCGACCGACAGGTCCCGCATTTGTCGCTGTTGGGCACCTCCTCCAGGACCGGGTTATAGGCCCGGTAGGGAACGTCCTCGCCGCACCGGGGCAGGAACGCGCCCGCGTCGACGTAGTGATAGGGCACGGTGAACAGCCCCACGGCGTGCCACCCGGTCGATTGGGCGGGCACGGGGGGAAAGAACTTGTGCCACGCGCGTAAGTCCGCTTCGGTCCGCCCCACTCGCCGGGGGGGCACCAAGTGGTTGAGCACGTCGAGGGCTACCTGCCGGAGTTGGGTTACCCGCGCGTGCAGGGCCTCGGGGGGGAGCGTCGGCCCGGCGGCCAGCGCGGCCAGCAGCGGCGGCAGGAGTTGGCGCAGGTCTGCGAGCGGCGGACTCAGCGGGGGCCGTTTTTCGTCCGGGACGGTGCCGCGGGACCCGTGCAGCGGGATGTCGGCGTTATCGGGGGCCAGCACCCACGCCACATCAACGTCGCGGTCCTGGTAGCAGCGAAGGACGGCAGCCAGGACTTCTGCGCTTCCGTGGCCGGTATCTTCCAGCTCAATAAGCGCGGCGAGCGGTATCCCAATTTCCTGGGCAACGCGGGTGAGGGACCAATTGTCGGGTGCGAGGGACTTCGCCACCATTACGGCTCGGAGTTGGGTAAGGCGCTCGCCAAGAACACTAGTAGACATAGCGGGGTGTGACGGGGAATAAGCCAAATACCCGTCACGGAAAGCGCAAGGTAAGATATAATTTCTTTTGGATACGTATGTTATACCATTTGGCCGCGCGGATGGAGTGAGTTTGCCGCCGTGAAAAATCCGGCCAGTGTCGAGGCCTTCGGCTTGCATTTGAAGAAGTTGCGTGAAGCGCGGGGGTGGAGCCAGCAGGCGTTAGCCGACTACGCAGACGTGGCCAAGCTCACAGTGCAGCGCATTGAGCACGCTAAAGGGGCGCCTACTTTGGATGTGCTGGTGTCCCTAGCGCGAGCGCTTCAACTGCCCCTGCGGGAACTGGTGGACTTTGTAGAGCCGGCAGCCGCTGCTTAGCCCTAGTTGAGAGCGGAGATTGCCGCTAATCGTGTCACTTATATATAATACTGTTGCGACCTAGTTAGAAAAGCAGGTCGTGGAATGTTGAATTAGCGATATACCAGAGCAAAGAAGCATTTGAAAAATCCTCTCAAAAACCAGCAGAAAACCTCTGCCCTCTAAACTATAATAGAAGGCCGTACAGTAATTCGAAAACCGGTGGTTTTTCGAAAGCGGTCGGTTGGCGCGGGGCCCAGGACCGCTTCTAATTCATTTAGTTGCTGAACGCAGCGCATTCTCGTACTTTTAGCTGCTCGACCGCCATCTTATTTTCTCGCTCTCATCGTTTTCTTCTTCTAGCAGGAAAAAGTAGTGCGGCAAAGCAGCTTTCTACCCGTGACCTATTCTGAATTTGCTGCCCGCTGGCTGCGCAGCGGCGGCGCCGAGCGCGCCAACTATCAAGCCTTCCTCCACGAGCTTTGCGCCCTACTCGGCGTCGAACCACCCCAGCCCTCTGGCGAGCTGGCTTCTCAGGATGCTTACGTATACGAGCGCGCCGTTACCTTCCAGGACGGACCCAAGCGCAGCACTGGCCGCCTCGACCTCTACAAGCGCGGCTGCTTCGTGCTAGAAACCAAGCAGGGCACCAACTCCCCCGATGACCAGCAACGGGCCGAGGCCGCCGACGCGGCCGCGCTCGGCCAGGCACCCCAGGAGCGCCGCCGCCGGGGCCATGCCGTCCGCGGCACCCGCAAGTGGGACCAGATGATGACCGAGGCCCGCAACCAGGCCCTGCGCTACGTGCAGGCCCTGCCCCCACAGGAGCCGCGCCCGCCCTTCGTCATTGTGGCCGACGTCGGTTACTGCTTCGACCTGTACGCCAACTTCGCCGGTACCGCCGAAGGCTTCACGCAGTTCCTGGACTTGCTCACCGGCATTCCCGGCTACAAGCCCGCGCCCCCTGCCGGCGGTGGCACCGAGGCCTTCCGTATCCCGCTCACCGCGCTCGAAGACGAGGTAGTGCGCCAGCGCCTAGCCCTGCTCTTCACCGACCCGCAGCAGCTCGACCCCAGCCGTCGCGCGGCCCAGGTCACCCGCCAGCTTGCCGCCCACCTGGCCGAGCTAAGCAAGCAGCTCGAAGCCGCTGGCCATGCCTCCGAGGCCGTGGCCCAGTTTCTGATGCGCTGCCTGTTCACCATGTTCGCCGAGGACGTGGAATTGATTCCCCGCGCCAGCTTTACCGGCTTGCTGCAGCAGTACGCCAGCACCCCGGAGCTGCGCCAGCTGCTGCCCGACGCCCTGCAAAGCCTCTGGCACACCATGGACACCGGCGGCTTCTCCGGCGACCTGCGGGCCCGCCTGCGCCGCTTCAACGGCCAGCTGTTTCACGAGGCCACCACGCTGCCCCTCACCGAGCCCCAGGTTCAGCTGTTGCTGCGCGCCGCTGCCGCCGACTGGACGGAAGTGGAGCCCGCCATCTTCGGCACCCTGCTCGAACGCGCCCTCGACCCCAAAGAGCGCCACAGCCTCGGGGCGCACTACACCCCGCGCCGCTACGTCGAGCGCCTGGTGCTGCCCACCGTGCTGGAGCCCCTGCGCCGCGAGTGGGCCGCCGCCCAGGCCGCCAGCGCCCGCCGCCTCGAAGAAGCCCCCGGCCCGGCCGGGGAGCGCGCCGCCCGCCAGGACTTGCTGCGTTTTCTCACCCGCCTCACCACGGTCCGGATTCTCGACCCGGCCTGCGGCTCCGGCAACTTCCTCTACGTCACTTTGGAGCACCTCAAGCGCCTCGAAGGCGAGGTGCTCACGGCCATCAACCGCTTCGGCCAGTCGGGCCTGCTCGATTTGGGCGGGGCCACCACCGTTTCGCCCCGGCAGCTGCTGGGCCTGGAGCTGAACCCGCGCGCCGCCGCTATTGCCGATGTGGTGCTGCGCATCGGCTACCTGCAGTGGCACCTGCGCACCCACGGCCTCACCCAGTTGGCCGAGCCCCTGCTCGATAGCTACCAGAATATCCGCCAGCAGGATGCCGTGCTGAGCTACGAAGCCGACTTTGCCAACGCCCAACCCGCCGCCTGGCCCCCGGCTGATTTCATCATTGGCAACCCGCCATTCGTCGGCGACAAAGCCATGCGCCGGGCCCTGGGCGACACCTACGTGGATACGCTGCGCAGCGTGTACAAGGGCAAAGTCGACGAATCGGCCGACCTGGTGATGTACTGGTGGGAGCGGGCCGCCGAAACCGTGCGCCAGGGCCAGGCCGAGTCCTTCGGCTTCATCACCACCAACTCCATCACCCAAACCTTCAACCGCCGCCTCATCCAGCGCCACCTCGATGCCGCCCCGCCGCTGTCGCTCACGTTCGCCATTGCCGACCACCCGTGGGTAGACAGCGCCAACGGTGCGGCCGTGCGCATCGCCATGAGCGTGGGCCGGGCCGGCACCCACGTGGGCAAGCTGGCCACCGTAGTGCGCGAGTCGGTCGCCGACGAAGACGATGCCCACACGGTCGAGCTGGTCGAAAGCGAAGGCACCATCAACGCCGACTTCACGGTGGGAGCCGATGTGGCCGGGGTCAAAGCGCTGCAAGCCAATGAAGGCGTTTCCAGCAACGGCATGATGCTGGCCGGCGCGGGCTTCATCGTGACCGAGGCGCAGGCCCGCACCCTGGGGCTGGGTACGGTGGCCGGCCTCACCACCCGCATCCGGCCCTACCGCAACGGCAAAGACCTGACCGCCCGGCCGCGGGGCGTGTACCTGATTGACTTGTTTGGCCTGACCGAAGCCGACGTCATCCGCGACTATCCGGCCGTGTACCAGCACGTCTACACCCACGTCAAGCCCGACCGCGACCTGAACAACCGCAAAAAGCTCAAGGAAATCTGGTGGCAGTTCGGCGAAACCCGCAAAGGCTTGCGTGCGGCTACGCAAGGTTTGCGCCGCTACATTGCTACGCCGGAAACAGCCAAACACCGCATCTTTCAGTTTCTGGAAGTCGATATTGCCCCGGACCATAAGCTTGTCAATATTGCTTTTGATGATGCATACCATCTAGGGGTTTTGTCAAGCAGAATCCACATCGAATGGGCAATGGCCAGCGGTAGCTGGCTTGGTGTCGGCAACGACTCTGTGTACACCAGCTCACGCTGCTTCCAGCCATTTCCTTTCCCCGAAGCCACTACAGAGCAGCAAGAGCGTATTCGGGCGCTGGCCGAGGCGCTGGATGCGCACCGCAAGCGCCAACAGTCCTTGCATCCCACGCTGGCTCTCACCGACCTCTACAATGTGGTCGAAAAGCTGCGCGCCGGTCAGCCGCTCACGGCCAAGGAAGAAACCGTGCACCAGCACGGCCTGGCTGCCGTGGTGCTCAGCCTCCATCAGCAGCTCGATGCCGTCGTCGCCGACGCCTACGGCTGGCCCGCCGACCTGCCCGCCCCCGAACTGCTCCAGCGCCTGGTGCACCTCAACCACCAGCGCGCCCGCGAAGAGCAGACGGGTCACATCCGCTACCTCCGCCCCGCCTACCAGGCCCCCGAAACCGTGCAAGCCGGCCTCGTTCTGCCCGAGCCTGCACCTATTGGTGCGACCAAAAGCAAAGGCAAGAAAGCCGCCAAGTCATCGGGTGCGGCAGCGCCACCTGAGAACGGGGCAGATGACCTCAACTCCTGGCCCCAGGAACTGGCCCAACAGATGCAGGCCCTTCGCACGGCCATCAACGGGGCCGAAATGCCCCTCACGGCCGCCCAGGTGGCCCAGCGGTTTCGCGGTGCTGGTCCCGCCCGCGTCCAGCCGCTGCTCGATACCCTGGCCGCCCTCGGCCTGGTTCGTCACCTCAGCGAAGAAAACGCCTACGCCGCCTGATGCCGGACGCATGTTAACGCCCGCGCCGCCGAAATGGTTTATCCTTCCGTATCCCTATCCAGGCAAAACATCAACTAATAAGTTGAACTTTGCGTAATTGTTCGTAGTTTTGAATATACCCAGCGCAGTTCCCCCGCTTCGTGAGGTCGCCGAATACCTCCGCGAGTTCAAGGACAAGCTCCAGTTCTTCGGTTTCATCATCGTCGACCGTGACAAAAACAGCTCCAAGACCCTCCTCAAGCTCGGCATCAACGGCGACAACGTGCGCAGCTGCCTGCGTGAGCTCGAACCCACCGACTACTTCCAGGGCCCCACGCCCAACGAGCAGGCCGGCAACCCGCCCGTTTGGGTGTTCGGCCGGGAGCTTCGCGGCCACGAAATCTACATAAAAGTGCATTTGGGACGCCCCAGTCGCTCGGTTATCTGCATTTCCTTTCATCTGGCCGAGCATTCCATCACCTATCCGTTGAAGCGCAAGCCTCACTCTTTGCCCCCCACCGATGATTCAGCCTAGAATCGAAAGCCCCCTCTCCGACGGCTACGCCATCCTGCGCTGGGAGCCCGATACCCAGCTTTTTCGCAAGGAGCCCTACGACTATACCTATCATTTTTACGAGTGCGAGGACACCGGCGAGCGGTTCGTTACTCCAGAGTTGGCCAACCTCAACACCGCCCAGGTCTACAACCAGCACCGGGAAAAGCACAGCATCCTGTTTCCCGAGCAAATCCGCGCCATGCGCGAGCGGTACGACCTGACCGCCGCCCGCATGTCTTTGTTCCTGGGTTTGGGCGCTAATCAGTACCGCCACTACGAAGACGGCGAAGTGCCCAGTGCCTCCACGGCCAACCTGTTGCGCCTGGCCAGCAACCCCAGCACGTTCCGGGGAATGGTGGAAGAAAAGCGCACGGAATTGCGCCCCAACGAATACCTAAAGCTGGTGGGCCGTCTGCTGGAGCTAATCGACCAGGAAGGGACGTCGCACCGGGTTGGCGGCTTTCTCGTTCGCAGCACGCCGCCTACCGCAGTCGAAGAGCCCGACCAGTACACCGGCTACGTCACGCCCGATGCCGAGAAGTTCGCCGAGCTGGTGCTGTTCTTCTTCAACTACCTCGACAACCTCTTCAAAGTGCGGCTGCTCAAGCTGCTCTTTTATTCCGACTTCTACCACTACCGCCTGACCGCCCGGGCCATCACCGGCCAGCGCTACCGCGCCGTGCAGCACGGCCCCGTTCCGCAGGAATACGGGCAGCGTTTGCAGGAAATGGTGCAGCGGGGGCAGCTTACCGCGGGCTTTCACCCCAGCCTGGTGCAGTCCGACAACGGCGCGCCGGTACTGGCCTACAAAGCAGCTCGCAAACCCAACATGGACGTTTTCAGCGAGTCTGAGCGGCACGTGCTGGCCGTCGTGCTGCAACGTTTGGGGCGCAAGTCCCGCCGCGAGATTGAGGACCTCAGCCACGAAGAGAAAGCCTGGCAGGACAACGAGGCCCAAAAGAAAGTCATCAGCTACCAAACCTACGCCTACGACCTGAACGCCTTGCGTTTAGCGTAGGCGTTTTTTTATAACACCCCCAAAATTCCTTGCTGACCAAACCCCTTATAAAACAATCCGGCTGCCACAGGTCAGTGGCAGCCGGCATGGTAGAAATGCAGTAAAAGAAGGTTGGCGCCCGAACTACTGGTGCCGGGATTGGTCCCCCGGCCGCGCACTCCTACCGTGAGATTATACGAGGCCACGAAGGTAACAGATGTTTGTTACCCTGCAACAGTGCGCCCTTGTGTCTGGCCCGGTGCATCGCCCACCACTGAGTTTACCTCTGTGGGTCCCATTCTTGAAGCCCTTATCCATGGCCAAGAACCTGCATGTCGTGCCCCGCTCCACTGGTTGGGCCGTCAAAACCGCTGGCGCATCCCGCGCGGCCACCGTTGTTTCCACCCAAGCCCAGGCTATCGAGGTGGCTCGGCAAATGGCCACCAGCCGCGGCAGTGAATTGCTGATTCACGGCCGCAACGGTCAAATCCGGGAAAAGAATAGCTACGGCCCCGACCCGGAATCCAGCAAAGGCTAACCCCATTTTTTGCACTGCCCGGCACCACCTACGTGGTGGTGCCGGGCTACTGCTACCACCCTCTGCAGCCCAATTGCGGAAGGAGGCCACCCCCTACATGCCCATTAAAACCGTTATGGCGGACTTAAATAAGAACGATTACCTGGGTTGCGTGCACCGCTCCTACGGCATCAACCTGGAAGAAGACCTGGTGCAAGACAACGAAAGCCTGGCCGACCGCTACCGCAAAAAGCGCGACAAGGTGCAGACGGCGCTGGAAACGAAATTTGGCAGCAACATCCGCTGCATTCAGCATTCGGGCTCCTATGCCAAGCACACGGCCATCAACATCAAGTTCGACATGGACTTGTGCGTGAACTTCAAGCGCAGCGCATTTTCCACCCTGCGGCTGATGTACGACGAGGTGTTGGAATACCTCGAAAGTGACGAGTTCAGCGACGAGGTGGGCGACCTGACCGAAGTTCGGGCCCAAAAGGTCTCGGTCGGCCTGTTCTTCCTGGTCGACGACGAGGTGCTCAACTTCGACATCACGCCCGGCCGGCGCATCAGCGACGATGACCCGAGTTGCTTCGACCTGAACCTGTGCCTCAACGACGAGGATTCGTCGGGCCGCATGAAAACCAACATCGCCAAGCAAATCGACCACATCAAGGGCCGGAAGAAAGAGCGCGAAACGGTCAAGCTGTTGAAGGCCTGGAAATTCGAGCACTTTACCAAGCTAAAGTCCTTTTTGCTGGAATTGCTCACCATCAAATCGTTCGACGACAAAGGAGAAGCCAACGTGCCCAGTGGCCGGTGGGACCGCCTGAAGCTGACGATGGAGTTTATTCGGGATAACATCGAAGCCATCAACCTGCTCGACCCCGGCAACTCCGGCAACAACGTCACCAACAGCCTCACCGACCGTCAGAAAAAGAAACTGGCCAAGGAAATGAAGCGGGCGCTAAAGCAGATTGAGGCCGACAGCAACAAACTCAAATTCTACTTCCCGGTCAACCCCAAGTTCCCCTGCGAGGACAAGCCCAAGGATAAGGAACCCGCGAAGGCATCCAGCCGCTACGAGCAAAACGCAGCCGTAAAGCAGACCACTTATCCCGCTACCACCTATGGTTGATACTGGGGCGGATACGCGGTTTTTCAACACGTTCTTCGCCGCTGAACCCAACGTGACTTTGCTGGAGCCCTTCGTATTCGAGGAGGCTCCAGCCCGGCACGTCGGTGGCATCCGGGTAGAAACGGCAAAAGGACCCGTGCATTTCACCGTGCACGTGCCCGAGGCCTACCCGCAGGGAGAACTACTATTCTGGCCCAAGGAAATAGTAGGCTACGCGCACCAGAGCATTCCCAAGCTCCCGCAGCATGGCGGTTTTCTGTGTCTCACCACTCATACCATCAACCACCTGCCCACTCGCCTGGCGCAGGAAATGCGGCAGCTGCACGGCTGGCTGAAGCGGTACTATATGCAGGAGGAGCTCGATGAGCACTACGAGTACATTGCCATTCGCGGAGCCAAATGCGGCCACCTTCACTTTGATGAGGAGCCCGCAGACTATGGTGCGAACCGTTTTGTCACCCAGCAAAGCGGCACCTTCGCGTATTCCCTGCTTCGCCCCGCCAATACTGCGGTCGACCTGCCCACGCAGGCACCTACTTTTCTCGGGTCAGGCTTGGGTAATGTAGCAGCTCGATGGGCTGCCAACGCTCACCAGCCCCGTTATGCCGGAATGTGGACGCTGCTCAGCCAAGAGCCCGTTCTACAGCGTAAACTGCGCGTAGAACGGTGGGGAGACCTATTACCATTACTGCCTGAAGACTTCTACGCGCAAATGCGCCAGCTAGGGTTGGAGCACGGATTTCGCCGTCAGTCGCCGCCCTCGTTAGGCAACCGGTTCATGCTCGCCGTCGGTTACCCGATACCCGGCAGTGGCGGGCAGGAAATAACGTGGGACACGCTGTTTATCCCCCTTAGCTTGCTTCGGCGGGACGCATCAATATCAGCCGTTCGGAATCGGTTTGAGGCGTTGGGCAAGCAAAGAGTAGTTTGGGGAGAGGCCAGTAATGCCGCCTATTCCCGCTTCTTTGGCCGTGGGCAACTACCGGCAGCACTCGTTGGTCGTCGGGTTCTGATTATTGGCGTTGGCGCTCTAGGTAGTTGCCTGGCGGAAACCTTAGTGCGCGGTGGCCAGCGAGAACTGGATTTTGCCGACTCAGACCTGGTAGCACCAGGTAATATTTGTCGCAGCCGCTACCGATTTCGGGATGCAGGGTCACCCAAAAGCCTGGCCCTGCAGCACCACTTGGAAGCCCTTTCCCCCTACGTTTCGGTTCAAATACACGATAGCATCCCCAACACCGCACCCGGAGCCCAGAACTGGGCCCGGACCGCCGCGTGGCTGAATGAGTACGACCTGATATTCGACTGCTCCGCCAACAACGAGGTGCTGACTACACTCCACCACGCAGTGCCAGCCACTCGGGTCTTGCACATCTCCATCACGGAGGGAGCCGAAGAATTAATTGCAGTAGCTAGCGAAGCTGGCTGCTCACTGCAGGAGCGCCGCGAGCAGTTGTTGGCTCATGTTGGGCGACCCGCCCACCCGGAGTTTCGCGAAGGGGCAGGGTGTTGGCATCCAACGTTCCGGGCTGCCGGCGCCAATATCGAAGCCATGGTTGGACTTGCTATCAGTGAATTAGCCGAAATGGCCCGTCAAAAAAAAACATTCCGCACGTTCAGCCTGCACCACGTGCCGGGTCGTGGCATTCAGGTCAGCACCGACCAGCACTACACCCAGACCCAGCTAAGTCTGCAACTGGTCATTACCGGCGAGTGCTTGGAGCAAATCAAACAACTGACCCAGCAGCACTACCCGAAAGAGTTTGGCGGGGTGCTGGTCGGCAACTATTCGGAAGATGGCAGTTGCGCCATCGTCAGCCGAATTATTGTTCCGGCCAAATTCAAGAACTCCCCTACCTCATTCACACCTGACCCAGCTTGCATCAACCGGCAGCTGCAAGCGCTGCCCGAGCAGTTGCAGTACCTCGGCGACTGGCATTCGCATCCGGATGGTCCGTCCCAGCCCAGCTCAACGGATAGAGCTACGATTGCCAAGCTAGCCACTCATCCGAATGTGCGAACAGACAGCCCAATATTGCTCATCGCCCAAACGAAACAGCATCAGGTATTCTCGCACTTCTTTGTTCACCATCACGGGCAACTGCATGCCTACCAATCCTCCGTTTCATGAATCAGTTTAACCTTCGCGATGCATTTAATGGCACGCAGCAGGAAATGTCCGCTATACTTAAAGCTAACCGTATGGTTAACGTCCATGCGCCAACCAAGGGAGCCGTTACCGAAGAAAGGTGGCGAGAGTGGTTGCAGGAATACCTGCCAAAACGGTATTGCGTCAGCGAAGCCTTTGTGGTTGATTGCAACAGCCGGTGTAGCCAACAAATAGATTTAGTTATCTATGACCGACAATACTCGCCATTCGTGTGGAATGTTCGCGGTGCGAAGTACATACCAGCTGAAAGCGTGTACGCCGTTTTTGAAATCAAGCAAAGTTTAGATAAAGACAATCTGGAGTATGCCGGCGAGAAGATAAAATCAGTCCGGCTGCTGAATCGTACTAACGCTCCGATTTATCACGCCGAAGGGTATATTTCTAAACCACGCGACCCATTTACCATTCTCGGGGGTATCCTTACGCTTGACTCCGGATGGAGTGACCCATTCGACGAACCATTTATTAAGGTTATCGATGCATTCGAGCCATTACAACATGTAGACCTTGGTTGTGTGTTAGATAGGGGCTCATTCAATATCACCTACAACGCCGAGTCCGGCCATTCCCGGGAGCTAAGTACTCCGGAAGAGTCACTGATTTATTTTTTCTTGAAATTGTTGAGTCGGCTGCAAAGGATGGGTACTGTGCCTGCTATAGACATTGAACAATATGCGCGGGTGCTTAGCTCAATATAGTAGAGAAAAACCTGCTTGGTGAGGGCGCATGCACTATCTGTAAAGAGCTTCCCTACTCCTTGTCACTTTTTTTAAACGAACGTTTAAATAACGTGACAAACACCGAAATGAGGTGGTAGCTTTGCCGGCATGAGCCGCTACGTCGCCTACTTCCGCGTGAGCACCGCCCGCCAGGGCCAGTCCGGCCTGGGCCTCGAAGCCCAGCAGGCCGCCGTGCTCCGCTTCCTGCCAACGGACGCCGTGCGCGTGGCCGATTTCGTCGAGGTCGAGAGCGGCCGCAAAAGCGCCCGGCCCCAACTGGCGGCCGCCATCGCCATGGCCCAGCGCGAAGGCGCGGTGCTGCTCGTGGCCAAGCTCGACCGCCTGGCCCGCAGCGTGGCGTTCCTGGCCACGCTCATGGAAAGCCGCGTCCGCTTCCAGGCCGTGGACCTGCCGGCGGCGGATGAGTTCACCCTACACATCCTGGCCGCCGTCGCCCAGAAAGAAGCGGCCGCCATATCCAGCCGCACCCGCGACGCGCTGGCCGCCAAGAAGGCGCGGGGGTTTACGCTGGGCACCCCGGCTAACCTGACCCCCGACGCGCGGGCCAAGGGACTGGCGGCGCGCCAAGCCAACGCGCAGGCCAACATCCACAACCGCCAGGCGGCCCAGCTGGCCACCCTGCTCCAGGCCAACGGGGCCACCTTGCGCGCCATCGCCTGCCAGCTCAATCGGTCGGGCTACTGCACCCGGCGCGGCAAGGCCTTTCATCCGATGGGTGTGCAGCGCCTGCTCGCCACGCGGCCGGCGGCTCGCCTGGGGGATACTCCCGCCGGGTGATACTTTTGAGCATGACCCTCGACGAGTTCCGGGCCCTGTCCGAGCGGGACCAAACGGCCGCCGTGTACGCTGCGGGCACGTTCGTGGCCCGGCGCTGGCAGGAGGTGGACGAAGCCGGGCTTTTGTACCGGATGCCGGGCGGATTCTTTGCCAAACTCACTTACAATATGGGTGTTGTCAAACAAATAGGGCAAAACCTCCGGCTCGGAGGCTTTGAATCAGCTCCTAGCCCTGGCAGTCCCTTTTTAGCCCTTAACGTGCTATATTCTCCGTTTTCTGAGAGGACCCCAACAAGACGTTAAGCTCGGAAATCAGGCATCTGTGCCCCTAAGTCGGAGGTTTTCCCCTGTTTGTTTAACAACACCCTAAACTGCCCAGTCTGACTCGACCACCTCAGAGTACATTTCAGTGTATACTTGTATTGTCACCCTAACCTCTTCTCTTTATGCGTCTTCCGGGTTATTTTTTTTCTTTATGGGGGTTTCTTTTACCAACGCTGTTCGGTAGCGATCATGCAGCTGCGCAAACCAAAAAGGAGCTTAAAACAAGGGGCTTGCATGCCCCCGTGAAGATACTGCGTGACCAATGGGGCCTTAACCACATTTATGCGGCAAACCCGCACGACCTCTTTTTTGCCCAAGGGTACGCCGCCGCCAAAGACCGTTTGTTCCAGTTTGAAATTTGGCGGCGGGAGGCGACGGGCACTGTGGCAGAACTGCTGGGGCCAGACGAGTTGAAAAGAGACATAGGGGCCCGTCTTTTCAAGTTCAGGGCGGACATGAAAAAAGAACTCAACCATTACCACCCCCAGGGCGAAGCTATCATTAACGCCTACGTGGAGGGCGTAAACGCTTAAATTGACGAGGTGGCCCAAAAACCAGAACTGCTTCCCGTGGAATTCAAGCTGCTCTCCCTCAAGCCCGGTAAATGGACTCCTGCCGTCGTCATCTCGCGCCACCAGGGGCTATTGGGCAACGTCACCCAAGAACTGAGCACAGGCATGGCGGTAGCCAAAGCCGGGGAAGCCAAGGTTAAAGACCTCAGGTGGTTTCATCCCAAAGAGCCTACCCTTGCCATGGATAGCAGCATCAAAGGGGAGCTTCTCTCAGAAAAGATCCTGGAACCCTATGAGGCCTATCAGAAAGACATTGTATTCAAATCCACCCATCTAAACCCCGCCGCTAAAGATTTGGGGGGCCAGGTAGATATGCTGAACCGCCAGTTAACAAAACCCAAAAAGGAACCTTTTGAGCATGGCCTTGTGGGCAGCAATAACTGGATTGTGAGTGGCAGTAGAACCGCCAGCGGCCACCCCATGCTGGCGAATGATCCGCACCGCAGCATCGCTGTTCCCTCTTTGCGGTACATGGTGCATCTGGTTGCTCCCGGCTGGAACGTAATTGGTGGGGGAGAGCCGGTCATTCCCGGGGTTTCCATTGGCCACAACGAGCACGGCGCCTGGGGGCTCACCATCTCTGAAACAGATGGCGAAGACCTCTATGTCTATGACTTGAATCCGGCTAACCTGAAGCAATACAGCCACAAAGGCAGCTGGGTGAACATGGAGGAACTGAAGGAAACCATTCCCGTGAAAAACGCCAAGTCCGTAGACGTTACCTTGCGGTACACCTTGCACGGACCCGTCACGTTCATTGATTCCATCAACCACAAAGCCTATGCGGTGAAATGTGCCTGGCTGGAGCCCGGCGGCGCGCCGTACCTGGCCTCGCTGCGCATGAACCAGGCCCGCAACTGGGACGAGTTCCGAGAAGCCTGCAGTTACAGCCACATACCGGGCGAGAACATGATCTGGGCCGACAAGAAAGGCAACATCGGCTGGCAGGTGGTGGGCATTGCCCCCGTTCGGAAAAATTTCAGCGGCATGGTGCCCGTACCCGGAGACGGAAGGTATGAGTGGGCTGGGTATCTGCCCATCAAAGAACGGCCGCACATGCTCAACCCTACGAAAGGATTCTTCGCCACGGCAAACCAAAACGTAACTCCGGACACCTACCAGCATTGGGAGACCGTTAGCTATACCTGGTCAGATCCTTTTAGAGGAGACCGCATCAATGAGGTGTTGAGGAAAAACCCCAAAGTGACCATGAAAGACATGCAGGCGCTTCAGGCCGATTATTTCTCTATTCCGGGAAGAACGCTGGTGGCCTTGCTACGATCCGTAACGTTTGAAGAAAAATTGGTGCAGCAAGCCAAAGACCAGCTTTCGGAATGGAATTTCATCCTAAACCCGGAGTCAGTCAGCGCAGGTATCTACGCCATGTGGGAGCGGCAGATCATGCAAGAGGCCCAGGCGCAGTTTATTCCACAGGAGCTAAAAGGATTAGTAGGCATCCAGTTGACCAAGGTGATTGGTTGGCTGCAAAAACCTGATCAGCGGTTTGGGACCAATGCGGTAGCGGGCAGAGATGCTTTCCTGAAAAAGACCTTTGAGAAAGCCATCGCAGAGCTGCAGAAAAAGCTGGGAAACTCTGTTGAGAACTGGCAGTACGGTCAGGAAAAGTATAAGCACGTTACCCTAGTGAACCGGTTGCCAGGACTGGCGAATGAGCAGTGGAAGAAAAGGGCAGACGTTGGGCCGGCACCCCGGGGAGGGAATGGCCACACCCCTAATGCTACCGGTGGGCTTGACAACCAGTCCCACGGCGCCAGCTTTCGGATGCTGGTGGACGTAAGCGATTGGAATGCTGCCCTCATGATCAACACGCCCGGCCAATCAGGAGACCCCACCAGCCCGTATTATAAAAATCTTTTCGAGCTCTGGGCCAAAAATGGCTACTTCCCGGCATATTACTCAGCGGATAAAATCAAAAGTGTCACCAAAGAAATCCTCCTCCTCGAACCTTCAGGCAAAAAAGGCAAAAAATAAGGGCCTGTGTGGCGGTATGCTTCCACCTGTACAATGTGCCTCCAATAGGTGAAATGGCAGTGAGTGGAAGAAGTAAGGTAGCTAATAACATTTACTATGGCCCTATAGCGGAGAAGTACCACGTCGGCAGCAGGCCGCGCAGAGTAGTCAAAATCACCGTTTGCGTTAACGCATGTGAATTCTTTACCTTCCGAGATGAAACAGCGCCGACGGGGTCCGATGCAGGATGAATTGACGGAGGCCATGCACGGTGAATTTACCGTGGATGCTGAAACTGACCGGCAGCATCGGTTGGCCTCGGCTCGTAGCACGGTAGAAATGGGCATGTTCACGGCCGCCAAAGCGGCCGAGGCCTACGGCTTTACGGTGGAGGAAATCGAGGCTCCGAGCCAAGAGCCGGGCACGTGAAAATCAACTACCGGCTTCTGGTCGTGTTACTGCTGATGGGCCTACTCCGGGTGTTGAGTGCGGTCTCCAATAGCCCAACCTTTGCCGTATTTTCCTCCCCCACCGAGCACCGCCCGCACCGTCTTTACGGGGTGCTTGGTGGGGCATTAATCTGTCTGCTCGATATCCTCTTGTTTCAGAAAGCAAGGCAGTACTGGAATCGTTAACCTGCTACGCACGAGCCCACCGCGTTCAGCGACCCACCCTTTTCGTGAACGATTACTTACCGTGGGTCAACTCCACCACGCGGCCATTCTGCGCTTCCACAATGAGTTCAAACGTTCCCCCAAGCATGTCCTCGGGGAGTGTGCCCGCTAGGTACCAGAGGCCGTTGATTAAGAGCCTATCCGAAAAATAAGAGGGAGTGTCGCCAGACGGTGTTGGCGCAAGCTAGGTGGAGGAAGGCTTCGTAGTGAGCGACGTTCTTTTCCCAGCGG
>NZ_MDZB01000140.1 GCF_001816145.1 Hymenobacter lapidarius | reverse complement strand
GGTTTGCTCCGACTCGGCGCCGGCATGGAGGTAAAACTCGACGGGGATGCCGTCGCTGGTGGCCACCACCTGCACCTTGAGCCCATAAAACCAGCTGCGCTTACTGGTGCAGCGACCGTGATACGCCTTGCCCGTCAAGAGCTTACAGCGCGGAATGCGCGTATTATGGCACACGGCCACGGGGAAGGAATCGAGCACATACCGCGCCTCGTCGTGCAATTGCTTGAGCACGTCGCCCACGGTGGCAAACAGGGCGTAGAGGGTATCGGTGAGGGCATGCAGACGGCGCGTGAAACCGCTCTTATCCAGCCGGTTTTGCCCCCAATGTTGCTCCATGTAGTGTTTGGCGACCACCAGGTTGCCGCCAAAAAAGCGGGCCGCGACCAGCGCCGTGGTCAGGACCTGCGCATCGGTCAAGCGCCGGCTCGTCGCCGGGGGTAGCGTGCCGGCAGGGCGGGTAAAGCGGATTAAGTCATCGAGGACGCAGTACATTGCAACCGTCTGTTCGCGCATGGTCAGCAGGGAGTTGGGAGGTCAGAGACCCAAACCTAGCCTGTTCACGCCGAACAGACTTTTTTATCCTCCCAATACTCCGCAACTTGGGTTAGCAAGCAAAAAGAAATGGTTACACTTTTGGGATTGCACTACTGGGCCGGCTCGGGCCAGGAATACGAAGGCTTAGGCGCGCTGCTGCCGGCGCACCTGCGCCTGCTCGCCCCCGACCTGCCCGGGTTTGGCGCGGAGCCCGTGCCGGCGGGGTTCGACTTCTCGGTGGCGCACTACGCCGACTGGCTGGCGCGCTTCGTGGCTGTGCACGGCCTGACCGACTACGCGCTGCTAGGGCACAGCATGAGCGGCAAAATGGCCCTGGCCCTGGCGGCCCGGCGGCCCGCGGGCCTGCGCCATTTGCTGCTGCTTTCGCCCTCGCCACCCACCCCCGAGCCCATGTCGGACGCCGACCGGGCCGCTGCCCTGGCGGCGTTTGGCCAGGTGGCGGAAGCCGAAAAAACCTTTCGCACCATTACGCAGCGGCCCGTGGATGCGGCCCTGCACCAATCAATAATCGCCGATAACCTTCGCTGTGCCCGCCCGGCCTGGGACGCCTGGCTGCAGCAAGGCTCGCGCGAGGATATTTCGGCCCAAATGGCCGCGCTGCAAGTATCCTGCTCCGTGATGGTGGGCGCCCGCGACCGGGCCATTACCCCGGCCACGCAACGTGCGCAAACGCTGCCGTGGTTGCCCCCCGGCACCGCGTTGCGCGTAGAGCCAGGCGTTGGGCACCTGCTGCCCATCGAAGCCCCAAAGGCGGTAGCAGCCTTTGTGCGTAAGAATATTGGTTAAGCCGCTGGCGTGCAAATGAGCTGGCATCCAGGAATTACACTATGCAGATTGTAAATAAGGCAATAACCGCGCTGCGCTCCCACTGGAAATTTTACCTGGCCGAGGCAGTCGGGCTGGCATTCTTCATTACCTGTGCCAGCTTGTTCACCACGGCGCTGGAACACCCGGCTTCCTGGCTGCATCGGGCGCTGGTGGGGCAGGAGCTGCTGCGCCGCGGCATTCTTGGCGTGGGCATGGCCCTGGTGATAGCCGCCATTGTGTACAGCCCGTGGGGCAAGCAGTCGGGCGCTCACGTCAACCCCGCCGTGACCCTGGCTTTCTGGCAGCTCAACAAGCTGCGCACCGTGGATGCCTGCTGGTATGTAGTGGCACAGGTGGTGGGGGGCGTGGCCGCCGCGCTGTTCTGCACGCTCGTGCTGGGCCGCTACTACGCGCATCCCAGCGTGCATTACGTCACCACGCAGCCGGGGCCGGCGGGCGTGGGCGTAGCCTTCGTGGCCGAGTTTTTCATCTCCTTCGTCATGGTGGCCGTGCTGCTGGTGGCCCTGCACCAGCCCCGCCTGAAGAACGCTGCCGGGTGGCTGTTGAGCGGCCTCATCTTCCTGTACATCCTGTTCGAAACGCCGTATTCGGGCATGAGTCTCAACCCGGCCCGCTCCCTGGCCTCGGCGGTAGCCGCGCAGGATTATCGGAACTTGTGGGTGTATATGCTGGCTCCGCCTGCTGCCACGTGGCTGGCCACGGTGCTGTTTCTGCGCTTTCACCACGGGCACCCGCTAGAGTGTGCTATTGTGGCGGGCTGCGCACCCACGCCACAGTCTCCCCACCTGCGCGAGGAACCTCCGCATTACCCCGCCCCGCAGGCAGAGTAGGGCCTATTCCAGGGCCCGGCCGCGGAACAGAATAAAGCCCAGGTGCCCGTAAATGCCGAACCGCTCGGACGAGTCGTCGTAGTAGCGGGCGTGCAGGGCCAGCGGCCCCACCGGCGTCTCAAACACCACGCCCGTACTGGCCGTGATGCGCGGCCGGTCCAAGCCCGACCGGCGCACGGCCGTCTGCAGGTCGCCCTGCTTCAGCGGGCGCGCGTTTACGTGCACGTACGCCTCGGAACGCCATTCCAGCTTTTTGAAGAAAGGCTGGGAGTAGCGCAGGCCCACGGCTCCGTAACGGCCCGAACGGTAGCTGTCGAGGAACAAGGTGCGCGAGTCGGGGAGGGGCGCAAAGACCGGAGCGATGGTTTGCGAGGCGCGGTAGGTGGAGAAGGTGGGCAGGCTGCTCACGGTAAGCTCCAGAAAGTAGCCCCAGGCGTGGCGCTCGGTTTTGAAGGGGAAGTACCGCTCGGCCGTGGCCCGGAACTGCACCCAGTCGCGGGTCTGCGTGTTGCCAAACTGCTCGGCCGTGGAGCCGGGCGAGTACTTTGCCGAGCCCGTAACGCCGCGCACCGTGTACACAAAGCGGTGCCCGCTGGTAGCGTATTGCTTGCGGTTGAGGGTGTTGCGCGCCAGGCGCAGGGCTGCCGTGCTGCCCCGGAATACAGTCGCGTCCAGTACATCGGCCGAGGTGATTTCCTTTGAATTGGTGTACTCGTCCTTGGTCACAAAGGCACCCACATCGAGCAGAAAGCGGCTGCGGTAGTTGGGGCTGATGCCGAACTGCGCGCCCAGCTTGGTGTCCTGCTGCCGCACTTGGGTGTTGATGACGTCGCGCCCGAGCACGCCGCCCGTCTTCTGAAAGTCCCACTGGTTATACACCACCTCGGGCTCGATGAAAAACGGCAGCTTGGCCGGCACGTTGATGCGGAACGAGCCGTGCGCGCCGTTGTAAAAGCGGCCCAGGCTCACGTCGGCCGATGCCGTGTAGAGCAGCTTGCGCAGGTAGCGGTATTCCAACCCGAAGTAGAGGTTGTCGATGGGCCGGTTGCTGAGCACGAATCCCACTTCGGTGCTCACGTTGTTGTTGCGCTGCGCATCCACGCTGAATACGTAGCCCTTGCGGGCCTCGTCGTAGCGAATACGCGGGTAAATGTTCTTAAAGTAGTCGTCCGAAGACAAGCGGTAGTAGCCTTCCTCGATGTCGTCGAGCGAGTAGTCGCGGCCCGAACGCCGGAAAAACCGCGACGCGTACTCGTTCTGGTCAGGCCGTAGCCCGTTCACCCTCACTTCGATAAAGCGCGGTTTGGGGGCCAGCGCCTGGAACGCCAAGCGGCGCTTTTGCAGGTCCACCGAATCTACGCGCCGGCCAATGCGCATTTTTATCTCCTCCATGCTGCGGAACGCGGCCGTGTCGCCCTCGGCAATGATTTCCTTCACCCGCTCGAAGTCGCCCACGCCCAGGCCATCCAAATCGGGCTGAATGTAGATGCCGTTGCGGCCCACGCTGCCCGTGTCAGCCACGCTAGTGCCCAGGAAGGCCACGGTGCTGCCCAGCAGGGCATCGTCATTCTTGGGGTATTTCTTGAAGGCCACGTCGCCCACGTTCACCCCGATGATGATGTCCGGCGCGAAGGTTTTCTTCATCGTATTGGTGGGGAAGTTGTCGTACACCGCCCCGTCGTAGTAGTACTTGCCATCGAGGTTGCGGATGGGCCGGAACGCCAGCGGAAACGACATGGAATTGCGAATGGCGTCGGAGAGTGACCCCTTCTTTTGCTCCACCAACTGCCGCGTAAACACTTCCGACGCCATGCAGCGAAAGGGCACAAACAACTGGTTGAAATCGTAGTTGCTGCTGGCCGAGGCCGGGGCCAGCAGGCGGGCCAGGGCCAGGTTCAGGTTCAGGTCGTTCACCAGGTTGGTGCTCACGCGGGCCTGAAACGTGGAGTCGATGGCAATGCCCAGGCGCAGGGCCGAAGGCGAGGGCTCAGACGTGAGGAAATTGTAGGTTTTGCTTTCCAGCGGCTTGCCTGAAGTCCAGTTCTGGAACTCCGGGCTGAGCACAATCTGCTCAATTTCGTCGGGCGAATAGCCGGCCGCGTACATGCCGCCAATCACGGCGCCCATGCTGGTGCCCACGATGTAGTCGATGGGAATGCGATTCTTCTCGAGCTGGCGCAGCACGCCCACGTGCGCCAGTCCTTTGGCGCCGCCACCGCTAAGCACTAGGCCCACTTTCTGGGCCTGTGCGGGAAGTAAAGTAGAAACCACCAGCAGCAAAGCCACCAGTCCTGAGGGAAAAAAGCGAGTCATAAATGCAGGAAAAATTCGGCCTGAAGCAACGTTCGGCCCCGCTGGTACGCCGTAGGCCCCAACTGGGTTGTGAGATGGTGGTGGTGCTTGCTTATTTGTTAAAATTCAGGAGGTTACGCGCAAGGCAGCCGCGCAAGATGCGCGGACGCACATTGGCTCCTCGCGCTGCTGGACTAGCCTCGGCATCCCAGTGCAAATATCGCACTCCATCTCCGGTCCCAACCATCCAAGCAGCAGTTATTGAGGCGCCAGCCAGGTGCCCGCCTGCCCCGGCAGGTTGCGCAGCACCGCAAACCCCACCGTGACGCCCACCACCACCCAGCCCAGCCACGGCCGGTACAGCACCGCCGCCCGCCGGGGCTGCCCCGCCAGCCAGCCGCGCAGGCCCGCTACGGCGCCCACTAACAGCAGCGGCAGGCTGAGCACCGCCAGCAGATTGAGGCCGGCCGCCCGGCCCAACTCGCCGTGCAGCAACGCATGAAAAGCCCGCTGGGAGCCACAACCTGGGCAATACAGCCCCGTGAGCAACAAAAACGGGCAGCGTGGAAACGGAAAAAGGGCTGGGTCCAGCGTGAAATACAACACGGCCAGTCCCAGCCCTCCACCCAGTATTCCAAGCCAGCGGAGCTTAGTCAGCATTCGGCAAGCCATTCATCAAGCCTGCCCCGATGCCAAGGGCCATCAT
Source organism: Hymenobacter lapidarius (assembly GCF_001816145.1). Classification (GTDB taxonomy): domain Bacteria; phylum Bacteroidota; class Bacteroidia; order Cytophagales; family Hymenobacteraceae; genus Hymenobacter; species Hymenobacter lapidarius. The sequence continues at coordinate 11,606 of NZ_MDZB01000140.1, read as the reverse complement.
CACGCCCCAGATAACAAAGCCGCCAATGGCAACGAAAAAGCCGATTTTGGTCCATTTACCCGCTGATTGGGACGACTCCAGTGCCCCGGCGTAGTTGCCGGCGGCAAACTTGCTGTTCACCTCTGCCGCCTTCACAATGCCCACAATGCCAAACGGCAAGCAGCAAAATACGGTAACCAGAATAGCCTCCACGAGCCAGTTTTTGGGGGGCTGCGCCATGGGCGGCATGCCTCCGTTGGTAGAACCAGCATTCGGATTGTAAGATTGCTCCATGTAAAAATTTGAAAAAGTAGTAGTTGGTAAAAGAAATGATGAGGCAAGATTACTGAAAATTAAGCGAAGCACCCGTTTTACCGCTGCTTTTCAAGTCAATCCGATTCTGGTGCTACTGGCAGCAGTAAATGCATTGGGCAGTCTCCGACGAACCCTTTATTATGGGGGCGAACTTGAGACATAGAGTAGTTGTGTTTTATCGCAACAAATTAAAATTCAGTAATATAAATGAATTTTCTGGATGGCGGCCGGGGTCCTGTTACTTTTGAGCACTCTCACGTTTTCCTGCTTCCTTTCCCCGCATGGCCACCCTCGACCCCGGCATTGGCGAAAAGTTCTCGCGCCGTACCAAGCGCGCCATCAACCACGACGGCTCTTTTAATGTGCGGCGGCGCGGCGGGCCTCACCGCGGCGACCCGTACCAATGGCTCATCAAGATGGATTGGTGGCCGTTTATTGGCGTGGTGGTGGCGTTTTTTAGCTTGCTGAACGTCGGCTTTGCGCTGGCCTTCATGGCGCTGGGGCTCGACAGCCTGCCCGGCGTGACGACGCCCCACACGTGGTGGCAGGATTTTCTGAGCACGCTGTTTTTCTCCATCCAAACCTTCACCTCCGTGGGCTACGGGCACGTGTACCCCGGCAGCAACGGCGCGGGCTTTCTGTCCAGCGTCGAGGCCCTGGTGGGGGTGCTCACCTTTGCGCTGGCCACGGGCCTGCTCTACGGGCGGTTTTCGCGGCCCACGGCCCGCATTCATTTCAGCCGCACGGCCATTATCAGCCGCCGGGCCGACGGCACGCCCTGCCTGCAGTTCCGCATTGCCAACCAGCGCTCCAACATCCTCATCGACCTGCAGGCCCGCGTGCTCCTCAAAACCGTGGACCCCCTTACCACCAACCAGTCCTACGCCTTGCTGCCGCTCGAGCGCGATGCCATCAGCTTTTTTCCGCTGAGCTGGACCCTCGTGCACGACATTACCCCTGAAAGCCCCCTGCACGGGCTAATAATGGCCGATTACGAGGCCCGCGACGTTGAAATCATTGTTCAGCTCAAGGGCTACGACGACACCTTTGCCCAGGACGTGCACGCCCGCAACTCCTACGTTCACGAGGAAATAGAGTGGCACCGGCGCTTCATTCGCGCCTACGAGGTGGACGATGACGGCACGCCCGTCGTCGACTTGGACCGCCTGCATGAGACCGAAGCCCTGCCCGAAATACCGATGCCGCGCTAACGTTCCGGCTGGCGGCGGGCTACTCGTCGTGGCCGGGCGCGGTGGTCACGGGCGTGGCCGCAGTTTCTTTGGCTTCGCGGTCCAGGCGCTGCTTCTCGGATTCGGAAGGGGTGCGGGGCATCTTGCTCAAATCGGGCGAGCCGCCGTCTACCCAGCACGTAAACCAGAAGTTGCCGATGAGGGCCGCGGCGTAGCGCATCTGGCGCTCTACCTGCCCGTTGAGGCGGGCGTGGTAGGCCCGGCTGAACTCGCGGGAGTACGTCCGAATGGTTTGGGTGCCGCGCTGTTCGTAGCCAAATTTCTGGTCCTGGGCGTACTGTGCCGTGAGCTCCTTCTCAAAGCGCAGCACCGAATCCACGGCGGCGTGCGACCGGATAACCGCGCCCCAGATGGCGTCGGTGGGATTTTCAATATACTTGGCCTTGCCGCTAAACAAGTCGTAGTCGCTGCTCAGCAGCTCGGGCAGGCGCGACTCCCACAAGCTGTGAATGCCGCGCTGGCCAGTGAACTGGCCGTTGTAGTTCCTGGTGGTGTGCAGCGGCACGCAGGCATCGGCAATGTAGTGGCCCATGTCGGCCGAGAGGCGCAGGATGCGGTCGGTGTCGCGGTCTTTGAAAGCGGCCGTGAGCTGGTTTTTCATCGCCACCACGTTCCACGGCACGATGCCGTGCTGCAGCAGCGAGTCTTCGGTGTAGCGGGCAACGGCGTCGGCGTATTTACGGGGCATTTTGTACTCGGCGCTGTCGCCGTAGCGGTCCACGTCGAGGAAGTGCTTGGGTGCCTCGCCGGGCACCACCGTGCGCCGCGAGTCGGGGCGGGTGGCGTTGGCGGTCAGGTAATCAATGTTGGCTTTGTAGAAGCCCACCATGCCCGGCGGCAGGGTGTACACGGCCAGCCGGTTCAGCAGCCGGTGCCCAAAAAAGCCCCAGGCCTGCGCCGTATTGGTGCTCAGCACTAGTATCAACCCCAACAGCAAGAAGAATAACGCTTTTTTCATATTGAGAATAATCCGCTAATCAGCGAATTTCCCCACAATCTACTGCCGACGGTTGGCATTATTCGACCAATAAAATAAAACGCCCCCGGCTCATCACCGGGGGCGTTGGCACGAGTGCAGAAAAAGCAGGCCGTCCGCTACCGACGCTTGCCGTCGCCGGCAAACCGCATGCGGTAGTCGTGCTTCACATCGCCCTTGCTGATGCGGGCCAGCTTGCCCTTCAGCAGCTGCTTCTTAAAGGCCGAAAGCTTGTCCGTGAACAGCACGCCTTCCAGGTGGTCGTATTCGTGCTGGATGATGCGGGCCGCCATGCCCGAAAAGGCTTCTTCGTGCACCTGGCGGTTCTCGTCCTCGTAGCGCAGCACAATGTCGGCGGGCCGGTTCACCAGCTCGCGCACGCCGGGTATGCTCAGGCAGCCTTCCTCGAAGCCCCATTGCTCGCCGGTTTCGCTCACCATCACCGGGTTGATGAATGCGCGTTTGATGGGGTCTTCCAGCTCTTCGCCTTCTTCCTGGTCTTCCTCGTCTACTTCCACCATGGGCCCCGAGTCCATCACAAACAGGCGCACGCCCTTGCCAATCTGGGGGGCGGCCAGGCCCACGCCGTGGGCGTAGTACATGGTCTCATACATGTCGGCAATGAGTTGTTGCAAGTCGGCGGCGGGCAAATCGGTGGCCAGGTTCTTGGCTTTGGTTTTCAGCACGGGGTCGCCGATGGCGACAATGGAATAAATCATTAGAAAAGCTTTTAGCTGTTAGCCGTTAGCTGCTAGCAGGGTAATAATATGAAAATGCAAGTGAGAAAATTTCTGTCAGCGAGGCGCTAACAGCTATCAGCCAATAGCTAAAAGCTGATGACCCGTCGGCGATTCCAGAAAAGATTGCAGGATGATGGCAGCGCTGATGCGGTCCACGGTGGCCTTGTCGCGGCGGGCCTTCTGGCCCAGGCCGCCGGCCAGCATGGTGGCGTGGGCCATGCGCGAGGTAAACCGCTCGTCGAGTTCGTGCACGGGTAATTCGGGCAGCTCGCGGCGCAGGCGGCGCAGCAGGCCCACCACGGCGCTGGTCACGTCGGTGGGTTCGTTGAGCAGCGTGCGCGGCATGCCCACCACCACGGCCCGCAGCGGCTCGCGCTGGTGGTAGGCCAGCACATAGGCCACCAAGTCCTGGCTGTGAATGGTTTCCAGGGGCGAGGCAATCATGCACATGGGGTCGGTGACGGCTAGGCCCACGCGCTTGTTCCCGTAATCGATGGCAAGGATGCGTCCCATGGGTGGGGGAAATAAGATGGATGGCGAAAGTGCGGTGCGAAAGGATTGGGGCCACAAAGATACGGCAAGGGGGAAGGGCGCTCAATCCAATACGCGCGGGCCCTTCGTAGCTGTATGGTTCCGCAGCAGCTGGCCCGGGCATTGGGTTTGCAAAACTCCAGGCTCAACGGGTATCTGCCCGCGTTCATCGAAATTGAAAAAAGTAGTTCTTCTTAAAGTTATAAATTGCGGCGCAATTTAAGAGTTGTATCTATCTGTTTACAATTGTAATCTGCCAATAAATAAGGCTTATTTTAGTCTTTGACGTGTAAGTAATTGTATTTATTGAATAAAATTGGATATTCCTGTTATACTGTGGTGCTAACTGGGAAAATTTAAATAGTTTTGATTGTTCACTATCGTTTTTCTATTGATAAATACTTCTACTCTATTGATGTCCTCTACTTTACCCGCTGTTCCAGATTCTGGTCAGCCGGCTGCCGCAAGGCGCCGGCACGGCTGGCTGCGGCAGGGCCTGTTGCTGGTGCTGGCCATGGGCTGCGGCGTGCTGGTGGCCAACAACCCGTTCCGGCCCTCGTCCGATAACCCCGACGCTACGGCCCGCGGCTACCTCCGCTTCAAGGAGATTCTGAGCTACGTAGACCGCGACTACGCCGACTCCGTCGACACCGAGGGCCTGGCCGACTACGCCGTGGTGCAGATGCTGGAAAAGCTCGACCCGCATTCGGTGTACATCCCGGCCCGCGACCGCGACAAAGCCGACGCCTTCCTGCAAAGCGACTTCGACGGCATTGGCGTCGAATTCAACCTCTTTCGCGACACCGTGACCGTGGTGGCTCCGCTCAGCGGTGGACCCGCCGACCAGGCCGGCGTGCTGCCCGGCGACCAGATTCTGACCATTGCCAACCGCCGGGTGTCGGGTGCCCGGCTCAGCACCGCCCGCCTCAGCGAGCTGCTGCGCGGCCCCCGCGGCAGCAGCGTCACCATGGAGCTGCGCCGCCGTGGCCTGGGCCGCACCCTTGCCCTCACCATCCCGCGCAGTCGCATTTCCAACAGCTCCATTGACGCCGCTTACCTGGTTGATGACAAGACCGGCTACATCAAAGTGAGCCGCTTTGCCTCCAATACCTACGACGAGTTTAAGGTGGCGCTGATTGACCTGCGCCGCCAGGGCATGAGCCGCCTGGTGCTGGACCTGCGCGGCAACCCCGGCGGCTACCTCGACCGGGCCACCCGCCTGACCGATGAGTTCATCGGCGGCTCGCGCAAGATTGTGTACACCGACGGCAAGGGCGAGCAGTACGACTCGCAGACCTACGCCCGCGTAGCCGGCGAGTTTGAGCAAGGCGCCCTGGTGGTGCTGGTGGACGAAGGCAGCGCCTCAGCCGCCGAAGTAGTGGCCGGCGCCCTGCAGGACCACGACCGCGCCATTCTGGTGGGCCGCCGCACGTTTGGCAAGGGACTCGTGCAGCAGCCCATCAGCCTGAGCGACGGCGGCGAGCTGCGCCTGACCATTGCCCGCTACTACACGCCGGCAGGCCGCTCCATTCAGAAGCCCTACGGCGCCAGCTACGCCGAATACAGCCAGGAGCTCGCCGGCCGCTCGGCCCGCGGGGAGCTGGCTTCGGCCGACAGCAACCGCTTTGCCAAGGAGCTGCGCTTCCGCACCGACCACGGCCGGACCGTGTATGGCGGCGGCGGCATCATGCCCGACGTGTTTGTGCCCCGCGACACGCTGGCGCATTCGGCCTACTTCACCAAGCTGCTCAGCCACGGCGTGGCCCGCGCATTTGCCCTCTCGTTCTACCAATCGCACAAAGCCGAGCTTGAAGGCCTGCGCTTTGAACAGTTTAATGCCACATTCCGCATCAGCGATGCCCAGCTGGTGAGCCTGGCGGCGCAAGCGGCCCAGGACGGCATCACCACCGACGTAGCGGCCGTGCGCCGCTGCGCGCCTCTGCTGCGCAACCAGCTCAAGGCCTATATTGCCCGCAGCGCCTACGGGCCGGTGGCCTACTACACGGTGCTGCGCGAGCAGGACCCCGAGCTGCAGCGCGCCCTGCATGCCGTGGGCGACAGCACGGCCCAACTGGCGCTACTGGGCAAGTAGCGTGGGCGGTGAGGGCGTGTATCACGGCGAAGACGAAGGAGGAAGCAACCGAAGGTCAGCGTTAATTAATCCGTCCTGTTTTCCGCGACCAGCCCAATGACGTGACACACTCACACCATGCAAAAGCCCCGGTTGGGGTCCATCTCAGAAAACGGAAAACAGAGCACGCTAAGGTTCAGAAAGCAGCCAATAAGGCTGTGGTTTTGGTGTTGCAGACGAACGTTTGTAAAAGATGACAAGCAGGGAAAAAGACGTTTCTTGCTGTCTCGGTTGAGAAATAACCCAAGGCCGAATAAGAAACGATAACGGGCCCTTATCGGAGTTTATCTAAAAGACGATGGCAGTTTAAATCACCCTTTTACTGCACAAAAGCGCGTCTTCTCTCCCAAGTAACCGAGCAATATTTCACGCTTTAGTTGGCTGATTCGAGGTCATCAATCGTGGTGGCCGATTGCGGCGTTTCCTCCCCCTTTCGTGTCATAGCCCGGTGTGGCGGAGGCTACTACATTTGCCCCATGCAAACTCGGCTCCCCCTGGCCATCATCGAAGACCAGACGCCCATCCGGGAAATGCTGCACTATTACCTGGGCGCCCAGCCCGAGTTTGAGTGCGTGCTGATTGCGGTGTCGATGGAGGACTTCTTCCGGCAGCTGCCCGCGCTGGGCACGCCGCCGGTGCTGGTGCTCTCCGACGTCGGCCTGCCGGGCCGCTCGGGCATCGAGGGGCTGCCCCTCATCCTGGCCCGGCTGCCGGAGGCGCAGGTGCTCATGCTGAGCGTGTTCACTGACGCGCCCCGTGTGTTTGAAGCCATTTGCGCCGGGGCGGTGGGCTACCTGGTAAAGAACACCCCGCTGCCGCTTATCAAGGCGCATTTGCTCGAGGTGGCGGCCGGGGGCTCGCCCATGTCGCCAGCGGTGGCGCGGCACGTGCTACACGCGTTTCGGCGGCAGCCGCCGGTGGCGGTGGCGGCCACGGCCACGGCCCGCCTCACGGCCCGCGAGCAGGAAATCGTGACAGCCGTGGAGGAAGGGTTGAGCTATAAGCTCATTGCCGATGCCTTTGGCATCACCCTCGATACGGTGAAGAACCACCTGCGGGCGGTGTACCGCAAGCTGCACATCAACTCGAAGGGCGAACTGCTGGCCCTGGCCCTGAAGCGGCGCGGGTAGGTATCGGCTTACCTCCTGCGCCGACAGGTACCGGAACTGAGAAGCCCGCCAAACGACGGCGGGCCGAGCGTTACGTTGCGGAAGGGGGGCGAAATGCTTCCACTGGCTGCCCAGCGCGAAAGCTGTGCAATATTTGCAGCCAACTTTCAACGCCCGCCCCGCATGTTGCTTAAGCTACTGAGAATCCTGGGCTGGCTGGTGAGCGGCTGGTGGCTGGCAGCCGGGCCGGTCGCACAAGCCCAGCAGCTAGAGCAGCAGCCCGACCGCATCCTGAGCACGGTGGGCCTCCGCGACGTGAGCAGCGACCCGGCGGGCTTTGCCTGGGTGGCCGCCCGGCAGGGTGTGTTTCGCTACGACGGCCGGCAGCTCGTGCCCCTCAACCAGCTGGTGCGGCAGGGCCCCCACCTGAGCGGCGAAGCCACCCGGGTAGTGGCCGACTCGGCCGGCACGGTGTGGATAGGCATGCACAGCGGGCTGTATGCGTTTGTGCCCGCGACCGGCGAGCTGCGTCAGGTGCCGCTGCCCCGGCTCACGGGTCGGCACGGCCACATCAACGCCCTGCTGCTGTATCGGGGGACGCTGTGGTTTGGCCGGGGGCTGGACCCGTGCCAGGTGTTCCGGCTGCCGCTGAGGCAGGCCCGGCAGCCCGCGCGGCTGGTGTGGCAGCACCCGCAGGGCTTGATAGGAGCAATCGAGCCCGATTCGGCGGGGCAGCTGCTGCTGTTCAGCTTCGAGCGCAGCTGGCGACTGGCGCCGGGCGGCCAGGTGCAGCCCGTGGCCAGCGACAGCCACCGCTACCGGGTGCTGAAGGCCGACGACTCCCGCCGGACGCAGCTGGCCGACCACCCGCTGCGCCTCCCCAACAGCCCCTGGTTCCTGACCGACAGCGTGCTGTACGAGCGCCGGCCGCGGCAGCCGCCGCGGGTGCTGGCCCGCTGGCTCCGCAACAACTCCTCGCCCGCCGTGCCGCGCCTGAACGTGCTGGAGCTGGACAGCACCTGGTACTGGCTGGGCACCGGCGAACTGCTGGCGCTGTCCATCCGGAGGCAGCGGCAGCCGCCGGGGCTCCAGCACTTCCCGCTGCCTCTGGCCCGCGGGTGGAACGGGTGGCTGTGCTTCAACCGCGACCGGACGGGGCTGTGGGCCTTTGCCGAAGGCATGCCAGGGGTGTTTAAGCTGCGGCCCCGGCAAGCCCCCGTGCAGGCGCTGCCCGTGGCCGGGGGGCAGGGCCTCAGCACCCGTGCCATCAACCGGTTGGCCGATGGCCGGCTGGTGGTGGGCAGCTACTCGGGCACGTTTACGCAGGCGGCCGACAGCCCGCGGGCCCCCCTGCGCCACTGGCCGGGCGAGGTGCCTGGGACCGTCTGGTTTTGCAGCCTGCGCCTGCCCGATGCCCGCCTGGTGGTGGGGCTGGAAAACGCCGGCGTCTGGTTGCTAGCCGGGCCGCGGTTGCAGGAAATCGAGTGGACCGGGCCCCACCCCGAACCCACTGGCAAAACCACTTTCTGCCTGCTGCGCGACCGGGCGGGGCGGCTGTGGGCGGGCGGGCAGCAAGGCCTGTTTAAGCTCGACTTAGTCCGCCGCACGCGCCGGCGCTACCGCGAAGGCGACCCCGCCTGGCCACTGCACCGCTGCGAGATTGAGGCCATCAGCGAAGGGGCGGGCGGCGAGCTGTGGCTGGCCACCAACCGGGGGCTCTATTGCCTGCAGCCTGCCACCGGCGCCCTGCGCCACTACGGGCCCGACGAGCGCCCGCCCTACCGCCTGCCCACCGCCCTGCTGCGCTGCGTGCTGGTTTCGCACCCCGACAGCGTGTGGGTGGGCACCCTCGATGCCGGCCTGCTGCTGCTGCACCCCCGCCGCGGCGTGTGGCGGCAGCTGACGTTGGGCCAGGGGCTGCCCAGCGAAGCGGTGGCCTTTGTGCTGGCCCCCCCGCCGGGCCGGGTGCTGTGGGTGGGCACCCACAACGGCCTGGTGCGCTACGAGCCCCGCACCGGCCGGCGCAGCGACCTGACCACCGCCGAAGGGCTGGCCACCAACGAGCTGAATCGCCAGTCGGCCTGGTACGACCCGGCGCGGCAGCGCCTGTACGCGGGCGGGGTGGGGGGCCTGAGCGTGCTCGCGCCCCAGGCCCTGGCGGCCGCCGGGTACCGGCCCCGGCTGCTGCTCACCTGCCTCACCCAGCACCATGCCCGGCCCGACACCATTCGCACCGACTATCTGGCCGGCGCCCTGCCCCAGGGGCTGGAGATGGCCCCCGGCGACGCTTTTGCCGACCTGACCCTGAGCCTGAGCGACGACGCCGGACCCCAGCCGGGCCGCTTCACGTACCGCCTGCTGGGCACCGGGCCCGCCCCGTGGCAGGAGCTGGGCCCCGGCAACCGCCTGCGCCTGCAGAGGCTGGAGCCGGGCGACTACACGCTCGAAATCAGGGGTGAAACCGGGCTGGGCACGCCCACCCGCAACGGGCTGCGTGTACCGGTGCGGGCGCGCACCTACTGGTGGCGGCGGCCCGGTGTGTGGGCCCTCCTCACGGGCCTGCTGGTGGCGGGGGCAGTGGGCGGGGTGTACGGGTGGCAGCGGCGCCGCGGCCAGCGGCGCGAGCGGCACTGGCAGGCCGAACACGCCTTGCGCCAACGCATCGCCGCTGACTTGCACGACGACGTGGGCAACCTGCTCACCCAAATCAGCATGCACAGCGACCTGCTGCGCGAAACGCCCCACAGCCCGGCCCAGACCCGGGACCGGCTCGACGCCCTGGCCCTTGCCTCGCGCCAGGCCGCCCAGCAGATGAGCGACGTGGTATGGAGCCTCGACGCCGGCCCGCTGCGCCTGGGCCAGCTGCTGGCCCGCATGCGCGACCACGCCCAGGAGGTGCTGCCCCCCGCCGGCCTCGACGTGCAGTTCCGCGTGCCCGCCGACCTGCCCGACCCGGCGCTGGCCCCGGCCCTGCTCCACAACTTTTACCTCATCTACAAGGAAGCCCTGCACAACGTGGTGAAGCACGCCCACGCCACCACGGTCACCGTGCAGCTGGCGGCGGCCACGGCATGCCTCACCCTCACCGTGGCCGACGATGGCCGCGGCCACGATGGCAGCCCCCGCCCCGGCGGCCGCGGTCTGGCCAACATGCAAGCCCGTGCCCGCACGGTAGGCGGCACCGTGCGTTACGACCCGTTGGCGACGGGCTTCGCGGTGGTGGTGACGGTGCCGCTGGCCGGGTAGCGGCCCGGCACGCGCCGCCTCAACGCCGCCCGCCCGTCCCACGCCGCGGCCCTGAATTGTTCTCACTCCCCTGCCCCCGGACTGCCCACGTGGCGCGGCACGCCGAGTTGTTACGCCCTGGTAACGCTCTTGTCAGCCCCTGCCCGTCGACTTAGTGTCCCACATTTTGGACGGTTGTGCCGGGGCCTGATCGCAGCATTCTTTTCCAGTAATGCGGCGGCGCGTCGTGCCGCAAAATCCCGTTTTTTCAGGCGCTGGGTCCGGGTTGCGTCCGGCCACTCTAGGGGCGACCGGCCATTTTTTGTGTGGCCGGGTGCTGGTTTCCCGGCAAAGTACCACGTCGTCCTGCATTTTCGCATGACACTAACGTGTCATACCGCGGGTTTGCCATGACCAGTAGCTTTGCACAGTTATCAGATGGAATTGTATTTGCCGGTCGCTGCTTCGAAGAAAGCAGCGGAATGTTCTTATCTCCCTTTTTTCTTAAGCGCATGCGTACGTGCTTCCCTTCGGACAACACCCGTCCTGCCACCGCCCCGGCCCGCCTTCCCCGCTCGGCACGTCACCAGCTCTGGCACCTGAACACCCCCCTGCTGCGGACGCTGTTGCTGTTAAGCGACTGGCCGCAACGGACCTCACTCGGGACCAGCGGAGAGTCACCGCTTATCGGGCGGTCAGCCTAGTTGCGGGCCGACCCAACTACACGTCCAACTTAACCAAGCCCAGCCATTGGTTGCCGTACGGCCCAATTGCTTGGCAGTTAACCTGCCGGGGGGGGGGGCTAGCTGTTGGCTAGCAAAGCACCTACTTGGTGCTGCTGAGGCACCCAATGCCCACCGCAAACAAAAAGAACACCAAAGCGATGATGGGTTGAATCTGGGAAAAACGGAAAAATCACTGCCGACGGCGGACTACCAATACCGGGCCGGCGCTTGTATTGCAAGGCGCTTGGTGACCAATACAGATAGGGAATCATGAATGAGCTACTTACCGGTTTGCTGAACCGGGCGAAGCATGTACTTAAAGCACGCGCCCAAAAATCAACCCCATGGGCATAAACATGCCCAGCACCCAAAACAAGAGGTTGAATAGGCCATCCTTCATCAGGCGCAGGTCCATGGTCCAGAAGCTGTCGCGCGGCCGGTAGCCAAACAGGCTCTACAAACCCCCATTGCAGGGCTTTGTAGAGCCCCAGCGCCAAGAGCGGCTTTAACATCAAGAAGAAATCGTGGCGGTGGGATAATCTAAGGTGATACGTTTAATTTGGGGGATGGTCTTTACGCAACACTTCTGCGCCGCTTGCGGCAGTGAACATATTCGGCGCAATGG
>NZ_MDZB01000139.1 GCF_001816145.1 Hymenobacter lapidarius | reverse complement strand
CCGGTAAGAGCGGTGAAAGGCGTTGCCAGTGCGCGTCAGTGAGTAATGTGCGGTCTTTTTGCATCTTCAAAGCTACTTTAATTGTTCACGCGTCCTAGTGCTGCTCGCCATCGATGGCCTGCTGTACTATACCATCCGCCTCAACCCCAAAATTGAGCCTGGGCTTCGAATCGACACCGTGTGGTGTGTGCGCAACGGCGTGCTCGATGCGATAACGGCCGCGCTTTTCTACTGGAACTGGGTGGCCCTGTTTCCCCGCACCCTGTCGCGCAATCGGGTGGGCACCTACCTCGTGGCGGCGGTGGGGGCATCGGCGGCGTTCTCCCTGCTGCGCATCAGCGCCTCCAATTTGGTGTATTGGGTGTTCGCTTCGAAAAGCCCTGGGCTGGGGGCCTATACCTGGCCGCTGTTCGTGGGACTGTTGGTGGGTGGGCTGGTCACGATGCTGGCCAGCTCCGGCATACGCATGGCCGTTGACTACCTCAAGGGCCAGCGCAACCGGAGCGAACGGGAGCGCCAGCACTTGCTCACGGAGCTGGGCATGCTCAAAACCCAAATCAACCCGCACTTCCTCTTCAACACGCTCAACAACATCTACTCGCTCACCAGCCGGAAATCAGACCGCGCCCCGGAAGCTGTGCTGCAGCTGGCCGAAAGCATGCGCTACCTCCTCTACGAAAGCAGCGCCGACACCGTGCCGCTCGGTCAGGAGCTGGCCCACCTGCGCAGCTTCCTGGACCTGCAGCGCCTGCGCCTGCCCACTGCCGAAGCCCAGACCGCCATCGTCATGGACGCCCACGGGCCCATCGACGCTGCGTTTCCGGTGGCGCCGCTGCTGCTGCTGCCCCTGGTCGAAAACGCATTCAAGCACGGCGACCTGGCCGCCCGCCCCGAAGCCATTCGCATTGAGCTGGAAATAAGCGAAACCGAGCTGCATTTCTCCGTGCACAACTACGTGGCCCAGGCCGCCGACCTGCCGCACCAGCCCGGCGGCCTGGGCCTGCACAACCTGCGCCGCCGCCTGGAGCTGCTCTACCCCAACCGCCACGAGCTGCACGTGCGCACCCTCCCCGGCGAGTACGCCGTGGAGTTGGTGATGTTCAGCAGTGAGCAGTGAGCAGTATGCTGAGCGCAGTCGAAGCATCTCTACCGCGTAAGTAATCTGATTTAGTATTGCGGTAGAGATGCTTCGGCAGGCTCAGCATGACGTTCTGTTTTTTTCAGTATTCCACACCCCTGTTTCCTCATGCAACGCTTGACCTGCGCCATTCTCGACGACGAACCCCTGGCGGGAGAGCTGCTGGCTGACTACTGCGCGCAAGTACCCTTTCTGGAGCTGCGGGGCCAGTTTCATGATGCGCTGGCGGGCCTGGCATTTCTGCAGGACCATCCCGTGGACGTCGTGTTTATGGACATTCACATGCCGCGCCTCACCGGCATCCAACTCGTGCAGCTGCTGCCCGCGCCCGCGCCGCGCATCATCTTCACCACCGCCTACGACCAGTACGCCGTGCAGAGCTATAGCCTGAACGCGGCCGACTACCTGCTCAAACCCATTGCGTTTGACCGGTTTTTGCAGGCCGTGGCCAAAGTGCGGCAGGCGCTGCCCGCTCCCACCACTCTGGCAGCCGCCGTACCCGTTGCCGCTCCCGAAGCATCAATAGCGCCCCCCATAGCCGCGCCCGCCGATGCTATGTTCGTCAAGAACGAGCACCGGCTGCAGCGCGTGGCATTTGATGACATTCTTTACATCGAAGGCATGAAGGAATACCTGCTGCTGCACACCGCCAGCGCCGGCAAAATCCTTACCCTCCAGTCCTTCCGCCGCGTGGAGGAGGTGCTGCCGCCCGAGCGGTTTGCCCGCGTCCACAAGTCCTTCCTCGTGGCCCTGAGCCGAATTGAGCACGTGGAGCGCGGCAAGGTGCAGGTGGCGGGCCGCCTGCTGCCCGTGGGCGACACGTACCGCGAGTCGTTTGGTGAGCTGATTCGAGCGCACAACCAACTGTAGCTTGGGTAAGAAGAAGGCAAACGGGCCGTCATGCTGAGCGCAATCAAAGCATCTCTACCGCGCAAGTAAATAATTACTACTGCGGTAGAGATTCTTCGACAAGCTCAGCATGACGGCCTGCCATCTCCCTTTACAGTCTACTTCGCGGCTAACTTACTGGCAATCTCAGCCGTGAACTTGCCTTGGTAGCGGGCGCCTTCCAGCTCGTTTTCGCTGGGCTGGCGCTCGCCTTTGCCGCCAGCCACGGTGCTGGCGCCGTAGGGCGTGCCGCCGCTCACTTCTTCGTGGCCCATCTGGCCCTGCCAGGCGTAGGGCAGGCCCACAATCACGAAGCCGTGGTGCAGCAGCTCGGTGTGGAACGCCCGGATAGTGGTTTCCTGGCCGCCGTGCTGGGTGGCGGTGCTCACGAAGGCACCGCCCACTTTGCCAACCAAGGCGCCTTTGGCCCACAAGCCGCCGGTGCTGTCCATGTAGGCCTGCATCTGGCCGCAGAGGTTGCCATAGCGCGTAGGCGTGCCGAAGATGATGGCGTCGTACTCCACCAGCTCATCGGGGGTAGCTACGGGCAGATGCGCGAAAGCCTTTTGGGCTTCGGTGGCACCGATTTGGTCCAGTAATCCCTTGGGCAGGGTTTCGGGCACGCGCTTCACAACTACCTCGTTGCCGGCTACTTCGCGGGCGCCTTCGGCGATGGCTTCGGCCAGCTTCCAGACGTGGCCATAGGTGGAATAAAACAACACTAAAGTCTTCATGAGTAAGGAAAAGGAGGTGAAAAAATCGGATTGTCCGGCCCAGCCAACTGGCCTGATTCCATACGAAAACAGCCAGCAAAAGGGCAGAACAAGCCGCATTAACAATGTACATACATTGATACTGATAATTTTCGTAATAGGTTGCTGTCGGCCCGTCTTTTATCTTCGGGGCCCGGCTGACATCTCCCTACTGCTCAGAGTGTGATTGGCGTTTTTAAAAAGTTGTTGCAACCATTCGGCCTTGTGGTGCATCCCCATGCTGCGGGCCACTTCCAGGCCCGGCTGTGTGCGCTTTTCTCGTCTTTCCAACCTGCAGAAAATGACCTTCTCTACCAGTTTCCCCGCCGGCTCGGGTTCCCGGCTTTCGGCATGAGTCCCGCTACGTGGTTTGCCTTCGGCGCCGACGATGCGCTGCCCGACCAGCCGCCCACGGCCCCGCGCCTCACGGCCAGCCGCAGCGCGGCCCTGACCAGCCCGCCCACCGAAGCCGAGCTGATTGACGGTTGCCTGCGCGGCCGCCAGCTGGCCCAGAAGCTGCTCTATGAGAAGTACGCCGGCAAAATGATGGCCGTGTGTATGCGCTACGCCCAGACCACTTTTGAGGCCGAAGACGTACTGCAGGAAGGCTTCCTCACGGTGTTCCGCACCCTGGCCAACTTCCGCCGCGAATGCCCGCTGGAATTCTGGATTCGCCGTATTATGGTGAACGCCGCCCTGCGCCAGCACCGCCGCAATGCCTCTCTGGTGGCAGTGAGCGACGGCGACTACCCCGAAACCCTGGCCAGTGAAGAATTTACCCTCAGCAACTACAATTTCCAGGAGCTGTTGGAGATGGTGCAGGAGCTCGCGCCACGCTACCGCATGGTCTTCAACCTTTACGCCATCGAAGGCTATACCCACAAAGAAATCGGAGAATTATTAGGCGTCACCGAGGGCACGAGCAAGTCGCAATACTCCCGGGCCCGGGTAATCTTACAAACTAAACTGGAACGCCTCGGCACTCCAACCCGCCATGTCAGCTAATCCTATCGACAAAAATTCTACGCCAAAACCCACCGGCAGCTTAGAGGACTTATTCCGCCACCACCTGGGGGAAGAAGCCGCGGTGCCGCCGCGCCCCATGCTCTGGGACCACATCGACAACTCGCTGCTCCTGCGCCAGAACGAAACTTACCGCCGCCGCCTCGCCGCCACGCGCTGGGTAGCCGCGGCCAGCTTGGTGCTGGCCACGCTGGCCGGCACCGGCTGGTGGGCCCAAAGTGGTTCCGGCCTGGTGGGCACAGAAGTAGCCACGCGCACCGCCGCCCCCGGCCCAGCCAGCAACGACCCAGCCCGCTCGGGCTCTGCTTCCGTGGCAGTAGCTGAGGAGGGTGGTGCCGGCAGCGCCGGGGCGTCCCATTCTGCCTACGGCGATGCAAACGCCACGCAGGCGGCCGGAGCCCGCAATGCCTCGGGAATAGCGTCGACTTCAGCGCAAACAGGTGGTGCGGCCCGGCCGCAAACCGGCTTCGGCGCGGCCTCGGTTCGCGCTGGTTTGGAAGATGGCCCCGTGGTCAGCAGCGCTACTTCGAATGACGTGGCCAGCGCAGGCACCGCTGTTGGCAACCCGGTGGGCAGCACCGCTAGCCAAGAAACCGCTGGAAACAATCTGGCCACTGTGGCTACTGCGGCAGTTCCTGCTTCGGGCAACCAGAAGCAAAGATTGAGCGGCACCGAAACCCCTGTTGGTGCAGCCGCTGGTACCGCCGCAGCCTACATGGCTACTGCCGCTGCCCCCCGTATTTTTGGTGATGCACCGGCCGCCAGCTCGGCCGCCGTAGCAGCTTCTTTCGTGCCAGCCGGTTCTGCTGCACTGCCGGGACAGGTGGGCCTGCTCGCGCCCGCCTCCACTTCCCTCGCGCTCACTGCTCCCGCCGCCCTGCCTAACGGCCTCGCTGCCCTTTCCCTGCCCGCCGAAACCGCACCGGCAGTGGCCGCTGCTGACCACAAGTGGCAATACGGTGCCAGCTACACCGCCGGAACCTTCAACCCCAACATCAACTTTTCCCGCGAGGGGCTGGGCGCTGATTACGCCTACAACCCCGCCTTGGGCGCCGACTCCCCGGCCCTGACCGAAGCGGCTGCTACCGAGTACCGCAACAACCTGCGCCCCGGCCTTAGCCAGCGCATTGCGCTGGTAGCCAAGCGCCACCTCACCGGCAACTGGTTTCTGAACACCGGCGCCGAGTTTGCGCAGGCCACCGCCACATCGTCTTCCACGTCCGCATTTGTCGGCGAGCAGCTGCTCGACCTTGGCCAGTTCAGCACCGGGGCCATGCGCACCACCAGTTTCCGCTACCGCACGGCCGGCATTCCGGTGAGCCTGAGCTACAGCAACGCCGAAAAACGCGGCTGGAGCGTCTATGGGCGCCTCGGTGGCGTAGTAAGTGCCTTGCTGGGCGTGCGCAGCGAAGTAGAAGGCAGCCCCGAAGCCACCCGGACTTACTCGCTGGCCTCGGCGGGCACGCCGTATCGCCGGGTGCTGGGCAGCATTCGCGGCGCCGCCGGCGCCCAGTACCGTTCAGAACTGGGCGGCTGGGCCTTCGCCCTGGCCCCCATGGCAGAACTTGGCCTCGTGCCCCTGAACGCGAACCCCGCGCAAAGCTATTTTGCCCAAAGCCGCCCTTACACCTTCGGCCTGGAAGCCAGCGTGGAGTTCGGCCACTAACAGCCCAAAATCATCTTAAGAACAGCGCCCCTCCTTAAAAAAGGTGGGGCGTTGTCGTTCTATTACATAGGCCTAATTCACTTTCGACGAAACCCAAGATACTGGTTTGGGGTTAAGTTAGACTGACCTTTTCGGCCTACCTTTCGCGTTGCATGGAGTACCAACTGACCTCTGAATTTAAGCCGACCGGCGACCAGCCCACGGCCATTGCCAAGCTCGTGGAGGGCGTGAACAACGGCGAGCATGCCCAGGTGCTGCTCGGAGCCACCGGCACCGGCAAAACCTTCACCATGGCCAACGTCATCGCCCAAACGGGCAAGCCGGCGCTGGTGCTGTGCCACAACAAAACCCTGGCCGCGCAGCTCTACGGCGAGTTCAAGGCATTTTTCCCGAACAACGCCGTCGAGTACTACATCAGCTACTACGACTACTACCAGCCGGAAGCGTACATCGCCAGTACCGACGTGTTCATCGAGAAGGACCTGGCCATCAACCAGGAAATCGAGAAGCTGCGGCTGCACACCACGTCCACCCTGCTCAGCGGGCGGCGCGACATCATTGTCATCGCCTCGGTGTCGTGCATTTATGGCATCGGCAACCCCGAGGAATTCGCTAAAAACGTCATTTTCCTGAAGCCGGGCATGCGCTACACGCGCAACAACCTGCTGTACCAGTTTGTGCAGATTCTGTACTCGCGCACCGAGGTGGAGTTCACGCGCGGCACGTTTCGGGTTAAGGGCGACACCGTGGACGTGTTTCCGGCCTACGCCGACCACGCCTTCCGCATCTACTTTTTTGGGGATGAAATCGAGTCGGTGCACAAGATTGACCCGGTGAGCGGCAAGAAGCTGAGCGACGAAGCCAACGGCGTGGCGCTGTACCCCGCCAACCTGTTCGTGACCGGCAAGGAAACCCTGAATTCGGCCATCAAGCAGATTCAGGATGACATGGTGCTGCAGCACGCCTACTTCGAGAAGGAAGGCCGCGACTCCGAAGCCAAGCGCATCATGGAGCGCACCGAGTTCGATTTGGAGATGATTCGGGAGCTGGGCTACTGCTCGGGCATCGAGAACTACTCGCGCTACTTTGATGGGCGCACGCCGGGCTCGCGGCCGTTCTGCCTGCTCGACTATTTCCCCCAAGACTACCTATTAGTAGTGGACGAAAGCCACGCCACCATGCCCCAAATCCGGGCCATGTGGGGCGGCGACCGCAGCCGCAAAACCGCCCTGATTGAGTATGGCTTTCGCCTGCCCTCGGCCCTGGACAACCGGCCGCTGACATTCAACGAGTTCGAAAGCATGTACCGGCAGGCGGTGTTCGTATCGGCTACGCCGTCGGACTACGAGCTGGCCCAGGCCGACGGCGTAGTGGTGGAGCAGATTATCCGTCCCACGGGCCTGCTCGACCCCGAAATCGACATTCGGCCCAGCATCAACCAGATTGACGACTTGCTGGACGAGGTGGACAACCGCGTGAAAATGGGCGACCGGGTGCTGGTGACTACCCTCACCAAGCGCATGGCCGAGGAGCTGAGCAAGTACATGGACCGCCTGGGCATCAAGGTGGAGTACGTGCACTCCGACGTAAAAACGCTGGACCGCGTAGAAATTCTGCGCAAGCTGCGTCTGGGCGAAATCGACGTGCTGATTGGGGTGAACCTGCTGCGCGAAGGACTAGACCTGCCCGAAGTGAGCCTGGTGGCCATTCTCGACGCCGACAAGGAAGGCTTTCTGCGCGACCAGCGCAGCCTGATTCAGACCATGGGCCGCGCTGCGCGGAATGACCGCGGCAAAGTGATTATGTACGCCGACCGCATGACTGGCTCCATGCAGCGGGCCATTGATGAGACCAACCGGCGCCGCGCTACCCAGGCCGCCTACAACGAAGAACACGGCATCACGCCGCGCACGGTGCGCAAGAGCCACGCCGAAATTCTGGGCCAGACCTCGCTTTCCGACTACCGCGTGCTCGACAACCAAGCCTATGCCGGGCCCGATTCCGACGGCGCCGCCCTGGCGCTGGCTGCCGAGCCCGTGGTGGCCATGATGAATCGCACAGAGCTGGAAAAGCTCATCAAAACCACCGAAAAGCAGATGGAAGCCGCGGCTAAAGAACTCGACTTCCTGCAAGCCGCCAAGCTGCGCGACGAGCTGGCCGCGCTCAAAACCATGCTCAAAGGGAAACGGGAGTAGCCGGTTGGCATGGAATTCGGTGGAGGGTTGGGAACGCTGCGTAGTGGGGCGTTCCCAACCCTTTTTTCTGCTTTTGACCTCATGAAACAGTTGCTACTTTCTGCCATCCTATTGTCTTGCCGGGTGGCCGCGGCCCAGTCGGTTCCCATGCTGCTGCCCCTTCCCGAAATCAGCCTGCAGCCTACCGTGAGCACCACTACTATTGAAAGTACTGCGGGGGTGCGCTACCAATACCAGTTGATACGCCCTGGATTTGAATGTATCTGGCTCGCGCCCGCATGGCGGGGACAGATTAAACTGGAGCCCCATCGTCGTAGACTTTTCAATTCCAACTTTGATGGCGAACTGGAAGGCTTGCTAATGAAAACCATCAACGAGCTTTCCGCCGATGGATGGGAATTTGTTGAAATTCGCACGGAGTCAAAATCCACCGGGGCCACGCAAAAAATCGAAAAAGACTCGCAGTCCACCGACCCTACTAACCCCGTCTACCGAGCAACCACGTCTTTCTCCACTTCTTCGGAGACGCGCTACCTTTTCCGCAAAGCCTTGGTAAATTAAGGAGCCCAGGCAACCACACGTTCCGTTCTGGCATCCATTCATTCACACCTTTATTCTGCTTTTACCATGAAGACCTTTTTTATTACTGCAACCGTGGCCGCAGTTTCGTTCGCCTCTTGCACCGCGCAGGCCCAGGTGAAACAGCCGCGCCAGCTGGGCAGCTTCCAGCAGGTCAGCTCCAGCGGCGGCATCGACGTCGTCCTGACCCAGGGCCCCACCAGCTCGGTGGTAGTAGAGGCCGCCGCCGAAGTCCAGGAACACCTGCTAACCACCGTAAAGGGCAACACCCTGGAAATTGGCTGGGAGCGCAACTACTCCGTTCGCAACCTGCTAAGCAGCAAGCGCAAGACCGTAGTGTACATCACCTGCCCCAAGCTCACCGGCCTCTCCCTGAGCGGTGGGGCCGATGCCAAAAGCGAATCAAGCTTCTCGGCCGATGACTTCCGGATTAACACCAGCGGCGGCAGCGATGTTAAGTTGTCCCTCAATGTCAAAACGCTCACCGTCCAGGCCTCGGGCGGCAGCGATGTGGAGCTGGCGGGCAGCGCAGAGCGCCAGAAAATAGACGTAAGCGGCGGCTCCGACTACGATGGCTTCAATCTGAAAAGCACTTCCGCCACCGTAAATGCCAGCGGTGGCTCCGACGTCAACGTTTACGTCGATGAGGAGATTTCCACCAGTGCGTCCGGTGGCAGCGACATTCGCTACAAAGGCAATGCCCGCCTGGCCAAGTCCAGTAGTGGCGGCAGCAGCGTGCGCCGCGTCCAATAAATTCTTAGCGGTTAGTTATTAGTGGTTAGCGGTTAATGATGAGTGGTTAGTGGTGAATAAGAACGATTAGCCACTGACCGTTATTCATTAACCGATGACCACTAACAGCTAACCACTAAAATCACGGTTGTTTATACAGCACGCCGCCCTTCATTACTAGGCGCACTTGGCGCACGGCGGTCTCGTCCTGGGTGGGGTCGCCGGTCACGGCCACCAGGTCGGCCAGCAGGCCGGGGCGGACGCTGCCGCGGTCGGCCAGGTGGAAAATCTGGGCGTTACCGCTCGTGGCCTGGCGCAACACCTGCAGCGGCGTGAGGCCAAAGTCCTGCACCAGCTGCTCCATCTCGCGGGCGTTGTCGCCGTGGGTAAACACGCCCACATCGCCGCCCATGGCCAGGGTCACGCCGGCTTTCAGCGCCGCCTGCATGCTTGTGTGTTTTTGCTTAATGCGCGGTGGCTGGGGGTCCTGGCCTTTTTTCCAGCCGCGGTACTGCGCAATGGCGTCGCCGGCGGCCACCGTGGGGCACAGGGCCACGCCGCGTTGTTTCATCAGCTTAAATATTTCGGCGTTGCCATCGTCGCCGTGCTCAATGGTTTCGACACCGGCCAGCGTAGCCCGCCGCATGCCTTCCACCGTCGAGGCGTGTGCCACCACGCCCCGGCCCGCCGAGCGGGCCGTCTGCACAATGAGCGTCAGCTCTTCCTGCGAGAAAGTGGGCTGAGCCGTGCCGTTAGGCCCCCAACGGTAATCAGCGTACACCTTAATAAGGTCGGCGCCCTTCCCGATTTGCTCCCGCACGGCGCGCACGATGCCATCCACGCCGTCGGCCTCCTGGGCGCCCTGGGGCACGTCAATGTCGGTGGCCAGTTTGGGGCCGTAGCTGCCCGTGGCTACCAGCGCCAGCGTGGCCACCAGCAGGCGCGGCCCGGGAATAATGCCTTGGTCAATGGCCTGCTTCAGGCCCACGTCGGCGTAGCCGGCGCCCTCGCTGCCCAGGTCGCGGGCCGTGGTGAAGCCCGCCAGCAGCGTGCGCTGCGCGTGCACCGTACCCCGAGCCACCCGTAGCGCGTGCGATTCCAGCAGCACCTGGTCGTTCCAGGGTGTTTCGTTGTAGGGGTGCAGCAGCAGGTGCGCATGGCCCTCAATCAGGCCCGGCATAAGGGTAAGGCCGGGGAGCTCCATGGTGCGCCCGCCCGCGGGCAAGGTCACTTGGGCGGCCGGACCTGCAGCCGTTATTTTATCGTTTTCCACCAGCACGGCCCATCCCTGGTGCAGGTCGCGGCCGTCGAACACGGCGGCGGGCCGCAGCAGCACCGGCACGGCGGCTACGGGCGCGGCCGGGGCAGACTGCCCCCGTGCGCCTGCGGCGCCGCCCAGCAGCAAGCCCACCCAAACCAACTGGCTGCGCCATTGATACCGGCCCGGTGTAAGAAGCTGTCGCAAGCTGAAATTTCGCATAAAGTGGGGCGCCTGCTACTTGATTTTGCTCATCAGACCAACGAAGCTACTTTGCCCGCGCCGCTTGCCAGCGTAGCCAGGAAGTTGGGAGCATCATTTCTGCAAGGCAAGGCAATGGTTCCCGCCTTCACCCGACCCGCCGGGCAGGTAGCCGGTGCCGGTTCTGGTTTCAATTCATTTCTCACCTGGCCTCTATCTAAATCGTTTCCTTCGCCAGAATAGCAGTAAAAATGCTGCCTTCGAAACGTAGCACCTGCCGCTCCAGCCACCAGCTAGGCTGCCGAAACCACCCGGCTTTGGAGCGCTGCAACCACGATTTTAACCACCCGAAAACACCTGTTCAACACCCTATTATGGAGTTTGAACGAACTGATAGTACTCCGGCAGCCTGGCTAAATCTAGTTTGTATTCTCAACCCGTATGGTTATCGAATAAGGGATTCACTACCAATTGGTATGTGATGCCTGCGCTGGCACTTCCCTTAACCTTCCGCCATTCTGCAAACAGGTTTTTTCCCGCCGCCATGACTCCATCCGCCAAGCTCACCTGCCTCCTCGTCGACGACAACGAAATGAACCGGCTGACCCTGGAGCACCTCATCGGGCTCACGCCCGAGCTGGAGTTGGTGGCCTCGTTCAGCAACGCCGTCGATTGCCTGGCCTTCTTTCGCCAAGGCGGAAAAGTCGACATTGCGTTTCTGGATATTGAAATGCCCCTGCTCTCGGGCCTCGACCTGGTCCGCATCCTGCCCACGCCCCAACCCGACATTGTGCTGGTTACTTCCCACCGCGGCTTTGCCCTCGACGCCTTCGACCTGCGCGTTACCGATTACATCGTGAAGCCCGTGGAATTCCCCCGCCTGTTGCAGGCCGTGCAGCGCGTGCTGGCCAACCGCGCGGCCACCCTCCTCCCCGAGCCCAGCCCGTCCCCCATCCCTCCCCCCCGCGACCAGTACCTGTTCGTGAAAGTGAATAAGAAGATTGTGCGCGTCAACTACGCCGAGTTACTCTACATCGAAGCCCTGTCTGACTATTCCGTGCTTGTGCTCGACAAGCAGAAGCTCATTGTCTACAGCACCCTCAAGGTGTTGGAATCACGGCTGCCCACGGCCCAGTTTGCCCGCGTGCACCGCTCCTACATTGTTAATACCAAGCGCATTGACGCCGTAGAAGACCACATGCTGGGCTTTGGCAAGCACGAAGTCCCCGTGAGCAAGTCTTACCAGGAAGGGTTCTACCGCCGCCTGCGTGGCGTGTAGCGCCAGCGCGGCCGGCCCCTCATTCTGCTACGGGCAATTCGCCGGGCAGTAGGGCCAGCACCCGGTTCACCAGCGCCACCAGCTGGGCTACCATGGCCGGCCGTTCAGCAGTGGCAAGGCCCATTTGCGGGGCCTTTTCCAGAATGGCCATGGGGCCTGTGGCATCGGCCACGCTCAGCGCCAGCAAGTTGGGCTTGATGTGGTGGGTAAGCTCCGCCACCTTCGGCCAGTTTTGCGCCATCGCGGCTTCTTGCATTTGCACCAGACTGCCGGGTGTGTTCGCCAAGAAAGAGCGGATAATTCTGGCCACAAAATCTTCACGGCCGTGCGCCATGGCGCGCAGCTTGGTCAGGTCGTAGGGCAATGCGGCGCGGCGAATGCGGCGCAGGGCTTCCATTTTGTGGTAGAGCTCTTGTTCATCGTAGGGCTTGGCCAAGCAGTCGTCCATGCCCGCTGCGCGGTACCGCTCGTTGTCTTCCCGAAACGCATTCGCTGTGAGGGCCAGAATGGGCACCTGGGCGCGCCGGGGGTCGGGCAGCTGGCGCACGGCCCGCGTCACCTCCACCCCGCTCAGTCCCGGCATCTGAATGTCCATCAGCACCACATCGTAGGCGTTTTCCTTTAGCATTCGCAGGCCTTGCTCCCCGTCCACGGCCTCTTCGAGAATCACGCCCCAGTCCTCCAACATGAAGCGGGCTACCTCGCGGTTTATTTCATTGTCTTCCACCAGCAGCACCACCAGGCCCGTCAGCGCCCCGGTGTTGAACGTCCCCAGTGGCGCGGCCGCCTCCACGGGCACTTCGGCCTTGGGCAGGGTTAGGGAGAAGGCAAACGTGCTACCCTCCCCCGGCGCGCTGCGCAACGTGAGCGCCCCGCCCAGTTGCTCCACCAGCGCCCGGCTAATGCTCAGCCCCAGCCCGGTACCGCCAAACTGCCGGGTCGTATCAGCATACGCCTGAGTAAAGTCCTCGAAGATGCGCGCCTGCTTGTTGGGCTCGATGCCAATGCCCGTATCGGTCACACTAAATTCCACCGTGATGTGTGTGGAGCTGGCCGAAAGCTGCCGGCCCACCACCGTAACCCCGCCGCGCGAGGTGAACTTGATGGCATTGGCTACCAGGTTGATAAGGATTTGGTTGAGGCGGTACGGGTCGCTCACCACCCACGGGTAGTCGCAGTCGTCGCGCAGCAGCGCGTAGCCAAAAGACAGCCCCTTCTCCTGGGCCTGCAAGGCCAGCGGCTGCACAGCCTGCGTCATGGACTCGCGCAGGTTGAAATTCACCTGCTCAAAATCCAGCTTTCCGGAGGTGATTTTAGCCATATCCAGCACGTCGTTTATAACGCTGACCAGGTGCTGGCCCGAGGTGCGAATCATGCGGAGAAATTCCTTTTGGCGCGGGTCGAGCAGCGTTTTACCCAGTTGGCTGGCCATGCCCAGAATGCCGTTCAGAGGCGTGCGAATTTCGTGGCTCATGTTGGCCAGAAAGTTTTCCTTGGCCATCGCCGCCGATTCGGCCGCCTCCTTGGCGCGCTTCATTTCCCGTTCGGCCGCAATGCGCTCCGTAATGTCGTGCGAGTGCGAAATAACGTAGGGTTCCTGGCCGGGCTCGCTCACCATCAGGTTGCGGTACAGCAGGTAGCGCAGTTCCTGGCTGCCGCGGGGCCGCACCCGCTGCACCCCCGCGTCTTCGTGCGCAGCACTGATATGGCCCAGGTAGGTAGCAAAGGCGGCACGGTCTTCCGTTGTCATCACATCGGCCACGTTGCTGCCCACAATGGCGGCCACCGGCATATTCAGGAGTTCGGCCAGGGCCGGATTGGCCGTCAGCACAGTCCCGTCGAGGGCATGGGTACAGATGAAGGCCTGCGCGTAAGTCATCAGGTCCCGGTACTGTTTCTCACTGCGCTCCAACGTCTGCTGGGCTTGCTTAACGGCCGTTATATCTGTGCTCACGCCCAGCACATGCACGCTGCCATCGGGCCGGAGCAAGGGCCGTTTCACCGTCTGAAACACCCGCACCGAGCCATCGCGCTGCGTCAGCGTCTCCTCCACCGTCAGTTCGCAGCCACTGCGTAGCACCTGTAAATCGTGCTCGGCCAGCTTGGCCAATTCTTTGGCTTCCACGCTATCCGGCGCCAGTGCCTCACCGGTCAGATGGTGAGTTGCCTCCCGAATGGCCTGCATGGCGTGGTTTTCAAAGATAATCTCCTGCTCCGCGTTGCGCACGTAAATCACGCTCGGGCTGGCATCCAGTATGCTCTGCGTAAACTCCTGCTGCTCCCGCAACTCGCGCCGCGCTATTTCCTGCGCCGTAATATCCAGCCCGTAGCCGATAACCAGCCCCACGGCCTCCCCACCCTCGGGCACGGGCTGCAGGCGGCGCATCACGTAGCGTAGCTCGTCGGCACTGCCAATCGCCTCCACCCACTCGTGGCGCTGGCGGCCCTCCAACACGGTTGTGAGTTGGGCCTGCCGCTTTTCCACCGCGGTGGCGGGGTGGCCGCGGCGGGCACCGTATTCGGCATTGGTGCGGCCCAACATCCACTGCCGTAGTTCAGCGTCGGGCACGGCCGTGGGGTTCGCAAAGCAGTAGCGGTACTCCGGGTCCACCACAAACACTTCAGCAGGCAATTCGTGCAGAATGGTTTCGTAAAAGCGCTGCTGCTTTAGCAGCTGCTGCTCGGCCTGTACCCGCGCAGTGGTTTCAACCACGTACAGGTTCACGTAGCCCCCGGCAGCAACCGGTGCCCCCTGCACACCAAACCATCGCCCTTCAAGCTGCCCCTCTTCGTAGAGCGCAGTGCCCGAGGCCATTGCTCGGGCCGCCAAGTCCCGCAACCGCCGCTGCCCGTCCACCCACGCCGCGCGCGAAAGTCCCTGGCCCAGTACCTGAGCCGCTTCATTAGCATATTGTTGCCGCCCCAAAGCTGCTATTTGCAGCATTGGATTCGGATTTTGATGCGTAATGCCAGCAATGGCCGCCACTCGGTTCTGCTGCTGCTCGCTCACATCGCGCAGGCACAGCATCCGGCGCGGTTGCTCAGGCCCCACCTGCTCATCCACCACCACGTCACACGCCAACACGCGCCCATCGCGCAGCACTATCAGTTCGTCATTAGTGCCCAATGCACTGTCTAATTGCTGGCCTGCGGCATACGTCAAAGCAGTGTCCCACTCCAGTCGTTGGCCCTGCACATATGCCCGCAGTTCATCCCCCTCACGCCCAAACCAAGCGGCCGGCTCATCGGGCAGCCCATACAGACTGAAGAAGCGCCGGTTGAGCACCACAATGCTCCCGCTCGCATCAAGCATCACCACCCCCTCCGGCAACAAGCTGGTCAGCAGAACCAGTGGCTCTCGCCCCAAGTCCGTGTCGAGCGCATCACGCAAAGCGCAGAACAACTCAGCATTTCGTTGCTGATGTTGGGCCAGGGCCTCGTCAGAATCAAGAGGAACCGAAGGCAGAAGGGTAGAGGGCATAATCAGAGGCACCCAACAATATCCGGCAGAGAAGCGGTCAGAAACCCATAACTGGCTAAACGCTTCCTTACGCTACCCCAAAGGCAGCATTTCCTTGCCAAATGCGAAACAGTATCTGGAATATGTCGGCATTTATCCCTTCGGCTTACCCCAGCGACTATTGCGGTGGGAAATTATGCAGTTCATCGGTGAATTATAGTCATTAACCGAGTGATGCAAATGGCAAGACCCTTCCCATTTCTAAATTTGCATCATTCAAATACAAAATTTAAATGATGCTTACCATGCGTCTTTGCGCTGCCCTCATCGCGATACTTTCGCTGCTCACCTTCAGCAATACCAGTGCTCAAGAGCTTCTCGCTAGCAACACCACCTTCCCAACAGCTCGCACCAGCGCCAAGGCCCCCGGCACACCAAAAAAGGAATCAGCCGAAAAAATCGTTCTGTCCGGCACCATCACCAACCCTGCCGGTGTATTGCCAGGCGCTGTGGTCATTTTAACCAGCACCAAGCAAATGGCCGTCACGAACGCCGACGGCGAATTTCAATTCGTAGTACCCGCCAACGCCGGCCCCTTGCTCGCCCGAGTAACCTACGCAGGCTACGCCGATGAAGACATGACCCTAAACGCCTCTGTAGCAGAGTCAACCGTAACGTTGGCCAATGCCCAGGTTATCGTAGTAGCCCGCAAGCAGCGCCTCAAAGCATACCGGAAGACCGCCCAAAAAGAAGTTAGGCGCAGCCTCAAGCAAGTACATAAAAAGTAGCCCCACCTAGAAAAAACCTATTACCATGTATTGAGCCTCTTGCACAGCCCAAACAGAAAGGCCCGTTCCATTTGGAACGGGCCTTTCTGTTTGGGCTGTGCAAGAGAAGGAAGATAATAATAAAGCAGGGGTGTCTCGAACGAGAACTACAATGAATAGTCACCCCACTTGTTGACCTACCGCTATCAGTTCGCTACAATCCCCTACTCTACGCCAAGACTCCTCCACTATATCATAGAAGCACCTACGTCTTTAAGCTATTCATGTGCACGGCCCGTTTGCCACACAACAAACCAGCACCCATGGCCACACAGCTTAACAAAATGCAGCCTGCTGGCTTCAACCAAAAAACATCCCGGATAAACTGGCAATCGCACCATAGGCCAAGCCTTTCCCTCCCCAGCCCCAAAAAAGCACCCCGCTCACCCAAGCCGCAAAGCCCTATGCGTTGCTGGAATCAGCCAAACCAGTCGGCTACTCCAACAAAATGAGTATGTCTCAGTCGACGCTAGCCACACAATTACCAGCCCTGGTAATAGCCATCAAAGCGCATCAAACTTTTTTCAATACCCTTACAGCATCTTACTCTGACAGATACGCACTTTTACCAGCCACTTGAATGGTATTCCAACGAAAATAATTACACCCAGCTTTTGATTCATAAAAACTTCACGTATCTTTGCACTCCCAATCGCAATAAGGGTCTCAACAGGAGGCCAATAGTTGAATGGGTTGAACGAAAAGACAACGCCACATTGTTACCCATCCGACTCTTAGAAAAGAGGGAAAGGTAATAGAGCGGCGAGAATCACGAATTCACAAAGCAGTTTTTCTATTGCGCAAGTAATAGCAGCGTTGGCCTAACAGGGGCTGGCACACGTTCTTTGAATGATTGGAAAAGACAAATAGTAAGGGCTTTTTGCAGCGATGCAGGGAGCAGAAATTACAAGCGTAACACGAATACTTGAACT
>NZ_MDZB01000138.1 GCF_001816145.1 Hymenobacter lapidarius | reverse complement strand
TTTCAGCAGGAATGAGGAGGTCAAAGACCTTAAACCTACTGCTGCTCTGCCGAGCAGACTTTTTTTATGCCTATTGTAATCCGCAACTTGGGTTAATTACGTCTCCTCGATGAACAAAATTGCCGGACGGCGCTGCTGCATTTCAAGGGAGAAACGCTAACTGCTGCGTTTCCTTACACTAACTCGAAAAACGCCTCAGCTCCAGCCAACGCACAAGTTGCAGCTGGCTGGCATGAAAATCGGCGTATAATTGCTGGCAGGAATTACTTTCTTGTTGTTTTTCCTTAGCGTGAGCCTTTAGGCTACAAATGGCTGTTGCCAAAATAGGTCGATTGCTGGAGTTCTTGAAATAGTAAGTTAATTTGAGTCAATTTATGCAACATAAAATAAATTAATTATTATATGTTGTACGTACTTCTTTATTCTGATTCAAATTTAATTAGCTCTAATACAACTGTTTAAAGGTTATGAAAGATACCCTCACCGAGAAGCAAGCGCTTTTCCTTCAAATAGCAACTCAACTGGAACAGCATGGGCTTACCGTTTTCAACGAAGACGCTTCGCGCCCGTGGGGTGGTTTTTTTGTCATTGACGAAGGCCAGGCCCAGCAATTTGCTGATATTTTTTTCAGTGGCCTTTCAATTGAAAAGCTCCGCAAATCGGGGAAGCTGAGCCCCAAGGTGCTGCTGGTGGCACCGCATCAGCGCCTCTCGTGGCAGTATCACCACCGCCGGGCCGAAATCTGGCAAGTTGTGCAGGGGCCGGTGGGCGTGGCTACCAGCCCTAACGACGAGCAGGGAGAGGTGAAAACCTTCCAGTTAGGGGAGCGCATCGTCCTGCAGCAAGGCGAGCGGCATCGGTTGATTGGTCTCAATGAATGGGGCGTGCTGGCAGAAATCTGGCAGCACACCGACGCCCTCCATCCCTCCGATGAGGACGACATCGTGCGCGTGCAGGACGATTTCGGGCGCTAGACACTACAAGTGCTAAAAACCAAAAAAGGCTACCCCCCCAACGCCTGGCATTGCCAGGCGTTGGGGGGTAGCCTTTTTGGTTAGCAACGAATGGCTTAGCTGCCCGTTGCGTCAGGCTTTGCCTTCTTCAGGGCATCGGCCAGCGTCTGCTGCAGCTTGGCGCCGGAGTCGGCCGGGGCGGTTTCGGCTATTTTATACTCCTTCTGTAGCCTTTCCCATTCTTCAATGGGAATGAATATGCCGGTGATTTTGCCCTTCTCGTCTGACAGATATTTGATGTCCATGGCTGGGGATGGTGGGGTGAGGGAACAATGGGCGCCGCATGATGCGATGCTGACTCACTCGCCGGGGTGATACGTTTTTTCGGCGTTAGCCTTCACATCCTCGGGGTAGAATCGCACTTCTTTAAAACCGCCATTCGTGAACAGTTCGGCCTGGTCGGTGAAGTGCGGCGTGCCGGGGCGGCTGCTCTGGCCGCCCGTGACCACGGACCGGGCCTTGATGCGCGGCCCGAACTCGACCACGGCCACGAAGCTGTTGCCCACGGCGCCGTAGCGTTTCTTGGTGCCAGGGTAGGCGCGTGCCCCAAAGGCCGCCAACGAGCCCCAGGACGAGGACGTGAAAGCCACCGGCAGGCTG
Source organism: Hymenobacter lapidarius (assembly GCF_001816145.1). Taxonomy (GTDB): domain Bacteria; phylum Bacteroidota; class Bacteroidia; order Cytophagales; family Hymenobacteraceae; genus Hymenobacter; species Hymenobacter lapidarius. The sequence goes on along the minus strand of NZ_MDZB01000138.1, from coordinate 15,317 downwards.
GGCTTTTGGTCGTCGTAGGTTTCCTGGATGTTGCCGGTTAGGCGCTGGAAGCGGTTGATGTCGCCCCAGGCGGTTTTCCAGGTGCCAAAGCTGCGCGTGAGGTCGTCCAGCGCTTCGGTTAGCGCGGCTACTTTTTCCTGCGGGCTGGTGTTGGCCAGGGCAAATTTGGTGAAGCTGATGTAGTCCTGCTGCGGCTGGGCGGAGGGCACGCGGGCCCGGGCCTTGGCCAGGAGCCGCTCGGCCCAATAGATGGCCACCGTCTGGGCCACGGAGGTTTTGCTGTAGTTGTGGTTCCAGGCGCGGAGCACTTCAATGGCTTCGGCTACGGCCGGCGCGGCGGCTTTTTCAGCCGAGGTGGGCTGGTAGGCCGTGAGCAGCGGCGGCAGCATGTCATCGAAAGCCGTGAGGTGCGGGTCGTTGGCGGCGGCAATCAGCGTGTCGAGCGTGAAGCTGGACTTGCGGCTGAGCACGCGCACGGCGTTGAGGCCGCGGTAGTTTTCGGCGTCCGGTGCCATGTATTCGGGGAATTTGGCGGCTGCTGGGCTGCTGGCGCCCGATACGGTGAACGGCGTCGAATTGCAGTTCTGAATGAAGCTGCTGGCCGGGTTGTGCACCTGCACCAGCTCGTTCACGCCGTGGAAGCCTTTCCACTCGGTAGCCGGGTTGCTGCCGTCTACCGGCTGGCTCCAGTCGAATTTGGCGTCGCGCTTCGGCATAAAATTGCCGTGCCAGTAGGCGATGCTGCCCTTGCTGTCGGCAAATACCGTGTTGTTGGAAGCGTTGCCGTTCAGCTTCATCACTTCCTGAAAGCTGGCGTAGCCGGTGGCCTTGGTGCGCAGGTACGACTGCTGCAGGGCGGCCAGCGGCTCGTTCATCATGCGCACAGCCACCCATTGGGCATCAGACTTCTGGCCCACAATGGGGCCGTGGTGGGTGCGGTACATGGTGTACTCGCGACGCAGAATTTTGGTGCCGTCGCGGTAGGGTAGCGACACTTTTTCCGCCTTCACCGGCCGCAGCTTGCCGCCATATTTATAGAAGAACGCGCCGTTCTTTTTCTCAATGGTTTCGAGGTACTCGTCCATCGAGTCGGCCTGGCTGGAGGTGTGCATCCAGCCGCAATTCTGGTTGAAGCCCTGGTACACGAAAAACTGGCCCCAGGTCACGGCGCCGTAGGCGTTCAGGCCCTGCTGGCTCACCATCTGCACTTCGGAGCGGAAGTAGAACGACGTGTGCGGGTTGATGAGCAGCAAAGCGTTGCCGCTGGCGCTTTTGCCGGGCGCAATGGCAAAGCCGTTGGAGCCCACCGGCTCCCGTTCCTTCTTCTCAAAGTCGGTATTTATCCACGAGCTGGACTTCTTCTGGCTGTAAAAGGCCTTCAGCCGCTCAATGCTCACCACGCTGATGTTGCCGCCGATGCTGCCCTCGCTGAATAGTAGCGGCATCCAGGGCTGGAAGCGACGCAGCAGCTTGGGCTTCACGGTGGGGTGGGTGGCGAGGTAATAGTTGGTGCCGGCCGCAAAGGCGTCGAGCAGCTTCTTCATCTCCACTGGCGTTTTCTTGTAGATGGCAATGGCCTGGGTGCTGTCCATAAACAGCCGGGCGCGCAGGTCGTGGGCCAGCGCCGCTTCGCCCTCCACCTCCGCCAGGCGGCCAATGGCGTCGAGGTAGTTCATCTCCACGCGGTCGAAATCGTCCTCGCACTGCGTGTACAGCAGCCCAAACACTGCGTCAGCGTCGGTCTTGCCATAAATGTGCGGCACACCATACGTATCGCGGGTAATGGATACCTGCTGGGCCTGCTGCTTCCAGCTGGCTAGCTCCGACGCACTGAATTTTTGCGCGTGGGCCGTGAACGCTGTAACCAAGGCAAGCGGCAGAAACAATGGACGCATAAAGTCTGGAATTGGGGTGATAGACGTTGCGAAAGTAAACGAAAAAGCCCCGGCCAGATGGCCGAGGCTTTAGAACGTTGTGCGTTATTCGCTTACGACGAGAACGACGAGCCGCAGCCGCAGGTGCTTTTGGCCTGGGGGTTGTTGAACACGAAGCCACGGGCGTTGAGGCCGTCCTGAAAGTCAACTTCCATGCCCAGCACGTACATGGCGTGCTTTTTATCCATGATGAGCTTCAGGCCGTCGAGGTCGTAGGTTTCGTCGGCGTCCTTGGCTTTGTCGAAGCCGAGCAGGTAGCTCATGCCCGAGCAGCCGCCGCCCTGCACGCCGATGCGCAGGCCGTAGTCGGCGGGCACATTCTTTTCCTGGATGATATTCTTCACCTCGACCACGGCACGGTCGGTGAGGGTGATGGGGGCGAGGGTGGCAACGGAAGCCATAATGAAAGACGATTTAAAACGAGGTGGAGGACAAAGATACGGCGGGCGCCGGAGTAGCCCGCCATGCAATATCAGGGGAGAAACAGCAGTTGGGGGGCGGTGGTTCACGGCGTAAGTTTGCAGCTTGCGCGGTGAGCGTTGGCTTGCCGCATTCCGTCAGATTATTATCATTACAGCAAGCCAACGCTTCCCTGCTTATGGATTCTACTACCTATTTATTCGACCTTCTGAAAATCATCCTGCCCGCCCTCATCGTGGCCGGCGCTATTTATTTGCTGTTCAAACAGTTTCTGGAAAAAGAGCAGCAGCGCCGGCTGATTGAGCTGCGGTTGGAAAGCAACAAAACCACCCTGCCACTCCGCCTGCAGGCTTACGAGCGGATAGTGATGCTGCTGGAGCGCATTTCGCCCAACAACATTCTCGTGCGCCTGAGCAGCGCCGGCCAGTCGGCCCCTGACTTCCACCGCCTGCTCCAGCAGGAAATCCGCGCCGAGTATGAGCACAACCTCTCCCAGCAGCTTTACATTTCCGGCGATGCCTGGACCCTGGTCAAAGAAGCCAAAGAAAACGTGCTGACCATGGTGAACCGCGCCTTCCACGGCATCCAAAACCCGGCCCAGGCCCGCGGCACCGAGCTAGCCAAGCGCATTCTGGAGGGCTTGATGATGGACGGCGCCGAGCCCACCGCCCAGGCATTGGCCGTGGTGAAGAACGAAGCCGCCGGGCTGTTTTAGTACGAACGAAAAAAATCCCCTCCTTACCAAGGAGGGGACGTTGAGCCTGCAGGCTCAACTGGGGTGGTTGAAGCGTTGGACAATACCCGAACGACGCATGCGCCAGTCGTTCAACGACCGCAACCACCCCAGCCGCGCTGCGCGCCAGCATCCCTTCCTCAACTGAGGAGGGGAGTTGTTGTTCTACACCGCCACGCCCACGGCCTCAATAGCCCGCTGGTAGCACTCTTCGTACAGCGGCACAATTTTCTCCACCGCAAACTCCTCGGCGCGGGCGCGGGCGGCGGCTTTGAAGCGGGGCAGGTTTTCGTCGTCGAGCACGAAAAGGGCATTTTTAACCATGTCCGCCACGTCGCCGATTTCGCTAATCATGCCGGTTACGCCGTGCACGTTCAGTTCGGGGATGCCGCCGGCGTTGGTGCTCACCACGGGTACTTCGCAGGCCATGGCTTCGAGGGCGGCGAGGCCGAAACTCTCGTTTTCGGAGGGCATCAGGAATAGGTCGCCCACGCTCAGCACTTCTTCCACGGCTTCGAGCTTGCCCAGGAAGCGCAGGTCGCGGTGCACGTCGAGGTCGCGGGCCATTTTTTCCATGCGGTTGCGGTCGGGGCCGTCGCCCACGAGTAGAAGCTTGGCCGGAATCTGCTCGCGCACGCCCACAAAAATCCGGAGCACGTCTTCCACCCGTTTCACGGTGCGGAAGTTGCTGGTGTGCACCAGCAGCTTCTCGCCTTCGGGCGCAATGGCGGCCCGGAAATGGGATTTCTCGTGCTTTTTAAAGCGGTGCAAGTCGATGAAGTTGGGAATGACGGTGATGTCCTTCTCCACCGCGAAATACTCGTAGGTTTCGCGCCGCAAATCGGCCGAAACGGACGTCACGCCGTCGCTCTGGTTAATGCTGAACGTGACCACTGGCTCGAAGCTGGCGTCTTTGCCCACCAGCGTGATGTCGGTGCCGTGCAGCGTGGTCACCACCGGAATCTGAATGCCGCGGGCCCGCAGAATCTGCTTGGCCATAAACGCCGCCGAGGCGTGTGGAATGGCATAATGCACGTGCAGCACGTCGAGCTTCTCGTTCTGCACAATGTCCACCATCTTGCTGGTCAGGGCCAGCTCGTAGGGCGGAAACTGGAAGAGCGGATAGGCCGGCACGTACACCTCGTGATAAAAGAGGTTTTCGTTGAAGAAGTCGAGCCGCACCGGTTGGCTATAGGTGATAAAGTGCACGCGGTGGCCGCGCTGGGCCAGGGCTTTGCCCAATTCCGTGGCCACCACGCCGGAGCCGCCAAACGTGGGATAACAGACGATGCCGATGTTCATAAGGGAGCTAACGCGAAAATGGGCGTCGCGTTCTGCCTAACCAGCATTGTTCCGAATTGTTGAACATTCGGCCTGCAGTATATCGGTTGCGGTTCGGGGCTACAGCTTCAAGAAATAAGTGCCCGTAAGCTGTACCACGCGGTTATAAGCCGCGTCGGCGTTGAAATCGTGGTAAGGAAAATCAGCAACGACGCCCTCAATGTGCGCCCGCTGCAACGTGACCAACCCTATTTGGTAGCCGAACTGCACCTGAACGGGCCCCCGCCGGTAGCCAATGCCGAAATTAACGCCCGCATCCAGGCGGGGATTGTGAACGTCGGAATCGTAGCGGATTTTCTCGTTGAAATGAAAAGGAGCAAACTTGGCAGATGGAGAAGCAGAGTAGCTGGTGCCCCGCTGCCGGCCACCCAGGCCCAGTGCCGCATATGGCCCGGCAAAAAGCTGGACGCCGCGCACCGTATATACGAAGTTCACCGGAAGCTCAAGCCAGTTGTAACGGTTGGTACTATAGGTAGAGGTACCGGATTGACTAAAAGAAGAAGTTGTATTGAGATACTCGCCTTTTTGCGAGAATAACAGAGCTGGCTGCAGGGCAAACCTGCCAAATCCTATTTCCAGCACGGCCCCCGTCTGCCAAGAATAAATGGCGGAATTATCAACCGAATAACTAAAACCTAGCAAGCTAGTGCTCGTGCTAGCGGCATCTAGCGTGGTCGTGGCCCGGTTCAGTCCGCCACGTATGCCCAGTTTGTAAGTGGGTTGGGCCGCGACCGTGGCCGCACTCAGCAGCGTAGCTAGGAATAATAGAGTAAAGCGCAGCATCGGAAGGCACGAATAAGTGAACAACATCACCCTGACCACCAGCCCCGCCCCACGGTTGCGCGGGGCTTAGTTTTTCGCGCTGCCCGCCGCCATCGACTTATAAATCACGTCGTGAATGCGGGTGCGGATGTTGTACTGCCGCAGCTTGTTGTTGCCCGCGTCCGGGTACACGCGGTTCGATAGGAAGATGTAGAGAATATTGTTTTCGGGGTCCATCCATACGCAGGTACCGGTGAAGCCGGTGTGGCCGAAGGTGCTGGCCGGCGACAGGTTGCTGGTGGGGCCGGAGGGCTTGCTGGGGTCGCCGTGGTCCCAGCCCAGGCTGTGGCGGTTGCCGGCCACGCGGCTTCGGGCAAATTCTGTCACCACCGGACTCTGGAAATACTGGGCGCCGCCGTAGCGACCGTTTTGCAGATTCATCTGCATGAGCACCGCTAGGTCGTTGGCGGTGGCGAACAGGCCGGCGTGGCCGCCTACCCCGCCCACCAGGGCCGCCGTCTGGTCGTGCACGGTGCCTTGCAGCTGCTCGCGCCGGTAGTACGTGTCGTTCTCAGTGGGGGCAATACAGCTTTTGGGAAAGCGCTGCAGCGGGTTGTAGGTCATACTCCCCAGGCCCAGGGGCCGGTAAAAGTTGGCCTGCAGAAAGTTTTCCAGCGGCTGCTTCAGGAGCTTTTCGCACACCCGCTTCATCACAATAAAGCTCAGGTCGGAGTACTCAATGGGGTATTTGCCCTTGATTTTGGGCATCAGGCTCGAGCGCATGGTCCAGGCCCACACCGAGTCGTCGGCCGCTTTGGTGCTGTACTCGCCGGGTATTACTTCGTTGGGAAAGTCCTCGGAGCGCGTGCTGGCGTAGAAAGTAGGCTTCAGCCCGCGGCTGGTGATGGTGCGTTCCCAGGTTGGAATGCCCGGCTTGAGCCCCGCCTGGTGCATGAGCACGTCGCGGATGGTCATCTCGCGCTTGTTGGTGCGCGTGAGCTCGGGCAAATAGGCAGCCACTTTGGCGTCCAAATCCAGCCTGCCCTGGTCCCGGAGGTACATCACCGCCTGCAGTGTGCCGGCTACTTTGGTCACCGAGGCCAGGTCGTACAAGGTGCTGCTGGTCACGGGCTGCGACTGGTCGTAGGTGCAGTAGCCGTAGCTCTGGTCGAATACCACGGTGCCGTTGCGGGCCACCAGCACCTGGCAGCCGGGGGCGGCGGCGTAGGTCTGGCTTTCCAGGGCAATGTTATCAATTTGGGCCATTACGCGCGAGCTCAAGCCCTGGCTCTCGGGAGTGCCGTAGCGCAGGCGCTTCAGGTCGGGCGTAGCAATGCCAGTGGCTACTTTGAGGGTGGGCGACACCGTGACCGGCAGCTTGCCCCGGGCGGGCAGGGCCCCGAACAGGATTTGCGGCACCACCAGCTGCGCCGCGTAGTGGTCCTCGTAGCCGCAGACCAGGGTGCGGGCATTCTCCAGGTATTTCAGGCCGTAGGCGTTGCCCATGGCCACCACCACCGTCTTCAATTTGGGATTGGCCTGCAGTTGCTTGATGAACCGCAAGGCCCCGTCGCCCATACCGTAGCTGTGACTGGGCGTGTTGTTCATGCTGTGCAGGCTCACCACCACCACGTTGTAGCCCGCCAGCCGGGAGGCAATGCGGGTAAAGGTGGAGTCGTCGGCGTAGCGGTTGGGTACGGCGTACACCGCGCCGGGCTGGTACTTGTTGAAAATAGTGGCGTACGGCCCCTCCGCCTGGGTGCCAATGGTGATGGCCGCAATGCGCAGGGTATCCAGCCGCTGAAAGGGCAGGAGCTTGTCGTCGTTCTTCACCACCGTTACGGCGTGCTCAAAAATGCTCTGGGCCAGTGCTTTGGTATTGGGCTGGTTGAGGCTATCGCGCAGCGTGGCCAGCCGCGCTGGCTGGTACTTCGACAACCCGGCCCAGTGCTTCACCCGCAATATTTTCTTGATGCGGAAGTCCAGGTCCGCCTGGTTCAGCTTGCCGGCGGCCACCGCCTCCTGAATGCGGAGCAGCGCCGCCGGCACGTCTTCCGAAAACAGCAGCACGTCGTTGCCGGCGGCCAGGGCCATGGCGTCAAGCTCGCCGTCTTTGTAGAGCTTGCTCACGCTCTTCATATTAAGCGCATCCGTGAAGGTCAGGCCTTTAAAGCCCATCTTGGTCTTCAGCAGGTCCGTTACCAGGGCTTTCGAGAGGGTCGTGGTTTTGGCGTTGGTCGTGTCGAAGAGCGGCATGTAGAGGTGAGCCACCATCACGCCCATCACGCCGGCCTCGAAGGACTGCTGAAACGGCACCAGGTCCACTTTGGTCAGGCGGGCCAGGTCGGTGTTGATGACCGGCAGGGCCACGTGGGAGTCGGTGTCGGTATCACCGTGGCCGGGGAAGTGCTTGGCCACGGCCATCACACTGTGTTCCTGCAACCCCTTGATATACTGCACGCCCAGCTTGGACACCCGCTCCTGGTCTTCGCCAAACGAGCGGTTGCCAATGACGGGGTTGCCGGGGTTGGAGTTCACGTCGAGCACCGGCGCGAAGCTGATGTGCACGCCCAGGGCTCGCATTTTGCGGGCAATGTCGCGGCCCATCTGATACACGTATTTGGGGTCGTCCATGGCGCCCAGCGTCATCTGCTTGGCGTAGTGGGCCGAGGAATCGAGGCGCATGTCGAGGCCCCATTCGGCGTCCATGGCAATGAGCAGCGGCACCCGGGCCGCGGCCTGAAATCGGTTGGTGAGCAGAGCCTGACGCTTGGGCCCGCCCTGCAGAAACATCACCCCACCAATGGCCTGGCTGCGTATCAGGCGCTCGATGCGGTCGGCGTGGCTGCGCTCCTTGTTGGAATACGCGGCCACCATAAACAACTGGCCCAGGCGCTGCTCTGGCGTGAGTGAGTTGAACACGCTGTCCACCCACGCGGCTTCGGCTGGCGAGGCGGGCAGCGGGTCGGCGGGCAGCTTGGGATTTTCGGAAAACGACAGCAGCAGGCCCGTGGCCAGCAGCAAAGCAAATAAGCCGAGCTGGAGAGGGATGCGCATCAGCCCCGTGGGGTTGGTGGGTAAGTTCAAGGGCAAACGGGCCGCGAAGGGCGTACTTTTGTCGTGGTTAACAGCGGAACTTGCCGCGTGGGTTTGGAGGTTCCAAACGTAGCGGACTTCGATGCGAAATGACGACGGCACTGCCGCAAAATTTCATACCAAAGTGGCGCTATTTAGCCGCGAAGGTACGCAGAAAACCTCGTGTGGGGTTTGAAACTCGGCTGATTTTCAGTTATCGACGGGCACGTTTCGGCTTGTTCGCGTGCTGGTTAAGTATTTTTTGTTTCCTCCTGCGCAAGCTGAAGCGTGCGCTCTCGTCCCATGCCTGATATTATCCACCTGCTGCCCGAGTACCTCGCCAACCAGATTGCGGCCGGCGAGGTGGTGCAGCGCCCCGCCTCCGTGGTGAAGGAGTTGCTGGAAAACGCCGTGGATGCCGGCGCCACCCAGGTGCAGCTCATTGTGAAAGAGGCCGGTAAGCAGCTCGTGCAGGTGGTGGACAACGGCGCCGGCATGAGTCCCACCGATGCCCGCATGAGCCTGGAGCGCCACGCCACCAGCAAAATCCGCTCGACCGAGGACCTGTTCCGCATCCGCACTCTGGGCTTCCGGGGCGAGGCCCTGGCGAGCATTGCGGCGGTGGCCCAGGTTGAAATCCGCACCAAGCAGCGTGAGTACGACACCGGCACGCTGCTGCTCGTGGAAGGCTCGCAGGTGACCAGCCAGCAGCCCACCGCCTGCCCCGACGGCACCAGCATCGCGGTCAAAAACCTGTTTTTCAACGTGCCGGCCCGGCGCAACTTCCTCAAGAGCAACGCCGTGGAAATGCGGCACATTCTCGACGAGTTTCAGCACGTGGCCCTGGCCAACCCGCAGGTGGCCTTCTCGCTCTACCAGAACGAGCTGGAAGTGTTTGGCCTGCCCGCCGGCAAGCTGAGCCAGCGCATTGTGGCGCTGCTGGGCAACGGCTACAAGGAGCAGCTCGCGGCCTGCGAGGAAGTAACGCACTCCATTGCCGTGAAGGGATTTGTGGGCAAGCCCGAATCGAGCAAGAAAAGCCGGGGCGACCAGTTCTTCTTCGTTAACAACCGCTTCATTCGCTCGGCCTATCTCAACCACGCCGTGCTGGCCGCTTACGAGGGCCTGCTGGCCCGCGACACGCACCCGTTCTACGTGCTGTTTCTGGAGCTGGACCCCAAGGCCATCGACATCAACGTGCACCCGACCAAGACGGAAATTAAATTTGAGGACGAGAAAACGGTGTACGCCGTGGTGCGCGCGGCCGTGAAGCAGAGCCTGGGCCTGCACAACATCGCGCCCTCGCTGGACTTCGACGGCGACGTGAACTTTGCGCCCATCCGGCCGTTGCGGACGGGCAAGGGCACGGGCCTGGTGCCCACCGAGGCCGACGACCACCTGCCCGCCGCTACCGCCGCCGACCGCGCCGCCAGCAGCGACGGCTACCGCCCTGATGCCCTGGCGGCATCGGCCGCCGCGGCGCCGCGGCGGCCGCGTCCCGCGTGCCAGCAGGGCCATCGGGCTTCTCCAGCTTTAATTCCGATACCCGCCGCGACGGCTACGAGCGCCAGCTGCCGCCGCGTCCTACCGAGCAGGCCCGCCGGGAGCTGGAAGCTTTCTACCGCGAGCTGGGCCAGCCCGTGAAGGACCAGCCCACGCTGGACAGCGCCACCATGCGCAGCTTCGAAACGCCCGCTATCAGCAACCCAGCGGCCGGACCCGCGGCCGATTTGTCGCTGGGGCTGGCCATGCCGGAGGGTTCCCCGGTCCGGCCCGTGGCGGGCCGCGAGCGGGAAGGCAGCGGCTCGGGCAGCCGGGCCGTGCAGGTGCAGCAGCGCTACGTGCTAGTGCCGGTGAAGTCGGGCGTGCTGCTCATCGACCAGGAAGCGGCCCGCGAGCGGATTCTGTACGAGCAGTACCGCCAGGAGCTCAGCCGGGCCGTGGGCACGTCCCAGACGCTGCTGTTCCCGCGCACCGTCACGTTCAGCCCCGCCGATTTTGCCATGCTGCGCGAGCTCACCGAGCCGCTGCACGCGCTGGGCTTCATCTTTGTGGAGTTCGGGCCCAATACCATTGCCGTGGAGGCCATTCCGGCGGGCATGCCCGCCCAGGACGAGAAGGACCTGCTGGAAAGCCTGATTGAGCAGTTCCGGAACACGGCCGGGCCGCTCAAATTCGACCAGAGCGAGAGCCTGGCCCGGGCGCTGGCCCGCCGCGTGGCGGCCGGCACCGCAGCCACCCGCCTGCCCGAAACCGAGCTGAGCGCCCTGGCCGACCGCCTGTTTGCCTGCCAAACGCCCGGCTACACCCCCGACGGCCGCAAAACGCTGGTGCTGCTGGACGGGCAGCAGCTGGCCGATTTTTTCCGTAAGTAACCTTTCCATTCCTTCGCCGCTTTACCAAAGCCCCGCGCTCGCCGCTAGCTTTGCCCGCACTACTTCCGCTCATCGACTCTCCGCCCTGTTGGGTGGAGCCACCCACCGCTTCATGTTCAACCTGACCCCCACGGTTCGCAACCTGCTTATTGCGAACGTTTTGTTTTTTCTGGCGCAACAGAATTTTCTGCCTTTACTGACTCAGGTGGGCAGCCTGTACCCCATCGGCTCGCCCTACTTCTACCCCTGGCAGTTCTTCACCTACATGTTTTTGCACGCCGGCTGGGGCCACTTGCTGGCCAACATGTTCGGCCTGATATCGTTTGGGCCATTGCTGGAGCAGCGCTGGGGCGCCTCGCGCTTCCTCACGTTCTGGCTCGTGTGCGGGGTAGGGGCGGGCGTGCTCTACGAAGGCGTGCGGGCCTACGAAATTAACCAGTTTGAAACCGCCTACACGGAAGTGCGCCAAAGCATGAACGCCGTCGACTACGACACTTTCATGGAAAAAAGCGGGCTGAAGCAGCCGAGCGACGAGGCCGCGGCCAGCGCCCTGGAGCGCAGCCCCAACGACGAATCCCTGCGCCAGGCCATGGTGGAGCAGGTGGATAGGGTGCACCAGTACGTGACTTCCCGGGCTGCTGGCATGTTGGGCGCTTCCGGAGCCCTGTTTGGGCTGCTGTTCGCCTTCGCGTACCTGTTCCCCAACACCGAACTGATGCTGCTGTTTTTTCCGTTTCCCATCAAAGCCAAGTATTTCGTCTTTCTGTATGCGGCCTACGAGCTGTATGCCGGGGTGCACCGTACCCCCGGCGACAACGTGGCCCACTTCGCCCACCTCGGCGGCCTGGTCATCGGGTTTGTCGTACTCAAATTCTGGGAGAACGGCCGCGAGCGGTTCTACTAGAACCCCGGCGTGCGGGCCAGCTGCTATTTTTTGATAATCACCCTATCGGTTTACTTAGAGACATGAGCATCGTTCAAGATATCCGCACCGCTTTTAGCCGCCGCGACAATGCCCTCATGCAGCTCATTTTGCTGAATGTGCTGGTGTTTGCGGGCCTTATTGTGCTGCGCGCCATCCTCACCGTGAGCGGTGCCAGTGCCTACTACCCGCCGGTGCTGCTGCAGTTTGCGCTGTCGTCGGAGCTGCCGGTGCTGCTCCGCCACCCCTGGACGCTGCTCACCTACGCCTTCACGCACGAAGGCTTCTTTCACATCCTGTTCAACCTGCTGAATATGTATTGGTTCGGCCAGTTGCTGCGCGAATACCTCGGCGACCGTCGCCTCGTGAGCATCTACGTGCTGGGTGCATTGGCCGGCGCCGCCATTTACCTGCTGAGCTACAACCTGCTGCCCGGCTTCCGGACCCAGTTGGGGTCCGTGGTGGGCGCTTCGGCCGCCGTCACGGCCATCATCGTGGCCGCCGCCACGCTGCTGCCCGACTACACGTTCACGCTGATTCTTATCGGCCCGGTTAAGATTAAATGGATTGCGGCCGTAGTGGTATTGGTTTCCATTGCGGGCATCAACGGCGGCAACGCGGGCGGGGAAATAACCCACCTGGGCGGCGCACTGGTGGGCTTTTTGTTCATCAAGCAACTGCAGGCCGGCCGTGATTTGGGCCGGCCAGTGCAGGCCGTGGGCAACTTTTTCGCCCGAATATTCGCCCGCCGGCCCACTATGAGCGTGAGCAGCACCCGCCGCCCCGAACCCGTGACGGCCTCTTCCGCCAGCGGCGGCAAGAAGGCCGCCGTGGCCAACCAGCCATTGCAGGACGAAATCGACTTGATTCTGGACAAGATTTCCCGCTCCGGCTACGAGAGCCTCTCCAAGGACGAAAAGCAAAAGCTGTTCCGGGCCAGCCAGCAGTAAAGGCCCAGTGCGTTTCAGCGTCCGCGCCGTTACGAGCCGAGACGCGAAACAGTGCATCTCCATTCCGTATTGGATAAAGCAACAAAAAAGGCCCCGCCGGAAATACCGTCGGGGCCTTTCTACTGCTTGAAAAAGGGCAGTTACGCGGGCTGGCCCATCTTGTCCAGGGCGTCCATTACTTCCTTCACGTGGCCGCGTGAGGTTTCGAGCATGACCTTCTCTTCGTCGTTGAGCTGCAATTCAATCACGCGCTCCACGCCGTTTTTGCCAAGGATAACCGGGGCACCGAGGTACACGCCGTTGATGCCGTACTCGCCCTGCAGCTCCAGGCACACAGGGAACACGCGGCGCTGGTCGCGCACGATGGCTTCTACCATTTGGGCCGCGGCCGCGCCGGGCGCATACCACGCCGAGGTGCCCATGAGCTTCACCAACTCGCCGCCACCGTTTTTAGTGCGGTCCACAATGGCATCAAGCTCAGCCTTGCCGATGAGCTCGGTAACGGGAATGCCGCCCACGGTGGTGTAGCGGGGCAGGGGCACCATGGTGTCGCCGTGGCCACCCATTAGCACCGCCTGAATGTCCTTGGGGCTCACGTTCAGGGCCTCGGCCAGGAAGGCCCGGTAGCGGGCCGTGTCGAGGATGCCGGCCATGCCGAATACCTTTTCGCGGGGCAGCTTGGAGGTGAGGTGCGCCTGGTAGGTCATCACGTCGAGCGGGTTGCTTACGATGATGATGATGGCATTGGGCGAGTATTTAACCACCTGCTCGGTTACCGACTTCACGATGCCGGAGTTCACCGAAATCAGGTCGTCGCGGCTCATGCCGGGCTTGCGGGGCAGGCCCGAGGTGATAACCACCACGTCGGAATCGGCGGTGCGGGCGTAGTCGTTGGTCACGCCCACCGTGCGCGTATCGTAACCGATAATCGGCGCTTTCTGCCAGATATCCAGGGCTTTGCCTTCGGCTACGCCTTCTTTGATGTCGAGTAGCACAACTTCGTTAGCAATTTCACGGGTGGCGAGCACATCGGCGCAAGTTGCGCCCACGTTGCCGGCTCCGACTACGGTAACTTTCATAGGAGAAGGTGTTGGGGTTGGGAATTACTGGGGCAAAAGTAACGCTCACATCGTAACTACCGCTGATGTGGTCGTGCGGGCTCGTGCTACTGCGCTACATCCGCTGCACGGTGAGCACCTGCTCCGTGGCCTCCTCCACCTTAAAACGGTCATCCACGCGCCAGCCCACCACCCAGCAGATTTTGCCGTCGGCCGAAGTCAGCACGCGCACGTCGTCTTTGAGGTTGAGGGGCACTTTCTGGTCAATGAGGAAGTCGCTGAGCAGCTTTTTGCCTTTCATGCCCAGCGGCATAAACCAGTCGCCATCCTGCCACTTGCGCAGCGTGAGGGGGAATTTGATTTTATCAGCATCGAACGCCGCCGTGCTTTTCGAGCGCGGGATGATGAAGTGCTTCGCATCCTCGTGCAGCTCGGCCTTCAGGCGCATGCCGTCGGCCAGCAGGTCGGTTTGGTCCGCCGTGAGCTGGAAGGTGCCGAACTGCGTGAGCCGCCGCGGGGTGATGACCAGGTTTTCGCGGTCTTTAACCAGCCGGTGCGTGGGCGAGTCGAAGCGCCGGCCGCTTTCGCCGGGGAAAGCCGCCACGATGTCCTTCACCATGAGCCAGGAAAAGCCGAATGGCCGCAGCATCTCGTGCAGCACCAACGTGGTGGCGGCAGTTTTTTGCAGCGTGGCAATGTTGAGGTAGGTCACCTCGGCGTCGTCGCGGCGGGCCTGGGCGGTGGTGTCGGCCACGTAGCGGCGCACAATTTCTTCGGCGCCGCCCACGCGCTCGGCCGTGCCGTGCATGGTCTGGTCGAGATTGGGGTTGATTTCGCGCAGCACGGGTAGCACCTCAATGCGCAGCAGGTTGCGCTGGTACACGGGACTGTCGTTGCTGTCGTCTTCGCGCCAGCGCAGGCCGCGCTCCACCAGGTAGTCGTGCAGGTCGTCGCGGCCCACGCCCAGCAGCGGGCGCACCACGCGCCCGTTTTTCACCTGAATGCCGTGCAGGCCGGCCAGGCCGGTGCCGTGGGTGAGGTTGAGCAGCATGGTTTCGGCCTCGTCGCGCTGGTGGTGGGCCGTGGCGACGTACGCCAGGTCCTGCGTCTGGCGCACCTGCTCAAACCAGCGGTAGCGCAGGAAGCGGGCCGCCATTTGGGTCGAAATCCCTTCCTGCCCGGCAAACTCTTTGGTCTGGAAAAACTCGGCGAAGTAGGGGAAGCCGTACTGCTTGGCCAGCTTGCGCACAAACTGCTCGTCGGCGTCCGCGTCTTCGCCGCGCAGCCCAAAGTGGCAGTGCGCCACCGCCACCTGAACCCCCAGGCGGTGTAGCATGTCTAACAAGACCACTGAATCGAGCCCGCCGCTCACGGCGACCAGAACGGCATCATTTTCGATGGAAAAAAGGGCGTGCTCCTCAATGAAGCGGCGAATGATATCGAGCATGGTAAACAACGTATTAGGCAAAGCCTTCGCGGGAAGCCCCACCCCCAGTTCCTCTCTAAAAGAAAGGGGCTGGGGGTGGGGCTCCCTGCGGGAGGTTCCCCGCGGGTACTACAGCGCAAAGATGGCCGTTAGCGCGGGCCCGGTCCGTACCTTTGACTTCCGAATGTCCTTCACCCGCTTTTTTTTCCTGTTTTTTCTGCTGCTGCCCTTGTGCGGGCAGGCACAACGCCAGGCCCTGCCCCCGAGCATGGGTGGCACGCCCGCGGCACCGGTGGCCCGGCCCCAGCCGCTCCCGCGCCG
>NZ_MDZB01000137.1 GCF_001816145.1 Hymenobacter lapidarius | reverse complement strand
CACCATCCGTACCGCAAGCGAGTGGATAAGTCACCAAGATGCTAAAAATTGGTTTGACCATTGCGGGTATCATGTACAGTAACCTGGGAACCGCTCTAGCAACCAACTTGGGGCCGGCGTTGCGGGTGAAAAACGGGCTCTTCCTCTATTTCCTGGCTTGCTGGTTTTGCACGGTTCACGCGCTGGTCAGGTTTCGTGTTTTTGCCGCTCTGGCTGGCCCACAGCCGCGGTCTGTGCAGCTGGGCCTGGGGGTAGCAACTGTTTGCTTATTCTTAACTGACCACAATATTTCGCTGCGGCATAACGGCATTGGCCTGGCCGCTAATACGGTCGTGCAGGCATACCGTGACTGGCTCAGCGGCGACGCGGCGCGTTATAACTTGGCCCAACGCGCACGCTACGCCCTCTTGAAGGCCACTACTACCGCCAACGTGAGACTGGCGCCGCTGCCTGTACGGCCACTTACACTGTTCTATTACGACATTTCTGCCAATGCTACGTTGTGGGGCAACCAGGCTTATGCCGAGTTCTTCGGCAAAAAAGCGGTATGGGTGCAGCCGCTGGTGACGAAACCGTAGCTGCCGGGCCAAGGCTACACGCCAAATGGTTCGCCGCGCAGTGCCTGCCGCTTCAGCAGGGGGCACACTTTGTAGCGCTCGTCGTGGGTATCGTGCCACATGGCTTCCAGCACGGCATATACCCGCTCCACGCCAATGGCATTGGCCCAGGCGAAGGGCCCGCGTGGGTAGTTGGTTCCGAGCCGCATGCCCAAGTCAATGTCCTGCATGCTGGCTGTGCCTTCCTGCAGCGTGAAGCACGCCTCGTTGATGATTTGGCAGACGACGCGGGGCGTCACGAGTCCTACCCGGTCTTCTACCACACGGTAGTCGGTGCCGAGGGCGGCGCAGGTGGCGGCCAGCTTTTCGCGGTCGGCTTCGTGGGTCAGGCTCACTTCGAGGAGCGGACGATTGAGGAGGGTAGGCAGGCCGCAGAAGCCGAAGTAAGTTGCCGTTGCTGCATTCGCTACGTCGAACCGCTGAATATCAGCTGTTGACTCTGTCTGAATTTCAACAAAAACTGGCAATTGGAAACCAGAAACAACCATGTAAGGGCTGCTATGAGTACCCACTCTGCTAAAGCAAAAGGCCGTTCCTGCTGAAGCGGCAGCCTCAGCAACAGATTGCTGTATCTCCAGCCATTCATCTTTGCCCTGGTGTTCGGTACTAATGAACGTGTACTCGTGCTCCGGGCCAAACTTTTGGCGGAACTCCGCCTCGACGTGGTGGCCGTCAATAACCAGAATGTGCATGGTTTCAGTAGTTACTTTGGGGCCAAAGATACCCTAACCCTTCGCACTGATGGCCCACCAGATTATCCTCACCGACCAAGCTCCCGCCCCCATTGGCCCCTATTCCCAAGCCGTGAAGGCTGGCAACACTGTGTACGTTTCGGGCCAGATACCGCTGGATGCGGCGGGCCTGCTGGTAGCCGGCGACGTGGCCGCCCAAACCCACCAAGTGCTCAAAAACCTCACTGCGGTGCTAGCCGCGGCCGGCCTGGCTCTGACCGATGTGGTGAAGTGCAGCATTTTCGTGAAAGACCTTGGCAACTTCGCGACAATCAACCAGGTGTACGGCTCCTATTTCGAAGACGCCACGGCCCCTGCCCGCGAAACGGTGGAGGTAAGCCGTTTGCCTCGTGATGTGGAAGTTGAGATTTCCTGCATCGCCGTTGGCGCGCAGTAATTTCTTAGTTGTTTAGGAAGTTAAGTAGCCTGTCATCCTGAGTAACACAGCGCTTCCCTATTTCCGGGACCGCGCAATAGAGCTGCGCGGATTTGCGGCTTTCCCACCCCAGAAGTCTCACCAGACTGCCACCCCTGGGACTGGCAGTACCTAATCCAGCGCTTGCCACGCCCAGGCAGCAGCCCCGAGATAACGCTTCGCGCTAGTGGGTGGCGGCGTTACCTTTGCGTCGCGTTCCGGCCGACGGAATGCGCTTTTTTTGCTTTATGACTGAGAGAGAAGTTCGGGTGCGTTTTGCGCCCTCGCCCACTGGGCCGCTGCACATTGGCGGCGTGCGCACTGCGTTGTACAACTATTTGCTGGCTCGTAAGCTCGGCGGCAAGATGCTGCTGCGCATCGAGGACACCGACCAAAACCGCTTTGTACCGGGCGCGGAAGAATACATTCTGGAAGCACTGGCCTGGTGCGGCATCGTCATCGACGAAGGCCAGGGCGTGGGCGGCCCCCACGGCCCCTACAAGCAGAGCGAACGCAAGCCCATGTACAAGCAGTACGCTGACCAGCTCATTGCCGACGGCCACGCCTACTACGCCTTCGACACGCCCGAGGAGCTGGATGCCATGCGCGCCCGCCTGCAGGCCGCCAAAGTGCCCAACCCGCAGTACAACAGCATCACCCGCGCCCAGATGCGCAACTCGCTCACCCTGCCCGAGGACGAGGTGAAGGCCCTGCTCGATGGCGGCGCGCAGTACGTAATTCGCCTCAAGGTGCCCCGCAAGGAGGAAATCCGCTTTCAGGACATGATTCGCGGCTGGGTGGTGGTTCATTCTTCGGCGGTTGATGATAAAGTACTGATGAAGTCCGACGGCATGCCCACCTACCACCTGGCCAACATCGTGGACGACCACCTGATGGAAATATCCCACGTTATTCGGGGCGAGGAGTGGCTGCCCTCGGCGCCGCTGCACGTGCTGCTGTACCGCTACCTGGGCTGGGAGAGCACCATGCCGCAGTTTGCCCACCTGCCCCTGCTGCTCAAGCCCGACGGCACCGGCAAGCTGAGCAAGCGCGACGGCGACCGCCTGGGCTTCCCCGTTTTTCCCTTGGAATGGCACGGCACCGATGCCGAAACCGGCGAGCCCACCCTTAGCCGCGGCTACCGCGAGGAAGGCTACCTGCCCGAAGCGCTGGTGAACTTCCTCGCCTTCCTGGGCTGGAACCCCGGCTCCCAACAGGAGATTTTTTCCATGGACGAACTGGTGCAGGCCTTCTCCATTGAGCGCGTGAGCAAGTCGCCCGCCAAGTTCGACCAGAACAAGGTGAAGTGGTTCAACGAGCACTACCTGCGCGCCAAGTCTGATGCCGATTTGTCACCTTACCTGCTCACGGCCCTCACCGAGCACGGCATCACCTGCTCGCAGGCAAAAGCCGAACAGATAGTGGGCGTGATGAAGGAGCGGGTGAGCTTCCCGAACGACTTCTGGCAGGAAGCCAAGTACTTTTTCCAGGCGCCCACGGAATACGACCAAGCCGTAATCAGCAAAAAGTGGAACCCCGAAGTAGCCGCGGCCCTCGTCGCCTACGCAGAAGCAATGCCCACTGCTCCCGATTCTTCGGCCGACGGCCTGAAAACCTTGTTCAACCAAACCATGGAAGCGCAGGGCCTCAAACCGGGCCAGGTGCTGCAAGCCCTGCGCGTGGCCGTGACCGGGGCCGGCGCCGGTCCCGACCTGTTCGAAACCCTGGTGATTCTGGGCACGGGCGAGGTGGCCACCCGCTTGCGAACCGCCGTGAGTTCGCTGAGCAACTAGTTTCTGAAACCGGATAATGCTGCGTTTATCAAGAAGGGCTGGCCGTTGGCCGGCCTTTCTGCATTAGGTTCTGCGGCGGCGCGCCACCTCGCGGCCGTGGTTTGCGTAAAGTGGTGTACTAGCCGCAGCCTCACCCTCACCGCACCATGGCCAAGAAACCAGTAAAACCCAAGTCGAAATCCCAGGACCCCGATAAGAAAGCCCGCGTCCATAAGGAACTGGAGGGCTTCGAAATAGGCGTTAACCCGTTGGGCGAAATCACCTCCAACTATAGCATCGAGCAGATAAACCAATTTCTGGGACGCCACGTGCGCGACAAAAAGCTGGTGGACCGTGCCGGCCAATTCGGCGAAAAACCCAGCGAAGACGATGCCGACGACGAAGACTTTCCCATTGCCGACGCCGAGCACGCCCCCGAGCCTGAGGAGACCGACGAGGACTTCATGAAGCGCAGCAGCCGCGAGGCCAAACGCAAGAAAGCCGCCCTCGACCCGGGCGCTGCGGCCGCCGAAACCCGCGCCGACCTACCGGCGGAAGAGTAAGCGAAGCCACAAGCGCTTGGCTAGCGCGGTGCTACAGTGGATTGGTAGTGCCCGTGAGGCGGCCGCCCTCAAAGGTCTCCACTTTGATGAGCTTCCCGTCCTGGTACGTCTCTGCTCGGGTCAGGCTGCCATCCGTGTAGGTTTGAACAGACGTTTTTTGGCCGTCTTCGGCGTACACGGTCCACGGCCCGAACCAGTAGAACCGCGCCCCCCTGGCCCCGGTCACCCACTGCGCCTTGCCCTGGCGGGCTATTTTGCCGCTGGGGTGCCAGTAGGTCACCTCACAGTAGCCGTCCTGGCCGTAAACCTCGGAGTGGTCGAGGGCGCCAGTGGGCGAATAGTACCGAAACGTGCGCACCGGTCGGCCGTGCCGGTACTGCCCGCTGGTGAAGGGCTGCTTTTTGGCGTCGTCGTAATGAGTGCGCCACCGGCCCCTGGCCAGGCCATTGCGGTCGGTACGGTTGGGTTTCCAGAACCCGCGGGGGCCGTGGGCGGTGCTGCTGCGCGAGCCGGCGCAGGCGCCACAGAGCACGCTCAGGCATAAGCTCAACAAAATCAGGATGGGGTAGCGCATGATGAAAGAGCGAGTTAGTACAACTATAAACTTAGTTCAAACTTTCAACTCAACGCGGGCTTGCCAAAATATTGCGCGGCCCGAAACGATATATAGCCAACGAGCAGCAAAAATTATCCGGCTGCTTTACCTTCGCTGCATCAAGCTACTTTCCTTCGCCCATGCTCTCCCACGACGTAGACTTTCGCATCCTCGGCTCCGATATTCAGGTGCTCGAAATTGAGCTGGACCCCAATGAAACCGTAATCGCCGAAGCCGGGGCCATGGTCTACATGGACGAGGGCATTGCCTTTGAAACCAAGATGGGCGACGGCTCCGAACCCGACCAGGGCCTGATGGGCAAGCTGTTTTCGGCCGGCACCCGCCTCATTACCGGCGAGTCGCTCTTTCTCACGCACTTTACCCACCGCGGGGGCTATGGCAAAAGCCGGGTGGCCTTTTCGGCACCCTACCCCGGTACCATCATCCCCGTGAACCTGGGCGACATGCCCAACGGCCTCATTGTGCAGAAAGACGGTTTCCTGGCAGCGGCGCGGGGCACCAAAATCAGCCTGCACTTCAACCAGAAGCTGGGCGCGGGCCTTTTTGGCGGCGAGGGCTTTATCCTGCAGAAGCTCACCGGCGACGGCAAGGCTTTCGTGCACGGCGGCGGCACCATTATCGAGAAAAAGCTAAACAACGAGTTGCTGCGCGTGGACACGGGCTGCGTGGTGGCCTTCGAGCCGAGCGTTGATTTCAGCATTGCCCGCGCCGGAGGCCTGAAATCCATGATTTTTGGCGGCGAAGGGCTCATGCTTGCCACCCTGCGCGGTACCGGCCGGGTCTGGATTCAATCCATGCCGGTGAAAAAGCTCATTCGCGCCCTGGCGCCAGGTGGAGGCAATGCCCAGAAGGAAAGCGGCGGCGTGCTGGGCGCCTGCTGGGCGAGTAAGCGCGCAGCAGGCCGTCGGGGCTCGTTGCGCCGTTTTTTTTAGCCCTCGGTAAGGCCTTTTATTACGAAGCCCAACACCACGGCTATCACTACGCCGATGGCGATGCCTACGCGCACCAGAAACTTGTAGTCGCTGGATTCGTCGTGCTTGCTGCGGTCGACTTGGCGGCGCTCGTTACGGGATTTGTAAGGGCGCTGGTAAGCCGTTTTGTGCGGAGATGGATGTATCGTCTGCAAGGGCGTAGTTGGAAATATTGCGGTAATATTACTAAATAATCAGCAGATATGTATGTACGTATCCGGCTAAGAATCAGATGAACCCAGCAGATGGTTGTTTTCCGGGCCAATACTTTCGCCGGCCAAGGGCGTGGGCCGAGCACTAGTTGCGGCCGAGACGGGACGCGGCGTGCAGCACTGCCTCCAAGACGTCGCGGGAGTTGAGCAGCCGCGGGACTTTGTGCTGGCCGCCTAGCTTGCCCTGGCTGCTAAGCCACGCTTCGAAGGTGCCCGCAGGCACGGCATGCAGCCGGGGCGGCGCCAGCGCCAGACTGCGGTGGCGCTTGGCGGCGTAGTCCGAATTGAGTTCGCACAGCGTGGCATCGAGCACGGCGGCAAACGCATCCAAGTCGGGAGTGCCAGCCGTCTCGAATTCGATGGCCCACTCGTGCCCCCCGCGCGAAGTGGCGCTGTCCACGGCAAACCAAACCGGGGCCGCGGTAAAGTTGCGGACGGCCGCGCCCGTAGCCTGGCTGGCGGCAGCCACTGCCGCTTCGGCGTTTTCAATCATCACTTCTTCGCCAAACGCATTGAGAAAGTGCTTGGTGCGGCCCGTGATGCGCACCCGGTACGGCCCCAGCGACGTGAAGCGCACCGTGTCGCCCACCACGTAGCGCCACAGCCCGGCGTTGGTGCTGATGACCAGGGCGTAGGGCCGGTGCAGCTCAACTTCGGCCAGCGGCACGGGGTGGGGGGTGGGGCTGGCCCACTGGTCGGCGGGCAGGAATTCGTAGTAGATGCCGTGGTCGAGCAGCAGCAGTAGGTCTTCGCTCTCGGGCTGGTCCTGTAGGGCAAAGTAGCCTTCGGAAGCGCTGTAGATTTCGAGGTAGCGCATGCGCGCATCGGGAATGAGCCGGCGAAAAAGCTCCCGGTAGGGGCCAAAGGCCACGGCACCGTGCAAAAACAGCCGCAGGTGCGGCCACACGTGGGTGATGTCGGGCACGCCGGCCAGCGCCACCACGCGGCGCAGCAGCACCACCATCCAGGTGGGCACGCCGGCAAGGGTGCGCACGTCCTGGTGCAGCACGTGCACCGCAATGCGCTCTATTTTCTCTTCCCACTCGTCCAGCAGGGCCAAGGCGAGCGGCGGGGTGCGCATCTGCTCGGCCCACCACGGCAGCTGCTGCATGATAACGGCCGACACATCGCCGGCCCGCGACGTGGCGCCCGGTGGCCGAAGCGGATTGGGGGTATGCGTGCCGCCCAACGACAGGGTTTTGCCGGTGAGCAACCGTTCCTGGGGGTAGAAGTGCGTGGCCAACGCCAGCATATCGCGCCCGGCGCGGTAGTGGCACTCGTGCAGCGCTTCGGCCGTGACGGGGATGTACTTGCTGCGGGCGTTGGTGGTGCCGCTCGACTTGGCAAACCATTGCGGCCGGCCCGGCCACAGCACATCGGGCTGGCCCCGCATCACCTTTTCCAGCTCCGGGTAGAGCTGCTCGTAGGTGCCCGTGGGCACGCGGCGGCCAAACTCGGCAGGCGTCAGGTGCTCTTTGTAGCCGTAGCGCCGGCCCCATTCGGTGCCTTGGGCGCGCGCCAGCAAGTGGCGCAGCACTTGCGCCTGCACTTCCAGCGGCCGCTCCCGCAGGCGGGCCAGTCGGGACAAGCTGGCCCATTGAACGGCACGGGCTAGTAGCTGGTCGAGCATATTTTTGAGTTATGAGTTTTAAATTATGAATTTATAAGTTGATGATAAAGTGCAGCTTATGATATAGCTGGCTAACCCATAATTCATAACTTAAAACTCATAATTCCTTTTCACACGTTTCTTTTTAACTCAAAGTTTTTGCCCAGGTACACGCGTCGCACGGTTTCGTCGCTGGCTAGCTCCTCGGCGGTGCCGGCTTTTAGCAGTTTGCCTTCAAAGAGCAGGTAGGCGCGGTCCACGATGCTGAGGGTGGAGTTCACGTCGTGGTCGGTGATGAGCACACCGATGTTGCGGTGCTTGAGCTTGGATACGATGCCCTGAATTTCTTCGGTCGCAATGGGGTCGACGCCCGCAAAGGGCTCATCGAGGAGCACGAATTTGGGGTCTACGGCCAGGGCGCGGGCTATTTCGGTGCGCCGCCGCTCGCCGCCGCTCAGCACCTTGCCCAGGTTTTTGCGCACGTGGGTAAGGCTGAACTCATCCAGCAGCTCCTCGACTTTGGCGTGGCGCGCGTCTTTCTTCATGCTCGTCATCTCGAGCACGGCCATGATGTTTTCTTCCACGCTTAGGTCGCGGAACACGCTGGCTTCCTGCGCCAGATAGCCCACGCCCAGCCGCGCCCGCTGGTAAATGGGCATATTGGTTATCTCGGTGCTGTCGAGGAAGATGCGGCCGGCGTTGGGTTTCACCATGCCCACCATCATGTAGAAGCAGGTGGTTTTGCCGGCGCCGTTGGGGCCCAGTAGCCCCACAATTTCGCCCTGCTCCACCGTCACCGACATGTCGTTGACGACGGTGCGGGCTTTGTATTTTTTGACGAGGTGGTCGGCGCGAAGAATCATGGAGCAAAGGTATGGACTGGGGCCACGGCAGGCCGATAGCCCAGCAAACGCTTGATACGGCATAAATTATTCGGCACGCCTAACAATCGACCTAAAATTCTCCTTACTTTTAGCCCCAGAACCTTACCCACCCAAAATCTTTTTTCTATGATGATGATAAAAAACCTACTCTTTGCAGGCGGTGCCGTCTTGGTGGGCGCGTCCAGCGCCCACGCGGGCGGCTTTCAGGTTTACCTACCCAGCCAGCAGAGCATTGGCATGGGGGGCGTGGGCGTGGGCCTTTCCATGGAACAGGCCGCGCAGTTTATGAACCCCGGTGCCATGGCCATGCTCCGCCAAAACGGCGTGCAACTGGGCGTGAGCGCCACGTTTGCCCGGCTGGCATTCCGTCCGGCAGCCGGTGGCCCCCAGCGCCAGCTGGAAAACACGACCGTGACGCCGTTTAACGTGTACGCCAGCTTTGGCCCCAAGGAGGGTAAATTCCGGGCCGGCATCTCGATTTACACACCCTATGGCTCCACGCTGAAGTACAAAAACGGGTGGGAAGGTCGCTTTGCCCTCACCGAAATCACGCTGCGCGCCATTTACGTGCAGCCCACCGTGAGCTACGCCATCACCGACCAGCTGAGCGTGGGCGCGGGCCTGATGATTCTAGCCGCGGGCTCGGTGAACCTGCAGCGCGCCATTGCCCTGCCCTCGGCCGAAGGCAGCATTGAGCTCGATGGCAAAACCAAAACCGGGTTTGGTGTAAACGCCGGCATCTTCTTCAAGCCTTCGGACAAGCTGAGCGTGGGCCTGAGCTACCGCTCGAAAATTGACGCCACCGTGGAAGACGGCGACGTGACCGTGGTGAACCCCACCGCGGCCCTGCAGTCGCGCTTTGTGGGCAACAAGTTTAAGGCAACCCTGCCCCTGCCGGCTACCTTCAACGTGGGCGTGGGCATTATGCCCACCGACAAGCTGACCATTGGCTTCGACGTAAACTTCACGCAGTGGAGCGAATACCGCGCCCTGCGCTTTGACTTTACCAAAGACGGCCAGCCCGCACAGGTGGGTACCGGCACGTTCTCGGAATCGAAGCGCGCTTATGAAGATGCCCTCACGTTCCGCCTGGGCGGCCAGTACAAGCCGAGCGACAAGCTGGCCCTGCGCCTGGGTGCCGGGTACGACATGTCGCCGGTGAAAGACGGCTACGTAACGCCCGAAACGCCCGACAACAACCGCCTCATCGGCACGGCTGGCGTGGGCTACAACATCACCGAGAACTTCGGGGTGGACGCTTCGTTCATGTTCCAGGCTATCCTGAAGCGTACGCAGACGGAGGACGACCTGCTCAATAACGGCACCACCGACCGCGTGGCCGGCACGTACCGCACCAACATCAGCATTCCCGGCATCGGGCTGCGCTACAATTTCTAAGTCTCACTCCCCTAGTATATCGTTTGTATGAACCTTAATTTCAGACGTTCCGCGCCGTTTCTGGCGCTCCTGGGTCTTGCGCTTGGCGGTTGCCAGCCCGACTTAGAGGACGACCCCAAGTCCAGCGCCGGGCAGGCTGATTTTACCACTTACATTGCCGTGGGCAACTCGCTCACGGCCGGCTTTGGCGACAACGGCCTCTACCGGGAGGGGCAGTTGAAGTCTTACCCGAACTTTCTGGCCCAGCAGTTTCGGACCGTCGGCGGCGGCGACTTTGTGCAGCCCCTCTTCACCGAGGCCCAAAGCAACGGCTCGGGCTACTTGAGCCTGACGGGCTTCACGGCGACCGGCACCCCCATCACCACCCTGGTAACCACCAACCGGGCCGTGCGCGGGGGCACGGCGGCCGCGCCCCTTTTCACCAAATTCACCGACCCTATCAACAACCTCGCCGTGCCCGGCATCCGGATGTCGGACATCCTGACGGCGGGGTATGGCAGCGTCCAGGGCAACCCCTATTTTGAGCGCATCACCCCCGATGCCACGCCGGGGCAAACCTATTTGCAGCGCGTGCAGGCCACGGTGGCGGCCCTCAAGCCCACCTTCTTCACCGAATGGCTGGGCAACAACGACGTGCTGGGCTTTGCTACGGCCGGTGGGGCAGCCAGCAGCCTGACGCCGGTGGCCACCTTCACCACGAACACCAACTTAGTACTGGACGCCCTCACCGCGGGCGGTGCGAAAGGCCTGGTGGCCACCATTCCGGACGTAACCGGCATCCCTTTCTTTACCACGGTGGGCCCGGGTTTTCGGGCAACCCTGGCGGCGAACAACGTGCCGGGCGTGGTGGCCCTGACCGGCGCAGCACCCGGGGGGGCGACTTCCGGCAACCGAAAGCAGATTGCCACGGCGGACATTCGCGACGCAGCGGGCTCCGGACGCCAGTTGTTTACCCTCACTTCGGCGCCCTTTCTGCCGCTGCTCGGCCGGCCCACGGGTGCTCCGTGGCGCTCGTTCGTGCCACGGGCAGCCCTGGCGACGTATCTATCGGCCTACGGCATTGACACCTTGCAGGCTTTCGGCGCCACGCCCGCCAATCCCATTCCGAGCACCTTCATCCTCGACGATGTGGAGCAGGGCCAGGTGCAAACCGCAACCACGGCCTTCAACGCAGCCCTGACTGCTGCGGCCAACCAGCGCAACCTGGCCGTGTTCGACGCCAACATCTTCTTCCGTAGCGTAGCTACCAGTGGATTTGTTACCAATGGTGTTCCAAACACCGCTTCCTTCATCTCGGGCAACCTGTTCTCGCTCGACGGCGTGCATCCCACGCCGCGCGGCTATGCCGTGATTGCCAATGAGATGATTAAAGCCATCAATGCCAAATACGGCGCCGCAGTACCCGGCTTGGACCCCACTGCTTACCGCGGTGTAAGATTTCCACAGTAATAAGCTTGTGGCTTTTAGTCCAGCAAAAAAGGCGCTTTCCCAATTGGGAAGGTGCCTTTTTTGCGAAAAAACCGGTGCGCTGGGTTAATCCGGCTGGCTGGTCACAGCTTCCGCTAGATGCTGCGCGATGAGCTGGGCGTGGTGCCGGCCATTCTCAATGAACCAGCGGCTGGTGGCACGGCCGCCGCACACGGTGCCGGCCACGAACAGGCCGGGGCGGGTGGTTTCGTGGGTGGCGGGGTCGAAGAGCGGGGCGCGGGCTTCGTCGGCAGGGTCGGGCTCCACGCCCAGGCGGCCGAGCAGGGCTTCGTCGGGGTGGTAGCCGGTGAGGGCGTACACAAAATTGGTGGGAATGGTGAGCGGGCCGTCAGGCGTGCGGATGTCCACGGCCTCGGGGTGGATGGCGGTGATGGTGGCGTTGAAGTACGCCGTGATGCGGCCCTCGGCAATGCGGTTGACGAGGTCGGGTCGAATCCAGTACTTCACGGAGTCGCTGATGACGGGGCCGCGCACGATGAGCGTGACGGTGGCACCGGCGCGGGTGAGCTGCAGGGCTGCTTTAGCGGAGGAGTTTTTAGCCCCGATGACCACGACGTGCTGGGCCACGTGCTGGTAGGGCTCTTTGTAGTAGTGGCTGACGGTGGGCAGGTCTTCGCCGGGCACATTGAGCGGGTTGGGCAGGTCGTAGAAGCCGGTGGCTACCACCACGTTGCGGGTGCGGATTTCACCTTTGTCGGTGGTGACAGTGAAATCGCCCTGCTCGCCGTCCAGCTTCTGCACCTTTTCGTAGAGGCGCAAGGTGAGCTTTTCGTCGCGGGCCACGCGCTGGTAGTAGTCCAGGGCGTCTTCGCGCAGGGGCTTGTAGTGGCTGGTGGGAAACGGATAGCCGCCGATTTCCAGTAATTCGGGCGTGGAGAAAAACTCCATGTTGGTGGGGTAGCCAATAATGGAATTGACCAGCGCGCCCTTTTCGACCACGGCCGTGCGCAGGCCGCGGCGCTGGGATTCGAGGGCGCAGGCCAGGCCCACGGGGCCAGCCCCGATAACGAGTACGTCGAGCATATGTGGATGAATGTATTTGTAGGAACGCGCCTTGGCGCATTCAATCGTTGAAACAGCACGTGCAGTAGTCAGATTATCCGGCACGAGGAACGCAGCCGTGGAACCGTTCCACAATTGAACGCGCCTTGGCGCGTTGCCACACCATGTTCCCACCGTGCGCAGTGCGCATCCGGGATTTGTGCGGCAGCACCGACCTTTGCGCCATGCGTACCTGTGACTTGTGCGGCAGCACCGATTTTAAGAAGCTGCCTTTCTATTACGAATTCGAGGGCCAAAAGCTGCAAGGCACCCAATGCCACCGCTGCGACCTGATGTTTCTCGACCCCCAGCCCACGCCTGCACAGCTGGAACGGCTCTACGGCAAGGACTATTTCACGGAGCGGCCCAACTACGACCGCACCCAGCAGGAGGTCGTCTTCATCGAAGAAGGCCAGAAGCAGCGTGCGTTAAACCAGGTGCGGCCCGACAAGTTCACCAACTACGTGCTGGCCAAGTACCCCGGCCGCAAATTCCGCTACCTCGACGTAGGCTGCGGGCCCGGTTACACCCTCAAAAGCCTGGAGAACCTGGGCTGGGAAGCGCACGGCCTCGAAATCTCGGCCCACGCCGCCGACTTTGCCCGCCGCGAGCTGCACCTGCCCGTGGTGACGGGCAATATCGAAACCACCGAGGACTTCCACGAAAACCAGTTCGACCTCGCTTACATGGGCGACGTGCTGGAGCACCTGCTCTCGCCTGCGGCCACGCTGGCCAAGTTCCACCGCATTCTGGAGCCGGGCGGGCTGCTGGTGCTGGCCCTGCCTGCCACGCTCAACCTGCCCACGGTGCGCCTGGGCTTCGCTGCCTACGGCCTACTGGGCAAAGAACGCAAGATGGACATTCCACCCTATCACCTGTTTGAATTCACGCCCGCCACCATCACCAAAATGCTTAAGCAGCAAGGTTTTGAAGTGGTGGAGCTGCTGAACCCGGTGAAGCCGCCGAAGAACATTCGCCTGGGCGGCAGCGCAGTGGAAAAGGTGAGCAAGCTGGCCGGGCAATACCCCACGTATTATTTGAACAAGCTGACCGGGCGGTTTGGGGATAGGATGTTTGTGGTGGCGCGGAACGTGAAGGCGTAACCTCACCCCCCGCCCCTCTCCCGCGGAGAGGGGAGCCTGACGAAATTGAAGAAAAAAAGAAAGCCCCGTTGCTGGTCGCAACGGGGCTTTCTGTCTGATAGGTCACTTTTTCTTGTGCCGTGGCTCTCCTCTCCACGGGAGAGGGGCCGGGGGTGAGGTTACGCCGGGCGCGGGTTACCCCAGCAGCTCGGTGCTGCGCTTCACAAACTGCGTCAGGGCCTCGCCTTTCAGCATGCCCTGGGCCAGCAAGGCAAGGTCAAAGGCCTGCCTGGCGATTTTCTCGCCGCCGTCGGCTAGTACCTTTTGGGTGAGGGGGTGGTTGGCGTTCACGGTCACGTCGTACGACTCGGGGAAGGCGCCGAACATCTGCATGCCGCCGCCGCCGGTGCGCTGCATGTCCTTCATCCGGCGCATGAACTCGTTTTGGGTGATGACCACGGGCGCGTCCTGGGGCGAGAGGGCGGCCACTTTCACGTGCATGGCCTCGTTGGCAATGGCCGACTTGAAGAGGTCCGAGAGCTTGGTTTGCTCGTCTTCGCTCAGCACGCTTTCGGTGGTGCCGTCTTTCTCGATGAGCTTGCTCACCGTGTCGGCGTCCACGCGCTTGAAGCTGGTTTTCTCCAGTTTCTGCTCCAGCTGGCCCACGAAGTGCGGGTCGAGCACCTGGTCGAAGTTCAGCACGTCGTAGCCGCGCTCCTGAGCGGCGGCCACGAAGCCGTGCTGGTGCTCGGCGTCGTTGGTGTAGAGCACCACGGTGCTGCCGTCCTTGTCCTGCTGGTTGGCCTGGATGTGCTCGGTGTACTCCGTGATGGTGAACAGCTTGTCATTCACGCTCTTGAGTAGCACAAAGTCCTTGCCCTTGTCGTAAAACTTCTCGTCTGAGAGCATGCCGTACTTCACGAACATGCCGATATCGGACCACTTTTCCTCGTAGCCGGGCCGGTCCTGCTTGAAGAGGCTGCTGAGTTTGTCGGCTACTTTCTTGGTGATGTAGGTGTTGATTTTGCGCACCGCGGCATCGGCCTGCAGGAAGCTGCGGCTCACGTTGAGCGGGATGTCGGGCGAGTCAATCACGCCGTGCAGCAGCATTAGGAACTCGGGCACCACGTCCTTCACCTCGTCGGTGATAAATACCTGACGCGAGTACAGTTGAATCTTGTTGCGCGAGAATTGCAGCTCGTCCTTCACCTTGGGGAAGTACAGAATGCCCGTTAGGTTGAAGGGGTAGTCCACGTTGAGGTGAATCCAGAACAAGGGCTCGTCCATGCTCATGGGGTAGAGCTCCTGGTAGAATTTCTTGTAGTCCTCATCGGTCAGCTCGGCGGGCTGCTTGGTCCAAATCGGGCTGGTGTCGTTGATGAGCTGGCCCTCGAACTCAATGGGAATGGGCAGGAACTTGCAGTATTTGGTGAGGATGGTGCGCAGGCGGGCTTCCTCCAGGAATTCGTCGGAGTCCTCGGCCACGTGCAGCACGATGTCGGTGCCGCGCTCGGTTTTGGCGTGCTCGCCGGTAGGCTCGTCCAGGGTAAATTGCGTGCTGCCGTCGCACACCCAGTGGGCCGTCAGCGTGTCGTCCTTGTACGATTTCGACCAGATTTCGACCTCGCTGGCCACCATGAAGGCCGAGTAGAAACCGAGGCCGAACTGCCCGATAATCTGGTCTTTGGTAGCCGCGTCCTTCTCCTTGTACTGCTCCACAAACTCAGTGGCGCCAGAGAAGGCAATCTGGTTGATGTACTTCTTGATTTCCTCGGCCGTCATGCCCAAGCCGTGGTCCGAAATCGTGATTTTGCGGGCTTCTTTGTCCACGGTCACGCGCACTTTGAGTTCGCCCAGCTCGCCTTTGAACTCGCCCAGCTGGGCCAGGCTCTTGAGCTTTTGGGTGGCGTCGACGGCGTTCGAGACCAATTCCCGCAGGAAAATCTCGTGGTCGGAATACAAGAACTTCTTGATAATGGGGAAGATGTTCTCGGTATGGATGGAAATGGAGCCGGTTTCTTGCATGATAAGAAAATTGGGAAACGGTTGGATTCGGACGCAATGGCCGGGCACAGGGGGCCGGGCCGCTGCAGGTGCGGCATTCAAAGGACGTTCCAAGGCCTAAAGAGCTGTCAGATTGACAGCGGGGAGACTCCGCGCTACGGGTGGCGGGTGGGATGGTAGAGCGGGCGCGGCTCAGAAGCGCCGCCCGGAGCAGCCAAGCCCGAGCCGTACACCTCGTTCCACTCCATGAGCAGGGCCGGCAACTGGGCTGAGTAGTCGCATAGCCAATGCAGGCCCGGCACGGCAGCCGAGAAAAACTGGATGTCAAATTTGATGAACGGCCGCGACATGGAGATGAGCGAGTCCAGGGCCAACTGATTGTGCACGCGCCGACGGCTGATGGCCAGCACCACGCGCTCGAGCGGCAGCTTCGTCAGCGGCGGCATCCAGTTCACCCCCAGCCACACCTGGTCATACACCGAGATATCGGGAAAGGTGTTCATGTCCAGCAGCATATGGCGCACGTCCAGTTCGCGAACCAGCGTCAGCAGCTGTTCGGCACTGTCCCGAAAGGTGCGCATGTTCTGCCCCGAAGCCCACTCGACACGCAGCAAGCCCAAGGCTTCGTCGTGCTGGAGATATAGGTCGGGAATGGTGGTTATAATCACAAAAAATGGGGCGCAGCTGCTCCGGGTAAAATTTAATAGAAGGGGTTACGAAAACCCTTGGGTGTTTGGATTACGGTAAACAGCAAAGATTGAAAAAAAGTCTTCCGGGCGCCCTTATTAGTTTTCTTCCCATCTTTGTACTTGTGTCTGCCTTGCGCTCCCATATTGCCCTGCTGCTGCTGCTCTGCCTCACGCGGACCTTGCTGCCCGAGGCTTGGATTCTGGCGTTGCACACCCACGCCCACACTACCGAAGAGCCTGCGCAAGCCCCTGCCTTTCGGGCCAAGGGCAAGGCCTTGGTTAGTGCCCAGCACCGGCACTGCCCCATAGACCACCTCTACGACGTGCCCTTTTTGCCGGGCGCTCTCGTGGTGGTTCCGCAACCCACGTCCCGGCCTTGCTTTGCCACGGCGCCCGTGCCCACCGTGGCCACGGCGCCCTGGATTGCCCCGCAGCCGCAACAGCTCCGGGGGCCACCAGCCGCTTAGCGGCCCCCGGCTTCCCTGATTTGAGCTGCCCCCTATCCTGACTGCGCCGCGGTCTGAAGGAGAGCTTGCGCTTACTCCGCCTACGGCGGGACTTCTTTTTCTTATGAGGGTAAACTCTTGCCTGCCGGGCCGCGTTGCGGCGTGGCTGGTTATGGCATTAGCGGGCCCGTTGGCCTTGCCCAGCCGCGCCCAGAACCCCGGGCTTGTTTCCGCCTGCACGCTGGCTTTGGCCGGCCGCGTGGCCGACCACGAGTCCGGCACGGTGCTGCCCGGCGCCACGGCCCGGCTCCTCGAAACCGGCGAAGTAAGCGCCGCCGACCCCTACGGCAACTACCACTTCCACGTGTGTGCCGGCACCTATCACCTCGAAGTGAGCTTCGTGGGCTTTCGCTCCGAGACGGCGGAGGTGCGGGTGGCCAGCTCGGTGGTGCGCAACTTTCAGCTGCACCCCGACGCCGTGCAGCTGGCCGGGGCCGTGGTGCGGGGCCAGGCCCTAGTGGCCCCGCCCACCCAGGCCACGGCCGCCCTCACCGGGCGCGACTTGGCGGCCACCCGCGGCCAAAGCCTGGGCGAAGCCTTGCTGAAGGTGAGCGGCGTGTCGGCCATTCAAACCGGCCCCAACGTGTTCAAGCCCATGATTCACGGGCTGCATTCCAACCGCGTGGCCCTGCTCAACAACGGGGTGCGGCAGGAAGGGCAGCAGTGGGGCCAGGACCACGGCCCGGAAATCGACCCGTTTGTGGCCTCGCAGCTGACGGTGGTAAAAGGCGCGGCCGGCGTGCGCTACGGCGCCGACGCCATTGGCGGGGTTGTGCTGGCACAGCCGGCAGCCCTCCCCGACTCGGCCGGCACCACGGCCGACCTGCACTTGGTGGGGGCCAGCAACAACGGCCTGGGCGCGGCCTCCGCCACGGTGCAGGGGCGCCCCCGCCAAGC
>NZ_MDZB01000136.1 GCF_001816145.1 Hymenobacter lapidarius | reverse complement strand
CCACCATCCGTACCGCAAGCGAGTGGATAAGTCACCAAGATGCTAAAAATTGGTTTGACCATTGCGGGTATCATGTACAGTAACCTGGGAACCGCTCTAGATGAATTTTACTCCCTCAATTCAATGGCTGTCAACGTTTTTCCAGCAAGTCGAGGCGGTACGTTTCGTGGCGCTGCCCGGCTAGGTGGCGCAGCGGGCCACCGTCCCCGGCTTTGACGAGAAAATGTTCGTGCACGTCGTCGCCCGTCAGGGGGTAGTCGTGCACCGGGGGCGTCCAATGCACCAGCAGCAGCTGGCCGCCCGGCAGCAGCCGGTCGATGAGGCGGTCGGCGGCCAGCGCCAAATCGGCCGCTGACCAATAGTAGCCCACTTCCGATATCAGAATCAGGTCGAATTGCTTTTCCGGGAGTTCCTCCGGTACCTGCATGCGCTGCACCGTGACGTGCGGCAGGCCGGCGCAGCGCTGCCGGGCCTGGGCCAGGGCAGCTTCGCTCACGTCCACGGCCAGCAGGTGGCCGCAGCGCCGGGCCAGCTGCGCCGTTAAAACCCCCAGCGAGCAGCCAATTTCGAAGGCCTCCGGGTAATGCGCGCGCAGCAGCGCCGCCAAGGTGGCCGCATACTTTTCCCGTTCGTAGGGACTGCTTTCAAAACCCCACGGGTCGCGGTTGGCTTGGTACACCTGGTCGAAATACTCCGGTGGTAAGGTGTTGGGCTGGTCTTCGTTCATGATGGAAGGGCTTCAAAAAAGACTTCGTACGGAATGCTAAAATGCGCCAGCATCTCTGCCGAAAGCAGAAAGCCGCCCGGGTCGTCCGTAAATATCCCCGGCGCCACCTGCGACCGGTGCGCCGCAATGGCCCGCTGTTTCTGCCCCGCCACAGCTCCTATATCCAGCCGAAACCCGGTCACTTTATCTGCGTTCGTGGGCAAGTCGGCCGGGGCAGCGCGCTCCCAGGCCCACACCACGTACTCGAGCCGACGCGGGGCGGCCGCCATGCCAGCCAGGGCCGCCTGCACCAGTCGGCTGGTGGCGCGGTGGTCGGGGTGCGGGTCGCGCCGCCACGGAACCACCACAGTAGCCGTTTGGTGGCACTCTAAGAATTCGCGCAGCTGAGCTACTGCCGCCATAAATCCGGGCTCTTGTTCAGAAACGGGTACTCGGCTGTCGGGTAGGCCCAACAGAAGTGGTTCAGTGGCATCGGCGCCTAAAATGGTCAGGGCGTGCCGGAACTCAGTTTCGCGCACCGCCTGCCGCGCCGGGCCCGAGAACAGCGCGGAGTTAGGATGCGACATGCTGCCGTCGCTCACCAGCACCGCTGCCACGGGCGTGCCCGTCTGGTGCAGCAGGGCCATGAGCCCGCCGCAGCCCAAGGCTTCATCGTCGGGGTGCGGGGCGATGACTACAGTTGGGCCCAGGCTGGCCACAAAGCCGGCCTCCCGAACGGGGTAAGCGGAAAAAGGAAGCGCGGTTTCAGAGGACATCAGCAGCTGGACTCTCGGACTTTAGGCTTCGAAATGCTTGCCGTCGAGCACAAACCGGCCAACATCGGCCAGGGCGCCATCGGGTGCGGGCTGGCGCAGGTAGTGCGTTAGGTCGCGGTGCAGGCGCTCGAAGGGCAGGGGCTGGAGGAGGCCGCGGGCGCCCACGCACCGCTCGGCTTTCTGCAGCATGTCGAGGCTAATGTTTTCGATGGCGGTGCGCGTCATGTTGGCGTAGGCCACGGTGGCTTCGGCACCTTCGTCGGTGGCGGCGTCCGGGCGGGCGGCGTGGTCGGCCGCGCCCCGCAGCCACTGGCGGCCGCTTTCCAGGGCAATGGCCATTTCGCCCAGCCGCTGGCGCTGGTAGGGGTCGTCGGTGCGGCCCAGGCTGCGTAGGAAGCCCCGGGTTTCCTCAAACACGGCTTCGGCCCCGCCCAGCTGCACGGCGGCAAACCGAATGGCGCCGCCGCTGAACGCGGGCTGCCGGTAGTAGGCATTAGGAGGTCCAATCAGGTCCTCGGGCCCCAGTTCCAGCCCGGTCAGGTCAGCCCGGAAACTGGCCGAAGCCCGCATGCCCAGCGGCCGCCAAAACGAGGAATCCAGCACTGGCGGCCGGGCATCGGCGGGCAGCACAAACAGCTGCCAGCCCTGCCCGTCGGGCAACGCCCCCGTAATGAGGGGCCGTGCCACGTGGCCCGCGCCGGAGGCAAAGGTTTTGGCTCCCCGCAGGCGGTAGCGCCCGTTGGGCAGGGCTTCCAGATGCACGCCTTCGGATGGAATTTCGGTATTCCAGACTCCGAATAGCCGTCCGGCGCGGGCATCCGCCGCGTACCGTGCCACCTGCGCCGCGTTGCCGAGCTGCTGGATGAGCTGCAGGGCATTCAAATGGCCTTCGAAAACCCGGCCCACGGCCAGGTTGCCGCGCCCAATGTGCTGCAGTACTTTAAGGAGCGAATGCGTTGCGGCCGGGGTGTGCAGCTCGGCCCCGCCCAGCCGGGCAGGCAGCCCGGCCGTGAGCAGGCCCGCCGCGCGCAGCCAGTCGAACTCCCGGGTAGGAAACGCGCCCACCACGTCGGTTTCGCCGGCTTGCGCAAAGAGCCGGGGTGCCAGCTTAGCCGCCGCCGCTTCGGCTTGCGCGGGGCTGGCCAGGGGCCGAGGAAAGTCCGGCGAAACTGCCGAATCAGACGGCTCAACGGCCGCCTGGGGCGCTGCATTAACAGGAAGTAGAAAAGCGGCCGACATACACTCAGGAAACAGGCGGAAGGGAATAAGCTATACTGAAAAACCGCCTCTAGTGTTCAGCATCGGCTCAATTGCCGGCGATGCGGGCGCGGAGTCACAATTCCGTGCTGGTTGGGCTAGGTCCCCGGCGGGGCGGGTCCGTACCTTCGCGGCGGCAATGGTGCCCTGCTTACTCGCCTCCTTTTATGTCGTCCCGTCCTATTCGCGCTGCGTTGCTTTCCGTGTATCACAAAGACCGGCTGGCGCCCCTGGTGCAGGTGCTGCGGCAGCACGGCGTCACGTTGTATTCTACCGGTGGCACCCAGAAATTCCTGGAAGATGAAGGTGCTGAAGTAACCGCCGTGGAAGACCTGACTGGATTCCCGGAAGTATTCGGCGGACGTGTGAAAACGCTGCACCCGAAAGTATTCGGCGGCATCCTGCACCGCCGGCACGACGAGGCCGACCTCGCCCAGGCCGAGCAGCACGGCATTCCGCCCATCGACCTGGTAGTGGTGGACCTATACCCCTTTGAGGAAACCGTGGCCAGCGGGGCCGACGAAGCCGACGTCATCGAAAAAATCGACATCGGCGGCATTTCGCTGCTGCGCGCCGCCGCCAAAAACTACCGCGACGTGCTGGTCGTCAGCAGCCGCGACCAGTACGAGGCCGTGGCCAAGCTGCTGACCGCCAAAAACGGCGCAACCGACCTCGAAGACCGCCGCCACTACGCCGCCGCCGCCTTTGCCACCACCTCGCACTACGACACCGAAATATTCGGCTACCTCAGCCAGGATACCGCCGTGGCCGGCACGGCCCTGCGCGTGAGCGCCCAGCCCTCCACGTCCCTGCGCTACGGCGAGAACCCCCACCAAGCCGGCACGTTCTACGGCGACCTCACCGCGCTGTTCGACCAACTGCACGGCAAGCAGCTCAGCTACAACAACCTGGTGGACGTGGACGCCGCCGTGGCCCTAATGACCGAATTTGCCGATGGCCCGCCCGCCTGCGCCATCCTCAAGCACACCAACGCCTGCGGCGTAGCCCAGGCCGCCACCCTGCGCGATGCCTATGTGAACGCGCTCAGCTGCGACCCCACCTCCGCGTTCGGCGGCGTCATCATCGTGAACCAGGAAGTGGACGCCGCCACCGCGGCCGAGCTGAATCAGCTGTTTTTTGAAGTGCTGATTGCGCCCAGCTTCGCGGCTGATGCCCTACCCGTGCTGCAAAGCAAGAAAAACCGCATTTTGCTCCTGCAAAAGCCGGTGCAATTCCCGGCCAGGCAAATCAAAACCCTGCTCAACGGCATCATTGAGCAGGATGCCGACCGGCAGAGCGAAGGCCCCGCCGATTTCCGCACGGTTACGCAATCGGCCCCCACCGATGAGGAAACGACGGCCCTGGAATTTGCCGGTAAAATCTGCAAACACACCAAGAGCAACACCATCGTGCTGGCCCGTGCGGGCCAGCTGCTAGCCTCGGGCGTGGGCCAGACTTCCCGCGTCGATGCCCTGCGCCAGGCCATTGAGAAGGCCCGCGCCTTCGGCTTCGACCTGCACGGCGCCGTGATGGCCTCCGACGCCTTCTTCCCCTTCCCCGACTGCGTGGAAATCGCCGGCGCCGCCGGCATCCGCGCCGTGGTGCAGCCCGGTGGCTCCATCAAGGACGCGGATACCATCCGGGCCTGCGACGAGCTGGGCATGGCCATGGTGCTCACCGGCGTGCGCCACTTCAAGCACTAGCGCGGCAAGGCCTGGCGGCTACTGACTTTGCCCGCAGACCACTATGTTTGCCAGCCTCCGGCCTTCTTCACCCAGCCATTTCGCCATGAAACCCACCCGTCTCGAAACCCTGCTGTATGCTTGGGGGGCACTGTTGGTGCTGGGCGGAACCGCCGCCCGGATTGGACACCTCATTACTGGCGGCCAGGGTTACGCCGTGCTGTTGGGTGGCATTGCATTGAGCATTTGGGGCAGGAGGCTGACAAACAAGCGGACGCGGCAGCTGCAGCAGGAAAACCGGGAGTTGAAGGCGCAGCTTTCGCAGCGCCGCCAGAAGCCATAGCTCCCTACCCAAAGCGGGCCTGCCGGACTTTTCGCTCCGGTGAGAAGAGGTTTGGGCCTAGCGTAGCGAACCGCTTTACTCACGGAAGTCCCAACCCTTGCCCGGTTGGGGCTTTTTGTTTGATGGGGCCAATGCCCGTCGATTTCTATTCCGTGCACCGCGCCACAGCGGCCGCAAACGGCCCGGATATTATAGCCGTGCCCCGCCCAAACCTTCCGTACCTTTGCCCATTATTTTGCCCGGGCTAAGGCCGGGGCTTCGCCTTATTGCAGCTAACTCAATGGGTTTCTTTAATTTCCTTACCAGCGATATAGCCATTGACCTGGGTACGGCTAATACGCTCATCATTCACAACGATAAAATCGTGGTGGATGAGCCGAGCATCATCGCCAAAGACCGGACCACCAACAAAGTCATCGCCGTGGGCCGCCAGGCCCAGCAGATGCACGAGAAAACGCACGATAACATTCGCACCATCCGGCCGCTGAAGGACGGGGTAATTGCCGATTTCCACGCCGCCGAGGAAATGATTAAGGGCATGATTAAGATGATTGACACGCGGAACCGGCTGTTTCAGCCCTCGCACCGCATGGTCATCTGCATCCCGTCGGGCATTACCGAGGTAGAGAAACGCGCCGTGCGGGACTCCGCCGAGCACGCCGGGGCCAAGGAAGTCTGGATGATTCAGGAGCCGATGGCCGCGGCCATCGGCATCGGCATCGACGTGCAGCAGCCGGTGGGCTCGATGATTATCGACATCGGCGGCGGCACCACGGAAATTGCCGTTATCGCCCTGTCGGGCATCGTGTGCGACCAGTCGATTAAAACGGCCGGCGACGTCTTCAACCAGGACATTCTGGACTACATGCGCCGGCAGCACAACCTGCTCATCGGCGAGCGCTCGGCTGAGCGCATCAAGATTGAAGTAGGCGCCGCCCTCACCGAGCTCGACGTGCCGCCACCCGACCACGAAGTGCGCGGCCGCGACCTGATGACGGGCATTCCGAAAGTAATTAAAGTAACCTTCTCGGAAATCGCCATCGCCCTCGATAAATCGGTGGCCAAAATCGAAGAAGCCGTACTGAAAGCCCTCGAAATTTCACCACCCGAGCTGTCGGCCGATATTTACGAGAACGGCATTCACCTCACCGGCGGCGGCGCGCTGCTGCGCGGGCTGGACAAGCGCTTGGCTGCCAAAACCAAGCTGCCCATTCACATTGCCGAAGACCCGCTGCGCGCCGTGGTGCGCGGCACTGGCAAGGCCATCAAGGACATTCAGGCTTATAAGGGCGTGCTGCTAACGTAAGTTTAGAACAAGAAAAGGCCCGTCATGCTGAGCGAAGTCGAAGCCTCTCTACTGCAGCAGTAAATGAATTGCTTGTGCGGTAGAGATGCTTCGGCAAGCTCAGCATGACGTTCTTTTGTCGGCCGTTCTGCTACTTGAACTAATTAATAAACCTCCGTGCGGAATTTATTTCTTTTCCTATTTCGCTTTCGCGGGGCGTTAATTTTTGGCTTGTTGGAAGTAATTAGTCTGTATTTATTTATCACCAATAATTCGTATCAGCGGGCGGCTTTTTTTAATTCGGCTAATAAATACACCGGCGTGGTATTGGAGCGCCGCACGCAGATAACCGACTACTTCCAACTGGCGGAAATGAACCAGCAGCTGGCGGTTGAGAACGCCAGCTTGCGGCAGCAGCTGTACCCACCGGATACCACAGGGCGCGAAGCCGATTCGGTGGCCCTGCCCCCGGCCCGCACCGATTCGTTGCGGCGGATTCGCTACCAGCGCCCGGCCGCGCGCCCCGATACGTTGCTCCTGGGGCAGCAGGCCATTGCGGCCCGCGACCCGGGCTATCCACTCATGCCGGCCCGAGTTATCAACAATATGCTTCGGAATGTAGATAACTACCTTACGCTGAACGTGGGTAGTGCCAATGGCGTGCGTCCCGGCCTGGGGGTGATTGCGGCGGACGGAGTAGTGGGCCGGGTGAAAGTGGTGACCGAGCATTACGCCACGGTCACGAGTTTGCTGAATTCCAAAACCAGCATCTCTTCCAAAATCAAGCGCGATGGCACCTTCGGAACCGTCCGCTGGCTGGGCGACGACCCCACGCACGCCACGCTCGACAACGTGCTGCGCGAAACCCGGCTGGTGAAGGGCGACACGGTGGTGACGTCGGGCTACAATACGGTATTTCCGGAAGGGGTTTTTATTGGGACCATCGATTCATTTGTAAAAGAACCCGACAAAAATTTCTGGACCGTGCGTGTGAAACTGGGGGTCAATTTTGCTAATCTTACCTACGTGTACGTCGTGACCAGCCGGGCCAAAGCCGAGCGCGATACCGTAGAAGCCCGCTCGGGCATGCCACGGGAAGGAGCCCCGCGTCCATGAGTGGCCTCCGGTTTTTGCTCGTCCAGATATTACGCTTCGCCCTCTACGTCGGCGTGCACGTGCTGCTGATTAGCCGGCTGGTGCTGTTCGACCTGGGGTGGTGTTTTTTCTACCTGGGTTTTCTGTTGTTTCTGCCCATCGGCACGCCCATCGTGGTGCAGCTGCTGCTGTCGTTTGGTCTGGGGCTTACCATCGATATTTTCTACGATACGGGCGGGCTGCACGCGGCGGCGGCGGTGCTGCTGGGCTTTTTGCGGCCCTGGGTGCTGCGGCTGCTCACGCCGCGCGATGGCTACGACAGCGCCGACTCGGTGAACGTGCACCAGATGGGCTGGCAGTGGTTTGGCGTATACCTGGCCCTGCTGGTGATGCTGCACCACGCGGCGTTTTTTCTGCTGGAGCTCGGCAGTTTCCGCCACCTCGGCCTCACCATGGGAAAAATGCTCGTCAGTGCACTCTTTACCAGCTTGGCGCTGTTGATTGTGCAGCTGCTGTTCTTTCCCGTGCGCCGCGGCCGGAGTTAGTGGTGAGAGTGGTTAGCGTTATAATGAACGTCAGATGAGCATGACGTTTAGGGAAGTTCGTAACATAGTATGCAATACCTGGAAGGCCGTAAGTACATAGTGAAGGGCATCTTTTTGGTGGTGGCCCTCATCTTCCTCACCCGGTTATTTTTCATGCAGGTGCTGGATGGTACCTACAAGCTGGCCGCCGACCGAAACACCCTGCAGCGCCTGGTGCAGACACCGTATCGGGGCCTGATTTACGACCGCAAAAACGAGCTGCTGGTGCAGAATACGCCCGTGTACGACCTGATGGTGGTGCCCCGCGAAGTGAAGGGCCTCGACTCGTTGCGGTTCTGCGAGCTGCTGCAAATTCCCATCGAAGACTTGCGCAGCAGCCTGCTGGCGGCCAAGAAATACTCCCGCAACAAGCCCTCACCGGTGGTGCAGAACCTGACCACGCCGGACCTGGCCGCTATCTCCGACCGGCTGAGCGACTTCCCGGGTTTCCGCATTCAGGCGCGTATGGCGCGGGCCTACCGCACGCCCAACCTGGCGCACGCCCTGGGTTACGTGGGCGCCATCACGCCGGCGTTTCTTGAAAATCCGAAGTACGCCAAGTACCGCCCCGGCGAAAACGTAGGCATTTCGGGCCTGGAGTCCTATTACGAGGAAACGCTGATGGGCCGGCGCGGCGTGCAGTACAAAATGGTGAACGTGCGCGGCATTGAGAAGGGCAAGTTTCGGGATGGGGAGTTTGATACGCTCTCGGTGGCGGGGCAGGACTTGCACCTGAGCATCGACGCCGAGCTGCAGGCCTACGGCGAGCAGCTGCTGGCCGGCCGCCGCGGCTCCATTGTGGCCATCGACCCCAAAACGGGCGAGATTCTGGCCTTTGTGTCGGCCCCGCACTACGACCCCAAACTGCTGTCCGGCAAGGGTTCCGGCAACCGCTACATGGCCCTGCTCAACGACCCCAACCGGCCGCTGTTTGACCGGCCCCTGATGGCCACTTACCCGCCAGGCTCGGTGTTTAAGCTGGTGAACGAGCTGGTGGCGCTGCAGCTGGGGGTGGTCACGCCCAATACGTCGTTTGAGTGCAACCAGCGGCTGGTGCGCTGCACCCACCGCCACGAGCGGCCCAGCAACGTGAGTATCGCTATTAAGCAAAGCTGCAACCCCTATTTCTACCAAGTGATGCAGGCGGCTGTGGTGCGCCGCCAGGCGCCCAACAAGTACGACGATGCCCGCATTGGCCTGGGGCAGTGGCAGAAAATGGTGAAGTCCTTCGGCCTCGGCGAGAAGCTGGGGGTGGACATGAGTCAGGAAAAGCGCGGCCTCATTCCTTCGCCGGAATTTTACGACAAGAAGTTCTTCAACAAAAAAGAAAACCGCCAGCACCGCTGGAGCTACCGCAACGTGTACTCGCTGAGCATCGGGCAGGGCGAAATCGGCATCACGGGCCTGCAAATGGCCAACGTGCTGGCCACCATTGCCAACCGCGGCTATTACTACACGCCGCATTTTGTGCGCGGCATCGGCAACGGCGGGCCGCTGCCGCAGTACCGCGAACGGCACTACACGGCCATCGATACCACGCTCTTCAAGCACATCATCCCCGGCATGGTGCAGGTTGTGGACGGCAACGGCGGCACCGGCAATCTGGCATCGTTGGCGCAGTTTGGCATTTCGGTGGCCGGCAAAACCGGTACCGTGCAAAACTCCCACGGCTTCGACCACGCCACGTTTGCTGGCTTTGCGCCTGTCAATAACCCCCGGATTGCCATTTCTGTGTTCATCGAGAACAGCGGCTTTGGGGGCACCAGCGCTGCTCCGGCCGCCGGCCTCATGATTGAGAAGTACCTGCGCAACAAGGTGGCCCCGCACCGCAAAAACTGGGAAGACTGGGTGATGTACGGCGACTTTACCAAGAAGCTGAAGCATTAAGTACAGCCCAACGGGCCACCCAGGCGAGCCGCTTCACCTTCGGCCGGCCCGTGCTTCATCTCCGCTAACATTTCCTGCGTATTGAAGTTGTAGCGCCTCTTTCGCTCTCTTTAACTTTTGTATTTATGGAATCTCTGCAAGGAAAAGTCGCTTTGGTAACCGGTGCCGGTAAAGGAATTGGCCGCGCCGTAGCCCTGGCCCTCGCCGCCGAAGGCGTGCATGTGGGCCTGCTGGCCCGTACCGATAGCGACCTGCAAGCCCTCGCCGCCGAAATAGCCGCCGCCGGGGGCACCGCCGCCACGGCCGTGGCCGACGTGGCCGACCGCACCGCCGTGAATGCGGCCGTGGCCCAACTGCACCAAGAACTGGGTCCGATTGACATCCTCATCAACAACGCCGGCATTGGCCACTTCGCCAAGTTTCTGGAGATGGAGCCCGAGCAGTGGGAGCACATCATCCAGGTAAACCTGATGGGTACCTACTACGTGACCCGCGCCGTGCTGCCGGACATGATTTTGCGTCAGACCGGCGACATTATCAATATTTCTTCTACCTCCGGGCAGCGGGCGGCGGCGGGTAGCAGCGCTTATAGCGCCTCCAAGTTTGCCGTGCTCGGCCTCACCGAAGCCTTGATGCAGGAGGTACGCAAGCATAATATCCGCGTGTCGGCCCTTACGCCCAGCACCGTGGCCACGCCGCTGGCGCTGGAAAACAACCTCACCGACGGCAATCCTGAGAAGGTGATGCAACCCGAGGACCTGGCCGAATTCATCGTCTCACAGCTGAAGCTGAACCGCCGGATTTTCATCAAGGAAGCGGGCATGTGGTCTACCAATCCGTAAGGTGCATGAGGACGAGCAAATACCTATTTTTAAAGTAAGTTTAATAACTTACACGTCTTTCTTACTTTTTCTACCGCAACAATGAAGGCTTATTCTCTGCTGCTACTCCTGCCTTTGATGAGCATGAGCAAGTGCGATGAAGACGTATTTGAAAAGCATGCAATTCCGGCATTCGCTTTACCGCCAGCTACGCAATCAGGAGCCAATACAATAGGTTTCATCCTTGACAACCGAGTGTGGCGAGACTACGGCGTTAGCTGCACAACTTTCCGGTGCGACAGCAATAAGGTTCGCGGTTTGTATACGACCACTGGTGAGCAATTTACCTTATATGCAGGGCTAAGTGGTCGGGATATTAGCGGAAGATATATTGATGAGGATTTTAGTATAAATCTGAGCCAAATTACCAGCGTCGGAGTTTATTCGTCGGACGCAATTGCAAGGTGGATGAGCTTTAGTAATGGCCCTTACAGCGAATACCTTTCTTCGCCAGGCAAGGCAGCCATTGTCATTACCAAGCTCGACACAACTCAGCACATTATTGCCGGCACTTTTAGCGGGGTCCTACGCTACCGAGCAGACATCACTAAAGCCATT
This sequence comes from Hymenobacter lapidarius, assembly GCF_001816145.1. Classification (GTDB taxonomy): domain Bacteria; phylum Bacteroidota; class Bacteroidia; order Cytophagales; family Hymenobacteraceae; genus Hymenobacter; species Hymenobacter lapidarius. The sequence goes on along the minus strand of NZ_MDZB01000136.1, from coordinate 6,975 downwards.
ACAGTAAGTGATGGGCGTTTCGATATTCGGTACCGATAAAATCAGAGGGTTTACAAATCAAAAAGGCCACCCATAACGGGTGGCCTTTTTGATTTAGTGGGGTGTTTTCTACAAAATGCCGCTCAGCAAGCCGGGAACAATGCCCAGGGCGATGCTCAGCAGAGCCAGCAGGGCAAGGGTCACGGTCTGGATGCCATCGACGGGCACGGGCGTGGCGCCTTCCTCGGCGGGGCGCAGGTACATAGCAATGAGGGGACGCAGGTAGTAATACAGGCCCACCATGCTCATCACCAGCGCAAACACTACGAGGCCGATGTAGCCCTGGCCCACGGCGGCAGCCAGCAGGAAGAACTTACCAAAGAAGCCACCCGTGAGCGGAATGCCAGCCAGCGAAAGCATGGCCACCGTCATGCTGAACGCCAGCAGCGGGTTGGTTTTGCCCAGGCCGTTGAGGGCGGCGTAGTCGTCGCGCTGGCGGTGGTCGGCCACCAGCTTCAGCACGCCAAAGGCGGCGATGGTGGCAATGGAATAAGCCAGGGAGTAGAAGAAAATGCCACTGGCGGCCTCGCCGATGAGGTTGCCCCGGCTGGCCACGAGGCCAATGAGCAGGTAGCCGGCGTGGCTCACGCTGGAGTAGGCCAGCATGCGCTTGGTGCTGGTCTGCACGGCGGCGCCCACGTTGCCCAGCAGCAGCGTGAGGGCGCACATGGCCTGAATGGTGGGCAGCCAGAAGCCCTGGGCATCGGGCAGGGCCACGGCCAGCAGCTTGAGGAAGGCAGCGAAACCAGCCGTTTTCACCACAGTGCTCATGAACGCGGTGAAGAAGGTGGGGGTGCCCTCGTACACGTCGGGCGTCCAGAAATGGAACGGCGCGGCCGATACCTTAAAGCCGATGCCGATAATCATCATCAGGATACCGATGTAGAGCATGGGCTGCAGGCTGGCGTTTGCGGGCGCTGCCACAGCCGTGCTCAGCTCCGAAAGCACGAAGGTGCCGGTAGCTCCGTAAAGTAGCGCGACGCCGAAGAGCAGAATGCCGGTGGCAAAAGCGCCCATCAGGAAGTATTTCAGGGCGGCTTCGTTGCTGCGCGCGTCGCGCTTGCTGGAGCCGGCCAGCACGTACATGCTAACGCTCAGAATTTCGATGCCCACGAAAAGCATGATGAGGTGGTTGTAGCCTATCATCATCACGGCGCCTACCAGCGAGAAGAGCAGCAGCGAGTAGTATTCCGCCAGGTTGGGTTCGCCGGCCACCACGTAGCTGCGCGAGAAAGGCAGCAGCACAATGGTGGTGAGCACCACGATGCCGGTGAAGGCCACCGTGTAGTTGTCCACCACCAGCATGCTGTTGTAGAACGACTGCGTGCCCTGGCCCCAGTCGGCCAGGTTCACCCCGAACACAATCAGCAGCAGCAGCATGGCTCCGGGCAGCAGCACCTTGTTCGAGCGCAGGAATCCCAGGAACAGGTTGATGATGCCGAAGACGGAGAGGAGAATGATGGAAGTCATATCGGGTAACCCCACCCCCCGGCCCCCTCCCCGATGGGGAGGGGGTGCCAGGCGACTTAGGGCTCTTGGTTTAGTAAATCAAAAGCCCCTCCCCAAGAGGGGAGGGGTTGGGGTGGGGTTAGCGACCGACCAACGACAGCAGGTTGGTCACGGCCGGCTCCGAGATATGCAGGAACGTGCCCGGAAAAAGGCCCAGCCAGAACACCAGCACGATGAGCGGCACCAGTATCAGCAGCTCGCCGCCGGTGAGGTCTGTGATGGTTTCGGAGAACGCGGAGTCGGGGCCGAGCATCACGCGCTGGAACATGCGCAGCAGGTACACGGCCGAGAAGATGATGGTGAGGCCGGCCACGGCGCCCACCCAGGCATTGTACTGGTACACGCCGGCTAGCAGCAGGAATTCGCCCACGAAGCCGCCCGTGAGCGGCAGGGCCACGGTGCTGAGCAGCATCACCAGGAAGCAGACCGTGAGGATGGGCGTGCGGCGGGTGAGGCCGCCCAAATCAGGAATGTGGCGGGTGCCGGTGCGGCGCTCAATGGCATCGGCCACGAAGAACATGCCCACCACGTTCACGCCGTGGGCCAGCATTTGCACCACCGCGCCCTGCAGGCCGATTTGGGTGAGCGAGAACACGCCGGCCGCCATCAGGCCCACGTGGGAGAGCGACGAATAGGCAATGAGCCGCTTCAGGTCGCGCTGCCGGATGGCAATGATGGCCCCGTAAATGATGCCGATAACGGCCAGGATAACCACTAGAAAACCCCACTGGCTCACGCCCAGCGGCACCACGGGCAGCAGCCACCGCATGGTGCCGTAGATGCCCATTTTCAGCATGATGCCCGAGAGCAGCATGGTAGCCGGAGCGGGCGCTTCAGTGTAGGTATCAGGCTGCCAGGTGTGGAAGGGGAAGATGGGCATCTTCACGGCGAAGGCCGCAAAAATGAGCCAGAACAACCACGACTGCTCCGATGCGCTCAAGGTGAGGCCATAGAAGGCCGACAGCTCCGAGGAGTGCGGGGCCAGCGAGCCCACGCCGGGGCCGGTTTGCAGGTAGAGGTACACGAAGCCGGCCAGCATAAACAGCGAGCCCACCACGGTGTAGAGGAAAAACTTGAGGGTGACGGCCACGCGGCGCTCGCCGCCCCAGGCGCCGGCCAGAAAGTAAATCGGAATCAGCGCGACTTCCCAGAAGAAGTAAAACAGGAACGCATCGAGCGAGACAAACACGCCGATGAGGCCCGTTTGCATGAAGAGCACCAGCGCGTAGAAAGTCGAGGGGTTGTCGTAGTTGTGCTTGAAGGCGGCCAGCAGAATGAGCGGCACCAGGAACGTGGTGAGCAGCACCAGCAGCAAACTCAGGCCGTCGAGGCCGAGGTGGAAGTTGATGCCGGCCGAGGGAATCCAGGCGTAGTTGAGGTCAAACGAAGCGGTGCCGGTGGCTTTGAAGGCGAACGCGGCGTATATCGCCAGGCCAAATTCGAGAAGCGAGGCGCCCAGGGCCAGGGCCCGGGCGGCGGCTCCCTTGGTGAATAGCAGCAGCAAAGCGGCAGCCAGCGGGAGGAAAAGCAGTACGGCAGTCAGCATGAACGAGCGGGTTGGGCGCGTTGCGAGGCAGGAGAACCGCCTCGCAAATTGACCGCAAACTTACGCACGGACCGCCAAGGGTGCGCGGTATTTGCTGAACTTCTGTGCGTGGCCTGCTTCCGGCGCATGAGCACGGGCTTGGTGGGCAGCCGGAATTGGGTCGGGCGGCAGGCTTGTGGCACCAGCGGCGCACCTCCCAGCCGGGTGGGATTAGCGCGGGACTACTTTTGCGCCGCCTGCTGCGCACGGCCTACTCCGGCACCAGCCGTTGCGCATTTCCCTAAAAACCATGTCGCTCACTTTACTGCCCGTTGTCTCGCGGCTGGCGCCCACGCCCAGCGGCTACCTGCACCTGGGCAACGCCGTGAACTTCGCGCTCACCTGGCTGCTCACGCGGCAAGCTGACGGCGTGCTCCACCTGCGCATCGACGACCTGGACCGGGCCCGACTGCGCCCAGCCTACCTCGATAATATTTTTCGGGTCATCGACTGGCTGGGCCTCGACTACGACCACGGCCCCAGCGGCCCCGACGATTTCCTGCGCCACCATTCCCAACTGCTGCACCTGCCCGAGTACAACGCGGTCTTGCGCCGCCTGGCGCAGCAGCCGGGCCTGGTGCAGGCCAGCCAGCGCACCCGCACCGGCGGCCCCGAAGCGCCCGTGCCGCTCGACACGCCCGGCGCCGCCTGGCGCGTTCGGGTGCCAGCCGATACCACAATAGCTATTGCCGATGCCTGGCAGGAGAGCACCAACGTGCCCCTCGGCGCGCTGATGCCGGATTTTGTCATTCGCAAGAAAGACGGCGTAGCGGCTTACCAGGTGGCCTCAGTGGTAGATGATTTGCGCCTGGGTACCACTTTGGTGGTGCGCGGCCTGGATTTGCAGCCCAGCACGGCCGCGCAGCTGTGGCTGGCCAGCCGGCTTTCCGAAACGGCAACTTTCAACGCGGCGCGGGTTCGGTTCTTTCATCATCCGCTGCTGACGGATGCGGGCGGCCAGAAGCTTTCCAAGTCGCAGCAACTGCCGCTGGATGCCGGTGTGTTGGGCCAAAAAGATGGAAAACAAGCCGTGTTTCAGGCGGTAGCCGGCTTGCTGAAGCTGCCCTTCGACGCAGGCGAAAACCTAGCGACAATCCAGCATGGTTTTGAATCCATGGAATTCTCTTCTCCCTCCTTTTAAAATGAGGTGCGAAAAAGCTACCGCACTTCCTTCTTGAATTGCTCGGCCCAATAATCGGCTAGCCGGGTGGGTTCGGGCAGCTTGTAGCCGCGCAGGCAGGCCAGGGTGAGGCGGGTAGCGGTGGCCTGGTCGCAGCGGTGGCCGGGGCTCACGAACAGCGGCAGCACCTTGTCTTTGCTGCGGACTACCTCCCCAATCAGCTCGCCGGTTTTGGCATCGGTGAGCGGCGTGATATTGCCGCGCTCAAGGCCCGGTTCCTGAAAAATGCCCGTCAGCTTCTGCTTAGCTACGCCGAAGGTGGGCACGTCGAGCAGCACGCCGAGGTGCGCGGCAATGCCCATGCGGCGCGGGTGCGCAATGCCGTGCCCGTCCACCATTATCACATCGGGCTTGTTTTCGAGCTTGGCGAAGGCGTGGATGACGTTAGGCGCTTCGCGGAAAGAGAGGAAGCCCGGCACGTAGGGCATGTCCACGATGCCGTAGTTGTACACCTTTTCCACCAGCTCGAGGGAGGGAAATTTCAGTACCACAAACACCGAGAGAATCGTGTCGGGGGTGGGAAACGAAGAATCGCAGCCGGCAATGAGGCGCGGCTCGCGGGCCAGGGGCTCGGCGCGCACCCGCAGGCGCATTTCCTGTTGCTGTTGGGTGAGGCTTTTTACCAGAGCGGGGTCGGGCGGCGGGCCGGGCGGGCGGTAGTAGGGCATGTTTTTAATTAGAAATTACCAACTGATTCTACGCGCTAAATCGGAGTTCAGCCATCTTCCTGCCTGCTGGCATGACCTGCACGTTGAACCTGTACATGGCTTCCCTGATTAGCTCGACGGGGAAAGCTTCGGCGATGGGCTTGTCGCGGCGGCTGAGCGGGGTGGTGAGCCACGCGCTGGTTGAGTACGCCCTACCTCAACTCGCAGCCGGTCTGGGCACAGGCCACTGCACGAAGCCAACGCATTTGGCCGTTCCCTCCGCCGGAATACTCTCGTCCGCACCAGCCCCGAGGGGGCATCTTATGAAAAGACCGGGCGGAAAAAGCTGCGCTCGTAGCTGAGGATGCAGCGGGTGTCTTCGGCGTAGCGGAAGGCGGCCTGGCAGTCGGGGTACGCAAACGAGAGCTGGCGGTAGCGCTCGTACGCCGCTAGGCTCTCGAATGTGAAGAATGCCAATGCAATGTTGTTGGCGCCCTCGCTGGGCAGGAAATAGCCGTGGTGCTGCCCTCCGAACCGCGCCACCAGCGGCAGCCATAACCGGCCGTAATGCTCAAATTCGGTGAGTTTGGTGGGGTCCAGCACGTAGCGGACGTAAACGGTGACCATAAAGCTGGGCCTAGAAAGGGTGAAGGCCGCCGGCGGGGCGGTCGAATGCGAGAAATATGGAAGCGAAAGCAGGTTACCTGTACAAGCTCAGCCTGTTTTCAACCCGATTTGTCAGATAATGAGTAGAAAGGCAAGTTGTACAGTCAGAGGAAGATGGCGGTTGCAGAACTTGGTTTTGGTGGGCCTGATTCAGAGTAGTTGCTTCACGGGTGCCCGGGATGATGCTTCGGGGCGACTGTTGCGCCGCCCAGCGTGTGTATTTGCGTCCAAAAGTGGCCGGAGCAGGGCTCCTGCTGGATTCAGCTGCCGGTCAGACCGGCCTTTCAGCAGCTTTTTGAGCTTGTAAACGACTGCCACAAGTCAACACGCTTCGCGGCTTATGGACGTACGCCCGCTAAGCAGGGTGCGCGGGTAGTAAGGCTGCTGTCTACGGCCAGATGGCGGCGGGGCTTGATGCCGCAATTGTCTAACCCGTAGCGGGCCGCTACTTGCTGCCAGCCGCCGAGCTCGTGCCCTTGGGCAGGAGGTATTGCTGGTAACACGCCAAGTATCGGGCGTAGCGGTCCTTCACGTAGCTGGGGGTAGTAAAGCTGTGGAACTGCCCGGGATAAATAACCAGCTGGGTGGGCACGTTCAGGCTTTTGAGCGCCTGGTACATCTGCTCGGTGTTGAGCAAGGGCACGTTGAAGTCTTTTTCGCCGCACATAAACAGGGTGGGCGTTTTGATGCGGTCGGCGTGAAAGAAGGGGTAGGACACGCGCAGGTACACGTCGGTGTTTTTCCAGGGGGTGCCGAGTTCGGTTTCGTAGTCGCGGATGTACTGGTCGGTGCCATAGCCGGCCAGCACGTTGGCGATGCCAGCGCCGCTCACGGCGGCTTTGAAGCGCTGGTCGCGGGCAATGACCTGGTCGGTCATGATGCCTCCGTAGCTCCAGCCGCCCACGCCCAGCCGCTCGGGGTCGGCCACGCCTTGCGCTAGGGCGTAGTCCACCACGGCCAGTACGTCGTCGGTATCCTTATTGCCCCAGTCGGTATAAATGGCTTTGCTGTATTCCAGGCCCCGACCCGAGCTACCGCGGGGGTTGGCCGCTACCACGGCAAAGCCATTGGCAGCAAAGTACTGCCACTCAAAGGAAAACCCGTAGCCAAACTGCGCCACCGGCCCGCCGTGAATGCGCAGCAGCGTGGGGTATTTGCGGCCGGCCGGTAGCCCACGGGCTTCACCAAAAAGCCGCTTACCGGCGTGCCGTCTTTGCTTGTGGTTTGAATAGCTTCCACCGGGCTCAGGGAAACTGAGGTGGTCCAATTAGGCTGGACAGTTTAGGGCAGTAGTTTGAAGAAGTTGTTGGTGAGCGTGATAGGGCATCTGATAGCCGATACTGGAGTGC
>NZ_MDZB01000135.1 GCF_001816145.1 Hymenobacter lapidarius | reverse complement strand
AGGGTCGTGGCTTCGTCGGGGCTTAGGGCAAGGGGGGCACGCATGGGGCGAAACTACGGCCCCTAAACTTATGCGTTTACTTATGCGCTACCACTTAAAAGGTGAGTCAGTGGCGGCACGCGAGATGCTTCGACTGCGCTCAGCATGACGTTCTGATTTTGCGTTGTTTTCTGGTTTGATTATTTACCCAATCAAGAAAAAAGCCAGCAGAACCAATGCTAGGCCGGTAATGAACAGCCACGCCCCCACCCCCATCTTGGTTCGTCGTTTGCGCAGCTTAGCGCCAGTGGCGTTTTGCAGGCCCACCGGCCCCTGCAGCGCCACGGTTTCGGGGGTGATGGTGCCCTGGCGCTGCAGCTCGAAGAAGCAGCGGGCAGTGGCGTAGGCATCGGCCAGGGCGTCGTGCTGCTGGGGCTGGGGCTCGTGAAACAGGCGCTTGTACAGCTCGCTCAGGCGCAGAAAGCCCTGGTTGGAGTGGCGCACCAGCGGGCCGGTGGCCCGCATGGTGCAGAAGGTGGGCAGGTGCTCCAGCGGGTTTTGCAGCCCCGCGCGGTAAAATCCCACGCCCACCATGTGGTAGTCGAGCTGCAGGAAGTGCGCCACCACCAGCGGGTGGTACTGCAGCAAGTCGCGGTGCAGGCGCTGCATCACGGCGTGGCGGGGCTGGCCGTGCTGCCGCAAAAAGCCAAGCGTGAGGCCGTGCACGCTGCCCGAGGCCGGGCTCATGTCGTAGTCGTTTGGCTGGATGTAGTGGTTCTCGGCCTTCACTTCCTGCCCGTCTTTGGTGTACACCACCCAGGCCAGCTGGGCAATGTGCGGCCAGTTGTCGCGGCTGGAATACGGCTTGCTCCAGTCGCGCGGAATGCCCGAGGTTTCGGTGTCGACGAACAGCAGGTATTCTCTCACGGCGCGGAAAGCCCGGGGCCTTATGGCAAAATTTAGAACACAAAAATCCGATATAAAGAACGCAACAACCCAACGGCGGCGCTAGTGCTACCCCACCGCCACTGCCGCAGCCACTGCCGACGACTCCCGCACCAGCACCCTGGGCTGCAGCACGATTTTGCGGGGCGACCACTGGCGGGTGCGCTCCTGAATCATTTCCAGCAGCAGGCGCACGGCGGCGCCCCCCATTTCCTCGCAGTGCTGGTCGACGGTGGTGAGCATGGGGTCGGTGAGCGAGGAAAACGTTTCGTTGCCGAAGCCGGCCAGTGCCACGTCCTGCGGCACGCGCAGCCCGTGCTGCTTGAGGGCGCGCAGGGCCCCCACGGCCGTGAAGTCGCCGGACGAGAAGATGGCATCCGGGGGCTGCGGCAGGGCCAGCAGGTGTCGGATGCCCGCCGGGCCGTCTTCCAGCGACATTTTCTTGAACAGCACCACCAGCTCTTCCTCCACCGGCAAGTCCGCGTCGCGCAGCGCCTGGCAATAGCCCCGGTACCGGTCTTTGTAGATGTTGAGGTGCTGCGGACCGCCAAAATGCGCGATGCGCCGCCGGCCCTGGTCCAGCAGGTGCTTGGTCATCTGGTAGCCGCCCTGGTAGTCGTCCACCACCACGGCGCTCACCTCGCTGCCGGTGAGGATGCGGTCGAAAAACACGAGCGGCATTTTTCGCTGCTGCACCTTGTCGAAGTGCTTGAAGTCGTGCGTGGAGCGCGAGAGCGAAACCAGAATGCCATCGACCTGCGCGTTCATCAGCGTTTCCACGTTTTTGGCTTCGTGCGCGTTGTCTTCGTTCGACTGGCACAGCATCACGTTGAAACCGGCCTGGTTGGCCACTTCCTCAATTCCTTTCACCACCAGGGCAAAAAAGTGGCCGTCGATGTTCGGCACAATGACGCCCAACGTGTTGCTGCGCCCCTTACGCAGGGCCGCCGCCAGGTGGTTGGGCTGGTAGTTGAGCTGTTCGGCCAGCTCCCACACGCGCTTGCGGGTGGCCTCGCTGATGCGGGAATGGTCGCTCAGCGCCCGTGAAACGGTGGAAACGGCGAGGTTCAGCTCCTTGGCAATGTCCGAAATAGAAGTACGTTTTCTGACCAAGGCAGTGAGGTGATGCGGGTGTAGGTACTCAAAAGTACAGGGAATGCAGGTTGTAGCCTAACCGGCCTTTGTGCGTTTTACCACGCTAGGCCGTGTTCGTCGGCAGCCACCAAGGGCCCATGCCTCCCTTGACGAGATAACCAGACGGCCAAATGAGTTTAAGAAACTCACACAGCTGGCCGCAGTCTAAGCGCAGCGGCGACTACAGCGTGCCCGCGCGGGTGGTGAAGTACCTGTAGGTGTCGACCAGCCTTTCCGTTAATTTGTTAACACCGATAAGTTGTTCGTAATACCGTCAGCGCGGAACAACTGGACGGGGCCAATTGGCTGGCGCACTTAGGAGCCGAAGCTGCCCGCAGGCAGCCGTTTTACGCAGCTAAAGCTGCGACCGAAAATAGGGTAACGCAAAATAGAGCACGGCACCTTGCAGCAGCGTCAGCACCAGGGTAATGCTCCAGAAAGCGGCTTTGCGATTTTTGTGGTGCAGTAGCAAAATAGCCGCCCACGCGCCTAGCGCCGCGCCCGGCAGCGTGGCGAGGTGCAGCATTTTTTCGGCAATGCGCCGCTGGCCTTGTCGGGCTTTGCGCTTATCTAAGGCAAAAAGCAGGAAACACAAGACATTGAAGAATAATAGGCAGCTCAGGAGTATTTTCATGGTGCGGGCGGCGGGCCTTTCAGATTAGCTTGTGCAGGGTTCCAGCTTGAATAGTCGCGGCGCTGGCCTTAGCCAGTTTGGCGGGTTCAACAGGGACTTTTGGTAGCAGCGGGCCAGCCGCTTTACGCTTACAGCTGGCTGCAGTCTAAGCGTAGCGGCGACTGCGCGCCAATTATAAAGCGAGTTTGCAACTCGCCTTGGCGGTAGCCTCCCTGCGGGCGAGTTACAAACTCGCTTTCACTGACGGCACGCAGTCGCCGCTGCGCTTAGGCTGCAGCCAGCGTATTATTCTGTACCAAAATCCGAGCGGCGACTGCGCGCCAATTGTAAAGCGAGTTTGCAACTCGCCTTGCCGATAGCCTCCCTGCGGGCGAATTACAAACTCGCTTTCATTAATGACACGCAGTCGTCGCTGCGCTTAGACTGCGGCCAGCGTTTAGAATCTGTAACAGCAGGGTATGCTTTGGCTACTTTTGGCCGCCTCGCTGGAGTTGGGGTGTTATTCTGTACAAAAGTCCGGTTTAGGTTTTACACCGTTTTGCTGGACTTGCAGGCCAATTGCAGGGGGTGATGGTTTGCGTTACTTGCTTCACGGGCAGATAGCATACCAAGGCCCTGCCCCATAGCCGTCGCTATCGCGTGAAGGTATGGATAAACTCACTGGAGAGGTCGCTGTAATCCTGGTACTTGCTAAGCACCAATCGGTGGTCGGTTAGTTCTGTCACGCGGTATATACCTGTACCAATAATGCTACTAGAAGCATTAAGCGTGAGGGTTTCTCTGCTGTAGGTGTACGTAGAGGTGGCTACTGTATTGTTGCCATTATTGATTATCTTAAATTGCCCATCCGGGGTAAACTCCCAAAAGTAGCTGCCTGGCGGGTCTACATCTGTTTGGTCGTAGGGCGCCCGGCTGTCCTTGTATACGAGGACCGTACGGCGGGACATCCGCTCCCAAGTCCCTACTAGCGCCGGGCCTGGCGACGATTTAGAGCAGCTGAGCAAGACGAGCCCGCACAATAACCAAATTATAATTTGTTTCATGCGTCGAAGGTAAACAAGCAGGTCAACACAGAATAGCCCGGCTTGCCTTTAGCATAAGGCTCGTTTGCTTGAACCGCTGACCATAGGCACTTATAACCTAGCAAAAGCACCCTATTGTCTAGACTGATTTTAAGAAATTTGTTCACCTTTCAAAGTTCACGAAACTCAGATTAAACATGAGTTTCATAAGCTCCTTCGGAAGGTAGTTCTACGGTCTCTTCATTGACCTAGTGGACCATACGAACGCCCTAAGGGCATGGGCTTTATGATTAGCAAATGAGAATTAGAACAGCGTTTTCTTAGAAGAGAGCCGGGCCTCATGCTATGCAACCCGTTCGGTGCAGGCTGAGCAGCGCGAAGCATCTTGGCAAGCCAGAACAAGTCGTCCAGCGGCGAGACGATGCTTCGCGCTGCTCAGCATGACAGGGAGGACTACCCCACTGCGCCCTTGTAATGCACTTCCGACAGCCCGCGCAGGCGCTCAGCGCTGAACTCCGGCGTGATGTCGCGTTGCGGGTCGCCCAGCATTTCGTAGCCCACCATGAACTTGCGCACCGTGGCCGAGCGCAGCAGCGGCGGGTAGAAATGCAGGTGCAGGTGCCACTCCGGGTGCTCCTCGCCATCGGTGGGGCGCTGGTGCAGGCCGGAAGAATACGGAAAGGAGATGTCGAACAAGTTGTCGTAGCGGATGGTGAGGCGGCGCAGAATGTCGGCCAGGCCGTCGCGCTCCCCGGCCGTGAGCTGGGCGATGTCCTGCACCGGGCGGCGCGCCACCACCAGCGTCTCGAACGGCCACACGGCCCAGAACGGCACCAGCACCACAAAATGGTCGTTTTCGAGCACCACACGCGCCTGCTTTTCCAGCTCAATTTGCAGGTAGTCGCTCAGCAGGGTGTGGCCGTGCTCCTGGAAGTAGGCCAGCTGCTGGGCACCTTCCTTGGCGGGCTCGCCGGGCACGGTGCGCTGGGCCCAAATCTGGCCGTGCGGGTGCGGGTTCGAGCAGCCCATCACCGGGCCCTTATTCTCAAAAATCTGCACGTAGTTGATGTCCGGCCGGGCGCCGAGGGTTTGAAATTCTTCTACCCACAAGTCCACCACGCTGCGAATGGCGGGCACCGTCATTTGGGGCAGGGTGAGGTCGTGACGCGGCGAGAAGCAGATGACGCGGCAGATGCCCGACTCGGCCTCGGCCCGCAGCAGCCCGCCTTCGTTGATGCCGCCGGTGGGCACGTCGGCTTGCAGGGCGCCGAAGTCGTTGTTGAAAACGAACGTGGACTCGTAAGCGGGGTTCACTTCGCCGCCCACGCGCACGTTGCCCGGGCAGAGGTAGCAGGTGGGGTCGTAGGGCGGACGCTGGTCCGTTTCGGCGGCTTCCTGCTGGCCTTGCCAGGGGCGCTTGGAACGGTGCGGCGACACCAGGACCCATTCGCCGGTCAGGGCGTTGAAACGGCGGTGCGGGTGTTCGGTAGAATCGAAGGAAGACATAAGTGAGGTGGGTTTATTGCGATAAATTCCCGTCATGCTGAGCGCAGCCGAAGCATCTCTACTGCGGCAGTAAAATCATATGGTTGCGCGGTAGAGATGCTTCGGCTGCGCGGACGCCAGATAAGCATAACGTTCTTTCTCATTGTTCTGCCTAGCGCGCTACTGCCACCGGCACCGCTGCTACTCCGCCCACGATGGTGGTCTGGTAGGTTTCGAGCTGCCGCCCCAGCTGCTGTTGGTACGCGGCGCTGACGCTGGCAATGAACCCCTCCACGTGCTCGGGCGCCACCAAATTGATGGTGCAGCCGCCGAAGCCGCCGCCCATCATGCGCGAGCCAAACACGCCGGGCGCCGCCTTGGCGGCTTCCACCAGCACGTCCAGCTCGGCGCAGCTCACTTCGTAGTCGTCGCGCAGGCCGGCGTGGGACGCGTACATCTCCTGACCAAAGGCGGCGAGGTCGCCAACTTCGAGGTGACGGCAGGCGTTTTCGACGCGGGTATTTTCCTGCACCACGTAGGCACAGCGCCGGAATACGGTGGGGTCCAGCTCGTCACGGTGGGCTTCTAGCTGCGCCAGGGTGGCATCGCGCAGGCTAAGCACGGCCGGGTAGTGCAGCTGCAGCACCGCCACGCCGCGCTCGCACTCCTGGCGGCGGGTGTTGTAGGCCGTGCTGGCCAGGCTGTGCTTCACGCCGGAGTTGCAGAGCACGATGCGGGCCGCCGCGGTATCGAAGGGAAAATATTCGTAGTCCAGCGAGCGGCAGTCGAGCCGCACCACGTGGCCATCGCGGCCAAACAGGCTGGCAAACTGGTCCATGATGCCGCACTGCACGCCGGCGTAGGTGTGCTCGGCTTTCTGGGCCATGCGGGCCAGCTCCAGGGGCTCCAGGCCCGTGCCCAGCAGCTGGTTGAGGGCAAACGCCAGCCCGCACTCGATGGCGGCCGACGACGACATGCCCGCGCCCATGGGAATGGTGCCGCCAAACGCGCAGTCGAACCCCGGCACCGCCATGCCCCGCTGCTGGAACTGCGCCGCCACGCCCAGCAGGTAATTGGCCCAGTGGGTGTCGCTGGGACTGATTTCGGCCGCACCGGCCAGCTCCAGCGTCTCGCCCAGGTCGTAGGCTACCAGCCGGATGCGGCTCCCCCCGTTCAGGCCCACGGCGAAGTAGGCTTCCTTGTCGACGGCGGCGGGCAGCACAAAGCCGCCGTTGTAGTCCGTGTGCTCCCCTATCAGGTTCACGCGGCCGGGCGCCCGCACCAGCAGCGGCTCGTAGCCAAAGCGCTGGTTGAAATCAATGTGAATGGCTAGTATGAGGGAACCAGACATGGCGATATTGGAGGTTGGGAACAACGACAAAACCCGGACAAGCAACGCTTGTGGGAGTACGAAAATTTGGCCGAAGTGGGCAGCCCGGGCCAGCTGACGTCCGAAAAGTAGCACCTGGCTTTAAAAACTGTGCAAGCGTTTGCGGTTAAAATTGGTCCTTCTACCTTCGGGCACGTTCCGCCTTCGCCGACAATGGCCGCGCCGGGGCTTATTCTCAAAATGCTTGTGATAGCGTCTGAAGGCATGTTTATAGACTCCAGCCTACTGCTTTTTATTTCCTCAATCACCGATTAGCTCACCGCTACCCATGCTGTTTCGCTGTGCCTGCCTGCTGCTTTTTTGCCTGATTCAACATTCGATTGCGCCACAATCCCTGCTGGCCCAGCCCACTAGGTCGGGGCCGGGCGGCAATGTGGTAGTTGATAAAAACGGCGTGCTGCGCTGGGAGAAAGGCCGGCAGGAAGTGGCCTTGTTTGGGGTGAACTACACCACGCCGTTTGCCTACTCCTACCGGGCCATCCAGCGGCGGGGCGTGCCGCACGAGCTGGCCATTGCGCAGGACGTGTACCACCTCGCGCGCCTGGGGGTCGACGCGTTTCGGGTGCACGTGTGGGACGTGGAAATTACGGACACCGCCGGCACGCTGCTGGAAAACGAGCACCTGCGCCTGCTCGACTTTCTGGTGAACCAGCTCAAGCAGCGCGGCATCAAAATAATCCTCACCCCCATTGCGTACTGGAACAACGGCTACCCCGAGAACGACACGGGCACCGGCTTTTCCAGCATCTATTCCAAGACCCAGGCCTACACCAACCCGCGCGCCATTGCGGCCCAGGAGCGGTACCTGACCCAGTTTCTCAACCACCGCAACCCCTACACCAGCCAGCTCAACCGCGAAGACCCCGACATCATCGCCTACGAGGTGTGCAACGAGCCCAAGTACAACCAGCCCCTGGCCCCCATCACCAGCTTTGCCAACCGCATGGCGGCGGCCATTCGGGCCACGGGCTGCCGCAAGCCGGTGTTCTACAACGTGTCGGAAAACCCCGACGTGTACGAGGCCGTGCTCAACGCCCAGGTCGACGGCCTCACCTACCAGTGGTACCCGCAGGGGTTGGTGAGCAACCACACGCTGCGCGGCAATTTCCTGCCCTACGTAGACCAGTACCCCATTCCCTACCGCACCGACAAACGGTTCACTAGCAAAGCCAAAATGGTGTACGAGTTCGAGTCGGCCGATATTATTCAGCCGGTGATGTACCCGTTTATGGCCCGCAGCTTCCGCGAAGCCGGTTTCCAGTGGGCCACGCAGTTTGCCTACGACCCGCTGGCCATTGCCGACGCTAACACCGAGTACCAGACCCACTACCTCAACCTGGCCTACACGCCGGCCAAGGCCCTGAGCCTGCTCATTGCGGGCAAGGTTTTCCGCAACGTGAAGCGCGGGCAGCAGTTCCGGCGCTACCCGCAGGACTCCGTGTTCAGCGACTTCCGCGTCAGCTACCGGCAGGGGCTGAGCGAGATGAACACGCCCGAGGAATTTTACTACACCGCCAACACCGCCACCGTGCCCCGGCAGGCCGGCAAGCTGCGCCACGTAGCGGGCGTGGGGTCGTCGGCGGTGGTGCGCTATGGCGGGCTCGGCGCGTATTTTCTCGACCGCCTCGCCCCCGGCGTGTGGCGCCTGGAGGTGATGCCCGACGCCGTGGCCATCCGCGACCCGTTTGAGCGCGCTTCGCTGAGCAAGGCCGTGACGCAGATTTTGTGGAACGAGCAGCCGCTGCGGATTTCCCTGAGCGACCTGGGCCCGGCCTTTTCGCTGCGAGGCCTGAACGAGGGCAATACCGCGCAGGCCCAGGCCAGCGTGGGCCGCGCCACGGTGCGGCCCGGCGTGTACCTGCTGGCCGCGGCGGGCAAGGCCACGGCGGCCTTCACGCCCCAAACTGCATTCAACCACCTCAAGCTGGGCGAGTTTGCGGCCCCGGCGCCTTCCCAGCTGGGCCTGCAGGTGCGGCACACGCCCGCCGCACAGGCGGCCGCGGGCCAGCCGTTGCGCATCACGGCCACCCTCACCGGCGTGGCCCCCGGCGACAGCGTGTTTCTGGTAGCGCAGCACTATTACGGCCGCACCCGCACGCTGCCCATGAGCACGCCCGCCTACGCAACCGTAGCGGCCACCGTGCCCGCCGACCTGCTCTACGCCGGCCAGCTCCGCTACTGGCTGGTGCTGAAAAAAGGCGCGCAGTCGGTCACGTTCCCAGGTGGCTTTGCAGGGCAGCCCCGCGACTGGGACTACGCCCACCCGGAGCGCTACGAAGTGCCGATTGTGGCCCCCGATACGCCCCTGCCCCTGTTCCGCGCCCACCTCGACAAGGAGCGCATTGAGGCGCGCGGCATTGCCCCCACCGCCTGGACCGACTACGTGACCACGCCCGGCGGCACGCTGGCCCTGCGCCTCGTGCAAGGCCCGCCGCGCCCCGGCCAGCCCGCCCCCACCGGCCCGGCTGCCTCCCTGCGTGCTTATTTCGGCGACGACCTGGCCGGGCGCCAGACGGATTTGGCCACCTTCCGGGAAGTGGTGGTGCGGGCCCGCAGCAACCAGCCCGGCGCGCAGGTGAAGGTGGTGCTCGTGACGAAAGACGCCGTGGCCTACTCCGCGCCGCTGGCCCTGAGTGCCGAGTTGCAGGACGTGCGCATTCCGCTCAGCGCATTCCGCTCCGAAGCCCTGCTGCTGGTGCCGCGCCCCTACCCTGGCTTCCTGCCGCTGCAATTTCAGTCGGCCGCGAAACCCGCTTTTAAAATCACCGATACCGAAGTGGTGCAGGTAGTGTGGGACGCAGCAGCCGCTGCCATTAGCCCGCTGAGTGTTGGTATTGAGTCTATTTTCTTGCAATAATGCCGGATGTCGGCGCCAAAAACGCCTGGTTTCCTTCGTGCCTTTTGTTCGCGCTTGCTTCGCAACGCCCGCCACATGCCTGCTCTTTCTCTCCTTTCCGCCGTTGCGTTGCGTGCCGGCAGCGGCCTGTTGCTGCTTGCTGCACTGAGCTACTGCACGGTGCCATCAAAGACCGGTACCAAGCCCGCACCGGCGGCCGTGGACTTCAATCACGGCTGGCAGTTTGTGTACGCTTCGGTGGTGGATGCTGAAGGCACGGTGCTGCCCGAGGCCAGGGCAGCAGTTCGCTTCGCAGCAGCCGGTGGGGCCGAGCTCATCGGCGACAACCCCGAGCGGGCCGAAGCGGACATCGCCACCATTCTGCTGAAAACCGGCGCCAGCCCGGTCACCATCCAAGTCACCGCAAGTTCAGCTATTCGTCTACGTCAAAGCTAATGATGGTGCCGCGCCCCAGCTGCGAGTTTATCTTCAGCTGCCCACCCAGCAGGGCCACGCGGTTGCGCACCCCCGACAGGCCCATGCCCGCCAGAGGCTGGTCGGTGAGGGCGTGCGGATCGAAGCCGGTGCCGTTGTCTTCCACGCTCACTTCCACGCGGCCGTTTTCGTGGGCTACGTGCACCACCACCTCCGTGGCGCGGGCGTGCTTCATGGCGTTGTTCAGCAGCTCCTGCACAATGCGGTACACGGCAATTTCTACCTGCGGCCGCAGGCGCTTGCCGAGGTTGGCCAGGTGCAGGTGCACCGGCAGGCCCGCCGGCGTAATGCGCTTGCTGAGCTCTTCCAAGGCCGTGCGCAGGCCAAAATCTTCCAGGATACCGGGCGTGAGCTCAAAGGAAATGGTGCGGGTGGTCCGGATGGCTTCGTGCAGCAGCTTGAGGGCGGCGGGCGCGGGCGCCGCGCCGGCGCCGCTTTCCAGGCTGAGCTTGGTGGCGTAGAGCAGCTGGCCCAGGCCGTTGTGCAGGGCCTCGGCAATGCGCTTGCGCTCGTTTTCCTGGGTGGTGAGAATAGCCGACAGCAGGTCCTGCTGCTGGCGCAGGCGCAGCTGCGTGGCTTCTTCGGCCATGCGGTCGCGCTCGGTCACGTCGCGAAACATGATGAGCACTCCCGTAATGCTGCCCTCCTGGCGCAGAGGCACGTGGTAGGCGTCGTAGTGTCCGGTGCGGTGCGCAAAGGCCTGCCCTTGCAGCACCACCTGCTCGCCGGCCAGCACCCGGCCCAGCACCTGCCGGGTCTCGTCGCAGTCGAGCTGGGGCAGGACTTCGACCATGGACCGGCCCAGCACGGCCGCCGCCGGGTGGCCGAAGTAGTGCGTGGCCTGGCTGTTCCAGGCCGCAATGTTGCCGGGGCGGTCGAGGGCCACAATGCCGTCCACGCTGTTTTCCAGCAGGCTTTCGGTGAATTCCTTTTCGGCTTCTAGCTGCTTTTTCTGCTGCACCGCCTCGGTCACGTCCACCGACAGCACCACGCCCTGCTCGCGCTGCTCGTCAAAAAAGCCGAAGTTCTGAAACGCCAGCGGCTGCTCCTCCGTGCCTATTTCGACCATGAAGTTTACGGCCCGGCCGCTCAGCACCTGCCGCATGTACTGCCCGATGGGCGCAAAAGCCTCGAACACGTTGCGGCCCACCAGCTCGTTGTCCTGCAGGCCCACGGCCCGCAGCCCTGCCCCCACCGCCTCCAGATAGGTGCCGTCGGGCTGGAAGCGGGCCAAGGTCATGGGCATGTTGCTGAGCAGGCGTTCGAGCACCAGGGATTTGTAGTGCAGCTCCTCCTCGGCCGCGTACAGGGCCGTCACATCGCGCAGCACGCCCGCAAAGAAGGACCCGCCCCCCGGCTGCACCACGCTCCGCCCCGCCGACGACACATGGTGCACCGAGCCATCGGGCCAGCCAATGCGGTAATCGACGGCCAGCGGGGCGCCCGTGGCAATGGCGTCGTTGGTAGCCGCCATCACCCGGTCCCGGTCCTCGGGGTGGAAACTTTCCATCAGCAGCTCCACCGCCACGGGAAGGGGGCTGTACGGATGGCCAAAAATGGCCTGGGAGCGCGCATCCCACACCAAGTGGTTGTTGGTGATGTCCCAGGTGAAGACGCCGGTTTCCGACGCGTCGAGGGCCAGGCTCAGGCGGGCTTCGCTTGCGCGCAGCTGGGCGGCGGCTTCGCGGTCGGCGGTCACGTCGCGCCACAAAATGTGAATCAGGGGATGGGCGCCTTCCTGCTCAATGGGCGTGAGCACGGCTTCCATCCAGATTTCCTCGCCCGTGATTTTGTGCATGCGGGCCATGCAGCGGCGCGAGCCCGTGCGCAGGGCCTCCCCAATGGACTCGCGGAAGAGGCTGGCCGTAGGCTGGCCATTGGGCTGCAGCACCGGCGCGTGCGCGGCCATGCCCCGGCCCACAATCTCGGTTTTGTGGGTGGCGCCCAGCAGGCGCAGGGCCGCGCTGTTGCAGTCGATGTAGGTCTGGCCCTGCAGCAGCACCACGGCGTCGTTGCTTTCGGCAAAAAGCCGGCGGAAGCGGGCTTCGCTGGCGGCCAGGGCGTCGGTGGCGTTGCGGCGGGCAGTGGTGTCCAGCACGGCCAGGCGGCAGTGGGGCCGGCTCGAAGCGGTTTCGGGGGCGCCTTCCACGCGCAGGCCCTCCATTTGGGCGTAGAAGGGAGTGCCGTCTTCGCGCAGCAGCACCATCTCGGCGCTCACGGTGCGGTCGGTGGTGAAGATGCGGGCCAGGAACTGCCCGAACTCGGGGCGGGCCTCCAGGGGCACAAACAGCGCAAAGCGCCGCCCCGCCAGGCGCTGGCGCACGCTGCCCAGCATCTGGCTGCCGCACAGGTTGAGCTGGTGAATGAGCCCCGCATCGGTGAGGGTAAAGTAGCCCACCGGCGCAAAATCGTAGAGGTCAACGTACTGGGCGCGGGCGTTCTGGGCTTCGGCTTGGGCCAGCAGCAGCTCCTCGTACTGCATTTCCAGCTCTATCTGGTGCACCTGCAGCTCCTGCATCAGGCGCTGCACGTCCTGCGGGGTCTGGCTGTCGGCGGCGGCGTGCGTCACGAGGTAGCGCCGCCGCTCCGCCCGCGACTGCAGCGAAGCCAGCGCCGCGCGCACATCGGCCGGGCGCCTGGCGGGGCCGCCCTGCTGCGCGTCCATGTCAGCGTTGTAATCCGTGTCCATAGCTCGTTGCAGGGTTAAGCTGCTCCCCGCGGGCCCGGCAAGGAAACCAGCAGGACTGGTAAAGGAGATAGAAGCTGCCCCGCAATGTATGGCTTATAAATTCAAGCCCGGGCCAGCCAATCGGTGCATTTACCGGGCGGAAGCTCCCTAAAGCTAAACATTAGCTTAAAGTAAACCAAATAATTAGTGTCCCTAACCCACCCTGACCCACATAGAATATTATTAAATATATTTTTACATATGTAAAACCTATTTTTACGCAGGCGTCATGTCCTTTATTCCCAGCAGCAGCTTGCTGCTGAGCGCGCCGGTGCTCACGATGCAGCGGCCGTACACCAGCAGCTCGCGGTGCCCGGCCTCGGGGAATTCGCCGTTGAAAATGTAGTCGTCGAATATTGTGGTGGGGTCGCGCAGCACTGCCTCCAGGCGCTGGCGCAGGGCCGGTTGCCGCCAGATGCCCCCGTCGAGGTCGGCCGGGAGCTTGCCCTTGGCCTGGGCGGCGTCGAGGCGAAACAGCGTGGCAAAGGCGTGGCTAACGGCCAGCGCCCGCGGCTGGCTATCGAGCACGAGCAGGAGCTTGCGCACGGTTTCCACCACCATTTCGGCCATGCGGCTACTTTCCTGCAGCAGGCCGAGCGCATTGAAGAGCTGAAAAAGCACGTCAACCGCCTGCGGGCGTTCCTGCTCAACGGCACGGCATCCGGGGCGCCGGCCACCCCTGCCAGCAAGGAAGCGTACAACTAAGTTGTCGTTTAAAAGCAAGATAGTTGTCGGTTGCTAGTTATTGGTTATTGGTTATTGGTCAGTTAGTTATTAGCTTCTAACAACTGATAACTAACGCCCGACAACTCATTACCCGACCCCAGGGGCCGCTCACACCATGCTGCTGCCGCGGTTGAGGTACTGCCGGAAGGCGGTGTGCTCCTGGGCCATTTGCTCGCGCACCTGCCCAATGGCTTTGGCCAGGGTGATTTCGCCGCGCACGTAGCGCCGGAAGTAGCCAATGGTTTCCTCGTTCGGCTCGGTGCCGCCCAGGGACTGAATGGCCAGGGTATTTTCGGCCGTGCGCTGGCGGCGGAGCCAGTCTTTTTGCTGGTCTTCGTTGAGGAGGTTGGGCATTTGCGAAAAATCAGGAGTAGGCATCATCGCTAATAGGCTGTTCTTGACCAGCGCGTAGAGCAGCCACCGGGCCCTCATGCCACCAGGCGCTGGCCGCTTTGCCAGGCCGCGTCAATGAGGGTGGGCGCAAAGCACAGGTCGGGGTCCAGGTGCCAGTTGAGCAGCTCCTGCTTCACTTCGTCGGAGGCGTGCACCACTACCAGCTGCTTGTGCTCTTCCTGCAGCTTGTGGTAGTAGTCGCAGAGGATGCGCGCCGCTTCGGGGGAAAGGGCCAGCAGCAACTCGCAATCGACCCACACAGCGGTTTTGCCGCTGCGGCACGCGCACTTCAACGAAAAATCGAGGGCAAATTCCGGGCCCGATGGCCTACCGGGCGTGAGGAGCAGCAAGTAGCTTTCGGGCAGCAATTCGTGGAAAACAGTAGTCATAGCTCGGAAGGAACAGAGTAAGACGGAAGGAGAACTGCGGCGATTGCAACTCCTTGTGACAGCCAGTAATAAAGTGGCTGCCAGGACAGCGTTCTACAAAGTTCGCTTCGCTACTACCAGAAACACCCGGTAGAAGTACTGAATTTGTTTACGTACTTCTACAAATAATCCATCCGTACAAACCATCGATTTCCTTTTCGTTGCCCACCCAAAAGGCACTGGGTTACGCCCGCCCCGCCTCGCCGCTGCCTGCTGCGGTGGGGCGGGGCGGCTAGCAGGCCTACTGTAGCAAGGTCTTCTGATATTCAGATTATTAAGCGGCGCGGTACTAGCTTGGGACGGCAGCGGCCGGGAGCAAGGCCGGGCCGTTGCCCTGTTTTCGTCCGGGCCCGGCCGCATTACTTTTCAGTACTCACTGTTTTTTCCACTCTTTTTTACCCCCAACCCATGAGCCCTTCCCTACGCAACATCATTGCCTGGATTCTGCAAGTCATCCTGGCCATCCTCTTCATCAAAGCGGGCTTCGACAAGCTCCGCGACATCGATGGCATCACGAAAATGTTTGAGGGCCTCGGCTTTCCAGGCGTGGTGGGCATTGTGGTGGGCGTGGCCGAGCTGCTGGGCGGCATCGGGCTGCTCATTCCGCGCACGGTGCGCCCAGCAGCCATTGGGCTCATCATCATCATGGGTGGGGCGCTGGTAATGCACGCCACCAAAATCCCCGGCGGCATTGCCGGCGTGCCTTTGCGGGCGCGCTGCTATTGGGCCTCATTGTGGTGCTGCTGCTGCGCCGCCCGGCGCGCACGCTGGCCTAATGCCCCGCCCGAACGCGGGTGCGCTGGCCGCAACGTAGCGTATTTCCCAGGCACGCCCCTTTGTTCAACGCCCACGGGCCCCACCGAAACGCTGCCCAACGCATTGAGCAGCGGTTTCGGTGGGGCCCGTGTGCGTTGAATAAGGAAGTGGGCAGCAAACAGGCGCAGCTATTTTTCCGAAGCTATTCAGGGGAGCACCCCACTCGGCGGGTTGCAACCATTGGCGCGTGCCGGGGTTGCTACCCCGGCCCCGCCTTCGCTTCGGGCCGTTACTTTGCTCCATGAAAATCCTTTATAGCTACCTGCGCAACTACTGGGGCCTGCTGGTGCTGGCCCTGGTGCTGGCCACCATCAACCAGGTATTCTCGCTGCTCGACCCCTACATTTTCCGCAAGCTGGTTGATAAGTTCGTGCCCAAAAACGGCGACCTCGGCGGCATTATGCAGGTGCCGTTCTGGCCGTTTTTCCGGCAGGCCATTCCCTACATCGGCATGATGCTGGGCGTGGCCATGGTGTCGCGCATTGCCAAAAACTTTCAGGACTACTACGTCAACGTCATCACCCAGCGGCTGGGGGCCAAAATGTACTCCGACGGCCTGCGCCACTCCCTGGAGCTGCCCTACCAGGTGTTTGAGGACCAGCGCTCCGGCGAAACACTGGGCAAGCTCCAAAAGGTGCGCATCGACGTGGAAAAGCTCATTCAGAGCTTCGTCAACGTGCTGTTTACGGCGTTGGTGGGCATCATTTTCGTAATGTGGTACGCCATCACGGTGTACTGGCCCATCGCGGCGGGCTACTTCCTCACCATTCCGCTGCTGGGCATCCTGAGCTACGTGCTCAGCAAGCGCATCAAGGTCATTCAGAAGACCATTGTGGCCGAAACCACGGCCCTGGCCGGCTCCACCACCGAAAGCCTGCGCAACATTGAGCTCATCAAAAGCCTGGGCCTGGCCCAGCAGGAAACCGAGCGCCTGAACGCCACCACCGAAAAAATCCTGAAGCTGGAGCTCCGCAAGGTGCGCTACCTGCGCTCGCTCTCCTTCGTGCAGGGCACCTTCGTGAACCTGCTGCGCAACGTCATCGTGCTGCTGCTGCTCTACCTGCGGGTGCAGAACCACATCAGTCTGGGCGAGTTTTTCTCGTTCTTCATCTATTCGTTTTCCATTTTCGGGCCGCTGCAGGAACTGGGCAACATCATTGGCATCTACCGCGAAACCGAGATTTCACTGGGCAACTTCCAGGCAATTCTCGACACGCCCAAGGACCAGAAGCCGGCCCACCCCAAGTCGGTGGCGCACATCGAAAACCTGGCCTTCCAAAACGTCACCTTCAAGCACCTCACGGCCAATGCCCCGGCGCTGAGCAGCATTTCCTTCACCACCAGGCTCGGCGAAACCATTGCCTTCGTGGGCCCGTCGGGCTCGGGCAAAACCACGCTCGTGAAGCTGTTGGTGGGCCTCTACCCGCCCCTCGCGGGCCAGATTCTCTACAACGGCATCCCCGGTGCTGAAATTGACCTGGACGAGCTGCGCGAGCAAATCGGCTTCGTGACCCAGGACACGCAGCTATTTTCCGGCACCATCCGCGAGAACCTGCGCTTTGTGGCCCCCCACGCCACCGACGAGGAATGCCTGCGCGCCCTGCACCAGGCGGCGGCCACCACGCTCCTGGCCCGCGCTCCCCAGGGCCTCGATTCGGTTATCGGCGAAGGCGGCGTGAAGGTATCGGGCGGCGAAAAGCAGCGCCTCAGCATTGCCCGCGCCCTGCTGCGCAAGCCCACCCTCCTGGTGTTCGACGAAGCCACTTCAGCCCTCGATTCGCTCACCGAGGAAGAAATTGGCCGGACGGTGCGGGAGCTGTCCGGCTCGCGCCAGCACATGACCATCCTCATTGCCCACCGCCTCAGCACTATCCTCCACGCCGACCGCATCTTCGTGCTCGAACGCGGCCATATTGCCGAGCAGGGCCGCCACGAAGAGCTGTTGCTGCAAAAAGGCCTCTACTACGCCATGTGGCGCCAGCAAATCGGCGAACGCAAGGAAACGTCGGCAGTGCTGGCGGGGTAAGGCAAGTTAGTAGCGGGTAGCACACCAAATTGGTACGCTACCCGCTACTAACTTGCGTACCAAAGAGAAATACCCGCTATTCGGGTAACCTGCGAGTAGCGGGTATCGTGATGTTGGCAGTAATTTTAGCAGACACTACACAATGAGACAAATCCTGACCATTTTATTTCTCACTTGCTTTCTAAACTCATTCGGACAATTTGCAATTGTTTACGATAGTGAGGAATTTTTAAATGTCAGAGAAGACGGAAAACAAAACAGCAAAGTTGTTGACAAGTTGAAAAACGGACACTTAAGTATCCGGTCAAAAGTAATGGTGTGAGGGTGTTTGGCTGTTTCTTTGGGTTATGTTAGCTCCCTTGGCGCTTGAAGCATCGGAAATCGCTACGTTAGAAGCTTGCGTCGCGGGTGGGCCGCACCCGCGCATGCGGCGCCGGGCCCAGGCCGTGCTGGCACACCACCGCGGCTTTTGCATTGACCAACTCGTCGTCCTCTTCGCCACCCATCGCAACGTGGTCAGCCGCTGGCTCGGGCGCTGGCAGCGCTGGGGCCTGGCCGGCCTGGCCGAAGGCGCGCGAAGCGGCCGGCCGCCGAAGCTGGCCGAAACCGTAAAAAAAAAGTAAGCACGTGGCTGGGACAGGCCACCCAGCAATTGCGCTGTTTCGTGCCGCGCCTGGCCCAGCAGGTAGGCGTGCAGGTGTCCGTGCGCACGTTGCGACGCCTGGCCCGCCAGTTGGGTTATTGCTGGAAGCGCTGCCGGCGCAGCCTCAAAGCCAAGCGCGACGCCGAGGCCTTCGGCCTGATGCAGCAGCACTTACACGGGTTGCATCAGGCGAGGCACGCGGCGAAGTGGCCGTGGTGTACGTCGACGAATGCCGCTTCTCGCGCCTGGCCCCCGTGCCCTACGCTTGGCAAGTGCGCGGGGCCCCGGCCGTGCCCCTACCGGCCGAACGCGCGGCCGGCGGACAGTCCGTGCTCGGCTTCTGGCAGCCGGGCGTGGCGGGCCAGCCGCTGAGTGCCTACGCCTTGCCCGGCGCCTGGAACGCCGAGGCCTTCGTCCAGGCCGTGGACGAGTTCGTGGCCGACCACGTCCGCGGCCCCACGGTGTTCGTACTCGACAACGCCTCGATTCACCGCGCCCGCCTCGTGCAGGAGCGCCGGCAGGCGTGGGCTGAACAAGGGCTCACGTTCTGCTTTTTACCCCCCTATTCGCCCGAACTCAACAAAATTGAACGCCTGTGGCGCCACTGCAAGCAGTACTGGCTGACCCCC
>NZ_MDZB01000134.1 GCF_001816145.1 Hymenobacter lapidarius | reverse complement strand
TTCATGCGGTCACGGCCCAGGGATTTGTCCTCAAAATCGCGCTGTTCATTTTCGTCCACGCCCTCGACCAAGTTGGACTATAATCCGCAACTTGGGTTATTTAGTGAATACCCCTGCTCCTTAAACAACTTCGTCCAGAATGCATTGCGGTGGCGGTCCCAAGCATGAAAGCCCATCGGCAGGCGGCCACCGTTCAGCTCCAGCATCAGCGTAGGGTGGTAGTCGAAGCCAAACTCCAAGGCCTCGGTAGGCGTGGGCACAGTGTACCAAGCGAAGCGGTCGGCGCAGATGAGGCTCCAGAAAATGTCTTCCTGCCCAGCATAGTCGTTGCGGGCGTGGTGGGTCTGGTTGGCTTGCAGGCCGCGCCGCAAGTAAGCGGGCAGCCGCCGCAGCCCTGCTCCCAGCCCCGGCGCGAAGCACTCCCGCAGCAGCGTGGGCCACGAGAAAATGGGCTGCCGCGCGTGCAGCACCCGCAGGCAGTCGGCCACCTTGCGCAGCGAGAAGCCGCCGTTGCCCACTGCCCACAGCCGCGCCTCGGCCAGCGGCGGCTCGAAGCCCGCAAACCAAGGCGGCCCCACGTAGGAGTAGCATTTGGCGCACCAAGCGGGCAGGTCATCCCGGAAGACGAATACGTCGAGCTGACACAGCAGAAAGTACTCGTAGCCGGCCAGGCGTTGGAAGAAGTCCAGCGACATCATCAGCTTGTTGTAAGAAGCCGTGCCGGAAAAATAGGTATCGGCAAAGCGCTCCAGCCGTACGGGCTGAGCCAGGACGGCACTCACGTAGCCGCTGGCATCCAGTGAGTCGGGGCACACGAGCACGAACGGGTAGGTCTGGTACACGTCCGTGGACTGCCGCCAGGAAATCTGCTCGCTCTCGGTGAGGTCAGCAAACCGCCGGTAGGCGGGCACGACGATGGCAACGTTGGGGGTCATTCACTTGAATTATATAGAATATATACCACAAAAATAAAATAAACCATGGTATAAATATTCATTTATACCGATGGTTTATTTTATTTTTGATAAAATGCAGCAATTGCTTCAATGACATACGCTGCTGCTCTTTTTGCAGGGAAAGATATATTTTTACACCATCTTTTATTGAAAACTTATCGATTCTCTCCAAAAGGGAATATAGCAGAAAATTAATTGAATCTCCGAAAAAAACATTCGACATATACGCCGCATCTAAGTCATTCTGCTGCTCAGCATTTCTTAGATTCAGCGTTTCTATATCACTTATATCACGGACAGACGTCACAATTGCAGCAGAATCGCGATAGAGATTGGTCAAGTATTCTTTCCAACCTTTCCCCATGTAATGTTGCTGAATTAAATTACTACCTCTTTGAGCAATCTGTTGACGATAATCTATATCATTAATTGCTCGTTGAATATTTTTTATTGCCTCATTTTCATCGTGGGGATGCTGTACTAACCCTTGTAATGCAGGTTCCTGTCCAATAACTAACATATCAGTAGGATTGAATTGCAGGACCGGAAAACAACCAAAATACATTGCTTCGAATAGCGAAGTGAACGAACCAAATGGCAATGAATCAACATAAATATCCGCTGCCATATAGTATATTTTTGGGTCGTCAATTGCTCCTAACAATTCAATTCGCTGATGCTCCTCAAACCCTAGATTGCTTCCTTCACTTTCCTGCACCCCAATCACTTTCACTAGCACTTGCGGATTATCATCTATCGCTTTTCTTATAAGTCTGTAATAATTATGCTCATCTGTTGGCGTAAATTTATAGGCGCTCGCCACAGTTAGAATGACTATTTGTTCGTCCCGTATTCCTAATACATTACGTGCTTCTCTCTTAGCATTTGGGGCTACTATTTCAAAATTTAATGGGGTAGGTAAAAGCTCTACCTTTTGAACAGCGCGAGCACTCAAAGAAAACGGCAACGACCATCTCCGGTAACAAACGACAACATCTGACAAGATAGAACCCAGCCAAAATGTGTGGTCTGAATGGTTGATTGTCAGCACTTGAGGCCGCGGAGTAGCAGCCAGCGCAGCTACGGACACACTATCGTCAGGATGAATGGAATAAAATATCCGGTCAGCTTGATTAACAAGTAACTGTTGTAGTATAGCCACTTGTTCTACCTTTGATTCTTCACATAGAGTGATTATAGCACCTCCAGTAGCTTTAACTGCTTCATGAAGCCAATCCGGTGCATCTTCTGCCTTCCTATTTATAAGAACCACATTGTGCAAAGAATTAGTGTCATTTCTGATAATATTTAACAGAAGCCGCGTGTGCCCACCGACTGAGTATGTTTGGGTAACAACATGGAGTATATTTAGCTTTTGAGTGGCTTTAGGAAGAATTGGAGCTACTACATTATTGTCATCCCAGATGCGTTTTCCAATACCTAATGCCCACTTTTCTAGATACAAATCAGCATAGAGTCCTGCATGAATTCGCCATTGGTAAGCTGCGATTAAGTTGATAGCATCAAGTTGCTTTTCAAATTCATTATTACTACCGAATTTTTTCGAAAAAGCCTTAACTAGGCCATTATACACAGCTTTATTTTTTGCAAGCAGAATATTATTATTAATCATTATTGGTATAAAAGACTATTTTTGATTTACGTATAGATTTTGCCAGGAGCTTATTAAGGGCTTCTCTTTGAATATTTAAGAAATAACCAAACAATTTGTATTTTTAGACTATTTATCATAGCGTTTTTAGGTATAGTAAGTCGTTTGAAGGAATAGTTTTTGCGTTTGTGGCATACGTTCCATCACACTCATTCTGGCAGAGGGACAGTAATTAAGGCTCATACGTCGAGTGATAATGCCGTTGAACGCCGTCTGAGCCTGTGCCCTTTGCTTTCGCCCAGAGCTATATAATGCCCCAGCTGACGGCTATGTTTGACATCTACCGTCTGAACATCAGCCATTAGTATGATGGATGAAAGTTCCAGCTTATTATACTCTGTCACAACTGTCATCGCCTTAACTAATTTCCTTGGAAATCAAATCGATTAGTTGAAAATACTCAGAGCCTGTTAAAATTTACGAATCAGGTGTCGGATACTGGACAAATACAAGGTCGCTTCGGCGCTGCTGGTTTCGCATTCGAAGTCGCGGCTCAGCCGCCGGTCCCATTGCAACCAACCGATGGAGCGCTCGACGACCCAGCGCACGGGTTGCGGGGTAAAGCCGCCGCCACCGCGAAGGCCGGGGGCGGTTTCGAGCCGCCAGCCACAGTGGGCTTGGGTCCACTCGGCCAGGGGTCGGCCATTGTAGCCCGCGTCGGTAAGCACGAGTTGTAGCCGTTTAAACCCCTGTTGGTGGAGTTTTTCCAGCACCGCCCGTCCCCCAATGCGGTCGTTCTCGTTGGCTGGCCCCACGTGGGCGGCCAGCAACCGGCCGCCCGTGTCAACAGCGAGTTGACGCTTGCGGCCCTGCACCTGTTTGTGGCCGTCAAAGTCTTTGTCGAGCACGCCGCGTTCGCTGCTTTTAATCGATTTCGCGTCCACAATGGCCACGCTTGGGCTGGGCTGGCCCGAAGGGGCTGACTGCTGGCGCTCCTGTTCAACTAGCATTTTATTCAGGCCCGCCCACCGTCCGTCGGCTTGCCAGCGGCGGAGATAATAAAAGCAAATGGGGTAAGGGGGAAAGTCGTTGGGCAACAAGCGCCACTGGCATCCGCTCTTGGTTAAGTAAAGCAAGGCATTGAAAATGAGGCGCAAGGAATACTTGCGGCGGCGGGCAATGGGCAAGGCATTTTGCATAACGTGCCACTGGAAATCAGTCAGGTCCGTTTCGTACATCTTTGGTCGGATGAGGAAATTAGGAAAACCTGGCTGGTTTCTGTTTGTCTAACAGCTACTTGTGAATTCTAACAGGCTCTCAACAACACTATGCTTGCTAATAGAATAGACAAGCCCACATGAATTCAGTTAATAAGTACAATACATTTCTTTCGCCAATCAATCATCTTTTAACCTGAAGATTATAAGACCTTTTATTACTTCTTGCTCCACTCCTCAAAACCAATACCCTGCCACGGCATACCACGCTCAAAATTATACATCCATGGATATTGCCCACCTCCACCCAATTCCCTTACGTCACGCACAATCTTGGCTGGACTACCTACCGCAAAACTAAAGTCTGGCATATCCTTGTTTACAACTGAGTTAGCTCCGACTAAACAGTTTTTGCCGATTTGTACTTCGGGCAGCACAATGCAATGAACAGTTATAATAGAATAGTCCCCGATGGTTGGTCCTTTGTATGAGTTCGAAGGGGGACGAGCGTCGTTGGTAAAAACAGTGTACGGGTAAATAAACACATAATCTCCAATTGTGGAAAACTCGCAAATGTGCACATTACTGTGCATTTTACAGTAGTCACCAAAAACTACGTTACCTTGAATATCAGTTAATGTTCCGGCCTGGCAATCGCGACCAAAATGGCTATTTTCCCGAACAGTAACGCGATGCCCTGTAGTGAAATTTTCTCCGAAGGTGCTGCCAGCATAAATAATATTATGACTGCGAATAAGTGCTCCGGCTCCGATGACAGTTTCTGGTTGAATATAACTACCATCCTGATAGTAGTAAGCTCTTCCTGGCTCCCCAATGACGCAGTTATTACAAATAATGGCGTTGTCTTCGATAATAACGTTGTCGTAAATTGTGGTATTATCACCTATTGAGACATTTTTCCCTAAACGAACATTTTCGCCTAACTGAACATTACGGTTTGCAAATTTCATTGGAAACAACAGTTATGATTTTGAAAATTGAGCGATGTTAAGCAAGAATAGTTGTTCTAGTGTTTATACTAATCTAAAATTCTCGGCTTTTCAATGCTTTGAAGATGTTTAAAATCAGCATATTCCCGGATGTAGTCCGCTTCTTCATACTCGTGCGACGCCAGGCACATCAGCACGGCATTGTGCGAAAACCGAATGGTGCGCCAGTAGTGCCGCGGAATGTACAGGCCGATGTTGGGTCGGGTCAGGGCAAAGTTGTATTTGGTGCCGTCCACGCCCTCCAGCTCAAAGTCAATCTGCCCGCTTACGGCGAAGATGACTTGCTCCAGGTCATGGTGGGCGTGGTGGCCGCGCAACACTTCGTCGGGTGTGAAATACGTCCAGTATACCCGCTCGATGCGGAAGGGCAGGCCGCTATTTTGCGCCACGGTCAGGTAGCCTAGCTCCGGCTTGCCAATTTTAGAAAAGTCTATCAGGCGGGGAACTGACATACAGGTTTTTAGTAAAGAAATGCACGAAGAGGACTACGCGAAGAAGGAGCGTACCGCCGCTGCCACACGGGCCACCTGCTCTTCGCTCATGCCGGGCCACATGGGCAGGCTTAGGGCCGTATCGGCAATTTCCTCGGCAATGGGGAAGGCCCCGGCGGGCATGTTCAGGTGGGCATAGGCCTGCTGCCGGTGCGGTGGCACAGGGTAGTGAATGAGGGTGCCCACACCCTGGTCGGTGAGGTGCTGCTGCAACGCCGCCCGGTGGGCCGTGCGCACCGCGTAGAGGTGGTAAACGTGGGTAGCGCCTTCGGCCACAGTGGGCAGCAACAGGTCGCCCAGGCCAGTTAGGTACTGGTTGTACCACGCCGCTACCTGCTGGCGCTGGCGCGTCCACTCGGGCAGGTGCCGGAGCTTCACACGTAGCACGCTGGCCTGTAGCTCATCGAGGCGCGAGTTCTGACCGATAATCTCGTTGTAATACTTCTGCTGCGAGCCGTAGTTGCGCAGGGTGCGGATTTTAGCGTCCAGCGCCGCGTCGTTGGTTGTCACGGCTCCGGCGTCGCCCAGGGCCCCCAGGTTCTTGCCGGGGTAGTAGCTAGTGCCATTGGCGTTGCCGAAGGTACCGGTGAAGCCGCCCTCCCAAGCCGCGCCCTGGGCCTGGGCATTATCTTCTACTACCCACAGGCCGTGCTTTTTAGCTACTTCCATAATGGGCCCCATCGCGCAGGCCTGCCCGTACAGGTGTACCGGCATAATGCCCTTGGTGCGGGGCGTAATGGCGGCTGTGATAAGAGCGGGGTCAAGGTTATAAGTGTGTGCGTCGGGCTCGACGGGCACGGGCACGCCGCCCACGTACGAAACGGCCAGCCAGGTAGCAATATAGGTGTTACTGGGTACGATGACTTCGTCACCGGGCTGCACGTCCAAGGCCAGCAGGGCCAGGTGCAGCGCGTCAAGGCCATTGGCTACGCCAATGGTATGAGCTACCTGATTGAAGGCGCTGTACTCAGCCTCAAAAGCTTTAACCTGCTCGCCCAGCACATACCACTGCTTGTCGTACACGTCGGCGATTGCGGCCAGCACTTCGGTGCGAATGGGGTCGTGCTGCGGGGAGAAGGAGAGAAAGGGAACGGTCATATACAAATGGTACGGCACAGTAGGCGTGCAAAGATACACGCCGGCTGTCAGGAACAAGCTTAAGGTAGCTGGGGCGGAACCGCGAAAACTGATGGCCGCAGCACGTAAAGCACCTCACCGGAACGGGAATCGCGGTAGCGGGCATGCACCAGGGGACGTAGCGTGGGCGGCAGCCGGGCCCGTGGCGAAGCACAGATAAAGCGCAGACCCGCCCGCTGCACTAAAGCCAGCGCCGCGCTGTCAGGGGATAGAGGTCGCCCCACCCGCTGGCGCAGCTGGGTCAGTCGGGCCAGTGTCGATTGGTCCGTGGCCAGCGCCGCCTGGGTCGAGTCGCGGGCAAAACGCGGGTCGGTGTTCAGACTATCGGGCACCAGCGCCGAGAGTGACAGCAGCAGGTAGTCATTTCGGAAATTAGACACGTAGGTACCAGCCGTATAGGCGTCGGATGCCAGCATGTAAGCGTTCTGGTAGTCGGCATCGCCTAGCAGATAGCCGCCACGGGCGGGCAAAGCTTGCAGTACCGGCCCCACCCGCGCCAAAAACTGCGTCGAGAAGCGGGCGTTGTCAGTGATTCGGGGCAGTGTGTTCACCAGCAATAAGCCAAGTAGGCCCGCCGCAGCCAGGGCCAGGCGCGCGGTAGCCTGCCCGCGCAGGACCTGCCCCAGCACGATGGCCAACACCACAGCACTCAGCGGCACCATCGGATTAGAGAAAAACTGAAACCCATCGAGAAAGTGATGGCTCAGCGTACGCATGAGCAGGGCCCCCAGCAGCGTGGCGGCGGCCCATGCCATCCAGGGCCAGCCAGCAGGCGCGATAAGCGGCGTTCGGGCCGAACCGGTCCACCACAGCAGCCCAGCCAGCGCGGCATAGCCGACGTAGTAAATGCCATAATTGAGCAGCACCCCGATGGCAATGTTGATTAGGGTTTCTAGCTCCTGTCCGGCGGGCAATACTGAGGCCAGCAGAGAGGAGTGCCCCGCGTGAGGAAACTGGTAGGGGGCGGGCTGCAACGCATAGAACAACCCCATATAAACACCTACTGCCCCCACCGGAGCCAGCAGTAGCAGCGCTCGTTGCCAGGGCAGCTGCCGGCTGAGGCCCAGGTATAGCACCAGCCCCACCACCCCGGCCAGCGCCGCCGGGGCTGTAGCCACAAAAAGCAGCGGCAGCATGGGCAGTGCCAGCGCCGCCGCCACCCACCGCTGCCGGAGCAGTAGCAGTCCGGACAAGACCATAGCTATATAGACCGGACCCAGCTTGGGGTGCAGCTGCGCTGGCAGGTGCGATAGTAGCGAGCCGTTACCCACGAACAGGAAACCCTCCAGGAATGGCCATATTGTGCCATTCACCGTCAGCATGAGCCCGCCCAGTAGCATAGCCCAGGCAGCCTTCACCCCGCACCAAGCGTATATGGCCGCAAACCCAACCCCGGCAATGGTTAGTAGCATCGTAGTCATGCTCACAAACAGTACCCACACTGAGGGCAACCCCGAAACCCACACTAGCAACGCATTCAGCCATATTTCCAGATAGTGGTAGGGTTGTACGGTCTGAAACTGTGGAAATACAACTTCCAGCGAATTGGTCTCCAATCCGAATTGGTTGAGCATCAGCGTTAGACGACTGTAGTAAACGTAGTCCTGAAAGGGGGTTTGCAGATGGGCTGTTCCCGGCTCATATACCAGCGCATACTGCCCAGCAAATACGGCCAGGCACAGGACCAAGGTTAGCCCCAGTGCGGGGCCGAGGCGAGCGGGCGCGGGCGTAGCACCCGCCGCCGGGCGGCGCAGGGCCAGCACCACGCCCCCGAGCAGCAAAGGCACGGGCAGCAGGATACTCACGCCCCCAGTGCGCACCAGCGCATAGCTGACCACGAGCATTAACAAGCCCGTCAGCAGGCGCAGGAAAATGGTGAAGAAGGGCTCCTCGGCCTGTAAGCCGCTCACCCACAGCAGGACCGTGCCCAGCCCGTAGCAGGCAGCTAAGCCAGCCAGCGGTAGTGCCAGTAGCTCAATAAGGTAAGGTAACATCAACTAGCTAAGAAGCTTGATTAACGGGTCAAGGTATGAGTAGGCTCATTCACCTGCTTCACCACGTACATGGGCCGCTTGCGGGCCGCATCCAGCCCCCGCCACACGTACTCGCCGATGACGCCCAGCGCAATCATCTGAAAGGCGGCCACGAAAAGCACTACCACCATCAGGGTGGTCCAGCCCTCAGGTTCGTCACCGCCAAAAAACTTAAGGCCAATGATGTAAAGCCCGTAGAGCAGCGCCACTACGCCCAGCCCCAGCCCCAGCACCGAGATGGCCCGAATGGGAAAGAAGGAGAAAGACAATAATGAGTCAATCAGCAGCTTGATTTTTTTTTGCAGCGTCCAGCGCGACTTCCCGATTTCCCGCTTGCGGCGCACGTAGGGGATATTCACGTAGTCATACCCCAGCCACACCATCAGGTAAAACAGGTTGGAGTTGCGCTCCTGCATCCGTACCACGTCATCGCATACCTGCCGGTCAAAGAACACGAAGTCGAAGCCCCCGTCTGGTATGTTTTTCAGCGCCAAGTGCTTCATCAGCCAATGGAATGTCTTGGCAAATACCTGCCCCAGCCCAGTTTCCTCACGGTCCTGCCGGTTGCCAATCACTAATTTAAACCCCTTGCACCAATAGTCGTACATCTGCACCATCAGTTCGGGGGGGTCCTGCATATCGGCCGTGATGATGGCCAGGCAGTCGCCGGTAGCGTAAGCCATACCGGCGACTATGGCGTTATATGAGCCCACGTTGGCTACCAGTTCCACCACTTTGATGCGGTCGGGGTAGTAGGCCTGCGCCCGGCGCAGGGCTGCTACTGTGCCATCGCCCGAGCCATCGTCCACAAACACGTACTCAAACTCCAGCCCGGTCGGGAAATTGGCCTCATTGGCAATCAGCCCCGGCACCGTTACGGGAATGTTGCTCTCGTTGAAGTAGCAGGGAATGATAACGGAAAGCTTCGGCATGGCTTAGTCTGGTTGTCAGTAGTCCGGCAGCCATCATTCGGCCAACAGAATGTTGGGGCAGGAATACTGCCTGGTTACTTGCTCGCGGGCATTGAGAATACTGCGCTAGTGGCTAAACGCTCAACTGTGGCAGGCCAATACGTGGCTCGTACTGCCCAGCCGGAAGCCCAGCTTCTCACAGGTGCGAAATACCGCCCCGTTGGTAGCCTGCGTAGTCATTATCACCTGCGGCAAAGATAGGGCTGCTGCACGGCGTACGGTTTCGGCCACTAGCTTCAGGTGCCAGCCGCGGTTGGCTGGCCCTACGGCAGTAAGCAGCACCCGCGACGAACCGCTGCCTGGTACTCCGGCCTCGGCGGGCGTGTCGCCGATGGCCAGGAACGAGTCCACCGCCACACCCGGCTCATCGGGCACCAATACGGCGTCAGCATATTTCCCCTCCACGGCGGCTTCCGCGTAGCGGGCCAGCATGGCATCAGCGCGGGCCTCGCCAAACCAGGGGTCAGCGTGAAAACGGTCGTAAAGGTTGCGGGATGCGGCCGAAACCCGGCCAATGTGTATGGCTTCATCGGGCCGCGCCAGACGTACCGGGGCGCGTGGGGGCAACCGGGCTTCAGCTACCGGGCAGTAAAAGTTCAGGCGCGTTTCAATGAGTCGCCAGCCGTCACCGGTCAGGGCTTGCAGCAGTGCGGTATCTTCGGCCGGCACCACGCCAAAGGCATAGTAGGGCCCGCGGGCAGCCAGCGTTTCCCGTAGCTCACCGGCAGCCAGGGCCAGCGCGGCAGTTGTGGCATTATCTTCGAACAAGCTGGTAAACAGCCGGTAGGTGTCAGTGCCGAAAAACCTGGTGTCCCAAGGCAGGTGTTGCAGCAGCCATTGGCTATGACCATCAGCAGCGGTTAGTACCTCCTCCCCTACCCCAGTGCCAAAGCGGGTTGCCGCGCCAGTGCCGTAGCGCTCCTGCTGCTCCACTGGTGACTGACGCAGAAAATGCGTGGGCGCATGCCGGAGCAGCACTTCAGCGCGGGTTGCTATCCAGTTCGCTGCGGGAATTACTGCGCTTTGGGAGTCCATATCCGCTTGAAGTCCTCGTAACTGCGAATGTAGTCGGCTTCCTGATATGGCACAGAGGCCAGCACTAGCTGCACTGCCGAGTGCGAATATTGCATGGTATGCCAGGCGTGGGGCGGCACGTACAGCCCCACGTGCGGGTCTTCGAGCCGGAATAGCTGGATGTTGCCATCGGCCAACTCGGTCGTAACGGTGAGGCGGCCAGCCGCCGCAATGAGTACCTGCTCCGTGACGTGGTGCGCGTGCCGGCCCCGTACAATGCTCTCCGGCGTGTAATAAGTCCAGAAAATACGCTTCACCTCAAAAGGCACCAGCTGCTGCTGTTCCGTCACGGAGATATAGCCAATCTCCGGCGCGCCAAGTTTGGGGAAATTGATAAGGAAAGGGTCATTCATACTTAGCGCCTGTTGCAGGAACGGAGTGTAGCTGGGTCGGAAGTCGGTAGCCTGCGTTGAACAAGAGCGGTTTTAGTAAGACGCTTGCTAGCGAAACATCTTGTTATTCACTACTGAGACTTCAGTATATCGTGCTTGTACTTTGCTTATAATCAATACCGGTGCTGACTCCTGCCGCGTAGCTGTAGAGTGCAAACTGGCTGCGCCCTAGCTCCACCGTAGCCGGACCGTACCTGAACCCAGTCTCGAGCGTAGTCGTGACATGAGCAACTTCAACGGTTCGCTCTAGGTTTTCTCATAAACACTCGAAAGCGGCAGACTGGCAAAATATATAATTTTACCAGTCTGCCGCTTTTTCAATTTGAGTCTATCTCGGAGGAACAGCGGCATTGGTATGCCGCAAATATAGAAATCTGCTTGCCATATACCGCACCGCTGCTACTCCGCGTCTCGTGTCCCTATTCCGTTCAGAGAGTTATTGGCAGGGTTTCGGTCGCATCCCACGCGTTATTTCACGTGCTCTTTAAAATACTCCAGCGTGCGGCGTAACCCCTCGGCGCGGTCTACCTTGGGCTCCCAGCCCAGGATTTCCCGGGCTTTGGTGATGTCCGGCTTGCGCTTCATGGGGTCATTCTCGGGCAGGGCCTGGAAGGTGGGCTTGAACTCGACCCCGGTGAGGCGGGCAATTTCTTCCCCGAACTCCTTGATGGTGATTTCATCGGGGTTGCCGATGTTCACGGGTAAGGCGTAGTCGCTGAGCAGCAGGCGGTAAATGCCTTCTACCAAGTCATCTACGTAGCAGAACGAGCGGGTCTGGGAGCCGTCGCCGAATACGGTCAGGTTCTCGCCGCGCAGGGCCTGGGAGAGGAACGCCGGCAGCACGCGGCCGTCATTGAGGCGCATTCGGGGGCCGTAGGTGTTGAAGATGCGAATGATGCGCGTTTCCAGGCCGTGGTGGTTGTGGTAGGCCATGGTGATGGCTTCCTGAAAGCGCTTGGCCTCGTCGTAGCAGCCGCGCGGGCCTACCGGGTTCACGTTGCCGTAGTACTCTTCTACCTGCGGGTGAACTTCGGGGTCGCCATACACTTCCGATGTACTGGCGATGAGCATGCGGGCGCCTTTCACCCGCGCCAGGCCCAGCAGGTTATGGGTGCCGAGCGAACCCACCTTCAGAGTTTGAATAGGGATTTTGAGGTAGTCAATCGGCGAAGCGGGGGAGGCGAAATGCAGGATGTAATCGAGCTTGCCGGGCACGAATACGAACTTGCTCACATCAGCATGATGGAATTCAAAATCCTTGTTGCCAAACAGATGTTCGATGTTCTGGAGCGAACCCGTAATCAGGTTGTCCATGGCAATGACGTGGTAGCCCTCGGCCAGGAACCGGTCGCAGAGGTGCGAACCCAGAAAGCCAGCTCCGCCGGTAATGAGGACGCGTTTTTTATTGGTCGTAGTGTCGGTCATACGTTTCTTTTGTCATCCTGAGCGCGGCGCAGAACCGTATCACGTCCGCGCCGCTAGAATAAGTAATAATCCTGGTAAGTGCAGCCGTGATACGGTCCTTCGCTGCGCTCAGGATAACAAGTTTGTTATTAAGCAGGCTCCTGGTGGTCTGTGCGTACGCCGATACAGTGATAGGCAAAGCCCAGGCTTTTCAACTCGCTGGCTTCGTAGATGTTGCGGCCGTCAAAAATGACTTTTTGCTTCATTAAGCGGGCCACCACGTCGAAATTTGGGGCCCGGAAGTCGGGCCACTCGGTTACTACCAGCAGGGCATCGGCGTCGATGAGCGCGGCAAACTCGTCCTTGGCGTAGGTAATGGAATCGCCGAGGGTATGGCGCGCTTCGGGCATGGCCACCGGGTCGTAGGCTGTAACGGTGCAACCCGCGGCCAGCAGCTTTTCAATGATAACCAACGAAGGCGCCTCCCGCATGTCGTCGGTTTTGGGCTTGAAAGACAGGCCCCACACAGCTATTTTCAGCCCACGAAGCTCGCCGGCGAAGTGCCGGCTTACCTTATCGAATAGTACCGACTTCTGTTGCTCGTTCACATTTTCAACCGCTTGCAGCACCTGCATCTGGTAGCCGTGTTCTTGAGCGGTTTTGATAAGCGCTTTCACATCCTTTGGAAAGCAGGAGCCGCCGTAGCCTATACCCGGATAAATAAACTTGGTGCCAATCCGAGCATCGGAGCCAATGCCCTGGCGCACCTTGTTCACATCGGCCCCCATGATTTCGCAAAGGTTGGCCACGTCGTTCATGAAGCTTATTTTGGTGGCCAGCATGGAGTTAGCTGCGTATTTGGTCATCTCCGCGGATGGAATGTCCATGAAGATGATGGGGTGGCCGTTGAGCAGGAAAGGCTTGTAGAGCCGGCGCATCACTTCTTCGGCGCGTTCCGACGCCACGCCGACCACGATGCGGTCGGGCTTCAGGAAATCGTCGATGGCAGCGCCTTCCTTCAGGAACTCGGGGTTTGAGGCCACGTCGAACTCGATAGTAGCCCCGCGCTTTTCCAGTGCTTTTTCAATCTCGGTGCGCACTTTTGCAGCCGTGCCCACTGGCACGGTGCTTTTGGTGACGATGACGCCGTAGCTGTTCATGTGCTCACCAATGCCACGGGCCACCGCCAGTACGTACTTCAGGTCGGCTGAGCCGTCCTCGCCGGGAGGAGTGCCTACGGCGATAAATGCAACGTCGCAATCCTTAATGGCTTCGGCTAGGCTGGTGGAGAAACGTAGCCGGCCTTTTTCAACGTTGCGGGTCACCATCTCCTCCAGGCCGGGCTCATAGATGGGTAAAATGCCCTGGTGAAGGTTGTCAATCTTTTTCTGGTCTATATCGACGCAGGTTACCTCAATGCCTACTTCGGCGAAACAAGTACCAGTTACCAAACCGACGTAGCCGGTGCCTACAATTGCTATTTTCATAAAATTACTAACCCTGATATTTTGTTAGTGCAAGGGAGCAAATTTAGCCCCTCAAGATTTACTACAGCGGAACGCTACTACTTAAACCGTTTTACACCATTAAATCTACTACCGCAAGTATCTTAACAACAGCTATGTAAGTCAAGTCATTGAGTTCGAATTATTCGAAAGTCAAAGGATTGATTTTGTAGCAACGTGCGCTCATCTGGGTTGTGACCTTCGAATTGATACGGCCGATACCTCATGAAATATGGAACTGCGGCAACCACATCGCCCGCGTCAGGACGGGGCTGATTGCACGCTATGGGCAGAAGATAAGCAAAGTTTATCAGCCTGTACCGAGGATTGTCATTCGTACGCTGGTCGCGGATTGGAGGCCCGAAAACCCTGTAATACACGAGGTTTTGTGTGCAACCAGTCGTTTCGATGCCTGCTATTTGCCGGGCATCGTGAATGCCATGCGCATACACCACATCGGGTGGATATTCAATGGTGCGGTAAGCGAGAGCGAAGGTGCTGAAGCGCCACAAACCCAAGATGCCAAGGGCTAGTAACCAAACATTTAAGATTGGTTCTTGCGCAACTCTTTGCAGGACCACCAGACTGCCCATTACGATGAAAGGCACGAAGAAGTGGATAATCCGGCCGTAAAACACCAGCTTATGCGCAAGCTGCACGGTGACGGCGTAGCCCAGCCACCCCAAAAATGCCAAAGACAAAAGAGCCAGCAACGGCAGCTGTGCTTCTGATTTGTAGTCGCGCCGGACAAGAAGTAGCCAGGTCGTCTTCGCGCTCAGAAAAAGCCCGACGACGAACAAAGCCAGAAGCATTGCCCCAAACCAGCCTTCTACTTCCCAGAAGTAAGTGGCAATAAAGCTAAACCCTTCATCGAAAGAGCCTTGAGTGACGGTAGTGGCAATGTAGCGGCTGCTGGCGAGGTAGGAAGTATCCGAGAGCCGGGCCAGAAGCTCAAACGAAGCGAGCACCGCAAGCAGGCCCGCCAGCAAACTTGCCACCGGCTTCAGGCGCTCCGTTTGGCTTTTCCCTTCGTGGCCTCCTGGTGCGAGGCTCAATGCTAGCGCAAGCCCCAGCAATACCAGTGGGCCCAGGAAATACCCCGGGTACACCGCATAGCTGACTCCGGCCAGGACGCCCGCCCACCAATGCCGCCGTGTGGTCCTGGCATGGGCTGGAGCCAGCAGGTAGTTAATCGCCAACAGGAAGAAAAAGAGCGAATGGTCGTAGGGCAGAATGTGCCGCAAATACACGTTGGTGTTGACCAAACCGGAATAGAGGGCAATGCCTACCAGCGCGATATTCGCACTGAAAAACCGGCGATAGATGCGGTAGAGCAGCAAGGCGTTCAGGCTCATGATGAGCACATTGAACGCCTGGGGCACCTGCAGCGACGGCGGCGAGTTGGGGTTCAGTTTGAACAGGAGCAGGAGCGCGGCCTGGCCCAGGCCCGGAATGGCGCGCCACAGGCCATCGCCCGGCCGGGCCCCCATGGAATTGATGGCCTGCAGGGATTCCTGCACATGCCCCTCCCCCAGTGCCCGCAAACCGAGCATGGCCGTCACGTAGCGCTGCTCGTCGACAAACGCCATGGTGCCCTTACCTATCAGGCTGAGCCGCACCAGCGTAATGACCAGCACGCCCCCCAACAACGCCAATCTGGAAATCGAGAAGTGTCGCATAAACAAGGAAGAGCCGGTAGGCGGCCCCAACGCAGCCAAGCTTCCCAATTTATAATTCTTAATTCCTAATTTTTAATTATTCATCACGCCATGTACTGCTTCCACCAGGTCTGGAACACGATGAGGCCCCAGATGCGGGCGTGCACATCGCCGGGGTTGCGCGAAAACAGCTGGGTTTTGAGGGCGCGGATAGCATCTACATCAAATACACCCTGGCTTTCGATGAACTCATCGCGCAACAGGTCGTCCTCAATCAGGGAGCGCAGCTCGCCGCGCATCCACTTGAGAAGGGGCACTTCGAAGCCGTGCTTGGGCCGGTCGTAGAGCTCGACGGGCAACTCGGAGCGGAAGGCGTCCTGCACGATGCGCTTCTTCATGGTGGCGTCTACTTTGCTGCTCACGGGGAGCGAGAACGCGAAGTCCACCACTTTGTAGTCGAGGAACGGCGTGCGCACTTCCAGGGAGTTGGCCATGCTCATCAGGTCCACTTTCGTGAGCATGTCGTAGGGCAACACCAGCTTCATGTCGGTGAGCAGCACCTCGTTGAGGTCGCCGTCGGAATGCAGGTGTTCCAGAATGTCTTTCCGGCGCTTGACGAGGGCTTTTTTGCCCACCTTGCGGCGACTGGCGGCGCTGAGCAGGCTGCTGGCGTCGTCGGCCGAGGCGAAGCTGGCCCAGTCCCAGTACCGGTCTTTCACGCCGGCGAGCATGCCGCGCGAGAAACGCTGAAACTGTCGCACCCGATTGCCAATGAAGCTGTTGCGCGACTTGGGCAGCACGTCCCACAGGAAGCCCAGGCCCGTCACGGCTTCGGCCTTGAAGCCACCCTGGCGCACTTTGAACTCGCCCATGTGCTTGTTGTAGCCGCCGAACATTTCGTCGGCCCCGTCGCCACTCAGGGCTACGGTTACTTTTTGGCGGGTGCGCTGGCTGAGGATGTACACGGCCAGGGCCGAGGAGTCCGCGAACGGCTCATCCAGGTAGGCCAGCATGTCGTGAATGTGCTCGTACAGGTCGTTGTTGGTCAGCGAGAACACCGTATGATTCGTCTTATGACGGGCCGCTACGAGGTTGGCGTACTTGGTTTCATCAAAGAACGGCTCGTCTTTGAAACCGATGCTGAACGTGTTGAGGTGGGGCGTGTGCCGGGAGGCCAGCGCGGCGATGACGCTGGAGTCGATACCGCCGCTCAGGAAACAGCCCAGGGGCACGTCGGCCACGAGGCGGCGCTGCACGGCGCCGTCCATCAGCTCCACCAGCTTTTTTTGCTGCTGCTCGTAGCTGAGCTTGTTTTTGGCGACTTTCTTGGGGTCGTAGGGTATTTTATACCACGCCTTGCCCACCACTTTGCCGTCCTTGATGTAGAGGTAGTGACCGGGCAACAGCTTCTTGACGCCTTTGAAAATGCTGGCCGGACCCGGAATGTAGTTCAGCTGCAAGTATTGCGTCAGGGCCACGTAGTCGAGCTTGCGCGGCACGCCCAAGGCCATCATCGACTTCATTTCGGAGGCGAAGAATAGCTTGTCTTCATCGCGGTAGATAAGCAAAGGCTTTACGCCAAAACGGTCGCGGGCAATGAAGAGAGAATTTTCTTCCTTATCAAAAATAGCCAAGCCGAAGAAGCCGTTGAGCTTTTTGATAAAGCTGCGGCCCTCCGTGATGTAGAGCTGTAGAATAACCTCGGTATCAGTCTGCGAGTGGAACTGGCAGCCGCGCTTAACGAGCTTCTCGCGCAACTCGCGGAAGTTGAAAATCTCGCCGTTGAACACGATGGTGTAGCGGCCGGCCGCATCGGTCATAGGCTGGTTGCCATCGGCCGAAAGGTCGAGGATAGCCAACCGGCGGAAGCCCAGCCCGCACTGGTCGTACACGAAATGGCCCTCCGAGTCGGGACCGCGGCGAATGATGGCATCCGTTGATGCCTGCAGGTTGTTCAGCGACTGACGACCCGTTTGCGTAAAGGCAAATACTCCAGTAATTCCACACATAGTAGCCAGCAAAAGTACGACCCCGCAACCTAAAGGCCAGCAGCGGGGTATTGTCAGCAGGGCAAACGCCCACGAATTCTGCCGACTTCGCGCCCTTTACGAATTTTTAAGCTCCACGACCAGCCCTTCGGTCATAATTGGCTCCGGCCGTTGCGGCCGGGCGGCCGTTCTATTATTTTTCTCTTCCTTTTCCCTCCCATGGACCTCAATCAACAATTTCAGGCTGCGGCCGACAAAGTCAACAACTTGCCCGCCGCTGCCGCCGGTGCCCACATGACCGAGCTTTACGGCCTCTACAAGCAAGCCACTGAGGGCGACGTAAACATGAAATCCGGCGAAGTGGACCCCAACGCTGCCGACCAGGCCAGCGGCCCCGGCGGACTCTCCCAAGCCCAATGGGACTCCTGGAATCAGTTCAAGGGCGTGCCCGAAGAAGAAGCCAAACGCCGGTACGTGGCCCGGGCCACCGAAATCGCGGGCGGCGAAAACGCCGGTGCTCCCACCAATACGGTGGCGACTGATGCGGTTACCAACGCACCCAGCGGCCAGCCCAATGACTCGGCCAATACCGCCGCCGACCACGGCCCCGGCCAAACCACGGCTGGTGGCCTGCGCGGCGACATCACTGCTGGCGCCCCTTATGGCGGCGAGGACTTGCTCAAAGACCAGCAGGCGTAACCTCACCCCCTGACCCCTGCCGGGCACCGCCCCTCTCCAAAAATGAGGGGGGCACCGGTTCGTACTAGGACGTGTGAACAATTAAAGCCACATCAGGATGGCTCCTAGCGTGACCATTGCCAGAAAGGTACTGGCGTTCTTCTCGTAACGCGAGGCGAGGGCC
>NZ_MDZB01000133.1 GCF_001816145.1 Hymenobacter lapidarius | reverse complement strand
TTTTTCAGCAAAATC
This sequence comes from Hymenobacter lapidarius, assembly GCF_001816145.1. Classification (GTDB taxonomy): domain Bacteria; phylum Bacteroidota; class Bacteroidia; order Cytophagales; family Hymenobacteraceae; genus Hymenobacter; species Hymenobacter lapidarius. The sequence goes on along the minus strand of NZ_MDZB01000133.1, from coordinate 19,487 downwards.
CACGAGTTTACGCCGCTCATTGCCAGCATCACGGAGAACGTGAGCGTGCAGAAGCGCTTCCTGGAGCAGCTGGAAAAAATCGGGCTTTTCCTGAGCCAGCGCCCGGTGAGCCGGCAAGTAGGCTGCCGCGGTGAAGAGCAACAGGGGGAGCAAATGGCGTTTCATAGGAAGGGAATAGAATGGGAGGCACGCAGAACAAGGAAGAGAACCGCACCGCCCCCGAAATAGTCTCCGGGGGCGGCATTCTCTGGTTGCACTTAGGCCATTTTGTACATTTTTTGCCGCTGTGCCTTCAGGCTCTCGTCGGCCAGGTACTCCTCGTAGTTCATGCGCCGGTCAATGATGCCATCGGGCGTGAGCTCGATGATGCGATTGGCCACGGTGTCGATGAACTGTAGGTCGTGCGAGGCAAACAGGAGCGAGCCGGGGTAGTCGCGCAGGGCGTTGTTGAGGGCCGTGATGCTTTCCAGGTCCAGGTGGTTGGTGGGGTCGTCCAGTACCTGCACGTTGCCGCCTTCCAACATCATTTTGGAGAGCATGCAGCGCACTTTCTCGCCGCCGCTCAGCACGTTGCTTTTCTTCTGCGATTCCTCGCCCGAAAACAGCATCCGGCCCAGCCAGCCGCGTACAAAGCTCTCGTCCTTATCGGTGGAGTACTGCCGCAGCCAGTCCACCAGGTTCAGCTCACCCGACTGGAAGAAGCTGTTGTTTTCCTTCGGAAAATAGCTGGGCGTGATGGTAGTGCCCCATTTCACCTCGCCGGTGGCCGGTGTGGCCTCGCCAAACATGATGTCGAAGAGGAGGGAAGCGGCGCGGTCGTCGCGGCCCACAATGGCCACCTTGTCCTTTTTGTCCAGGGTGAAGCTCACGTTCTTGAAAATCGTCTGGCCGTCTACTTTGGCGCTCAGGTTCTCCACGGTCAGCAGCTGGTTGCCGGGCTCGCGGTCCGATTTGAAGGCGATGTACGGGTAGCGGCGCGAGCTGGGCTTGATGTCCTCCAGGGTCAGCTTCTGCAGCAGCTTCTGGCGGCTGGTGGCCTGCTTCGATTTCGAGGCGTTGGCCGAGAAGCGGCGCACGAATTCCTCCAGCTCTTTGCGGCGGTCTTCGGTCTTTTTGTTGGCGTCCTGGCGCTGGCGCAGCACCATCTGGCTGCTCTCGTACCAGAAGGAATAGTTGCCGGGGTACATCTGAATTTTACCGAAGTCCAGGTCGGCCATGTAGTTGCACACGGCGTCGAGGAAGTGGCGGTCGTGGCTCACCACAATCACGGTGTTCTGAAACGAGTCGAGGAAGTTTTCCAGCCACAGCACGCTCTCGGCGTCCAGGTTGTTGGTGGGTTCGTCGAGCAGTAGCACGTCGGGGTTGCCAAACAGGGCCTGGGCCAGCAGCACGCGCACTTTTTCGCTGGCGCCGAGGTCGGCCATCAATGCCTGGTGCTTGCTTTCCACAATACCGAGGCCGGAGAGCAGCTCGGCGGCTTCGTATTCAGCGTTCCAGCCTTCGAGGTCGGCAAACTCGCCTTCCAGCTCGGCAGCGCGCTCGCCGTCGGCGTCCGAAAAATCGGCCTTGGCGTACAGCGCGTCCTTTTCGGTCATCACCGCGTGCAGGCGCTGGTGGCCCTGAATCACGGTTTGCAGCACGGGCTGCTGGTCGTAGGCAAACTGGTTCTGCTTGAGCACGGCCAGGCGCTGGCCGGCCGGCATTTCCACCGAGCCGGTGTTGGGCTCCAACTCGCCCGACAGAATTTTTAGAAACGTCGATTTGCCGGCACCGTTGGCCCCAATCAGGCCGTAGCAGTTGCCCGGCAGGAACTTAGCCGTCACGTCTTCAAATAAAATGCGCTTACCGTAGCGCAGGCTGACATTGGAGGTCGAAATCATTCAATCAAAAAATAGTTACTCACAAAAACCGCGCAGGTGCGCGCGGCAGGCTGCAAAATTACACACCAACGCCCGGGCTAAATGTGAACCGGGCAAAGGAGGGCGCAAACTCATCGGAAATAACTGTCTGGCAGGCGAATTAGTGCCCGCCAAAAACAGGCGCTGGCTTTTGGGAAACGCAAAAAACGCGCTTCAGCATAACTTCTATACAGTGTAGTAAGTATAAAAAGCCAGACTGCCGGCTTCGGTGGTAATTTCTCACACTTTCTATTTCTAATACCCTCGGGCATGGCTGACCATTCAATTACTTCCGAAAATAACGGCCTGCGCATTGGCATCCTCACGGCCTTGGCGCTGATGGCATATACTGGAATAGCCGCGTTGGCGGGCTTTCTGGATAAAATTGAGGCCGGCACGCTCGACATACTGATACTCATTGCGGGCGTGGTAATGGCCATTAAGCGCATGAAAAAGGCACGGGGTAACCGCCTCTCGTACTTTCAGGGCTTCGGCACCGGCATTGTGACCGCGCTGGTGGCTTCGGTGCTACTGGCGGTATTCTTCTGGCTGCTGGGCGGTTTGAGCCAGGGGGTAATGGGCTCGGTGGAACGTATTCAGGCCCGCGACCTGTTCGGCGCTGACCTGGGCATTCTCATTGGCGGACTCGGTATCATTCTGCTGGGAACCATGACTGGCGTTATCACCTCGCTGGTGGCCATGCAATACTTTAAAAGCCCCGACCACCAGCCGGTGACCAGTCTCGACTAAATCTACTTAGTTATTGGTAACGTGTCATAAATAAGGCCCCGGTTGGGGCCTTATTTATGGATAGTAAATCAAAGCGTTACTGCTATATGTATAAAAAAAATTAGAGAAAACAGAAACTATCCGCTATCTTGCCAACGTTAACAGTGAGAGCTCCCCAGTTTCTCTTACTAATGTCTTGCTCGATATGTTAAAAGCCATATTCACATCCTTCACGTTACTTCTTGCGTTCAGCTCATTTTCGGCCCATGCGCAAATGTCTGACCGCCTGTCGGAGCACCCTACTTTCAACAGTGTTGGCAAGCCCAAAAAGGGAGGCGATGACGCGGTGGCCCTGACTCGGGAAATGACCAACCGCCTTCGCCTAAACGAAGGCCAGTTCCTGAGCCTGCTCCCCTTGAACCGCACCAAGCTGGTCGGGCTCAAAAGCATCAACCGCGAGTACCGGAACGACGAAGCCACCCGCGCCGCCAAGATTGCGGAGCTCGAAGCCCAGTACGAGCAGGAGTGCAGTCGCATTCTAACTCCCTCGCAGCTCAGCCAGCTGCAAAGCGAGCAGCCGGCCAGCACCCCCACCGGCTCTGGCAACGGCCTGGGCTAAGAAAATAAAACTTACTAAAAAGGCCCTTCATTCAGTTGAAGGGCCTTTTTTGTTTGCCAATGCCGGGCGTGAGCGGGTCGGACAGTACTTCCGTCACGGTGCCGATGGGGCCGAAGCGCAGGCTCAGGGTGGGGGCGCCGGAACGGGCCCGGCGCCCTTGGCAATGGGTGCCCGGCTCCAGGTAGTAATAATACACTTTCTCGGTCCCGGCGCGCAATTCTTCCTCGTCGGGCGGGCCCAGCAGGGCGGTTACGTCGTTGGCGCGGGCCTCGTAGAGCAGTTCTTTGTGGCGCAGCAGGGCCGGCAGCACCGTTCGGCGCTGGTCGCGGCAGGCGTGGGGGTCGTTGCGCCACGTTTCGGCATCAAAGCCCGGCACCTCGGTTAGGGCGTGGCCGCAGCCGCCCAGCAGCGCACCCAGCGAAAAGAATAGCACCAGGCGCCGGGTTGAGGCAGGCAATAGAGAAGTTGACATCAGGTTTTGGGAAAAAAAGCACCGGGCGGGTGACGAGCCGGCGAAGCTAAGCACTAATTTTGGCCCGATTGTGTATACTGCTGAACTCCGATTTGTTCAAAACACGCATTTGATAAATATGTCCCTTCCTCCTGTCAAGGTTTTTCTGCTGGGCCTGTTGGTTGCTGCCCTGCTGCCGGGCCAGCGGGCGGCCGCCCAGACCGTGCCCTCCCAAGCCTTGGCTACGTTGCCGCCCGCGGCACGCCGGGCCTATTTCCAAACCGCGTTTGAACAGCAGGCCGCGCAGCTCTATGCCAAACTGGGCCTTGGGGCGGCGGGGTTGTCGCTGGACGTGTTTCGGAAGGGGCTGGTGGGCTACTATAACCTGCGCCCGGCGGGCCGGCGAACCGCCGCGCCGCCCGTGCTCACCCTCATCGACTTTAGCCGACCCAGCAGCCTCAAACGGATGTGGGTGATAAATGTAGAGCAGGGGAAGGTGCTGTTTCATACCCTGGTGGCGCACGGCAAAGCCAGCGGGGCCAATGTTCCGATGGCGTTTTCAAACAAAAACGGGTCGGAGATGAGCAGCCTGGGATTCTACCGCACCGCGGCCACTACTTACATTGGCAAGCACGGCCTCTCGCTGCGCCTTGTGGGCATGGACCCTGGCTATAACACCAACGCCGAGAGCCGTGCCGTGGTGGTGCACGGGGCCGACTACGTGTGCCAGGATTTTGTGCAGGCGCACGGCCGCTTAGGTCGCAGCCAGGGCTGCCCGGCCCTGCCGCTGGCCGAAACTACGGCCATTGTGAAAGCCATCAAGGGCGGGAGCGTGCTCTTTCTGCACGGACCTGCAGGGGTGAAGTACAGCTCGCAATGGCTGAATATGGATACGGCCGTGTCGTCGTTTGCCGGGATGCACTAGGTTGTCAGTCGCTGGCTCTCAGTTGGTAGTATGTAAGCTACGCCTCGGCTGACAGTTAAGAACCAGCACTGGGTAACCTGTTTCCTGTTGAGCGCCTATTCGAAAAGTAGGGCCCGGAAAATAACCAGACTGCGGGGGGCGCGTTAAAAGCCACATAGCCTAGGCGGCTGGCGGTTGCCACGGCGTAAAGGCTTGCTCATTCTTATAAATACTCCCTTCCCATGCGACTCAATCTCCGTTTCATTATTGCCATTGTCGTGGCGGCGGTGTCTCTGTTCGGCTACTATTTCAATACCTCCAAAAACGAAGTAACCGGCGAAACTCAGCACGTGAGCATGACGGCCGACCAGGAAATTGCCCTCGGCCTGCAGGCTGCTCCCTCTATGGCGGCCCAGTACGGCGGCCTCAGCCCCAACGCCCAGGCCCGGGCCGCAGTGCAGCAGGTGGGCGATAAGATTATTGCGAGCACCAAAGCCAGCAAGTCGCCCTACAAATTCCAGTTTCATTTGCTGGCCGACGACCAAACCGTAAACGCGTTTGCGCTGCCCGGCGGACAGGTGTTCATTACCCAAGGCCTGCTGAAAAACCTGAAAACCGAAGCCCAACTGGCCGGCGTGCTGGCCCACGAAATCGGTCATGTGGTGGGCCGCCACTCTGCTGCTCAGGTAGCCAAATCCAACCTGACGCAGGGGCTGGCCGGGGCGGCCACTATTGCCTCTTATGACCCCAACAGCCCCGGTAGCTCGGTGGCAAAAGCCGCCATTGCGGCGGCCATTGTGAAGGTAGTCGGCATGCGTTTTAGCCGCAACGACGAGCTGGAAGCCGACAGAATTGCCGTCGACTTTACCCCGCAGGCCGGCTATGACCCCCGCGCTATGATTGAGGTGATGAATATTTTAGCCCAAGCCGGTGGCCGGAGCTCAACCCCCGAATTCCTGAGCACCCACCCCGACCCCGGCAACCGCATCGGGGAGCTTGAAAAAGAAATTGCGGCTGATTTCCCGCAGGGCGTTCCGGCAGGGCTTAAGCAATAACGCTGACAGCGGGTTCTGCCTCAGATTAAAGGCACGGTTCTAATGCACCAGTTTGAGTGCGCAACAAGAAGAGGCCATTCAATCGAATAGCCTTTTTTTGTTGCGCACTCCTACTTACGGGAACGAAATCCGCGACAAGCCCGAGGACTAAAAGTTGGGGGGAGTCAGGTTTTTGAAGTGGCCGTTGAGCCGCACCCGCTCCTTGAGGCGCTCGGTTTCGAGCACCACGGGCAGGATGGTGTCGAGGTGGTCGCGGACCATTTCCTGGCGTTCCTGCTCGCTGGTGGTGGCCAGGAGCTGGTATTCCTGCTCGGTGCTGAAGCCGATGTGATGCGCTACGTCAAAAATGCAGTAGTCGGGGGCCAACTCCAGCAGCAGCTTGCGCAGGCCCAGCGCTTCGTAGAGCTGCCGCACTTGCTTGGTGATGATTTCGCGCAGCAAGGGGTCGGCTTCCTCGTCCTGCACCACGTCTTCAATCTGCCCGCTCGCGTAGAGCTTGCCAGGGGCCTGACGGTAAAATTTATTGATGCGGAACACCCCCACGGCTTTGCTACGGATGTCCAGTTCGCCACTGGAATACGTTTGTTCTACGCTCAGCAGGCGCATTTCGGTGCCCAGCTCACTGAGCGTGTTGTCGAGGTAGGGCGGGATGCCGAAGGTGGTGTTTTGTTCGATGCACTCGCGCACGAGTTGGCGGTAGCGGGGCTCAAATATGTGAAGGTTAAGCTTTTCGCCGGGAAAAACCACCAGGTTGAGTGGAAACAGCGGTAACAGGCGCGGCATAGTAGAAGACTTAGAAAATAAAGTACCTGGGGTAGCAACAAGTTGAAGCCCCGGTTGGGTTTGGCACGGCCGGGCCGCCGGGCAGGAAACCTCCCGAAAGGTAGGAGTGAATGGCGAAACCCCGCCCATCGCGCTACTTTTGCCCCAATGGCCGCTGCACCCCTTATTCCTTCCGTTTCCGAACTGCTTAAAAAAGCCAGCCGGCTGTTGCTGCAAGTCACGGCCGCGCTGTTTCTGACTTCCGTGGCCTGGGTGCTGGCCTACCGGTGGGTGCCGCCGCCCGCCACCTGGCTCATGCTGGAGCGCCGCGCTCACCCGCCCGTGGGCAAGGGGTATTACGGTATTCAGGAGGATAGCCGGCACATCCGCTACCAGTTCCGCACCCTCGACGAGGTGGCCCCCGCCGTGCCCCTGGCCCTGGTGGCCGCCGAAGACCAGCGCTTCCTCCTCCACCGCGGGTTCGACTTCGACGCCATGGCCAAGGCGGCCAAGCGCAACTGGAACGGCGACGGCACTCACATTGTGGGCGGCAGCACCATCTCGCAGCAGGTGGCCAAAAACGTGTTTTTGTGGCACGGCCGCAGCTATGTGCGCAAAGCGGCCGAAGCCTACTTCACGGTGCTCATTGAGTTTATGTGGAACAAGCGTCGCATCATGGAAATGTACCTCAACGTGGCCGAGATGGGCGACTGCACCTTTGGCGTGGAGGCAGCCAGCCAGCGCTATTTTGGCAAGTCGGCCAGCAGCGTGACTCCGGCCGAAGCGGCCCTGCTGGCGGGTGTGCTCCCTAACCCGCTCCGCTTCCGGGCCTCCAATCCGGGGCCGGTGGCGCGGGCCAAGCAGCGCCGGGTGCTGCGCAACATGCGCCGCCTGGGCGGCACCACCTATGTTAATACCTTACTAAAGAACTAGCCATGCATGGTATCCAGCGAAGTGGAAGTAAAGCAGCGCTCCTGGGGCTGTTGATGGGGGGGCAGGCCTGCGCAGTGGCTACGGGGCCGGGTGCCGGCGCCGCTGCCCGCGACCAAGCCGCGGTGGCCGGCATCCGCACGGTGCTCACCACCCAAACCGCCGCCTGGAACCGGGGCGACATTCCCGGCTTCATGCAAGGGTACTGGAAGTCCGACTCGCTGGTTTTCATCGGCCGGCGAGGCCCGACTTACGGCTGGCAGCAAACGCTGGATAATTACCGGAAAGGCTACCCCGACGCGGCCACTATGGGCCAGCTCGACTTTAGCGGTTTGCGCATCAGCTTGCTGGCTCCCAACGCGGCACAGGTAGTGGGGCGGTGGCACTTGGCCCGGCCCAGCGCGGGCGACGTGCAGGGGCATTTCCTGTTGGTAATGCGCCAGGTTGGGGGCCAATGGGTGGTAGCGGCCGACCACACCAATAGTGAATAAACGGCTTAGGCCGATTCCTCCTGAGGGGCTTCGACTTTCTGGTTAATTATCAACCCGAGGCTGGCTGCGTGGGCCGCTGCCGTGGCATAGTCCGGCACCAGCAGCATGGGCACGCCCTCGGTCCTGAGCTCTTCGGTGACGGGGCCTACGAGGAGGGCGCGGGCCGGCACCTGCACGTCGCGGATGTAGATGGCGTGAATGCGCCCGGGGTGGCGGCGCACCACTTCGCGGTAGATGCGGACGTCTTCCTGGCCGCTGTCGCCGAGCAGCACGAAGGGCAGGGCGGGGTAGGTGTGGAGCACGTTGTCTATTTCGTGCAGCTTGTGCGCAAAATGGATGGCGGCCGCGGCCGTGACGCCCGTGAGCGTGGGCGATTTGGGGCGGGCAATGCCCAGGTCGCGCAGCAGCAGCGGGCCGGGCGGCATTTCGTGGATGCTTAGAAACTCTTCCAGCACGTCGTACAGGTTCCAGGGGCTGCTGCTGACGTAGAAAAACGGATTATCGGGCTGGCCGGTGCGGCCGCGCTGCAGGCGCCGGTAAAAGTCGGCCACGCCCACAAAAGGCAGTTTGGAATGAGCGTTGCTGAGCAGAGTGCGGACCAGCATTTTGAGAATGTTGGTGGCGCTGGTTTCAAAAACCGTGTCGTCGATGTCGCTGATGATGCCGAATTCGGCACTGGGGGGTGGCACGAGCACCTTGGCCGTTCCTTGCACCAGCGGCAGCGGCGGCCGAAACGACCGCGGCAGCCGCGACACCCGCACCGGCACGGGGTACCAGAGGTAGGCCACGGGCGCGGGCAGGGCCTGGGGCTCGATGATGAGCGTGAAGTAGCCCTCGTCGTCGGTGGTGACGAGGTGCTGGCTGCCGTCGGGGAGCTCGGCCACAAGGTCGGCCCCGGCCACTTCGCGGCTGTTGAAGCGCCGCACCATGCTCCGAAAGTTCTGCCAGCGCGTGTCGGTTGCGGTTTGAGTGGGCAGGCCGCGGTCGGCCAGCAGGCGGCCTTTTATGTAGAATTTTGCGTTGGTGCCGTAGCTGCGATACGCGTCGAGCTGCAGGGGCCGCAGCCGGCCGGCGCGGGCCCGGAAGCGGGTGAGCAAGTGGTCAGACCATTCGGTGATAGTGGAAAGGGCATCGAGCAGCTTCATGCCGCAAACCTACGGCTGAGCGGCCGCACCACGTAAAAATGGCCGCATGGGCGCGTCTTCCGTAGAATGCGCACGCCCGCCGAAGCTGATGCGGGACCATTTACCCTCTCCATGCCCACTGCCACCGCTCCCCGCCCCAAAACCAGCAAAAAAACCCTCGTTCCGCAGGATGAGGCCCACGTTGTTTACAAAGACCCTGCCCGCCAGGCCCAGATGGCCGGCCTGCGTTACGCGAACGACGCCGGCACCGGCATCAGCCGAAAAGCCACCAGAACCGGCAATTTCGTGTTTCACGACGCGAATGGGAAAAAAATCGCAGACGAAAAAACGCTGGAGCGCATCGGCAGCTACGTAATTCCGCCGGCCTGGACCGATGTGTGGATTTCGCCCTCGGCCACGGCTCACCTGCAGGTGACCGGGCGCGACGCCCTGGGCCGCAAGCAGTACCGCTACCACCCGGCCTGGGACGAAATGCGCAGCCTCACCAAGTTTTCGCGGCTGCGCACCTTCGGCGAAAAGCTGGCCGAGCTGCGTGCCCAACTCCAGAAAGACCTGCGTCGCCCCGCCCTCGACCGGGAAAAAGTAGTTGCGCTGGTGCTCACCCTTATGGACCAGTCGTTTATACGGGTGGGCAACAAGGAGTACGCTAAAAAGAACAAGAGCTACGGCCTCACCACGCTGCGCGATAGTCACGTAGCCATAGAAGGGGGTGATGTCAACTTTTCCTTTGTGGGAAAAAAAGGGGTGGCGCACGACGTGACCCTGCACGATAACCGCCTGGCCCGGCTGGTGCGCAAGTGCAAGGAAATTCCCGGCCAGCATCTGTTTCAGTACTATTCCACCGACGGGCAGCGCCACGCCCTGGAATCGGGCGATGTGAACGAATACCTGCAGCGCCACAGCGGCATGGCCCTCTCGGCCAAAGACTTCCGTACCTGGGGTGGCACCGTGAAAATGGTGGAATGCCTGGAAAGCGTGCTGCGGGAAGAACCCGAGCTGGCGCCCGATAAAGTGGTGAAGAAAGCCGTGAAAGGGGTGGCCAACGGTTTGGGAAACACGCCCACGGTTTGCTCGAAATATTACATTCACCCGCAGGTAGTGGAGCTGTTCAAATCGGGCCAGCTCATTGGTTACCTGCGCGAGCATGACGCCGAACCAAGCACTACCGACCTGCTCTCGCCAACGGAACGCCTGGTGCTGAAGATGTTGGCAAAAGCGGCATAGCCTGGCAGCCGCTCTTTCGGCACTCTTACTCTTCTACTGTCCGGTCGTAGGTCAGGCGCTTCGTTGGGGGCAGGGTGGGGCGCGGCGCGCCGGCAGCCTGTAGGTCGGAAGCGACATCAAACAGCTTCAGGCCGCGCGAGGTGCCGGAAAGTTGCAGGCGGTCGGCCCCTTCACCGCCGTAAATGAGCAGTGGGATGAGGTTGCGGCCGTCGCCTCTTATTTCAAATACATCCGCTCCCCCCAGGCTTTCCAGCGTCAGACTCCTGGTTTCGGCGGAGTAGTAGGTGCGTTGGAAATGCAGGGAGTCGCCCCGGGTGAGTTTGGCCCGGGCCGCGGCAAATATTTGGACCGTTGTCGAATCCGGGTAGCGCTGCACCACGAACCGCTCGGGTAGGGCCGTGCCGCCCAGCACGGGCTTACGGGCCAGCCGGAGGTAATACGCTTCCGCAAACTGAGGCAGGGTTTGGCGGCGGGCCTCAAGCTTGGCAATTATGCCGCGGCCTTCCAGGGCGTACACCGCCGGGGGCAGGTGGCGTATGGCCCGGTCAATGAGCGTATCGGGCAGGCGGCGCTGCAGGTCGGCGGCCATGCGCAGGAAGTCGGCGCGGGTGAGGCGTGCCAGGCCGCGCTGGTCAATAAAGTGGGCTTGATTCAACAGGCCGGGAACGTAGCCGAACTTGCGCTTGAAGGTGTGAAACTGTGGCGCGATGAAGGGCCGGCTGGCCAGCCACGGCACCAGCCCGTCATCGAAACGGAAATAAACCTGGTCCCGGTCTTTGGGAATGGCCTGGTAGCGCACCCGGCCATCGGGCTGCTTAAATTCGGCCCAGTCCCACTGCCCTTCGTGCCGGTCCCAGTCGCCGAGCCACGCATCGAGCAGGCGGGCGCGCAAAAACGCGGGCTGGTCGATGCGGTGAACCGAGGAGGCGTACACTTCTGCCAGCATTTTCTCGCTGGAAACAAAACCGCTGGCCCCGGACAGCTCCGGCGTGCGGGAGGACAGCTCCTCAAACTTTTCCTCCAGCAGCGCCAGCTTGCCCTGGAAACGCTCCGACATGCTGCCCAGGCCGGTTTCATCGAGCCGCACGTACACCAGGCGGGGGCGGGTGTGGGGCACGCCCGCGGCGCGGGCGAGCGGCGGCACGGTGAAGGCGCCGTAGGGCATGGCCGCCGAGGTGGCATCGCGCACCACGTTCAGCACAAAGGTGTGCCGCAGGACCTTGGGCAGGGTTTTGCTGGGCTCTTTATCCAGCGCGCGGAGGGCGTATTCTCGCTTGTGAGGGCCTTCCAGGGTCATGCTGATGCTTTGGTAGCCTCCGCCGAGCTTGCCGGCCTTCAGGCCGCCGGGCACGGCCGTGGCCAGGTGCAGTACCGGCGCCTTGACGGGGGCCGCCCACACCTTGCGGTAGTGCCGGCCCCAAAACAAGTGGTGGAATTTAGAACGGTCATTGTACTGGCGGCCAGCTACGGTCAGTACGGTGTCGGTGGCAGGGGGTAAGGGCTCGTCACCGCCAGCTCCAACGCGCGCGTCGGACTGAAAAAAATCGCGCCGGACACAGCCGGTAGCCATCAAACCCAGTACCAAAAGGCAGACGCGAGGAGCTGGTGGTTGAGCAAAAAATGGAGACATCCGAAGCAATAGGTAAAAAATCTGTGATTTTAACGCAAACCCCGGCCAAAAGTCGACCAATGCCGAACTTAGCCCCAGAACCATTCGACTCCCATTTGCGGTATAGGCAGGGCAATGCTCTCGTTAGCAACAATGTGTGGGATGCATAGCCTTGAAAAAATGGCTAAGCGCCTGCTTCGGATTCTCCAGAGAAGGGATTTAATACAACTTATTATTAGTCAATAAAAAAATAAATTCTCTAATGGCTAAGTACTTATGTCAAGTTTGTCACGAATAAACGCCGGCCCTTGGGTAAGGTTGATTGGTGCGCTCGCCTTGCTGCCAATGGCTTGCGGCGGCCAGCACCCCACCCGAACCGTACCAACTCAGTGGGCGCCCGATTCGGCCACCGTGCGCCGCGCGGCCGGGCCCGAATACGACCGGGGTACCGTGTGGCGTTTTTTCTGGGGCCAGCATTACCGGAGTATTTGGGCCACGCCGGTCACGGCGCCGGTGCTGCACCTGGCCACGGCCGTGCCCGGCGGAATGGTGCCGCTGCAAGCCGGGGGCAGCTACCAGACCCGCAGCTTGCGCCTGCGCGCGGCCGGCGGACAGGAGTACGTGCTGCGGTCTGTCGACAAGGATGCCAGCGCCGCCTTCACTGCCGATTGGCAGCGCCGGCTGCTAGGGGGGCTCATGAAAGACCAAACCAGCGTGGCCCAGCCCTATGGCGCCTACGTGGCCGCCCAACTGGCCGAAGCTGCTGGTGTGTACCACACCAACCCGCAACTGGTTTACTTGCCCAACGACCCGGCACTGGGTGAATTTAGGGCGGCATACGCCAATGACTTGTACTTGCTGGAAGAGCGACCCGATGGTAACCAGACCGCCGTGGCCAGTTTTGGGCATTCGCCCGCCGTGCATAGCACCGGCGTGATGCTGGCCACCGTTCGCCAGCGTCCCAGTGCCCAGGTCGACCCGCGGGCGTACCTGCGAGCGCGCCTGCTGGATGTGTGGCTGGGCGACTGGAGCCGCCGCGAAGACCAATGGCGCTGGGCTAGCTTCACCAAAGGGGCCCAACTGACTTACCGCCCCATTCCGCGCGACCGTGACCAAGCATTTTTCCTCTTTAATGATGGGTTTTTTACCCGCATCATTTCCTGGTTTGTACCAAAATATCAGAGCTTCACCGCGCGCATACGGCCTGGTGACATTGATGACCTCACCGCCACGGCTCGTGCCCTCGACCGCACCTTGCTGGGCACGCTTGATGGCGAAGACTTTCGGCAGGTGGCCGACTCAATGCGACTGCGGCTGACGGATGCGGCTATCGCCCGTGCCTTCGCGGCGGGCCCGCCCGAAACCCGCGCCAGCATCGCGGCCTATTTCGAACCCTTGTTGCGCGCCCGCCGCGAGCAGCTACCCGATGTAGCGCAAAGTTATTACCAGCTTTTGGCCCAGGAAGCGTGGGTAGTGGGTACCGACCAAGCCGAGCGTTTTGTGCTCAGTGAGGACAGCCCGGGCCGCCTGCGGGTGAGAATGCTCTCGCATCGGCCCAATCAGGCTGACAGCCTGCTAACGGAACGTGTCTATGACCGTCGTGAAACCTCGTCAGTGCATCTGTACGGGTTAGCGGGCGATGATATTTTCGAGTTTAACACTCCCAACAAATCTGGCGTGGCGGTGCACATTTTCGAAGGCGGGGGCCGCAACCAACTGCGCAGCCCCAGCCAAAGCAAGGCCGGTACGGCTGGCATCACCTGGCACAGCAGGCCCGGCGGAACAACTATAATTGCTAAACAAGGAATTAAGGTAAAGGTCGATGCCGATACATCTGCAACCACCAACGCCCGGAGCTGGCTAACGCGCTACCGGCTTTAGGGTCGGGCAGAAGCAAGCAACCCCGCCAGCGGGTCTTGGCCATCGAGCGTGCCCTGGCTGCCCAGTACCTGGAACCGCGCAAACATTTCTTCGCCGTACCATTTCTCGCTGCGCGTAAGCTTGATAACTTCCCGGTGGCGCACGTCGCGGTAGGCATATTCCTGCATAGCCTGCGCCGACTCCCACACGCTGAAGGTGGCCTGCCTTACCACCGGCAATTCGCCCAGCCCGATGGCCGCGCGCACGCCCACAGCCTGCGCCAGGGCAGCGCTGGTAGGCTCCACAAACTGCCAGAAACGCGGCGTCTTGCGCAAGCGGATGCTGGCGCGGGTGAGCACCGCCACGGGCGCATTCTCGCTGCCTGAATGGGCATTGGGATAGTCAAACGGCGTTTTTCCATCCCAGAGTCCGTGCGATTTTAGCGGGGCCAGCTGCAGCGTCCACAGCTCGGTGCTGCGTTGGCGGTAGGTAGCCCACAGCGGGTGCTGCGCAAAAAAAGCAGCTGCCGCAGCGGCATCGTCCCACACGCTCATGAAGCCGTAGCGGTCCAGGTTGGGCCACAGGCCAAACCCATTGGCGGCCCCGCTGCCCAGCAGCTTGAAGAATTGCAGGCCCGGCACCCGCTTCAAAGCGGGCGGGGAGGTGCCCATCTGGGCAAGGCCCCAGCGCTTGTTGCCGGCCTTGAGGGTGAAAACGGTGAGGGTAGTATGCGGCATGCGGCAAAGTAAACCCGGCAGCAGGTGCAGCGGGCAGTAGGGTAGCAACAAAAAAAGACCGGAATTGCTTCCGGCCTTCAATCACAGTGGCGGGTGCCGCTGCTTATTTGGGAATTACCACCGACTGACGGTCGGGGCCGGGCTGGTCCCGCTCGCCGGTGAGCACGGCCTTCACGTAGGTGTAGGCGCGCAACAGTGTGGAGTTGGGCGAATCCCAGAACTCGCCTTTGGTGATGGTGACTTTGAGCAGGGCAATGTTAGGGTCATCAGAGCCATCGGGGAACCAGCCGCGCAGGCCTTCGCTCCATAATTCCTTTATTTTGGCGCGGTCTGTTACGATTTGGGCAGTGCCAGTGATGGCCACGTACAGGTTATCGTCGGTTTTGGAATAGCCCAAATTGATGTGGCGGTCCTGCTGCAGTTCCTCTACTTTCTGGGAGTCCCGCTCCGTGAAAAACCACAGGGTGCCGTCTTCCTCCGGCAGGCTGGTGTACATAGGGCGCGAATGCAGCTTGGTGCCATCCTCGATGGTGGTCATCATGGCAATCTTGATGTCCTTGATTTTTTCCACGAGCTTTGATACGTCGTGGCTTACGGCAACTTGGTCGGCCATGGGATGGGGGTGTTTAAGAAACAATAGGAAAGAATGTATGGTGTTTACGGCCCCCGCCAGCACTTGTTTCTGCTAGCTGGGTTTTCGCAACGATTTACTGATTCGAGCACACATGAATTTTCTGGCCCATTTGTTCCTGTCGGGCTCGCCGGCCGCCCCCGCGTATGCCGACGTGCTGTTCGGTAACTTCATCGCCGACTCGGTGCCCGGCAAACAGCTGAGGAACTACTCCCCGGCGGTGCAAACCGGCATCCGCCTCCACCGGGCCATCGATACCTTCACCGACCAGCACCCCGTGGTGCGCCGCGCCACCCAGCGCCTGCGCGCCGCTGGCTACGGCAAGTACGCCGGCGTGATTTCCGATATGTTTCTCGACCATTTCCTGGCCCGGCACTTTCTCCACTACACCCCCGAAGTCCTCGCCGACTTTGCCCAGCGCATTTACCTCCAGCTCATGGCCCGCCAGCAGGAAATGCCGTCCCGCGTGCAGCATTTTCTGCCTTACATGGTCACGCACAACTGGCTGCTGAGCTACGCCGACTTGGAGAGCATCACCCGGGCCCTCGGCGGCCTAAGCCGGCGCGCCACACCCGGTTCGGGCATGGAAACCGCCGTAGTGGAATTGCAAGCCAATTACGCCGCCTACGAAGCCGATTTCCTGGAGTTTTTCCCGCAGCTGCAGCAGCACGTTGCCGAATTCCTGCCCTAGCACCGTTTCACACTACACCACACTCGCTCAAAAAGCAGAAAGCCAAGCTGCGACTACCGCAACATGGCTTTCTATGGTCAATTAAAGCGACACCAGTTAGTGCTGGTGGCCGCCTTCGCCGTGGGCGTGGCCGTGAGCCAGCTCGTCGGCGGTGGCTTCGCGCACCTCCTGCACCTGGCCTTTAAAATGCATCACCATGCCTGCCAGGGGGTGGTTGAAGTCCATTTGCACGGCCGAGTCGCCGATGCTCACTACTTTGGCCTGCATGTGGTTGCCTTCGTTGTCGGCCATGGGCAGGAAGTTGCCCACCTGCAGCATTTCATCGTCCAGCTTGCCATCAATGAGAAACACTTCCTTGGGGATTTCCACCAGCGCCTGCTCATCGTACTCGCCGTAAGCCTGCTCCGGCGTGAGGCTGAACTGAAAGTCATCGCCGGTGTTTTTGCCATCGAGCTGGGCTTCAAACTCCTCCGGCAGGCCGCTGTGGCCGAAAAGAAATACCATGGGCGCGTCGGCTTCGGCAGATTCGACCAGTACTTTTTCCTGATTCTCGTCGGTCACACTCAAGTCGTAGGTGATGGTGACAACTTTTTTATCGCTGATTTGCATTGATTATATTGATTACGTTGATTTTTTTATGCTGCTGATTAGCGTTGATTCTTTGGTTCGTGAAATCGACTTAAATGGTTTTGATGAATCTTTTGAACTGAAGACTCCGCTGGCCAAAGTTAATGAGCAGGCCTGTTTGGAAGCGGTAGGCCGTGAGGTAGTTGATGATTTGGGCAAAGTGGTGCTCATCCAGAGTCGTAGTGGCCTTTAACTCGACCAACACGGTGTTGGCGACCAGAAAATCGACTCTTCGGGTTCCAACCTAATGGTTTAAGCAGAAAACTGGCCGCTCTATTTCCCGCTCGAAAACAAGCCCTGCGTTTTCCATTTCCAAAGCAAGACTACGCTGATAAATCACTTCAGGAAACCCAGAACCCAGTGCGGAATGCACCCGCATAGCGCACCCAATCATAGCTTCTGTAAACTCCGAGTGAGCATAACGTTTGTCAATCATCCCGCAATAACGCAAACTCCGCAACCTAGAAAAACCACCCAACAGGAAAAAATCAGCGAAATCAATTAAATCAGCGTCAATCAGCGATTTCCCAAGCCGTGCGGTAGCCGCCTATGCGCTCCACGTACTCCAGCAGCTGTTTGAAAAACGGATTGGAGCTGAGTGTGGACGAGTCGCCGACGAGCAGCAGCTTGCGGCGGGCGCGGGTCATGCCCACGTTCATGCGGCGGATGTCGGAGAGGAAGCCGATTTCGCCGTGGTTGTTGCTGCGGGTGAGAGAAATGGCGATGATGTCGCGTTCCTGGCCCTGAAACGAATCCACGGTGCCCACGCTCAACATGCGGTGGGCCATGAGGCCGTTGAGCTCGTCGTTTTCTTCGATGGCGTCCTTCAAGTAGTTGATTTGGGCGCGGTAGGGGGCAATTACGCCGATGGTGAGCAGGTCTTCCTCGTGCTCCACTTGGTCGTAGGGTTCGAGGAGCTGGGCGAGGCGTTTAAGGAGCAGGTCGGCTTCCTCGGGGTTGGCGGTGGAGCGGCTTTCCGGGATGGTGATTTCCTGAAAGCCAAAGCCGGCGGTGTCGAGAAATTCCACCGGCAGGTCGGGTGCAAAGCTCAAGTCGTAGGCATCGAGGCCGGCGTGGCGCACGGTGTCGTGGGCAATGAGCTGGCCATCGTAGAACTGCTCGGAGCTGAATTCCATGATTTGCTCGTGCATGCGGTACTGCACCAAGAGCATGCGGGCCGTGGCCGGCTGGCGCTTAATGCACTTTTCAAACAGCGTTTCGCGCAGGCCTTCGCGGGCCGCTTTCTCGCTTTTCACGGTGGGCGGCAGCTGGTGGTGGTCGCCGGCCAGCACCACGCGCTTGGCCTTGGAAATGGGAATCCAGCAGCCCGGCTCCAGCGCCTGCGCGGCTTCGTCAATGAACACCGTTTCGTAGGTAAGGTGGCGAATATTGCGGTTGCTGGCGCCCACCAGCGTGCAGGTGATAACCTGCACCGAATCCAGCAAATCCTCGGTGATGTAGCGCTCCAAATCGTCGGCCTGCTGAAACAGCAATTTGGCCTCCTCCTTCAGCATCCGGCGCTGCTGCTGCTCCTCGTAGCCGAAGTTGCGCACGTGCTTGCTGGCGGTTTCGCGGTATTGGTCGGCGGTCTGGCGCATCGAGCGCATCTCGTTGTAGCTCTTGTGGGCCATCACCTGGGCATCGAGGGTATGCTCCAGCAGCAGGTCCGACACGCGGCTAGGGTTGCCCATGCGGATGACGTTGACGCCGCGCTCGGCCAGCTTTTCGGTGAGCAGGTCCACGGCCGTGTTGCTGGGCGCGCACACCAGCACCCGCCGCTCGCGCCGGATGGTTTCCATAATGGCCTGCACCAGGGTGGTGGTTTTGCCGGTGCCGGGCGGGCCGTGAATGATGGCCACGTCCTGCGCTGCCAGTACGTGGCGCACGGCCGCCAGCTGCGACTCATTGAGCGGGCTGGGGTAGAAGAGGTCATCGGCTTTTTCGGCGCGGAACCGGGCTTCTTTGGCACCCAGCAGCACGTCGCGCAGCTCGGCTAGCCGGTCGCCGTAGGCGCCCATCACCTTGCCCAGGGCGTAGTCCATCTCCCGGTAGCTGACCTCGTCAAACGTCAAATCAATGCCCAGCTTGCCGCCGTCCAGCACCCAGTCGGGCAGGTCTTCCTTGTTAGTGGAGAGCAGCAGCTTGTTGCGCCGCACGCTGGTGATGACGCCGCTCAGCGTGGGCCGGTCCGTGGCCGAGCGGCCAGGCACGTTGCCAAACAGCGAAGCGTTTTTGCCCACCTGAAACAGGTGCAGACCCTGCTGGCCGGCCGGGCGCTCCAGCTCCAGCACCACTTTGCCCCCAAAACCAATGTCTTCTTTGGTGATGGTGACGGGGTACCAGGTCAGGCCGCGCTGCTGGCGCTCGGCAATGCTGGCCTTGGCGTTTTTAAGCTTGAACTGCTCCAGGTCTTCCTTTTGCTCCAGCTGCATGAGGGCCTGAACGCGGCGCAGCTCTTTTTCAATGGCGTAAGGGTCGGTGGGGGTGAAAGTGAGGTCGGACAAAAGAATGCGGGTTGATTTCGATTATTAGCTAACAAAGAAATAGGTAGTTGTAGTTTGATTTGTGACCTGAACTCAGCAAATAAGTAAGCCAGCAAAGGCAGGAGCTTCCTTAGGCAAAAAAGTCGTCCGGGTCCGCTTGGCTGAGATACTTCTGCAACTGTGGCAGGGAGCCGAAAAAGGGCAGCACGCAGGCCAGAAACTGGTCGGCAACTACCTGATTAGGTGCATAAGCCACAAAGGTGTGGCCGCCTTCTTCAAACTCCAGCTCGTCCAGCAGCTCCGGCTGGTGCTCCTCAATAATGGTTTGGATGTGCTCGACCCACGATTCGGCGGTGCCGCCAAACCCGTAATTCTGGAAGAGAACGTAGTATTCTTCCAGGCCGCCTACGTCGGCGAAGATGGCCAACTGGCGCTCGGGGGAGGTGGGCGGCGGCAGGGGCGCTACTTCGAAGGGAAAAGACGGGGACATGGGCTGACCTGATGACTGGGGATGAAGGGATAGAAGAAAAGGCGCGTGGTTTACTTTTCAAGCACGCTAGTTAAAGCTATGCCCTTTAGGGCAAGACTTTAGTTGCTACTCCCTTTCGGTAGCTTTGCCAGATGCAGCAGGCCCGCACTGG
>NZ_MDZB01000132.1 GCF_001816145.1 Hymenobacter lapidarius | reverse complement strand
GCCCGGTAAGAGCGGTGAAAGGCGTTGCCAGTGCGCGTCAGTGAGTAATGTGCGGTCTTTTTGCATCTTCAAAGCTACTTTAATTGTTCACGCGTCCTAAAAGAACAGAAACTCCCCTCCTTTTTTAAGAAGGGGACATTTTCACGCAGTGAAAATTGGGGTGGTACCCTCTGACGACACCCGAACAATTCCATTGAGACTTGTTCGCCCATCGTTCAACGAGGGCAACCACCTCCGTTCGAGCCCTTGGCTCGAACATCCCCTACTTGAAAAAGGAGGGGAGTTGTTGTTCAATTGTCCCGGCGCTGCTGGCTCTCCAAAAACTTGTCGGCCGTACGCAGGCTCAGCGCCATAATGGTGAGGGCCGGGTTCACGCTCAGCGCGCTGGGAAAAGTTGAGTTGTCGGAAATGTAGAGGTTGGGCACGTCGAAAACGCGGCCGTTGGCATCCACCACGGCATCGTCGCCGCTCAGGCCCATGCGGGCCGTGCCGATGACGTGCGCATAGCGCTGAAACGACCAGATGTCGGTGGCACCAGCGGCTTCCCAGATGCCACGCATGATTTTCTCGGCGTGGGCATTCATGCGCTGCTCGTTTTCCTGGGCCGAGAAATGCAGGCGGGGCTTGGGCAGGCCGCGGCCGTCCTTTTCTTCAGCCAGCTCCAGGTAGTTGTCGGCGTGGGGCAGGCAGTCGCCGAGGATGTTGATGCCGGCTATGTGGTTGTAGTTCTTCATGTAGTCGCGCAGCTGCTGGCCCCAGTACTTGCGGCCCCGCGCCACCTGCCCGGCAAACGTCACGGGCATCACCCCGATGCTTTGCAGCAGGTAGCCGCCGATAAAGTCGGCCCCGGCCGGCCGGTGCGTATCCTGCGAAATCAGCCCGCCGGGAATGCCTTTGTTGGGCCTTACCTCGTCGGCAAACGTGCCCCATACCTGCAGGCCGGGATGCGCCATCAGGTTGCGGCCCACCTGGCCACTGCTCAGGCCCAGGTTGTTCAGCAGCAGCAGGCGCGGCGTTTCCACCGAGCCGCCGCAGAGAAACAAGTGGCGGCAGCGCTGGCGCTTCTGCTCCCCGTTGTGGGTGTACACCACGCCCGTCACGCGGCCGCGCTCGTCGCGCTCAATCTCCGTCACGAAACTATTGGGCTGAATTGTGGCCCCGTGCTTCACCGCCAGCGGAATGTACGTAACGTCCATGCTCGACTTGGCCCCGTTGGAGCAGCCCGCCTGGCAAAAGCCGCGGTTGGTGCAGGCCTCGCGCCAGCCCACGCCTTCCTGGTAGTAGCGGGCCGAAAGGGCCGCGTTGGCCGCCGGCGAGGTTTTAATCCCCAGTTTCTCCGCGCCGCGTACCATCAGCTGGGCGGCGCTGTTGAGGGGCAGCGGGGCCAGCGGGTAGCCCTGGCTGCGGGCGGGGCCCCAGGGGTAGGGCGTGGGGCCGGATACGCCAATGAAGCGCTCGACTTCATTGTAGTACGGCTCCAGCTCTTCGTAGCTCACGGGCCAGTCCTCGCCCTGGCCGAAATCGCGCCGCAGGTGCAGGTCGTCGGGCAGGGGGCGGGGCGTGTAGGCGGTGTAGTGCAGCGTAGAGCCGCCCACACCGGTGCCGGAGTTATTCTTGCCCATGGCCAGCGGGTCGGCCCCGGCGGCCAGCCGCTCGTCGTTCCAGAACAGGAAGTCCTGCGCTCTTTCGTCGGTAGCAAAGTCGGTGGTGGGGTTGTGCCAGGGGCCGGCTTCCAGGGCCATCACTTTCAGGCCGGCCATGGCCAGGCGGGCCAGCAGAGGCGCGCCGCCCGCGCCCAAGCCAATCACCAGGCAGTCCACTTCATCGGCCTCGGCCGGCACGGCCTGGAGCTGTTCCAGTGGGGTGGCAACCGGGGCCGCTGCCGGCGCGGGCTCGTCGGCCATCAGCGCGCGCAGCAGCGGGTCTTGAATTTCGGGTTCAGTGGGGCTAAGGACGCCTTCTTCCAGGATTTCTTCGTCAGGCATGGTGTGAGGTAGTGGAGTGGGGTAGGGGAAAAACAGCGGTCAGCCTGAGCCTGCGCAGGACCTTATCGCATTTGCGGCAACAGAATTTTTGCTGCTTATACAGCGGTAGTAAAGTCCTTCGCAGGCTCAGGACGGCAGTTTTAGCTCCCTTTCCTCGCGTTCGTTGAGGCCGATTTTCGTCCAGGCCGGTAGGTCGGCCATGCCCACATAGCCAATTTCTTCCTGGGCCAGCGGGTGGGCGTAATAGGTTTCGGTGAGCTCGGCCAGCAGCTCCTCAAAGAAGCGGCCGGCGTTCAGGGTTTGCCAGATAGTGCCGGGCGGGTTGCCATTGGCCAGGGCCTGAAGCGCGGCATCCTGCTGCTCAGCGCTCAAAGCCATAAAATCGGCCTGGAACAGCTCTTGTGCAATCTCATCAATACCGCCCAGGCCCAGGCGCATGGCCTCGCGGTCGGGCGGGAGGGCATCGTAGCGCCAGCCATCGGCGCGGCCCTCGGCCAGGCGTTGGTCAACGGCGGGAGCCAGGGCAATGGGGTTTTCGGGCCGGTCGGGCTGGGGAAAAATGCGGGCGGCTACGGCTTCGAGCAGGGCAAACGTTTCGGGCGCCAGCAACTGCGGCTCGTAGGCGGCAGGGGCGTCGAGCCGGCTTTGCAGCGCGGCGCGGGTGGCTTCCGAAACATGCTCAGTGGCAAGCAACGCACAAACGGTGCCGCTGGGATAGGTAGGAACAGACATACAAAAGGCTTCAGCTGATGCGGTGCCGATGGAGACGGCCCAACTCTAACCTCTTACGAGCAGAATCTTCCCGGCGGCTAAAGAATGTTGGGGCGAGGGAATGAGATAAACGCCAGAACGACTACCTACTTCAGCAGCATAATAGCAGCCATGGTCTCAATTCCGTCCCACAAATTCCCAAGGCGAATGTTCTCGTTTTCAGCGTGCTGGTTGTTGTCGTAGTTGGCCACGGGCACTGTAATGGTCTGGGCTTGCAGCTGCTGCTCAAACACGTATAGTGGCAGGCTGCCGCCCATAGTGGGCAGCACCACCACGCGGTCGGGGGTAGTGGTTTGTACGGCGGCAATAATCTGGCGGGCAATGGGCAGGTCGAGTCTGGTGCGCTGGGCGTTGTAGCCGGTTTCGGGCTGCACGCGGGCCAGCAGCGGGTACTGGGCGCGCTCGGCGTCGGTGGGTTCGGCGGTGGTTACGTGGTAGCCCTGCCGCTCCATGTGGCGGATTACTTTCTGCACCTGGCGCTGGGCGTCGTTGCCGGGCACAAGGCGCAGGTCCAGCACGGCCGAGGCTACCGTGGGAATGACGTTGGCCGCCTGCGCGCCCACGTTGGCACTCTGCATGCCGTTGATGTTGAGCGAGGGCTGGTTGAGCAACTCCACCAGCGACTGGCCGGTGCCGTACGGCCGGGCAAAGCCCAGCTCCTGCTGAATGGTCTTGTCCATATTCGGCACCTGCGCCAGGGCCGTTTTCTCCGCCTGAGTGAGCGGCGTCACGTCGTCATAAAAGCCGGCCACGCGCACCCGGCCGGTGCTGTCGGTCATCGAGGCCAGCAGGCGCGACAGGGCCAGGGCCGGGTTGGGAACCCAGTTGCCGTAGTGCCCGCTGTGCAGGGGCCGGCGCGGCCCGTACACTTTCAGGCTCATGTTTACGTCGCCGCGCGCACCAAACACCACCTGCTTGCGGCCCGACTGGTGCACCGGCCCCGTCGCAAATCACCCACACGTCCGATGCCAGTAGCGGTTTGTGGCGGGCCAGTATTTCGGCCAGGTGCGGCGAGCCCCGCTCTTCCTCGCCCTCAAAAAAGAACTTGATGTTGACCTTGGGCTTGAGCTTGCTGGCCACCAGCGCCTGGTAGCCGGCGAGGATGGTCATCACGCCGGCTTTGTCGTCGGAAGCGCTGCGGGCGTAGAGGCGCCAGTCGGGGCTGAAGGGCTGGCCGGGCGCGGGGCGGGCCGCCAGCTGGCCGCCGCGGTCGAGCGGGCCCGTGGCCAGCGTGGGGGTGAAGGGGCTGAGGCCGTCGCGCCACTGGGCGGGGTTCACGGGCTGGCCGTCGTAGTGCGCGTAGAAAATGACGGTGCGGGTGGCGCCCGGCGTGCGCACCTCGCCGAAAACCACCGGTGGCACGCCCGCCGTGGGCGCGGCTAGTAGCTGCGTTTTAATGCCGCGGCGGCGCATCATGTCCTGAATGAACAGGGCCGTGCGGCGCAGGTTGGCCGTGTCGGCGGCCACATTCGGGATGGCTACCAGTTGCTCAAACTCGGCCAGCAGCGCGTGCTCGTGCGCCTGCCGGAACTGCCGGACTTTTTGCAGCGGGTCATTGGCCTGCACAGACCCCAGCAGGGCCAACAAGGCCAACGCGAATAGCTTTTTCATAACCGTAAAGTAAAGCCAATTTTGAAAGGAAAAAGACCCCTTGAATTATCCTGAAATAGTGCCTGCCCAACAAAAAAGCAGCCGACACAAGGCCGGCTGCTTTTCAGTTTTCATTACAAAAAACAAGGCTAGTTGAACAGGGCCAGGGCTTTGATGAAGGTTTGCGACACGCCCCAGGCCAGGGGAACGCCCACGAACAGCCAAGCCAGGGCCACAGACATGGCTGAGCTGGGCTCCTCACTATTGCTGGGGTGCGAATTCGGTTGCGGATTCATATCAATCTCGGATTACAGGGATGAAAAGAAATGCTTAAGCGCCGGCTGGTGCAGCGGCTGCTTTTTTCACGTGGTACCGCTCACTCACGGCCGTAACCAGGATGTTGGCGATGAAGCCAACCACCAGTACGCCGGCCATGGTGTAGAATACGCTTTCGTAAGCAGCGGCTCCGGTCAGGCCTTTGGCTTTCTGGTTGTCGCGCAAGTAGTTCACCAACAGCGGCCCGAGGATGCCGGCCGTGGACCAGGCGGTGAGCAGTCGGCCGTGAATAGCGCCCACTTGCATGGTGCCAAACATGTCGCGCAGATAGGCTGGAATGGTGGCAAAGCCGCCCCCGTACATGCTCATAATCACGCAGCACACCACCACAAAAAGGGTGAGCGATGCACTGGCCGCTAGCGTGGGCACCAGCGCATACAGCGCAATGCCCAAGCCGAAGTAAATCATGTAGGTAGGCTTGCGGCCCAGCTTATCCGATGCTGAAGACCAGAAGAAGCGACCCAGCAGGTTGAACAAGCTGAGCAAGCCCACGAAGCCGGCCGCCGCCGCCGCTGTTACGCCCCGGCCGGCGCCCATGGCCGCATCCGAGAAAGACTCCTGAATGAGCGGCGAAGCAGATTCGAGCACGCCAATGCCGGCCGTCACGTTCATGCACAGCACCACCCACAGCAGCCAGAATTGCGGCGTTTTGATGGCATTGTCGGCGTCCACGTTGGCCGTGGTGATTAGGGCGCTCGAAGTTACCGGGGCCACGTAGCCCTCCGGCTTCCAGCCTTCGGCCGGCACCCGAATGGTAAACACGCCAAACATCATGAACGCCAGGTAAATCAGGCCCATGACAATGAACGTGGGCGCCACGCCCATGGGCGCCATGTCCTTAAATTGCGCCATGAGGGCCACGGCCAGCGGCGAGCCAATCATGGCGCCGCCGCCAAAACCCATGATGGCCATGCCAGTGGCCACGCCCGGCCGGTCGGGAAACCACTTAATCAGGGTGCTTACCGGCGAGATGTAGCCGATGCCCAGCCCGCAACCGCCCACGAAACCGTAGCCGAAGTACACGAGCCAGATTTGGTGCAAATGCACCCCCAGCGAAGCAATCAGAAAGCCGCCGCCGAAGCACAGCGCCGAGGCCATCATGGCCTTGCGCGGGCCCACGCGCTCCAGCCACTTGCCAAACACGGCCGCCGACAGGCCCAGCAGCACAATGGCAATGGAGAAAATTACGGCCAGCTGGCCGGCCGTCCAGTCGTCGGGCGCCGGGGCATCCACGTTGCCGCTGATGAGGGCGCCCATGGGCTTCTTGAACACGCTAAAGGCGTAGGCTTGCCCAATGGCCAGGTGAATGGCCAGGGCTGCCGGCGGCACCAGCCAGCGGTTGTAGCCGGGGCCCGCCACGGTGCGGCTGCGGTCAAGCAGAGATGCGGAATTATCAGCCATATGAGAGATGGGAATGGGAGTGAAAGAAAGAGTGAATTGGTGGCAGCCACTATGCCATTGGCATGGCTGATAGGGCCGTTAGCGAAAGGTAGCCGGCTTTTAAATAGATTGATTGTTTAACGCTTGGAAAATTTGCTAAATAGCTATAGCTAACTGGTTATAAAAAGGAGGCGGCCGAATTATCGGATGATGATTCGGCCGCCTCCGGAGCCGCGTTTGCCGGGGCCTTATTCGTCGCTGCTGAGCTTGCCGCCCGTCACGTGCACGAGGCTGCCCGTCATAAATGAACCGTCCTGACTGGCCAGCAATACGTAGGCGGGCGCTATTTCCTCGGGCTGGCCGGGGCGCTTGAGGGCTACCTCGTGACCGAACTTCTTGATTTCTTTCATCGGCATGGTGGCCGGGATGTTGGGCGTCCAAACCGGGCCGGGCACTACGCAGTTCACGCGGATGCCGCGCTCGCCCAAATACAGCGCCAGCGACTTGGTGAGGGCATGGATGCCGGCCTTGCTGGCCGCGTAGTCCACCAGAATCGGGATGCCCGTGATGCCCACAATGCTGCCCGTGTTGATGATGCAGTCGTCTTTTTTCAGGTGCGGCAGGGCCGCCTGCGCCATCCAGATGTAGCCCAGAATGTTGGTGTCGAACGTGCGCCGGATTTGCTCCTCGCTGATGTCCTCAAATTTCTCCTGGCTCATCTGGAACGCGGCGTTATTCACCAGAATATTCAGCCCGCCCAGCTCGGCCAGGGTGCGGCGCACGGCCTGCCGGCATTGCTCCGGGTCGCGCACGTCGAGCTGCAGCAGCAGGCACTTGCGCTTTTCTTTTTCGACCATTTGTTTGGTCTTTTCGGCGTCCTGCACGTTTTCGTTGAAGAGAATGGCCACGTGGGCACCTTCTTTGGCAAAGGCAATGGCCACGGCCCGCCCAATGCCCGAGTCGGCCCCGGTGATGAGGGCCACTTTGTTCTGGAGCTTGCCGGCGGCGCGGTAGTTGGCCAGGTCCGAATCCGGCTGCAGCTTCATGTCGGCCTGGCTGGCGGGGTAGGGCAGCTTCTGGGCCGCCTCCTTAAAATCGGTGGCCATGGGGCGGCGCTCGGCTTTGGCGGGGGCGGCTTTGGATGTGGCTTTGGTAGCCGTAGCGGGCTTCTTGGGGGCGGGTTTGGCGGCGGCAGTCTTTTTCATAGTCATGCAAAAGGGCGAAAGAATGGACCTTTGCTTACGCGAAAAAAACCAGAACGGCCACATCAATTCGCGCGGGCGGGGCCGGGTATTACAGCCGCCGCAGCACCACTCGGCGATTTAGCGGGCGTTGGGCGGGGTCCGCATTGTCGGCCACCGGCTGGGTGCCGCCGTAGCCCACGGGGCGCAGCTGGGGCTCGGCCACGCCGTGCGCCGTGAGGTAGAGGCACACGGCGGCGGCCCGCTGCTGCGAGAGCTGGCGGTTCAGCTCGGCGTTGCCCACGTTGTCGGTGTGGCCCTGCACTTCAAAGCGCAGGTCGGGCCGGGCTTGCAGCGTGGCGGCCAGCTCATTGAGCGCGGTGCGCACGGCGGGCAGCAGCTGGGCCTGGCCCTGGTCGAAATACAGCTCGGGCAAAGTCACCGTTTCGCCCACCGCCAGGCGTGCCAGCTGCGCCGTGCGGCCCGAATCGGCCACTGGCCGTGCCGGTTCGGGTAGTGGACCGGGTGCGGTGGCAACAGCCGGCAGGACCTCCGGAGCCCGCCGGACCGGACGAACTGAGGGCTTTTGGGTGCGGCGCGGTGGTGCTGCCGCCTGCTGGGGCTGGGGCCGGAGCGGCGCCTTGGCCTGCACCGTCACCTGCTGCAGCGGCACCACGATTGGTGGCGTTGGCCTGGGGTTGCGCGTGAATAGAAACCGGGTGGGAATTGGCTGCGGGGTTGGGGTGTCGGCGTTCAGGCCCCACAGGTTGCGCCACGTGGCCGGTGGCGGAGTGGCCAGCGGCTCGTCGGGCCGCTCCCAGGTAACCACCGCCCGGGTGTCCATGCTGTACTGGCAGTAGTCCACGCGCAACCGGTAGGGTTCGTTGGCCTTCAGCTCGATGGCCGCGGTGTAGCGGCTCACGGGCTGGCCCCGCCATTCGTTGAGAATGAGCCGGTCGTTGACCCAGATGCGGATGCCGTCGTCCACCGTCACGTGAAAGACGTAGCGCCCGCTGGCCGGCGGCACCAGCCAGCCCGTCCAGCGCACCGAAAAGCTTTCGGCTGGCATGCCGGCCGCCGGCGGCTGGTGTCCCCAGTTGAAATTGATGCTGGCATCGCGGCGGCTCAGCACGAACCGCTCAAAATCGGTGCCCTCGTAATAATCACCTCTGATGCCGTTGCCCACCTCCTGGGCCTGGCCCCAAGCCGATAGCACCGGCAGGCACACCCCCAGCAGCAGCCCCCCAAGCAACACAGGGCTCCGCCGCCCCCGATAAATAACCCAAGCCATGCTGCAATAACGGCAATTCAGGAGAATATAGTATGAACTTTTGAGCCGGTTTTCAGCCCACTACTTGACCCCCAAACCCACGGGGCTGCTACTTAAACTCGTGGCCGCAATGGAAGCAGTGGTGCCGCTTGCCACGCACCGGGTAGCGCAGCAGCACCGACAGTACCCCCGACCAGAAGCCGTAGGTGTTGCGCGTAGCCGCCCCGTAGGCCACATCCGAGGAGCCGCACTTGGGGCAGCGCGGAGTCACCGGGTCGGGCGCATCGGCCGCAAAAGAAGCCTCGTCAGGGGTAGTAGCCAGGGGCACCGGCACTTCGTTCAGTACAGCAAGGGCCGCTTCGGCATCGCGCTGGCGCACGTGTAGCCGCACCCCGCCCGTAATGGGACTGTAGAGCGGCATGATTGACACCAGATTCTCGTTGCTCAGAAAGCACGGAATGCCCGCTGCTTCCAGCCGCGTACGGGCCAGGTTGGCCGCAATGGGTTCGTAGTACGACTCAAGAAAAATAACGGAATCCGGGCTGGGCACTTGAGGGATTATTGAGTTTTGAGAGTTGGATTGGTCGCATCGTTTCCAATCACCCGCAAAGGGCAGCTGCTAACTTAACCCTCAACCCTTAACATTCAACCTTATTTA
The DNA here is from genome assembly GCF_001816145.1 of Hymenobacter lapidarius. Lineage (GTDB taxonomy): Bacteria > Bacteroidota > Bacteroidia > Cytophagales > Hymenobacteraceae > Hymenobacter > Hymenobacter lapidarius. The sequence goes on along the minus strand of NZ_MDZB01000132.1, from coordinate 10,937 downwards.
GCCTGCTGCCGGGTGGCGTCCTTGATGCCTTCGGCGGTGCGGCCGGCCTGCAGGGCCACAAACTCGGCCTGCCGGGCGCGGATGCGCACTTCCTCGCGCGCCGGCAGGTCCATGCGAATCTGCTTCACCTGGTCGTTGAGGCGGCGGTACACAGCGCGGGCGTAGTCCCAGTCGCGGTCGGTCCAGGTGTCGCGCTGCTCGCGGGCCACCCGAATGAGCTGGGCGTAGGCATTGGGCAGGTCGGTGGGCGTGAGGTTATCCAGCTGGCCGGCATAAGGGCCCATCAGCTTGGTTTCCATGGCAATTTCCTGGCGCGGGTCCAGGGGCTGGTCGCGGCGGGCGCGATTAGCGGCGTCGTAGCGGGCGGTGGCCTTGCCCAGGCGGGCTACCTTTTGGGCAGCGGTACGGGCCAGGGTATCCAGTTCGCGCACGCCTTCGCGGGCTACTTCCTGCCGCTCGCGGGGCGTCGAATCGCAACTGGTAAGCAGCAGGGCAGCACCCGCAACAATGGCGGCTGGCAGCAAAGAAAAGGAGCGTGGCATGGGTTGAGAGGGTATTAATTCGAGCCTGTTACGTCGTTGCGCGTGCAATGGCTACACAAGCCCTCCGGTTGCGCCCGCTGTCACGCAGCAGGGGCAATATACTTGTACCACCTATCTTTCCCGCCTCGCAACCCAAGGTGCGCATTTACAGCGCCCCACAAGGGAAAAACAGGACCGCCGTTAAGCTTCTATCCCCGCTATGAAAAAACTCCGAGGCCTGCTTGCCGCCGTCGCCATGTGCGTGAGCGCCAACCAGTGCGTCGCCCAAACTGCCAGCATCGACTTCGCCAAGCTGCGTTTGAACGGGCTGCCCTTCACGGCCACCAAAGCGCAGGTGCTGGCCCGCCTGGGCAAGCCCACTAAAATTGACGAGCCCAAGTACGAATGTGGCTTTCTTTCTAGCCAGGAGCAGGGGAAAAGGATGTACTCCCTGCACTACGGCTATGCACAATTCACCGGCAATGCCCAGGACGGCTACGTGATGGAGGAAGTGAAATTCTCCGCCAAATCACCGGTTTTGCTGCGCTACGGCAAATGGGAACTGAGCGGAAAATCAACCCTGAAAGACCTCGAACAAGCGTTTGGCCAGCGGCTGAAGGTGGAGGTCCTGAAAACCGCCGAGTACAAAAACGGCACCCCCGTGGTAGGCATGCGCTCCGCGGGCGACGATGCGCCATGTTCTGGTTTGAAAACGGGCACCTGGTCAAGTTCGAATACTGGACGCCCTGCTGAGTTTTTAGTTGTTAATTGCTCGTTGTCAGTTGTTGGCGTGGACAAAACATTTTGGCTACCAACCACCAACTTATTAATCCGCGGCCCGGATTTTCAGGCGCCGTTATCCTCCATTTCCTCCCGGACGCTGAGCTGCTGCTCCTGCAGGCCGGGCAGGTGCGGGCAAATGGCAGCCAGCCGTGCCAAAATGCGCAGGGCGCGGCGGTATTCGCCCAGCTGGCGCAGCATGGTGGCCTGCCCCCACAGCGCGCCGAAATGGCGCGGCTCCCGGCGCAGCGTCTCCCTGATGTCGGCCAACGACGCCCGGTACTCGCCCCGCAGGTAATAGGCCGTGGCCCGCTTGTTCCAGCCTTCGGCAAAGTCGGGCTTGGCTTCGATGATGCTTGTGAAATGCGCAATGGCCAGGGCGTGGTCGCCCGCCTGCATGGCGCGCATTCCCGCCTCCAGCTCCTTATCGAGGGCTACGTCGCCGGTGGCGAGCCACACCTGCCAGATACCGTTTTGCAGCACCTCAATTTCGGCCGGCGCCGCCGCCACCTGCAAGCGGGAAAAAAGCTCGTCTAGCATGAGGAAAGGGGTGAGGTAGGAGAAAAGCAGTAAAGAAAATACAGTGGCCAACAACGCCTCTAAAACAGCTCCTGGGCAATGCGCCGGATGCTCTCCGACTTGCCCATGGAATAGTAGTGCAGGCAGGGCACGCCGTGGGCCACTAGCTCGCGGCTCTGGTTGATGCACCACTCGATGCCGATGGCGCGGGCCGCTTCGTTGTCGCGGCACTGGCTGATGGCTTCCACCAGCGGCTCGGGCAGGTTGAGGTAGAAGGTGCGCGGCAGCATGGTGAGCTGCGACTTGGTGGTGAGCGGCTTCAGGCCCGGAATGATGGGCACCGTGATGCCGGCCTCGCGGCACAGCCGCTCGAACCGGAAGAATTCTTCGTTGTCGAAGAACATCTGGGTCACTACGTAGTCGGCGCCGCGGTCTACTTTGTGGCGCAGGTAGCGGATATCGGACTGGTAGTTGGGTGCCTCGAAGTGCTTTTCGGGGTAGCCCGCCGTGCCAATGCAGAAATTGGTGGCCCAGCTGTCGTCCTGCTCCTGGTCGAGGTATTCGCCCTTATTCAGGTCGGAAACTTGCCCAATGAGGTCGGCAGCGTAGGCGTGCCCGTCAGGCTCGGCCTTAAACATGCCCTCGCTTTTGATGGGGTCGCCGCGCAGGGCCAGCACCGTGTCGATGCCGAGAAAATGCAGGTCAATCAAGGCGTTTTCGGTCTCTTCCTTGCTGAAGCCGCCGCAGATGAGGTGGGGCACAGTGTCCACGTCGAAGCGGTTTTTGATGGCCGCGCAAATGCCCACGGTGCCAGGCCGGCGGCGCACGGTTTTCTTCTCCAGCAGCCCGTTGGGGTGGTGGCGGTACACGTACTCCTCGCGGTGGTACGTCACGTCGATAAACGGCGGCTTGAACTCCATCAGCGGCTCAATATTCGAAAAGAGCGTGTGGATGTTTTCGCCCTTTTTCGGCGGCAGCACTTCAAAAGAGAAGAGGGTTTTGCCGTCGGCCTGGGCAAGATGGTCGGTAACTTTCATATGATGTAGCGTGGACTCTAAGAGTCCACGCGTAGAGGCGTTCAAGCAGTATGTTCGGGTGTCGTTCATGCGCGGACTCTCAGAGTCCACGCTACATTTTCGCGCTACTTGGGTTCGTAGTTCAAATTCGGCATCAGCCAGCGCTCCATCTCGGCCGTTTCCATACCCTTGCGGCGCGCAATGTCTGCCACCTGGTCCTTGCCAATGCGGCCCAGGCCGAAGTAGCGCGAATCCGGGTGCGCGTAGTACATGCCGCTGACGGACGAGGCCGGGTACATGGCCAGGTTTTCGGTGAGGGTGATGCCGGTAGTGGCGCCCGCGTCCAGCAGCTGGAACAAGGTGATTTTCTCAGTGTGGTCGGGGCAGCCGGGGTAGCCGGGGGCCGGGCGCACGCCGCGGTATTTCTCCTGCACCAACTCTTCGCCGCTCAGGTGCTCGTCGGGCGCGTAGGCCCAGAACTCGCGGCGCACCCGCTCGTGCAGGCGCTCGGCGAAGGCCTCGGCCAAGCGGTCGGCCAGGGCCTTTACCATGATGCTGGAGTAGTCGTCGTGGTCGGCGTCGAACTGCTCAATCAGCGCCTCAATGCCGATGCCGGCGGTCACCGCAAACCCGCCCATGTAGTCGGCCCGGCCCGTCTCCTTCGGCGCCAGGTAGTCGGAGAAGGCCACGTTGCGAATGCCCGGGCCCTTCTCGCCCTGCTGCCGCAGCGTGAAAAACTCTGTGGCTACTGTTTCGCGCGCGTCGTCGGCGTAGATTTCGATGGTGTCGTAATCCTTAGTATTCGCCGGCCAGAAGCCCAGCACGGCGCGGGCCGTGAGCAGCTTCCCGCTAATAATCTTCTTGAGCAGCGCCTGCGCATCGTCGAAAAGCTTGGTAGCGGCTTCGCCCAGGTTCTCGTCGGTGAGGATGCGCGGGTAGCGGCCTTTCAGCTCCCAGGTGTGGAAAAAGGGCGTCCAGTCGATGTATTCGGCCAGCTCGGCTAGGTCGTAGTCTTCCAGCACCTTCGTGCCCAGGAAAGTCGGTTTGGTTATGGGGGTAGTGGCCCAATCGGCTTTGAAACCGTTTTCGCGGGCCGCGGCTATGGTCAGGTAGTTTTTGTCGCGCTGGCGGCTGGCGTAGTCGGCGCGCAGGGTGGCATAGTCGGCGGCCACGGTTTCGGCGTAGGCCGCCTCGCCCGAGCCAAGCAGGCCCGCCGCCACGCCCACCGAGCGTGAGGCGTCGTTGACGTGCACCACGGCACCGCTGTAGGCCGGCGCAATTTTCACGGCCGTGTGCAGGCGCGACGTGGTGGCGCCCCCAATGAGCAATGGCACCTTCATGCCGCGCTTCTGCATGGCCTGGGCCACGTACACCATCTCATCGAGCGAGGGCGTGATGAGGCCCGACAGGCCAATTACGTCCACCTGCTGGCGCTGGGCTTCGTCCAGAATCTTCTCCAGCGGTACCATTACGCCGAGGTCAATGATGTCGAAATTATTACAGGCCAGCACCACGCCCACGATGTTTTTGCCGATATCGTGCACGTCGCCTTTCACCGTGGCCATCAGGATTTTGCCGGCCGTCTGACGCTCCTGCCCGCGCTTGTCGGCCAGCAGATAAGGCTCCAGATAGGCCACCGCTTTCTTCATCACGCGGGCCGATTTCACCACCTGCGGCAAAAACATTTTGCCGGCCCCGAACAGGTCGCCCACCACGTTCATGCCGGCCATCAGCGGGCCCTCAATCACGTCCAGGGGCCGCGGCAGTTCCAGGCGGGCGGCTTCGGTGTCCTCGTCGATAAACTCGGTGATGCCCTTCACCAGCGCGTGCGACAGGCGCTCCTGCACCGGCAGGCTGCGCCAGGCATCGGCCACCACTTCCACCTTGCCCTTCTGCTTCACCGTATCAGCAAATTCCAGTAGGCGCTCGGTGGCATCGGCGCGGCGGTTAAGCAGCACGTCTTCCACCAAATTCAGCAGGTCTTTGGGCACTTCGTCGTACACCGCCAGCTGGTTGGGGTTCACAATGCCCATGTCCAGCCCCGCCCGGATGGCGTGGTAGAGGAAGGCCGCGTGCATGGCCTCGCGCACCACGTCGTTGCCGCGGAACGAGAACGAAATGTTCGACACGCCGCCGCTGGTGAGGGCGCCCGGCAGGTTGGCTTTTATCCAGCGCACCGATTCGATGAAGTCGACGGCGTAGTTGCGGTGCTCCTCCATGCCGGTGCCGACGATGAGGATGTTGGGGTCAAAAATAATATCCGTGGCCGGGAAGTTGATGCCCATCAGCAGGTCGTAGCTGCGCTGGCAGATTTCCTGGCGGCGCGCCAGCGTGTCGGCCTGGCCATCCTCGTCGAAGGCCATCACCACCATGGCGGCGCCGTACTGGCGCACGGTGCGGGCACGCTGCAAAAACACTTCTGGGCCTTCTTTCAGCGAAATCGAGTTCACGATGCTCTTGCCCTGTACGCACTTCAGGCCGGCTTCCAGCACGCTCCATTTCGAGGAGTCAATCATCACCGGCACCCGCGAAATATCGGGCTCCGAGGCAATGAGGTGCAGAAAAGTGGTCATGGCCTGCTCGGAGTCCAGCATGCCCTCGTCCATGTTGATGTCGAGCACCTGGGCGCCTTCTTCCACCTGCACGCGGGCCACGGCCAGGGCTTCCTCGTAGGCGCCGGTGCGGATGAGGCGGGCAAAGGCTCGCGAGCCGGTCACGTTGCAGCGCTCGCCCACATTCACAAACAGGCTTTCGGACTTGATGGCGAACGGTTCCAGCCCGCTCAAGTGGGTGGCTGGGGGGATTTCAGTGGGCAATACCCGGGGCTTGTACCGCTCCGCCAGCTTGCTCAACTCGGCAATGTGCTGGGGCGTAGTACCGCAGCAGCCGCCCACTACCGTCACAATGCCTTCCTTCAGGTACTCTTCCACCAGCGCCGCGAATTCTTCGGCCGATTCGTCGTACCCGCCAAAAGCGTTGGGCAGGCCGGCGTTGGGGTAGGCCGAGATGTGCACGTCCGAAATGCGGCTCAGCTCCTGCACGTACTGCCGGAGCTGGTCGGCCCCAAGAGCGCAGTTCAGGCCCACGCTCAGCAGCGGCAGGTGGCTGATGGAGTTCCAGAAGGCCCCCACCGTCTGGCCGCTCAGCGTGCGGCCAGAGGCATCCGTAATCGTGCCCGAAATCATGATGGGCACCACCCGGCCGCCTTCATCAAAGAACTTCTGCACGGCGTAGAGCGCCGCTTTGGCGTTGAGCGTGTCGAAGATGGTTTCGATGAGCAGCGTATCCACGCCGCCATCCACGAGGCCGCGCACCTGCTCGAGGTAGGCCGTAGCCAGCTCGTCAAAGGTCACGGCGCGGAAGCCGGGCCGGTTCACATCGGGCGAGAGGGAGGCGGTGCGGTTGGTGGGGCCCACGGCGCCGGCCACAAAGCGCGGCTTATCAGGCGTGGCGTACTCGTCGGCCGCCTCGCGGGCCAGACGCGCCGACTCGTAGTTCAGCTCGTACACCACGTGCTCCAGGCCGTAATCGGCCTGGGCAATGGTGGTGCCCGAAAACGTGTTGGTTTCCACCATATCAGCCCCGGCCGCGAAGTACTCGGCGTGAATGGTCTTGATAATATCCGGCCGTGTGAGGCTCAGCAGGTCGTTGTTGCCGCGCAGGGGCTTAGGGTGGTCGGCGAAGCGGGCGCCGCGAAAGTCCTCTTCCGTCAGCGGGTAGCGCTGAATCATGGTGCCCATGGCGCCGTCGAGAATCAGCAGGCGCTGGCGCAGGATTTCGGGAAGGGGAGACGGAGCGGCGAGGGTGGCAGTGGGCATTTCTTTCGGATTGAGTAACGGGCAAAAAGCGCGTATCCAGAAAGAAACCCAAGCGGCGAGGCTCGGTTCCGGCTGTCATCTTCTTTCACCAAAAAACGCGGTGAAACGGGAGTTGGCACCTACTCGTGGTAGGTTGCCAAGACGTCATCGGGCCCGGTCCCTCGGTCTTTCTGGATAGCAGCGTAGCGCAAAGGTACAACTTGTAGCACACGCTTTAGCTTTTGCCCTCTCTCACGATGCACAAGCTAAAGCATACGCCACGATGTTACAGCTCCCACGCCGGCCACACGCTGCCCGCCGCGAAAACCACCGGCTCCGGTGGCAGCTCCAGAAATGCCGTGGCGCCCACCAGCCCGGTGAGGTCGCCGGAGCCGCCCACGCGCAGCGGCGTGGCCAGCCGGCGCCCTTCGGCGTCCACGGTCAGGCGCACGGGCACGAAATGCGCCAGTTGGGGCTTGAAATTTATCTCCACGGTGAGCATGGCGGGTGCGGGCGCTCCGACAGCCGCTGTTGCTTCGCCGGTGCCATGCGGCTGTTGCACGGCGCGCAGCCAGGACCGCACGTACCGGCAAGCCGTGAGAAACGTGGATACCGGGTTGCCGGGCAGCCCAAACACCACTGGGCCTGCGTGCTTAGCCCCAAACCACATGGGCTTACCGGGGCGTTGGTTCACTTCGTGGAAAATCTCAACTACCTCCAGCTCGCGCAGCAGGCCCGGCAGGTGGTCGGCGCGGCCCTTGCTCACGGCTCCGCTCAACACCACGGCATCGAAGCCCGCGTTGATGATGTTGGTCAGCCCCAGGCGCAGCGCCGTGAGCTCATCGGTGAGGTGGAAAAGGGACACCTCGGCACCCGTCCGGGCAAACAAACCCTGGAGGGCGTAAGCATTAGAACGCCTGATTTGGTGCGGCAGCGGCGTTTCAGTGATGCCCACTAACTCGTCGCCGGTGCTCACTACGGCCACGCGCGGGCTGCGCGTCACGCGGATTTCGGCGGCGCCCACGGTGGCGGCCACGGCCAGCTCGGCCGGCCCCAGGTGGGTGCCGGCGGTGAGTAGCGCGTCGCCTTGGCGGCGGTCGGCGGCCTGGCGGTGCACGTTGACGCCGGGCGCGGCGGGAGGTGCAATTTGGATGGTGGCGCGGTTGTTTTCCAGCAAAATGTCTTCGTAGCGCACCACCACGTCGGTGCCAGGGGGCAGCACGGCGCCCGTCATCACTTCCACGGCGGCCTGCGCACTTTGCAGCGGCTGGGGCGGGGCGCCGGCATACTGCGTGTGCTCGATGGCAAACTCCGTTTGGCCCGCCGTCCAGGCGGCGTGCACCACCGCAATGCCGTCCATCGCCACCCGGTTGAAGGGCGGAAAGTCGCGGTCGGCCGTGAGCGTTTCGGCCAGCACGCGGCCCAGCGCTTCGGGCAGGGGCACGGTTTCGGCAGGGAGCGGGCGGGCGGTGGCTAGTACGCGGGCAAAAGCTTCGGCGACGGAAATCATTGAGTTGTTAGTTGCTGGTTATTAGTAATAGGCAAAAAATTATGAAGCGTTGCCCTGATTAGAAAACGAGGAAGATACTGCGCAACTGCGTAGGCGGCCGTAATTTTAAAAAAATACGGCTTATTGCCGCCTGTTCACCACCAACTGACAACGAGCAACCGACAACCAGAATGAACTTCACCCACGTCAACGCCGCTAACGAGCCCACTATGGTGGATGTGGGCGCCAAAGTACCCACCCGCCGCGTGGCCCGCGCCCAATGCCGCGTGGTGCTGGGCCCCGAGCTGCTGAGCCGCGTGCAGGCCGGCGAGATGCCCTCGCACAAGGGCCCCGTCATTCACACGGCCATTCTGGCGGGCATTATGGGGGCCAAGCGCACCGCTGAGCTCATTCCGCTCTGCCACCCGCTGGGCCTCGACGACTGCAAAGTCACCATCGTGCCCGACGGCCCCGACGCCTTGCGCGTGGAGTGCACCGCCGTGGTCACGGGCCGCACCGGCGTGGAAATGGAGGCCCTGACCGGCGCCACCATCGCAGCCCTCACCATCTACGACATGTGCAAGGCCTTCTCACACGACATCACCATCGATAGCGTGCAGCTAGTCGAAAAAACGGGCGGTAAAAGCGACTTTCATCGGCCCGAAAATTTGTAAATTTCTCCATGGACAGTTCTTCAACCCCCACTGCAAAGCGCTCGAAACACACCGCCCTGGCCCGACCCGATTTGGGTGAGTTTGGCCGGCACGAGCTGGCGATACTAGGCGCCCCCTGCGGCGATATCCAAGCGCTGGTGGCGCACCTGCTGCCTTACCTGGCACCCGCGTTGCGCGTGGCCTACGTCGACGCCGACCATGCCGCCGAACGTGAGGTAAGCTTCAGCTTGCCGTCAAACGCGCCAGCCAACCCCGCCCCCCAGATAGCCGAAAACGGCCTGTCGGCTGAATTAATAGACAAAATCACTCATCGCCAGCTGAATATGATGCGGGCAATGGATAAGTTCTCGCAGCCCGAATTGCTGGCCCACGAAAGCGTGGTGCTGGCAAACGGCAACCACTTCCGCGCCCGCCAGCAGGTGTTGATTGTGGACCCGCGCAAGCCGCTGGACAAGAAGCTCGACCGCCTCACCGATGTGCGCCTGATACTCCTGGCCGACGGCCAAACCGACCTGCCCGCCGTGCTGGCCCAGCACCTGAGCACCGCCCCGCTGCCGCCCGTGCTGCACCTCGCCGACACGGCCGGCATTGCCGCGTTCATCCGAAAGTGGTACCTGTTGGCGGTGCCCGTGCTGCGCGGCCTCGTGCTGGCCGGCGGGCGCAGCGAGCGGATGCAAACCGACAAAGGTGCGCTGCACTACCACGCCCTCGACCAGCGCCAGCACACGGCCGCACTGCTTGGTGAGTTCTGCCCCGACGTGCGCGTGTCCGTTCGCCCCGACCAGGCCACCGACCTGCCCGCGGGCCTCACCGCGCTGCCTGACACGTTCCTGAACCTGGGCCCGCTGGGCGGCTTGCTGTCGGCGTTTCAGGCCGACCCCAACGCGGCGTGGCTGGTGCTGGCCTGCGACCTGCCCTTCCTGACCCGCACCACGCTGGACTTTCTGGTGACAAACCGGCAAGCCAGCCGCGCCGCCACGGCCCTGCGCAGCCCGTGGAATGATTTCCCGGAGCCGCTGGTGACCATCTGGGAGCCGCGCAGCTACGGGCAGTTGCTGCGGTTTTTGAGCCTGGGTTATTCGTGTCCCCGCAAGGCGTTAATCAACTCCGATATTGAGCTGCTATCGCCACCCGTGCCCGAGGAATTGCGCAATGTGAACACGCCCGAAGAGCGGGCCGCCGCGGAGCGCGAACTGATTGGTTAGGTTCCCGTTGCCCAGGTGGTATAGCCGCTGTGCAGGTCGGCAAGCTGTTTTTTTGGAGGGCTGTTGTATACCAGGATTCAGAAAAAGTTCGTTTATGGTTCACGATTGGCACACTTTTCGAACGTGGCCAGCCCGAGTAATCATTCACACTCTCCATTCCCCATGAAAAAATCTGCATTTCTAATCGGAGCATTATTCGCTACCGCGGCCGTTTCATCGGCTCAGGCCCAGGACGTGCGCTTTGGCCTGCGCGCCGGCGCCAACTACTCCAACCTGTCCGGCAACATTAAAAACGAAAACACCTACAACAACAAAATCGGCTTTCTGGGCGGCGTGATGGTCAACGTGCCCGTCGTGGAAAACTTCTTCTCCGTGCAGCCCGAGATTCTGTACTCGCAGAAAGGCTTCGATAACAAGCCCACCGAATTCACGACCGTGCTCGGCGCCAAGCAGAAGCGCGAAGGCAGCGTGAACTACAACTACCTCGACGTGCCGGTGTTGCTGAAAATCAACGCCGGTGGCTTCATTGTAGAAGCTGGCCCGCAGTATTCTTACCTGCTGGGTTCCAACAACGAAACCAAAACCACCACTACTCCGGCATTGGGCGGCGCACCGTCTACTACCGAATCAAACGACAAAAACGACGTGAGCGGCCTCAACCGCAACGAGCTCGGCTACCTGGCCGGCGTGGGCTACCAGGCCCAAAACGGCGTGAGCCTGAGCCTGCGCTACACCGGCGCCTTCAGCGACTTTGTGAAGAACGAAGACAATACCTACTTCAACGGCGACCTGAAAAACGCCCGCCACTCGGCCTTTCAGCTCTCGCTCGGCTACCTGATTGGGAGCAAATAGGCCCTTTGTAGCTTCGTCTTTTTTGCTGAACGCAGTGAAGCACCTTAATCACGCCGAAACGACTTGTTCCGGCGTGATTAAGGT
>NZ_MDZB01000131.1 GCF_001816145.1 Hymenobacter lapidarius | reverse complement strand
GGGCCCTCGCCTCGCGTTACGAGAAGAACGCCAGTACCTTTCTGGCAATGGTCACGCTAGGAGCCATCCTGATGTGGCTTTAATTGTTCACACGTCCTAGGATGAGCAGCACGTGCACCCACCACGGCACGGGCGTATTGTCCCGAACCGTGGGCCACCACCCGAAACGAGGCAGTGCCCAGCTCCCCGGGCGCGGGCGAACGGGCTGCCTGGCAGGCGCAAGAGCGGCGGGAACAACGGGCGAAGCGAGAGGATTTTCCACGTCGAAAGGTAAGAAGCCGGCCATCAGGGCAACCCGATTTTCAACCAACGCTCCCCAAAATCCTCCGAACGCCCGGCCGGGCCGCACCAACCCCAGGCCACCGGCCAGCGGGCGAGCAGGGGTGGTGCCGCATGGGAGTTCACGGGTTGAAAAGAGGAGTTTCCGGGCGAAAGAGCAGGGTTGGTTGAATAGCGAAAAGCCGATGTTTGGGCCGGTATAGGTTTGCCTTAGAATTCATCATCAGCCACCTTCTCACTCCTCTTTTCGCCTGCTTCCCTATGAAAAACTTTTTCCGCCCCGCCGCTGCCTGCACCCGTCTGTTGTTCCTGGGCCTGCTGGCTACCACCGCGCCGCTGCACGCCCAAACCGCCGCCGTGCCCACCACCGCTACTGCTAGCGCCAGCACGGCCCAGCAGCTCGATGCTTTCATCAAGCAATACGAAAAGGCGGGCTTATTCCAGGGTTCGGTGCTGGTGGCCGACCACGGCCAGGTGCTCCTGCAAAAAGGCTACGGCCTGGCCAACCGCGAGAAAAAAGTGGCCAACACCCCCGAAACCAAGTTTCGAATTGGCTCGCTCACCAAGCAGTTCACGGCCGCCCTGGTGCTGCAGCTGGTGGAGAAAGGCCTGCTCCGGCTCGACGGCAACGTGTCGGATTACCTGCCCAACTACCCGCAGCCCGCCGGCCGCCAGATAACGCTGCACCACCTGCTCTCGCACACCGCCGGCCTGCCCGACTACACGGCCCTGCCCCAGTTTGCCACTGAGGTAATGCGCACCCCTCAGACGCCCACGCAGCTGGTGGCGCTATTTTCGGCCCTGCCGCTGGAGTACACACCCGGCGCGCAGTTTCGCTACAGCAACTCCGGCTACGTGCTGCTGGGCGCTATTATCGAGAACGTCACTGGCAAGCCCTACGCCCAGGTTTTCCAGGAACAGATTGCCCGCCCCTTAAAGCTGAAAAATACTGCCTACGATACCCTGGAGCCCGCCGACAAGCGCCGCGCCGCCGGCTACTCGGCCACGGCCAGCGGCCTGGTCAACACGCCGCCCATCGCCATGAGCGTGCCGTATGCCGCGGGCGCCATCACCTCCACCGTGCAGGACCTCTACCGCTGGAGCCAGGCCCTGGACGGCGGTGAAGTTCTTTCCGAAGCCAGCAAGAAACTGCTATTCACTCCCGTAAAAGAAAACTACGCCTACGGCTGGATGTCCTTCACGGCCAAGATGGGGCCGGAGTCGGTGCTCGGGCAGGAGCACAACGGGGGCATCAATGGCTTCGGCTCCTACCTGGTGCGGGTGCCGGCGAGCCAGCAGGTCATCGTGCTGCTCGACAACCACAGCGGCGGCAAGAACCTGGCCGACCTGCGCCGCGGCTTGCTCCGGGTGCTGCACGGCCAGGCCCCGGCCGCCCCGGTGGCGCTGAACGCGGCCATGCTTACCAGCTATGTGGGCGTGTATGAGCTGACGCCTGCTTTCCGCATCACGGTGCGGCAGCGCGAAGGCAAGATTTTCGTGCAGGCCACCGGCCAGAGCGAGTTCGAAACCGAAGCCACCTCGCCGGTGCTCTTTGCCTTGAAAGGCGTGCCTGCGCAGGTTGAGTTCGCCAAAAACGACAAGGGCGAAGTGGTCCAGCTCATTCTGCACCAGGGCGGCCACGCCCAGCCCGCAGCCAAGGTAGAATAGGTATACTGCCATACTAATGCCTGCTTTCCTTGCGTTTACCTGTGCTTTTCTTACCTTCCTCTTCTGCAACGAAGTCTGCTTATCTGGTCGAAACGGGCGTTTTATCGCGCCGTTTCGGCCATCGGCTCCTTCTCTCTACTATCGCTCCAGCGCAGGGCCTCTTCCGGGCCGCGGTGGTGGCCTTTCTTCCGCCGGCAGTGGCTTGGCGCACCAGTGCTGCGCGCCAGGCGGCGGGCTTGCAGGCCGCAGGCAGCAGTCCGCGCCGCCCGTTGAGCCTTCTCCCGTTGGGCGGCGCGGGCTACCATTCACCGCTGCCCGGTGCCATTGGGCGAAATGCTTAATAAATAAGGCGGTAAGCCTTTTACATTTGCCAGCATACTAGCTTACTACCTTATGAAGGCTCCCCTCTTACCCGTTGCAGCCCGCCAGGACACCAGCCCGGTGGGGGGGGGCGGGGGAGGCCGGCGCCGGCCTCCTTGGCGCGGCAGAGCAGGGGGCGCTGCCCCGCATTACCGCAAGGGGCCTGCTGTTTTATGGGCTGTTCTACGTACTGTTCGGGGTGTTCTACGCGGGCACCATTGCCTACGCCATCCAGGATTACAAGGCCGGCACTTTGCCCGATGACCTGCGCCGGGTGCTGCTGATTGACTACCCGCTGAAAGCCGTTTGGACGCTGCCGGTGTGGTGGCTGTTGTTTCGAGGGCCGCTGCGGCGCGTGAGCTGGCCCTGGCGCCTGCTGCACCACCTGTGGCTGTGCCCGCTGTGGGTGGCGGTGTGGATGGGCAGTTACTACGCGGCGGCGGGCTGGCTTGGGGTGGGCACCATTCAGGGCTCCGGTAAGGCTTGGGACGTCTATATTCCGGTGCTGTTCTACGGCTTTCAGTTTGGGTTGCTGCACGCCACGGGCTTTATCCAGCAGCTGCAGCAGCGCGGCCACTTGGAGCAACTGCTGCGCGAGCAGGCGCACCACAGCGAAGTGGCGGCCCTGAAGGCTCAAATCAACCCGCATTTCCTGTTTAATACGCTCAACTCTATCAGCGCATCGGTGCCGCCGGAGCTGGAACGCACCCGCGAATTGATTGCGAAACTGGCCCACACGTTCCGGTTTGCGCTGGTGGCGTCGCGCCACGAAATGCTGCCCCTGGGCGAAGAGCTGGCTTTCCTGCGCGACTACCTGGCCCTAGAGCAGGCCCGGTTCGGCGCCCGGCTGCAAGTCGAGTTTGTGGTTGGCGATGCCCTGCTCGGGCTGCTGGTGCCGCCCATGCTGGTGCAGCCCCTGGTAGAAAACGCCGTGCGCCACGGCATTGCGCCCAGCGTGGCCGGGGGCTGCCTCACCGTGACGGCGGTGCCCTACGGCCCCGGGGGCGTGCGCATCACGGTGGCCGATACCGGCGTGGGCACCACGGTGGCGCCCGCCGCGCTGCTGGGCAGTGCCGCGGGCCTGGGTCTGCGCAACACCCACGCCCGCCTGCTGGCCTTGGGCAGCCCCGGCCTCGAAATCAGCGCCAACGTCCCCCACGGCCTGCGTGTGAGCTGCGTGCTGCCAGTGCGGCAGCCCGAGGCCCGCCCGGCGGCGCCCGTGCCGGTTCCCACTCCTCAGGCCGTGCCCGCATGACCGCCCTCATCATCGACGACGAAGCCCCGGCCCGGCTCATTGTGCGGCAGTACCTGGCCGATTTTCCGCAGCTCACCGTGCTGGCCGACTGCGCCGACGGGCTGACGGCGCTGGCCGCCATCCGCGAGCACCGGCCCGAGGTGGTCTTTCTCGACATTCAAATGCCCGGCCTGACCGGGTTTGAGGTGCTGGCCCAGCTCACGGAAGTGCCACGCGTCATTTTTTCAACTGCCTACCAGCAGTACGCCCTGGATGCCTTCGCGGCCGGGGCCGTGGACTACCTGCTCAAGCCCTACGACCGGGCCCGGTTTCGGCAGGCGGTGGGGCGGGTGCTCAGCCAGCCGGCCGCACCCGACGCCGCCCTCGAACGCCTGCTGCAGCGGCTGGACGAGGCCAGTGCGCCGGCCGCGTATCCGTCGCGTCTGTTTGTGCCGCAGGGCGGGCGCTTGGTGGCCGTGCCCGTAGCCGACATCCAGTTTGTGGAAGCAGCCGGCGACTACGCCACGCTGCACACGGCGGGCGGGCAGTTTTTCAGCAGCCTGGGACTGGGGCAGCTGGAGCAGCGCCTCGACCCGCAGCGGTTCCTGCGCATTCACCGCTCGGTGCTGGTGGCCCTGGATGCCGTGTGCGACCTGGAGCGCGACGGCAGCGGCGGCTACCACGCCACGCTGGCCGGCGGCCGGGTGGTGCGCGTGAGCCGGGGGTACGCCGACGCCGTGCGGCCCTTGCTGGGCTGAAGCGGTGATAAATATCCTAAAAAAAGAAATAAAAATTTCACCCAAAAGCTTGCTTTCGAATTAACCCCATTTACGCTTGGGACATCGCACTACCTGTGTAATGATTGACCGATTGGTCTGATTAAGTCACCGAAACTCTGTTTTCCAACCAGTTTGCCCCGCTCATAATACCGCCTTTTTTCTGCAATCAGTACCCTTTTCACCATGAAGCCTTTCTTACTTACGCTAGGGTTGCTTGCTGCCGTGGGCACCAGCACCCAAACCTTCGCCCAGGCTCCCGCGCCCACTCCTACTGGTGCCGCGCCCAAGCCCTTGGTGCTGCCGGAAGCTCCCAAAGGCACTGGCCGCCTGACCGGTACCGTGCTCGACGCCACCACCAAAAAGCCGGTGGAATTTGCCACCGTGGCCCTGCTGCCCGCCACCGGCGAAACTCCCCTGGATGGTACCGTGGCCGATGAAAAAGGCCGTTTCAGCCTGCGCGGGCTGGCGCCTGGTGCCTACCGGGTGCAGCTCACCTTCCTGGGCTACGCGGCCCTGGTGCGCGACGTGACCGTGACCAGCGGCACTACCGACCTGGGCCCGCTCGCCCTCACCGCCACCGCCCAGCAGCTGGGCGACGTGACCGTGACCGGCGAAAAGGAAACCGTGGAAGTGAAGCCCGACCGCATCGTGTACAACGCCGACCGCGACCTGACCAACAAGGGCGGCGTGGCCGCCGATGTGCTGCGCAAAGTGCCCCTGCTGAACGTGGACCTCGACGGCAACGTGCAGCTGCGCGGCAGCTCCAACATCCGGGTGCTCATCAACAACAAGCCCAGCAGCATCCTGGCCGGCAACCTGGCCGACGCCCTCAAGCAACTGCCCGCCGACCAGATTGCCTCGGTGGAAGTCATTACCACGCCCGGCGCCAAGTACGACGGCGAAGGCACGGCCGGCATCGTGAACATTATTCTGAAGCGCAACAACCTGCAGGGCGTGAACGGCAGCGTGGGCGCCGCCGCCGGCAACCGCAGCTCCAACGGCAACTTCAGCCTGAATGCCCGCCGCGGCAAGATTGGCGTGAGCACGAACGTGAGCAGCTACCTCTACTACAGCCCCAGCGCCAGCAACCTGCGCCGTGTCAATTTCAACGGGGCACCCGAAAACGTGGTTTCTACCCTTACCCAGGACGGTAGCGGCAACAACATCGGGGGCGGGGGTTACGGCCGCCTCACCCTGGACTACGACCCCGCCAAAAACCACAACCTGACCGTGGGCGTCAGCAGCGGCCTGAACCGCAACGACAGCAAGAGCGACCAAACCAACAACTTGGTTTCCCTGGTGCGGCCGGCCGACAATCAGTTGTTCACCCGCGGCACGAACTACAAGTTCCAGTCGCAGAATTACGATGTGAACGGCACCTACACCCGCACCTTTGATGGCCAGAAGCGCCGGGAGTGGAGCGTGTTGGGCCAGCACTCGCGCAACCGCAACCTGCAGCCCTACTCGCTCGACCAGTTCGACGGTTTCACCGCCACCGGCCTGCCCAACTACCGGGAGAGCAGCGACAACCTCTCGCGCAACCTCGAAACCACGTTGCAGTCCGACTACACGCACCCCATTGGCGAGAAGCGCAGCGTGGAAGTGGGCGCCAAAACCATCCTGCGCCGCGTGCTCAGCGACTACCAGATTCAAACGGCCAACGGCACCGACGCGCCCTTTGCAGTGGACCAGCTGCGCTCCAACCGCTTCGACTACGACCAGAACGTGGCCGCGGCCTACGCCACCTACGGCTTTCCGCTGGGCAAAAAGCTGAACTCCCGCGTGGGCACCCGCCTGGAGCGCACCGACATCGTCGGCCGCTTCCAGCAAAACGACGTCACGCGCTTCACCAGCGGCTACACCAGCCTGCTGCCCAACGCCAACATCAGCTACGCCCGCAAGCCCGGCAACACCCTGCGGCTGGCCTACAGCCGCCGCATCCAACGCCCCCAGATTTACTACCTGAACCCCTACGAAAACCGCGTCGATAAATTCAACGTGAGCCGCGGCAACCCCGAGCTTGACCCCGAGTTTACGGATAGCTACGAGCTGAACTACAGCACGTTCCTGAAAGGCTCGGTGCTGAACTTCTCGCTCTTCACCCGCCAAACCAACAACGCCATCGAAACTGTGCGCAGCCAGCGCCTCGACACCACCATCACCACCTACGACAACATTGGCCAGAACCGCAGCTACGGCGGCAGCGTGTTCGGCTCCTTCAAGCCCACCACGAAGTGGGAAGTCAGCGGCTCCAGCACGTTCACCTACGTCATGCTGCGCTCCGGCTTCCTCAACACCAGCAACGAGGGCCTGATATTCAACATCAACGCCAATTCCACCTACAAATTCAGCAAAAGCCTGAGCGCGCAGTTCTTCGGCGGCATCAACTCCTCCCGCGTGCAGCTGCAAGGCCGCGCCGCCGCCTGGAACTGGTACTCCATCGGCTTCAAAAAGACCATTCTGAAGGAAAAAGGCGACCTCACGCTCAACGCCGACAACTTCCTGACGGCCCGCCGCGACCTTAGTTCTAACGTCAATACCCCGTTTTTTAACCTGGAGCAGCACAACTACATTGCCCTGCGCGGCATCCGCCTGGCCTTCGGCTACCGCTTTGGCAAAATCGAAAACGCGCCCCCCAAGCAGCGCCGCAGCATCCGCAACGACGACACCAAAGCCGGCGAAACCCAAGGCCAACAGTAGCAAGTCGTAGTAAAAGAACGTCATGCTCATCTAGCGTCCGCGCAGCCAAAACATCCCTACCGCGCTACTAATCAGTTTTAGTATTGCGGGGGAGATGATTCGGCTCCGCCCAGCATGACGTTCCTTTTTGTTTTCCTTCTCATCGCACGTTTCTGTGCCAGATGTCCCAGGCGGCCTCGGCCTGCAGGCACAGCATCTCAAAGCCGTTCTTGACGTGCGCGCCGGCCTCTTTCCCTTTGGCCATGAATAGCGTTTCGGTGGGGTTGTACACCAGGTCGTAGAGGTAATGCTGGTCGGTGAGGGCCTCGTACGGCAAGCGCGGGCACTCCG
The DNA here is from genome assembly GCF_001816145.1 of Hymenobacter lapidarius. Lineage (GTDB taxonomy): Bacteria > Bacteroidota > Bacteroidia > Cytophagales > Hymenobacteraceae > Hymenobacter > Hymenobacter lapidarius. Next base: position 148,105 of record NZ_MDZB01000131.1, on the reverse strand, counting down.
CAATGTTGGGGAACGTGCCCAGCGGCGTGGCGTTGATGATGAGCGGGTGCGCGGCCAGCAGCTCGGGCGAAAGGTCCTCGTAGGTGAGGCCGGGCCCGAGCAGGCCGCGCGTCACATTCCAGTACGGAATGCCCAGCTCCTGCAGTGCCACTTCCACGGCCTTGGCGGCACCGCCGGCGCCGAGAAGCAGAGCGCGGCCCGCCTCGCCCCGATGGGGGAAGAAGGTGCGCAAGGAATTCCGGAAACCCACGTAATCGGTATTGTGGCCCACCAGGCGGCTATCGGCGGTGCGCTCGATGACGTTTACGGCGCCCACCCGGCTGGCTGAGGCGGCCAGCTCATCGAGATACGGAACCACCGTTTCCTTGTAGGGCACGGTCACGTTCAGCCCCACCAGGTTGGGATGGGCGGCCACCAGGCCGGGCAACTCCCCAATAGTAGCCAGCTCAAAGAGGTCATATTGATGCGCTGCCAGCCCCAGGGAATAGAATTTCTGCGTGAAATAAGTCTGCGAAAACGAGTGGCTGAGAGTACGGCCAATAAGCCCAAACTGGCGCATGTGCGGGGTAGAAACTGAAGACGGGAGTTGTTCAAAATAACATAGAAAAAGCGCCCCAAACAACTGTATGCCGGGGCGCTTTTTTACCAAATTATAATTCCGGGATTCCGCTGGCATCGTGCCAGTGCCTGTAATCGGTTGCCTGTTGACCTGAGCAGCCGGAGTACCAGCTAGGCTTCGGTAGCGGGCTGCGGCCCGAATTTGCTTTTCAGGAACGACCACAGCGGCGGCATTATCGAGACGAGGATGATGCCGTAGATAACCAGCGTGAAGTTCTTCTGAACCCAGGCGAAATTGCCAAAAAAGTAGCCTGCCAAGGATAGTGAAATCACCCAGATAGCAGCCCCGGCCAGGCTATAGGTGACAAAGAACCGATAGGTCATGGTGCCTACTCCGGCCACAAACGGGGCAAACGTGCGCACAATGGGCACGAAGCGCGCCATGATGATGGTCTTGCCGCCGTGCTTAGCATAAAACGCCTGGGTCTGGTCCAGGTACTTGCGGTTCAGGAATTTGTAGTTCTCGCGAAACACCCGAGGCCCCAGGTAGTCGCCCACAAAGTAGTTGAGGTTGTCGCCAATGAAAGCGGCCGCCATCAGCAGCGGGATAAGGATGAAGATGTTGAGCAACGGCGCGCCCGTATCAGGGTTGGGCTGGGCCGCCAGCGTGCCGGCCACAAACAGCAGCGAGTCGCCGGGCAGGAAGGGAAACACGATAACCCCCGTCTCGGTGAAGATGATGAGGAACAGGATGAGGTAAACCAAGTTGCCGTAGTCGTGCACCAACAGTTTGAGGTGCACATCCAGGTGCAGGACGATGTCGAAAAAATGTTTGATGAGTTCCATGCCAGGCGTAAATGAAGTGCAAAGAAAACGGACCGGAGGTGAAGTGTCGGTGCTAAGGCTGCCACATGCCTGAAAAGTGCCCGGTGCTGGCTGCGCCAACACGCGTGCCTGCTCGTGTGCTATTCCGGTGCCTGCTCGTGTGCTATTCCGCCAAGGTCCTGGGCCCGCAGCTTGCGTTTATCTCTTTGATAAGCAGGCCCGGCCCTGTATCTTTGTGCGCCCTAAGCTACTGCCGAGGCTATGCGTAGGAATCTGCCTTCTTTTTCTGCCCGAAAAATCAAGTTTTGCCCGGCACACTACAGGCACCTATGCTATTCAATGCTTTGTCTCTTCAAAATTTCAAAATAAAGCTGGAAAAGCACTGGCTTATCCAAAATGTGGCACGACTCGTGATGGTATATCACGTGTTACCCGTGCGCAAGCAGCAGCTATTTTAAAATACTCTTATTACCACTGCCCTCGTGATTGTGCTGGCCCAGCACCAACTATAAAATTGCCGTTGCAAGACTAAAATTATACCCGTAAGATGATTGTCTATCAAGGAGGTGACTGGTGGCGCGCGTTGCGGCATTTTCAGACTTCCACCGTTATTCGCTTGTTGCTGAAACGCGTGGCCTTGGTGGGTTTATACGGGGGTGTTATTGCCGTTACCAGCCTGGATTTTCATACGCTAAACGTCCGGATTGGCCGCGAGTATCTTTCCATTCTGGGCATTCTGCTCAGCTTGCTGCTGGTGTTTCGCACCAACACCGCCTACGACCGCTACTACGAAGGCCGCAAGGTGTGGGGCGTGCTGGTATCGCAGTGCCGGGGCCTGGCCATGGAAATGAACGCCCTGCTGCCCCGCGAGGCCAAATCCAGCCGGCGCTACTTCGCAGCCCTCATCTCCAACTTCCCCATCGCGGTAGAAGGCAGCCTGCGCAACAAGGTGCGCTTCGATAAAATGGAGGCCACGCCCGACATCATCGAGCGCCTTCAGAAAGCCGAGAGCGTGGCCTCCACCATAATTGCCGTGCTCATGGAAAGCGTGGAGCAGCTGCGCCAGGTACAGATTTTTGACCCCATTCACCTCATCAACATCAAGCAGCACTACCTGAGCATGATGGCCGTGAACGGTACCTGCGAGCGCATCAAGGCCACGCCCATTCCCTATTCCTACAGCTTCTTCATCAAGTGCTACATCACCATCTTCATCCTAATAATGCCCCTAGTGCTGGTAGACTCCTGCGGCTGGTGGATGGTACCCGTTACCATGATTGGCGCCTACGCCATGCTGGGCCTGGAAATGATTGGCAACGAAATTGAGAATCCGTTTGGGTACGACAGCAACGACTTGCCCATCACCCAGCTTTCCAATAAAATCCGAGTCAGTGTCCACGACTTGCTGGGAGTAGAGCTCCCGGCCGAAAAAAAGGCACTGGCTTCCGTTCCGTACAGCGTTGTGCACTAAACGTGCACGCTGCTGGTTTAACGAGTTGGTAGACATGTAGAACGAAAGAATTTGGTTTTTGGCTTTTTGGCTGATTTGGATTGTTTTACAAATATTTTTAAATCTTTCTGTAGTGGTAGACTTTTTTTAACCTCCTGCGTATATGCGCCTCATTACGACTTAATCCGTCATTTCCTTCCTGTTTTCATCCAATTTCCATATTCATGCAAACTTTAACCTTTACTCAAAAGCTGTTGCGACAGCGGAGCCTCTTCAACTTCCTCATTCCGCTCTTTGCCGTATTTGTCGGTTTGGGTGCGTCGCAGAAGTCGTTGGCACAATCTACTTCGACGATAAATTTTCGCAACGTCTTAGTTACTGCAGGCACTAGCACCAGCGCCAGTACTAATACCTATGATGCTGTGCCAACGACAGGCGGAACCGGTATTGGAGGAGGCATATTTGCTGGCACCAATTTTGGCACCTTTGATACTAGCACAGGAAGACTATTATTGGAAGGCGGAGCTATTCAAATCGTTGAGGCTCAAGGCGAAACATTTACCTCAGCTCAGGTAGGCTATGTTATCAACCGCGGTACGCTCACTGACGGCACTAATCCAGCATTTAATCAGTCGCTTGCGTTGACTCAAACAAGCTATGATGCCAGCACTCGCACGCGTACTTTCTCTTTGACTAACGGTGGGCGTAATCTTCTTGCGTTGGCATCAGCTACGGCGGGCAGCGGCACAGACTATCGGTTCGATATTAACGTCAGTGCCACTGGTCAGAATGTAGATGGTGACGTAATAAATACATCTGCGCCGCGTCGCCGTTCGCAATTCACCGCAACTGCTACCCCTCCTCCTGCTGAAGTATCGACTGCAACCCTGCGCAACGTCATCGTTACTTCGGGTACTACTGCGGCCAATGCTACAACTACCACCTACGACGCTACTGCTACCACACCCGGCCCCGGCGTTTTCAACGGCACCGACTTTGGTGTGCTTGATGCCAACGATGGCCGACTGTTGTTGCAGGGCGGCTCCATACAGATTGCCGAAAAGAACGGCGATACGTTCGACCAGGCATCTATTGCATTTGTAGTATCGCCCGGCACCTTGAGCAGCCCCAACGCCGGTTTTGGTTCCGGCCAGACGTTGGCCCTTGTGCAAACTGGCTTCGATGGTGCCACAATGACGCGCACCTTTTCGCTCACCAATGCCGCGCGTAACATCTTGATGATTGCCACGACCGGTGGTGCCGGCACCAGCTACCGCTTCGACATAGCTGTTTCAGCTAGCGGTATGAATGCAGCTGGTGACCCCATCAGCATCTTGGGGCCACGGCAGACTTCGGTGTTTACCGTTACCGGTACGCCCACTATTACCCCTACTCTTACCAACACTACCATATTCATTGCGCCATCGAACGGTCCTAACATAACCTACGACGCAAACAACGTTTCGGACAACCCCGACTTTGATGGCGCTAATCTTGGCACCTTCGATATCGTCAATGGCCAGTTGGTCCTGAATGGCGGCACCGCTACCACCACCGAGAATGGTGCAAATGTGGTTGAAAATGTAATTCTTAACTTCCGTGTGCGTCAGTCAACTTCTGGCGGTGGTGGATATACGGCATTGGAACTCACCCAACGGGGTGTGGTAGAAAATGCTGATGGCTCCCGCACGCGTACTTTCTCTCTTAGCAATGCTGCACGGAACCTGCTGGCGGGTGTCACGGTAGTGGGTGGATACAGTGTAGACGCTTACCTGCAAGCCAACGGCAGAAACACTTCGACGGGTACTAATTTTTCTGTTCTTGACCGCACCCCCGCTGCTCCCTACACGGCCAACTTTACGGTCAACGGTGAGCCCGTTGTAAATACTGTGTGGACTGGCGGTGTGAACGACAACTGGTTTGACCCGCTCAACTGGACTGAAGGCGTGCCTACCGCAACCAAAAACGCTATTATCCCAAATTTTTCCAGCGGAACGCCGAAACCTTACCCCAACATCTATAGTGATGCGGTCAAGGCGCCTACCCCAGCCACTACAGTAATCAATCCGGACGGTAGTGTTTCGCCAGTTCCCGCCGACCCTGGCTATGATAACACCGGTTCGGGCAATGCGCAAACGCGCAACCTGACTCTGCAAGGCAACTCGCAGCTAGACCGCAGTATTCTCCGGTTGGTTATCGGCCGACTGGATGTCTTCGGTAACTTCGATAACCCCCACGGTAGCTTCATTCAACGCAATGCAGGCATTATTAGCTTCAAGAGCGCCGGCAACCAAACCATCAGCGGTTCGCCAAACGGCTTCATTAATGTTGAAATTGATGGCGGCGCAAGCAGCATCAAGACCCTCACGAATAACTTTGAAGTGAAAGCCGGTGGCTACCTGCGTTTCATCAATGGCATCCTGCAAACAAACATTGCCAACATTGACACCAACTTTGTTACGTTTGAAGGCGATGTGACGGACATTTCCGGTGGTATTACCACGGTGATACGAGCAGCTCGTCTGCTGGGAGAAACGGAAACTACCTTCTTCCGTGGTTTCCTGCGCACCAACCAGGTTGCTACGGTGGGTGTCCCCCAGGATTTCAGCAACATCGGCATGACGTTGACCTTTATTGGCAACGAGCCCGGTGGTGTATTGGTAACCCGTAACAACGGCGACAACTATCCGCCGACTGCTTTCAACGCTACCCCTCCCAAGCCTGGCATTCGCCGTGTGTTCGGCGTACAGCCCGGCAACCCAAACTCCAATACCGGCGGCCTGAACGCCCGACTCGAATTCCGCTTCCTGGATAATGAGCTGGTGAACCTGCGCACCAACAACGAGAACCCTGCTGATTTCAGCGGCAGCGTAGATGAAAGCCGTTTGTCGCTGTATGTATCCACTAACGGTGGCAATACCTTCTTCCAGTTGGGTCGCGATTCCAATAGCAACAACATTCTGGTTAAAAACGGTGTGACGACTTTTGCAACCTTCACGTTGAGCGAGCAGCAAGGCGCATTGCCGTTGCCCGTTACCCTCACTACTTTCGACGCCAAGCGCGTGGGTACTGATGCTTTGGTAACCTGGGAGACGGCATCCGAATTCAACAGCAAAGGCTTCGAAGTTCAGGTTTCGACCGATGGCAAGCAGTTCCGCACGCTGGGTTCGGTGGCTAGCGCCTCGGCTAACAGCACAAAGAAAACCAGCTACCGCTATGTTGACACGGAGGCTAATAAAGTAGGTACGCGCTACTACCGCCTCCGCCAGATTGATATAGATGGCAAAGATGCCTTCTTCGCTCCTCGCACGGTCCTGTTCACGGGCAAGGCCTTGGCAACCGCCATGGTTGCGTACCCTAACCCGATTAACGGCAACGAGCTGCGCCTGGTACTGCAATCGGTAGTTGCTGGCAAAGGCCTGTTGCGCATCACCGATATGACTGGCCGTCTTATTCGCCAGGAGTCGGTAGAGCTAAGCTCCGGCATCTCCGACCTCTCGGTAAAGAACCTCGGTGACCTCAAGGCCGGTCTCTACTTGGTTGGTGTGACGCTGCCCACGGGCGAGACGCAGAATCTGAAAATTGTGAAGCAATAATTGCAGCACAAGGACACAAAAAACCGGCCTCCATCAGGAGGCCGGTTTTTTTGTGTCCTTGTGTCTGGCAAGTTTGTGGGTTACCCGCGAGGCATGGAAGTGCCGGGTTTGCCCGTCTTGGCGGCGGGCCGGAACATGGGGTCCACCGCGTCCATGTCCAGGAAGTGCGAGAACGTATCGCCGCGCAAACCCAAGCGGATGGTCTCCAGGCTCACCACTTCATTGGGGGCAATGTTGCCGAGATTCACGTTGGCACCCAGCAGCTTAATGAACCAGACCTGCTGGGCTTTCTGAGGGGCTTCCCACAGAATTTTTTCCGAAGGAATCTTGGTCAGGATTTCCTCTACTAGGCCCGAGCGTACTTCGCCGGTGCTGCGAAATAGGCCAACGTTGCCGCCCTCGCGGGCTTCACCGATGACTTTAATGGCCCCGGCCGCCAGCTCGGCTTCCATCTGTGCTATCCATTTGTAGGGCGGAATGATTTTTTCGGCATCTTTCGAGCCCACTTCGCTCAGCACCCGCACGGCTTTGCTCAGCTCGCGGATGTACTCGCATTTGTGCTCGTGGTCGAGGTCAATGCTGCCGTCCGATACTTCGGCGTATTCCATGCCGTAAGTGTCCAGCAGGCGGCGGTAATCGTCGAATTGGTTGCGAATGATAAAGGCCTCAAATAAGGTGCCGCCGAAATACACCGGAATGTCGGCTGCCCGGTAAATTTCGAGCTTGCGCTTGAGGTTGGGCACTACGTAGGACGTGGCCCAGCCCAGCTTCACAATATCCGTGTAAGCGGCGCCTACTTCCAGGAAGTCTTCTACCTCACGCAGGCTCATGCCCTTGTCCATCATCATGGTGTAGCCTTGCTCGCGGGGCTTGGGGGTGCGCTCTGGAAGCTGAGAGAGGTCGTAATTCATCAATTCTAACTGATTAAAGAGGGGAACAACGGGTTTTGCGAGCCGGCCAGGAATACTGGGTGGTGCCGGCAAACAAAAACCGCCCGTCGTACGACGGGCGGTTGCAAAAGTAGCGTTAACCGGAAGTGTTATTTCCGGAACTGCTCAATCAGCTTCTTCAAACCGGGCTGCTCGCGCAGCTCGGGGAAGTAATCGAACAACAGCACGTGCTGCTCATAACTGAGCGTGAGGGCCGTTTCGAGGACGGTGTAGGCTTCGCGCATGCGCCCATCAGCCAGCAGATACGCGCACAGCATGTAGTGGAAATGCGCCTCGTGCGGGTGCAGGTTCACCGCGTGACGCACCAGTTCCACTGCCTCGCTAAAATGGCCTTGCTCGTACAGAATGGCGCTCCAGCTCACCCAGCCCTGCGCATCGTCGGGAGCTACCTCGGTGGCTTTCTCGTACGATTCCAAGGCGCTGACCACGTTGCCCACCTGGTTCTCGGCCGCGCCCAGGGCCGACCAATACTCGCCGCTTTCGGCGTATATCTCGGTGGCCTTGCGGAAGTAGTGAATGGCCTCAAACCAGCGGCCCTGCTCTTGCAGTAGCACGCCCTGGCCAAACCACGCCTCGTCCATCTCGGGGTTAATCTCCAGGGCCTGACGGTAGTAGCGCCGGGCCGGCTCCCAGTCGCGCAGCTTCTCGTAGCACTCCCCAATGTTGCACAGGGCCTCATCGGTGGGCTCGCCCGGAGGGTAAGCCTGCTCAAACTCGGCAATGGCTTTCTGGTACTCCTGCTGGCAAACAAAGGTGTCGGCCAGCCAGTGGTGGGCGTCATGAAAGTCGGAGCTGATGACCACGGCGTAATCAAACGCCTCAGCTGCCTTGGTGAAGTCCTCGCGGCGGTACCAGTACTGCCCTAAGTTGTACCACGCCGTAGCGGAGTACGGGTCGTCGTCGGTAAAGCCTTTAAAGAAGTCCTCGTGCTCCTCCAGCCGGGCCGTAATATCCAGGCAGTGCAGCAGCTCCTGCACCCCCGTCTCATTGTCGGGGTTCAGGCGCAGGCTTTGCTTGTAATGCTTGGCAGCACTCTTAAATTTCTGCCAGCTCTGAAAGGCCAGGCCCAGGTTGAAGTGGATGTCTTCGCGCTCGGGCTCCTGTTCCAAGCCCGCCCGAAAAAAGTCAACCGCCTGCGCAAATTCACCGCGCTGGGTGCTGATGATGCCCCGCGTCACGGCCACGTCGGCGTTGGTGGGGTCGAGGGCCGCTACTTCGTCAATCTGGCGTTCGGCTTCGGTGTAGTCGCCGCGCATGGCCGTCACTTGCGCGCGGTCAATCAGCAGCTCCGTCGAGAAAGGATACTGGCCCAGGGCCGCGTCACAGGCCTGCAGGGCTTTGTCAAACTCGGCGTTGGTAACGTAGTGGTCGATGATGTTCTCGAAGTCTTCTAAATCGAAGAATACAGGCTCTTGCTGGGCTACCATGCGCTCAAAACGGCGCACGACATCCAACACGGCCCGGTGATTTTCAAAATGTTCGTTCATGCGCATAATACCGCAATAAGGTAAGTGGATTAATCCGTTTTGTGAATCGGAGAACGAAACACCAGCCAACTAGTAGCCAGTTGCTTGCAAACGCCGTTCCACTCCACTTTATCGGTTCTCTATCAATAATAACAAATGTTAGCCAAAACCGTGCAATCTGGCTCTTGCTAAGATACGATAACCGCCGGGGACGTGGTTGGGTTACCAGCCAATTCGGCGGCACACCACGCCAGTGTCTCGGCTAACGGACGGAAATTGAGGCCGGTAGCGCTTTGTACTTTGGCGTGCGCATACACCACGGGTTGCTGTCCGGCCCGGGCAGTATCTTTGGTAATAAGCGGCCGGGCCCCGGTCAGCACGGCCCGCGCGTGCTCCAGGCGCCAGATAAGCTCGGCGGCCCAGTTGGGCACCGCCACCGTGGGCGGCCGCCGCCCCATAGCCTCCGCGGCCATGCGGAAAAAAGTAGCCAGCGGTACCGCCTCTGCACTCAGGATGTACCGTTCCCCGCCTATTTCCGGCTGGTCCAGCGTCAGGGCCAGCAATTGGGCTACCACATCCCGCACATCCACAAAATTGATGAGGCCGGTGGTGTAAAATCGGTGTTCCTGGTGGGTGTAGCGCAGCAGCCGGGTGCTGCTCCGGTGCCAGTCGCCGGGCCCCAGTACCACCGACGGATTGACGATGACAGCGGAAAGCCCTTCGGCCACGCCACGCCACACTTCCAGCTCACCCAAATACTTGGAGGTGGCGTAAGCCGGATGCGCGGCTCCAAGGTCCCAGGTATTCTTTTCGGTGATGGGAAGTGCGCCGTTTGCGTCAGTTGTACTTCTGGCGGCAGGGCCACCCAGCGCCGCTACGGAAGACACGTGGGCCAGTCGGATGCCCGGCCGCTCCAGGCAGGCGTCCACAATGGCCGCGGTCCCTTGCACGTTCACGTTAAGTAGCAAGTCTTCGTCTTGCGGCGCGTAGGACACCAGCCCCGCGCAATGGAATACGTGCGTCACATCGGGCGTGAGGGCCACGCGTAGCAACTCGGTATCGAGCAAATCGCCGGCTACCCAGTCCACGCCCGGCGCGGCATGGGTGGGCAGGGCGCCCCGGTGCAATGCCCGCACCGCTAAGCCGCGTGCACGCAGTGCCTGCAACAGAAAGGAGCCTATTAGGCCGGTTCCGCCGGTAACGAATATCATGAAGGAATATTGGGAATTTGAGGAGGTCTGCAGAGGGGGGACCAGCAACGGAAACATCCAACAGCAGGCAATGGCCTCAAAGTGTTTGGTTGAGCAGTGGCAATCGGAGAAGCTTTTCCATGTAAGGGAGTGGCAGGGCTTTGCGCACCAGGGTTTCGGTGTGGCGCAAATGGTGCGTATCAGTGCCCACAAAGTCAACCAAACCGCCATCAATCAACTCTTCGGCCACCCGTTTGGCAGCTGGGGAATAGTAGCCGGCCAGCGAATTCAAATTAACCTGGAGCAACACACCATGGTCGCGGCGCAAGGCCTCGATATCCGAAAAACGGCCGTGTAGGTACGTATACCGTTCCGGGTGGGCCAACACGGGTTGATACCCCTGGGCGTGAAGCTCAAAAATAATTTCGTACAGGTTCAGGGGCTCGTTCATGTACGAGGTTTCAAACAGCAGGTAGCGTTTGTCGCCGCCGAAGGTCAGCATCTCGGTACCATCGGCCAGCTTGCGGCCCAGAAATTCATCCAGGTAATATTCCGCCGCGCAAGCCAGCTCCACATCGCCCAGGCCCGCGGTGGCGGCAGCGTCACGCAGGACCTGCAGGGCCGCCCGAATCCCCTCCGGGGTATTCTTGTAGAAGTCGCCCATGATGTGGGGCGTCATTATCAGCTTCCGAAAACCGGCCTCCCGCAGGGCCCGGAGCAAGTCCAGGGAGTGTTCTACCGTTTCCGCGCCGTCGTCGAGGCCCGGCAGCAGGTGGGAGTGCATATCAGCCCCCAGCTGGGCAAAACTAGCCGAAATAGCCCGAGCTGCCGGCTTGTTTCCGAAAAGCCGCTGCAGAAAAGAAGCCATTAAGTACGGGTGTTAGCTGAAGAATTTCTTCAGCTTCTCGCCGAAGGTAAGCGGCTTGGCGGCGGGCTCCTCGTAGTAGCCCTGGCCATAAGCGCCATAGCCATAGCCATATCCATATCCGTAGCCGTAGCCGTAGCCCGCGCCACGCGAACTGGCGTCGTTGAGAATGGTACACATGCGCGTGAGATTACTACTGCGCATCAACCGGTTCATGTTCTTAATGAAGGCCTTTCGTGAATAGCCAGCCCGTACAATGTAGAGTGGAATATCAACCTTGCGCATGATGAGAATGCCATCGGTTACCAAGCCAACTGGCGGAGTATCAAGCAGAATAACATCGTAAGACAGAAATAACTCCTGAATCATCAAGTCAAACTTGTCGCTCAAAATCAACTCGGAAGGATTCGGCGGGGTTGGTCCTGCCGAAATGAACTGCATCGATTCGATGGATGTAGGCTGGATACATTCTTGAATGCTGTGGCGCTCAATGAGAATGGTACTTATTCCCTTCGCATTGCCGGCCCCAAAAGCCAGGTTGACTTTGGGTTTACGCATGTCCAAGTCCAGGATAATAACCCGTTGACCAGACAATGCAATAATGCCTCCCAGGTTCACGGTAACAAATGTTTTGCCCTCTCCCGAAATTGTGGAGGTGACCGATATCATCCGCTTCTTCTTGGCCGAGCTGATAAAGTCTAGGTTGGTTCTTATGGAACGAATGGACTCCGAAATAGCCGATTTGGGGTTTTTATCTACCACCAGCCGCGACACCTCCATTTTCTCCTTATCATAGGTGGGGATAATGCCCAGCACCGACGCTTTGGTACTCCGCTCCAACTCCCGCACATTGGTGATGGTATTGTGCATGAAGTACCGCACCGCAATTAGCCCCAGTCCCAGCACAAGCCCTCCCGCCAAGCCAATGGCATACACAATGAGCCGATTGGGAGAAATGGGCGCCGATGGAGGCGAGGCAGGGGAAAGTACTTTGAAATCGGCCGTAGCACCAGCTTTTTCGATATTGAACTGCACTTTGCGGTCCATAAGCTGCAGGTACGAGCTAGTGTACAAATCCAATGGGCGCTTCAACCGCTCCAACTGCGTGCTTTTAGCTGGTAGGCTTTGCAGCTCGCCGTTGAGCTTGGCCCGCTGCTGGTCAAGGCGCGCAAGCTCCTTTTGCAGCAATACTTGGTTTTGCCGCAGCAAGCGCTTCAGTGAAGCCCGTGTGAAGGCAATGTCATCCCGGATACCCTGAATGGCTTCGGTGCTCTCGTTGTAGGAGCGCGACACCCGGCGCAGTCGCCATTGCAGCGAGTTGAGTTGATTAAGCTCCTGCCCCAACTGCGCATCTTCAATGCCAGCCAAGGCGGGCAAGCTTTGCTCCACGGTTTGAGTTTCGTCGCGGGTCAGGCGTTCCTGGTTAGCCATGTTAGTTATTGCAGCCAACAGGGCAATGTTGTCGGTGAGCTTCAGCCGCTCCGTCTCAAATTTTTCCAGCTTTGCACTGATGGCCTCAAATTCGCCTTTGCTGTCGTAAGTGCCGGTTTTTTGCACAAAGTTTTGCAGCCGGTCTTCGGCATCTTCCAGGTTCTGCCCGTTTTGGTCCAGAATCTGGTCCAGAAAACGAAGCTTGCTAATTGTGCTTTCCTGTTTTTGGGCAAGTCGCTCTTCCAAATATACCGCGTCTATATTGTTAACAATATCCTGAGCTTTGCTGGGATTAAAATCATTAAAGGCAATTTGTATTGTGCTGGCCTCGGGGTTGATAATCTCAACCGTCAGATTTTTATCCAGATAGGCGTTGACCGTATAATCGTCCTGAATAGTGAAATGGTAGCTGGCATCGTCTGGCGTGTCAGTCACCAAATTCTTCGTTCCCAGCACCTGAAGCTGAATGCCCGGAAATTTTATCTGCTGGCCTAATGCATATTCTCCCCCAAGTGGTCGGCCCTGGCCCACAAACTCCAGTCTGAACCGTCCAGGAGCGGTGAACCGCAATTCAAATTTACGGTTATATAGGCTCGGGTCCGTGATGCTGTACTTGACGCGGAAAGGCGAGGTTCTATATAATTCCGACTCCAATACCGTGCCCTGCACGTAGTAGTTCACATCCAGGGCTAGAGAGTCTTTAAGTCGCTGGTAAATGATGTTGGATTTAATTAGCTCGACTTCGCCAGCTAGTTTAGCTCGGCCATTGGGTAATGCTGCTGAAGCCCCCTGACCACCCAAACCAAGGGCACTGCCTTCGTTGCGCTCGTCAATTTTAAGTAAAGATGCCGACTTGTAAACAGGCTTAGTATAGCGCAGGTAGAGCCAGGAAGCCGTAAGCCCCAGGGTAATTAGCAGAAGCATCCACAGCAAGCTGCGCCGTGCTACCAGCACAAGCGTAGTGATGTCCAGACTGGCAGATTCCTCCTCGGTCTCGCCAGTACCCACAGCCGGCGCCTCGGAGGGAAATGCCGTGCCGCCGGTAGCGTTGCGAATAAGCTCTTCCAGTTCTCTGTTTTCGTTAGTAGCCATTATGAGTATAGTGTCAAATCAGGCTTGAAAATACCTAAATCAATAGACGGGAATAAATGACCGTTATATTATCTAAATTGACTGAGTAAGAAAAACGTGGTAGTAAGTACCAAAGACGACAGGCTCAAAATGGGGCCTGCATCAACCAAGGCATCGAGCAGTGGACGGCGGATGGGTTCCACATAAATAACGTCATTAGGCTCCACCTGTAGGTTGGCCCGCCGCATGCCGTCAAGGGTTGACAAATCGATTTGTTGCACCCGGGGGTTCTTCAAATCGCCTCTGATAATGCGAATGTTGTTGACGCGTCCACCATTGCGGTATAATGCCGACGCGCCGCCGGCCCCGTCTACTCCACCGGCCAGTGCCAGCACCTCCAACAGGTTCATGTTGTCGTTATTGAGAGGGATGACCTGCCCACTGGTTGCCCCCAGTATAATAACGCGGTTGTTGGTGACGCGGGTTGTGACAAACGACTCTTTATAGAATTCATTGTAGCGAATGGCCAGCATGCTATCGGCCTCCAGTAATGTTAAACCGTTCACGCGCACGCGGTTCACCATCGGCAGTACTACCGTGCCATCAGCTTGCACCAGAAAAACAGAGCCACCTGTTCCCTGCGTAGCAGAACCTCCTCCTTGGCCTGCGTTTCGTGTGGTGCCTCCACCACTACCAATGCCACCACCAATACCACCAGCACCGCCGCGAGCAGGCAAACCTCCACCGGAGGGCTGCCCAAACTGCAGTTCGCCGTTAGGGTCCAGTATTCGTTCGCCTTTATTGGTATTCACCCGCACCTCCAAAAAATCATTGGCCTGGATGACATAATTGCGCTCCGACCGGTTCACGGCGATGCGTAATTTGGTGCTGTCAAGCTGTTTGCCCTGCCTGTCGGTCAGGCGAAACAGCGTGCGCTGGTTGTAGTGTTTGGTCGTGGCGCACGACGAAAAAAGCAGCATTGCGGGCAGTGCCAGCAGCCACAGCCGCGCGAAGCGGCAAAGAAGAAAGGTCGGCATGAAGGCCAATTAATACGGAATCAAATTGGAAACAATGAAAAAAATTGGCGTTCAAAACCAAGTTTCTCTCAAAAAGCCTCAAAAGTAACGATTTTGCGGCGCCTATTCAAGTTCAACCCGTTACGCGGTGCCAGATGCCTAGCTTTTGCCAGCGCTTAAAGCGTACTTTTGTAGGCCGAAAACCAGAGTTGTTGGTTAAGCAGTTAGTTGCCTGTCCTGATTTCTCAAATCCCACCCTCAAGTTTACTCAATAGTATGGAAGCCGTAGCCACCGAAAACCAAACCATGATTGCCCAGATGGTGCGCGACTTTGGCGCCCAGCACATCAAGCCCGATATGATGAAATGGGACGAAAGCCAGGAGTTTCCCATTGAGGTTTTTCATAAGCTTGGCGAACTGGGCCTGATGGGGGTGCTCGTGCCCCAGCAGTATGGTGGCTCGGGCTTTGGCTATATGGAGTACGTAACGGCCATTGCCGAACTGGCCAAGATTGACGGCAGCATTGGCTTGAGCATGGCAGCGCACAACTCGCTCTGCACCGGCCACATCCTGCAGCACGCTTCCGAGGAGCAGAAGCAGAAATACCTGCCCAAGCTTGCCTCGGGCGAGTGGATTGGTGCCTGGGGCCTGACGGAGCCCAATACCGGCTCCGATGCCGGTAACATGCGCACCACGGCCGTGCTCGATGAGAGCGGCGAAAACTATATTATCAACGGGGCCAAAAACTTCATCACCCACGGCAAGTCCGGCAACGTGGCTGTGGTCATTGTGCGCACCGGCGAAGTAGGCGACTCCCACGGCATGACGGCCTTTATCATCGAGCGCGGCACGCCAGGTTTTGCCGCTGGCCGCAAGGAAGACAAGCTCGGTATGCGGGCGTCGGAAACTACGGAGCTGATTTTCACGGACTGCAAAGTGCCCAAAGAGAACGTTATCGGCAAAGTGGGCGACGGCTTTGTGCAGTCGCTGAAAGTGCTTGATGGCGGCCGCATCAGCATTGCGGCCCTCAGCTTGGGCATTGCCCAAGGGGCTTTCGAAGCCGCGGTGCAGTACAGCAAAGAGCGTCACCAGTTCAACCAGCCCATCAGCAGCTTCCAGGGCATTGCCTTCAAACTGGCTGATATGGCGACTGAAATTGAAGCCGCCAGCCAGCTCACCTACCGCGCCGCCGACATGAAGGACCGCGGCCAGAACGTGAACCTGGAGTCGGCCATGGCCAAGCTCTACGCCTCGGAAGTGAGCGTGCGCGTTGCCAACGAAGGCGTGCAGATTTTCGGTGGCTACGGCTACACCAAGGACTACCCGGCCGAGAAGTACTACCGCGACGCCAAGCTATGCACCATCGGCGAAGGGACCAGCGAAATCCAGAAACTGGTAATTGCCCGGGCCTTGCTGAAGTAAAAACCCCGAAGTTAGCCGAGTTTTGGGGTTTCTGCTAGTCGCGTGAGGAGCTAAAATAGCGCCTCACGCCGACTCAGGGGCAGAACCATAAAAAATCTGTTAAATCCGTTAGAATCTGTTAAATCTGTGGTTTATCTTTGCGGCCCGGTTTAGGCCGCCCTCCTCAGAAAATCTCCCTCATTCCCTGATATGATTATCATTCAAATCAAAGACAACGAATCGGTTGACCGCGCCCTGAAGCGCTTCAAAAAGAAGTTTGAGCGCACCGGCGTGCTGAAAGAGCTGCGTCGTCGCACGTTCTTCCAGAAGCCCAGCATCACGGAGCGTAAGATGAAGCAGAAGGCTGTTTACAAGCTCGCCACCTACGGCCAGCCGAACGAATAGCCCGAATCTCGGGAACCGTTAGCATTGCTAGAACCGGCTGGTTTGCCTTACATGGCAAGCCGGCCGGTTTTTTCACGTCCGTGTGGCAGTGGTTGTTTGCTGAGAAATAAAAAAGGAGTACATTGGATGCCCGGCTCACACGCCGGGCTTTTTTTGGTGTTGGCATGGAGGCTTTTCTTGATTTTTTGCGCTTTGAACGACGGTACAGTGCCCATACGGTTACTTCTTACCAGACGGACCTGGGCCAGTTTGCTGCCTTCTTAAAATCGGCGTACGACTTGGCCGATACCGCGCAGGCCACGCACCCGCTCATCCGGGGCTGGGTGGTGGAGCTCATGCAGCAGCACCTGGACCCGCGCACCGTGAACCGCAAAGTGGCGTGCCTGCGTTCCTACTACAAGTTCCTGTTGCGCGCCGGAACCATTGAGGCCAACCCCATGCTGCGCATCAAGGCCCCAAAAATGGCAAAAAAACTCCCCGAGTTTGTGCCGGAGGATGCGTTGAACGGCCTGTTGAACACATTCGAGTTCGGGGATGAATTTGCGGGGCAGCGTGACCAGTTGGTGCTGGAGATGCTGTACGGTACGGGCATTCGCTTGTCGGAGCTTATCGGCATCCACGCCGATGACGTGAGCCTGGGGGCCAGCACGGTGCGCGTGACCGGCAAAGGAAACAAGCAGCGCCTGGTGCCACTCAACCCGTCGCTGAAACTCGTTATTGAGCGGTACCAAGCGCGCCGGGCGCATGAATTTGGCGCGGTGGCCGGGCCATTGCTCCTTACCGATAAAGGCGAGCCGATGTACGAAAAATTCGTGTACCGCACCGTGAAGCGTTACCTAAGCCAAATTACCACGTCGGGCGCGCAGCAGCACCCGCACGCGCTCCGCCACGCGTTTGCTACCCATTTGCTGGGCAAGGGGGCCGACTTAAATTCCATCAAAGAATTGCTGGGGCATGCGAGTCTGGCCGCCACCCAAGTTTACACGCACCTGTCCGTTGACCGCCTAAAATCCGTATTTGAACAAGCCCACCCACGGGCTTGAGTTTCCTTTACCCTTTTACCTTCTTAATCAACTGCTTTATGAAAGTACAGATGCATTCGGTGCACTTCGACGCCGACCAAAAACTGCTTGACTTCGTGCAGCAACGTCTCAATAAGCTCGAGACTTTTTACGATAAAGTAACCGGCGGCGAGGTTATCATGCGCCTCAACAACAAAGACGGAATTGAAAACAAAACAGTTGAGATAAAGCTGCTGGTGCCCGGCACCACGCTTTTCAGCCAGGAAGATGCCGCTTCATTCGAAGCCGCCGCCGATGCCGCCGCCGAGAGCTTGCGTCGTCAGATTACCAAATACAAGGAAAAAACGCTCAGCCACTAATTCTCACACAAGCCCTCGCTTGAATCAATAAAAAGCCCCGTTTGCTAGTCAGCAAACGGGGCTTTTCTTGTGGCTTTGTGCCACTAAGGCACCAGGATTATAACGCAAATTCGGTTTTAATTTTGGCTACGTAGTCCAGCTTTTCCCAGGTAAAGGTTTCGAAAGTCTTCACGCTTCCGTCCTTCATGGTTGCCTGCACCGTGCCGGGCTGGCGGCCCATGTGGCCGTAAGCAGCCGTCTGAGCAAAAATGGGGTTCTGGAGGCCGAATCGCTGCACAATGGCATAGGGGCGCAGGTCGAACAGCTTATTCACTTTCTCGGCAATTTCACCGTCGGTGAGGGTGGCCCCGTTGCTGCCTTTGGCTTTCGTAGTGCCGTAGGTGGTCACGAACACGCCCACGGGCTGGGCCACGCCGATGGCGTAGGCTACCTGCACGAGGACCTGTTCGGCCACGCCGGCGGCTACCAGGTTTTTGGCGATGTGCCGGGCAGCGTAAGCGGCCGAGCGGTCTACCTTGGAGGAGTCTTTGCCGGAGAAGGCGCCGCCGCCGTGGGCGCCCTTGCCGCCGTAGGTGTCTACGATGATTTTGCGGCCGGTGAGTCCTGAATCGCCGTGGGGACCACCGATGACAAACTTGCCGGTGGGATTGATGTGGTAAGTGATACCGTCGGTAAACAGGGCTTGGGCATCGGCGCTCAGGCCTGCTTTCACGCGCGGGATGAGCGTAGCCAGCACGTCGGCTTTGATGCGGTCCAGCATCGCACTCTCCGAGGGGTCGAACTCGTCATGCTGCGTGCTGATGACGATGGTATCGATAGCTTCCG
Organism: Hymenobacter lapidarius; assembly: GCF_001816145.1. GTDB lineage: Bacteria > Bacteroidota > Bacteroidia > Cytophagales > Hymenobacteraceae > Hymenobacter > Hymenobacter lapidarius. The sequence goes on along the minus strand of NZ_MDZB01000131.1, from coordinate 129,675 downwards.
GGAGGTGGTCGTCGGAGTACCGGATGGTGACTTGGCTCTTGGCGTCGGGCCGCAGGTAGGGCATCTCCCGGCCCTCGCGGCGAATGGCGGCCAACTCCTGGAGCAAGCGGTGAGACAGGTCGAGGGCCAGCGGCATGTAGTTGGCCGTCTCGTGACTGGCGTAGCCAAACATCATGCCCTGGTCGCCGGCGCCTTGGTCTTCGTCCTTGGCGCGCTCTACGCCCTGGTTGATGTCGGGCGACTGCTCGTGCAGGCGGTTCATCACCTCGCAGGTGTCGGCGTTGAACAGGTATTCGGGTTTGTTGTACCCAATGCGGCGAATGGTTTCGCGAATGATGGGTTCGGCATCAACGTGGGCCGTGGACTTAATCTCGCCGGCAACAAGCGCAAAGTCGGTGGTTACGAGCGTTTCACAAGCTACTTTGGCCGTGGGGTCCTGGCGGAGGTATTCGTCGAGAATGGCGTCGGAAATCTGGTCGGCGACTTTATCGGGATGGCCTTCCGAAACCGATTCGGAAGTGAACAGATAGGGCATTGAATGCGCGGCTAAGAACAAAAAAGGAAAAGCAAGAGGGCCTTATGAGCCAGCTAATAAGTGGGCTAAGGCCATGCAAAACTACGGAAATCTGAGGCATCGATTACGGTGAAGTGTACCGATGGGCGCCTCACTCACGTGGCGTCCCAACCAATGCTTCCTTGAATCCCGAATAATCAGGGTCTGGTTATTCGCCACTCAGTAATTATGGACAACGTTTTCGGTGAGAAAAGTACAAGCGGCCAGACGGCTCGACCACGGTAAAGTGCCCTACAGCTGCGCCAGCCGGCCCCCATCCACGGCCAGCGTGGTGCCGTGAATGAAACTGGCTTCTGAGGAAGCCATGAAGGCAATGGCGGCGGCCAGCTCTTCGGGTTGGCCCACGGTGGCTTTGTCGATTTGCTCGGCGCCGCTTTTCACATTGGGGTTGCCCCAGAGCATGGGAGTATCCACGGCGCCGGGTGCCACGGCGTTGATGCGGGTCTGGCGGAAGTCCAGTTCCAGGCTCATGCCGCGCACAAAGGCTTCCATGGCGCCTTTGCTGGTGGCGTAGGGCACTACGTTGGCGGTGGTTTGTTGGGCGTGGACGGAACTGATGGCTACGATGGAGCTGCCCGCGGGCATATGTGGCAAACACAATTGTGTGAGCTGAGCCAGCGAACGCAGGTTCACTTGCATGAGCAGGTCCCACTTGGGCAGGGGGAGTTCTATCAGGGGCTCAAAGGTCATCATGGCGGCGTCGCATACCAGCACATCTATCCGGTTGTACTTGGCCACTACTTTGTTGACGGTGGCGGTGATGGCGCGGGGCTTGGCCAGGTCGCAGGCCATAAACACAGCGTGCCCACCTCCCATTTTGATGGTTTTCACGGTTATTGCACCGTCAACAGCATCTCGGCCCAGCACAATGACCTTGGCACCTTCGGCGCCTAGGCGTACGCAGGTAGCCCGGCCAATGCCGGAGGTTCCGCCCGTAACCAGGCACACTTTGTCTTTAAAACGCATCGTATAAGTATTTGTGACCGGCTCAATAATGGGGCGCTGTTTTGTATTACGCAGCGTTTGGGGCCGTGGCCGATTTCACGCCGCAGTGTGCCAAATTATTAGCCGAGCGGCTTCCGCTCAGCATCAACCGACGACTCGGTTGTGGAAGCGCTAATGACGATTTTTTCGCATACCAGCACCACCAGCCGGCCGCGCAAGTCGGTGGTGGCAAACAGGTAAATATCCCCGCCTTCCCGTATCCCGGTTCGGCGCCGGAAATCAGCCACTGAATCGGGAAAATTGCGGGTGGTGACGTGCGCCCGGGCCTCAGGGCCCAAATAAGCCTTGAGGGTAGTGCCATCGGCTTTTTCGGTGGCGAGAACCCTGAAAATGCGCCCCGGAAAATCAGCCCGCAGCACATCGGACGTGTACAGGTGACTGTGCTGGTGCAGTTTCAGGAGCTCGAAGGCCGTGCCAATGCTCCGGAAAGCCCCGGCTTTGAGCACGGCGGCATTGGGCTCGTAGAGAAACTGCTGCGCCTCAGCGTAGCGGGGCGTGGCGCGGGCTTCGCGGGCGCGGTTGAGGCGGAATTCCTGCTGAGTGCCGTCCCGCCGCAGGTTGAGGGCATGGCGTTCGGGGTCGATGGCGGGCTCCTGGCCCAATTCGTAGAGGACTTCCTTTACCTCGTTGTCCACAGCCAGCACCCACAGCCGGCGTACGTGCCCCAGGCCCAGCACGGCGTGCTCAATATCGAGCATGGGCGAAGTCTTCAGCAAGACCTTGTCGGCTTTGTGAAGCAGCAGCGGCAACAGCTTTACCACATCGGGCTCGCAGTCGCGTAGCAAGAAAATCTTGCGGGCGGCCGTGTCTCGCCGGGCCGGGTCGAGGTACAGCCAATCGTAGTGATGGGGCGTACTTTTTAGGAACGCCACGGCATCGGCGGCGTGGACCGTCACGTTGGCAACACCGAGCTGCGCCATGTTATAAGCCACAATTTGGACCAGCTTCGGGTCGCGCTCCACGTAGTCGACCTGCGCGACGCGGGCCGCAAAGTGGGCCGTGTCGGCGCCAAAACCGCCGGTGAGGTCGGCCAGCCGCTGGCCCTCCACTAACCCGGCCTTAAAAGCCGCGGTGCGAGCCGACGACGCTTGCTCGACAGATAGTGCTGGCGGGAAAATAAGGTCGGCGTTGTCGGCCCAGGCGGGCAGCTTGGCGCGGGCTTTCTGGCGGGCCTGAATCTGGCGTACCAGCTCGGGCACGGGCAAACCAGGATGGCGGCGGGCTTGAAGGGCGAGGTGCGCGGGGTCGTCGTGCAGGTGCGCGGCAACGTAGCGCCTGGCCGCTTCGGGCAAGGGGTAGTCCATGGAAGAACTTATACGGAAAAAACCAACGGTTAGCGCACCAGCCAGCGCACGGCCAGCAGGGGCTGCCCCGTGGACGCGGCGCTCAAGCCGAAGGAGGAAGGCCGCAGGCGCGGCCACAGCGACATGTGCGCCACATCAGCATTGTAAGCCGTCACGGCGCGCTGCAGGTGCTTGTTGGTATTGCGGTTGATGAACACCGTGGCCAGCACGCTGGTGGCAAAGACGGCAATAGCTGCTTTTTGGGTGTTGTTGAAATACTGCCGGTCGCCGTTGGCAAAAATCTGCTGGCCGTAGACGGCAAACGAACCCACGGCCAGCATACGGTCGGCCAGATAGAGGGTTTTTTGGCGGCGATAGTCGTTTAAGTGGTCAAGGGCCTCCTCGTTGCCAGCCAGAAACGGCCGCAGCTTTTGGCCGAAGAAGCCAGCCGACTGGTACTGGTCCCCGCTTTTGCCGGGGGGCAGAAAGTCGAAGTTGTGCTGCGGACCATTAAGGCCCCGCTCGGCATCGTCGGGATGTAGCCGAATGGTATTGGGGGCCGTTTGGGCCAGTGCGGCACCAAACAGACCGCCCGATAGGGCCACGGTAGCCAAGCCGCGTAGCCGCCATTGTGAGGCCGCTAGCTGGTTAATTTTCTGCATACAACAAAGATAGGAAAGCACTACGAGCAGGAATCCCTGGAGCAGCCCAATTTTTTATAAACAGCGACTCAACAAACAAGTTGCGTCGCACGTTCAGGCCAAGTCGGCTGGTGTTTTCAGGCGGCGCACTTCATCTCTAACCTATTCAATTCCTATGGCAACAACACTCTTTCTTCGCCGCGCCATTCAGGCTTTGCTGCCTGCCACCCTGCTACTCGCTGCTTGCAGCAAAGAAGACGAGCCCGCTGCGCCGGCACCTGACCGCGGCAAGGTGCTCATTTCGCACTCCGCTGCCGCTGCCAATACCCAAATCACTGCCTTTATCGCCGACCAGCAGGTGGGCCAGCTCAACTACGGCCAAGCCACGGCCTACCTCGACGTAAACGCCGGCACCCCCACACTTCGCATCAACAACGGCTCACAGGCCGTGGCCAGCCAGGCCATCACGGTAGCCAAAAACCAGAACTATTCAGTGTTCGCATTTTCGCCCACGGGCACCATTGGCAGCGCGGCGCTGCTCACTGTGTCTGACGACCTCACGGCCCCGGCTACGGGCACGGTGAAGGTGCGGGTGGTGCACCTGGCAGTGGGAGCCCCCAGCCCGGTGCAGCTCACGGTGCCCAACCCCGTGCCCGGCGCCAATGGCACCGACGTGAGTGGAGACGTTGCCTTTGGAGCCGCCTCCGGTTTCCGGACCCTGACGGCTGGTACCATTAACCTGACGGTTACTGCTGCCGGGGCAACCCCTGCGGGTCCCCGTACGCAGGTGCTGGCTGTGGGCGATGGCTCGGGTACCGGAACGGGCACCAAAAACTACGAAGCAGGAAAAATATACAGCATCGTGCTGCGCGGTATTGCCGGTGGCGCCGTTCCTGCCGCCCAGCAGCCCCAGGCCGTCATCCTCCAGCACAACTAACTGGCTGTCTAACGCTTCGGCGTTTGTCGCATGAAAAGCCTGCGTTACAAGACGCGGGTTTTTTTATGCCCAATGGCGAACAAATCAAGTATCTTTGCGGTTGAAACGCGAATCAACAATATAATTCTATCATGGTGGAAACCACGACCAAAACGTACGTTCCGTACAAAGTAAAGGACATGAGCCTCGCCGAATGGGGCCGCAAGGAAATCCGTTTGGCTGAGGCGGAGATGCCCGGTCTGATGAGCCTGCGCGAGGAATTCGGCGCGTCGCAGCCCTTTAAGGGGGCTCGCATTGCCGGCTGCCTGCACATGACCATCCAGACGGCGGTCCTCATCGAGACCCTGAAAGCACTGGGTGCGGAAGTGACCTGGTCGTCGTGCAACATCTTCTCGACCCAGGACCACGCCGCTGCTGCCATTGCCGCCGCCGGCATTCCGGTGTACGCCTGGAAAGGCATGAACGAAGAAGAGTTCAACTGGTGCATCGAGCAGACGCTGTATTTCGGCGAAGACCGCCAGCCGCTGAACATGATTCTGGACGACGGTGGTGACCTCACCAACATGGTGCTGAACCAGTACCCCGAGCTAGCTGCGGGCATCAAGGGCGTTTCGGAAGAAACCACTACCGGCGTGTTGCGCCTGTACGAGCGGGTGAAAAACGGTTCGTTGCTGTTCCCCGCCATCAACGTGAACGACTCGGTGACGAAGTCGAAGTTTGACAACAAATACGGCTGCAAAGAGTCGGCCGTGGATGCTATCCGCCGGGCGACCGACGTGATGATGGCCGGCAAAGTGGCCGTAGTGGCCGGCTACGGCGACGTAGGAAAAGGCACGGCGGCTTCGCTGGCCGGTGCCGGTGCTCGCGTTATCGTGACCGAAATTGACCCCATCTGTGCTCTGCAGGCTGCTATGGACGGCTTTGCGGTGAAGAAGCTGGCCAATGCCGTGAAGGAAGCAGACATCGTGGTGACGGCTACCGGCAACTGCGACATCCTCACCGAGACGCACTTCCGCAGCCTGAAGGACAAAGCCATTGTCTGCAACATCGGTCACTTTGACGATGAGATTGACATGGCGTGGCTGAATGGCAACTACGGCCACACCAAGGACACGGTGAAGCCCCAGGTTGACATCTACACCATCGAAGGCAAAGAGGTAATCATCCTCGCCGAAGGCCGCCTCGTGAACCTGGGCTGCGCCACCGGCCACCCCTCGTTCGTGATGTCCGCGTCGTTCACCAACCAGGTGTTGGCGCAACTGGAGCTATGGGAGCGCGCCGACCAGTACGAAAACCAGGTATACACCCTGCCCAAGCATTTGGACGAGAAAGTGGCCCGCTTGCACCTCGCCAAAATTGGCGTGGAGCTGGATGAGCTGACGACTCACCAAGCCGACTACATCAAGGTGCCCACGGAGGGCCCGTTCAAGTCGGACCTGTACCGCTACTAGGCCGTCTTGGATAGATAATAAAAAAACCGCCTGGCATTACGCTAGGCGGTTTTTTTATGAGATGCGGCCTGTGCTCAGTTCTTGGCTGGAGGCATTACGCCCTCGAAAAGCTCCCCACTTTGGGTGAACACGCGCACCCCAAGTAAGCTCCAATGGTGATTAATGATTGCCGTGTAGTGCAACTGGTTGCCACGTTTTTCCAGGAATCCGGTCACTGGTTGCCAGGTATGGCCCAGCATAAACCCAGACACCCCTGCATAAAGCCCTCGCGGTTTGGTGATGCGGCCGTTTTCGGTGTAGTAATCGGCCCGCAGAAAGAGTTGGTTGCTACCGCCCAGCGCTACCTGCTTTAAGGCAGAAGCGTTAGCAAATGGCGCATTTGAAGGTACTGTGGTTAACAAATTGGCCGCCCCGGTATTCGGAGTGCCCGTTCCCGATTTGCTACAGCCAATCAGCAACAGGCCGAACCCAAAAAACAGCGCGGCCCCTACGCCAACGTGTTGCCTGAGCAGCTTGGCTGCCTGAAGGAAGATGTAGAGGATGCTCAGCAGCACCAGTACATTTGGAAGTGACCAAAGTAGATTCAGCATGGGTAGAAAGCGAAAAAGGTGAGGCGAAACCAATCCAGAGCCAATCCCCAGTTAGTGTGCGGGATGTAGAGACGCAACATTTTGCGTCCTGTCGTTGAACGATGACGGGTGTATGACTTTCAGAAAGACGCAAACGCCGGGAAGTAAGATGCTACGCCTGCACTGCTCTTAGCGCTACTGCAGCTCCGGCGTCACGTTCATGTTGGCATAGCAGAAGCTCCACACGTCGGCCCACTCATCGATTTGCAGCTTGGTGCTTTTGCCGGCGCCGTGGCCGGCGTTCACGTCGATGCGGATGAGCATGGGGTTGGCGCCGTAGTTGGCCGCTTGCAAGGCCGCCGCGAATTTGAAGGAGTGGGCGGGCACCACCCGGTCGTCGTGGTCGGCGGTGGTGATGAGGGTGGCGGGATAATTGGTTTCGGGCTTGAGGTTGTGCAGGGGCGAGAACTGGCGCAGGTTTTCAAATTGCGCCCGGTCATCGGAAGTGCCGTATTCGGGGGCCCAGTTCCAGCCGATGGTGAACTTCTGGTAGCGCAGCATGTCCATCACGCCCACGGCGGGCAGGGCCACTTTGCAGAGGTCAGGGCGCTGGTTCATGGTGGCGCCCACCAACAGGCCGCCGTTGGAGCCGCCCGCAATGGCCAAGTGGTCGTAATCGGTATACTTGTTGGCCTTGAGGTATTCGGCGGCGGCAATGAAGTCGTCGAATACGTTCTGCTTGTTGGGCGTCATGCCGGCCTGGTGCCAGGCCTCGCCGTACTCGCCGCCGCCGCGCAGGTTCGGGATGGCCAGAATGCCGCCGTTTTCGAGCCATAGCATGCGCGCCACCGAAAAGCCCGGCGTGAGCGACACGTTGAACCCGCCGTAGGCATAGAGGTAAGTAGCGTTCTTGCCGTTCAGCGCCACGCCCTTCTTGTGCACGATGAACATAGGAATTTTTGTGCCGTCCTTGCTGGGGTAGAACACCTGCGTGGTCACGTAATCCTGCGGGTTCACGTCCACCTTGGGAGCCCGGAATACGGTGCTGGTATTGGTAGCCAGGTCGTACTTATAAATCGTGGTGGGATAGGTGAAAGAAGTGAAGGCGTAGTACACCACCTTATCAGCGCGCCGGCCGCCAAAGCCGCTGGCCGTGCCAATGGCGGGCAGCTGCACATCGTGCTGGAACTGGCCCAGCTCCGAATATACTTTTACTTGGGAGCTGGCGTCGTGCAGGTAGTCGGCAATGAGGCGGCCGCCCACGTGGCTTACGCTTTCCAGCTTGTTGGTGCTTTCAGGTAGCACGTCGTGCCAGTTGGCTTCCTGGGGGCGCTTGGGGTCGATGCGGACCACGCGGTAGCGCGGCGCCTTGTAGTTGGTGAGCACCAGCACCTCGCCGCCCACGTTGCCGACTATGGTATTGTTGAATTCGTAGGACGCAAGGAGCGTGGTCCAGGTGGTGGCTTGTTTGGGGTCGGTGAGGTCGCGCACTTGCAGGCGGTTACCATCCGATTTGCCATCGGTGAGATACAGGCCCAGAAACCGCTCGTCCTCGGTGGCGCCCGCGATGCGGAAGCCAAGGGCCATTTTCGGGTTTTCGTACACCAGCTTGTCGGCCGACTGCGGCGTGTTCAGCTGGTGGAAGTACACCTTGTGGAATTCGTTTTTGCCGGACAGGTTGTTTTCGCCGGTTTTGGGCGCGTCGTAGCGGCTGTAGTAAAAGCCGGTTTTGGTCCAGGACGTGCTCGATACTTTCACCCAGTTCAGCTCCTCGGGCAGAAGCTTGTTGGTCTTCAGGTCCAGGATGCGGACCTGGTTCCAGTCGGAGCCGCCGCTGCTGGTGGCGTAGGCCAGGTAGCGGTGGTCGTTGCTGAACTCGCTGGCGGCCAGGGCGGTGGTGCCGCCTTTGGAAAACTTATTGGGGTCGAGCAGCACCGTGGGCGCCTCGGTGCCCCGCTGCCGGTACAGCACCGGCTGGTTTTGCAGGCCGTCGTTCTTGCTGAACACCAGTTCTTCGCCCACCTGCTCCGGCACGCCGTACCGCTCGTAATTCCAGATTTTGGTGAGCCGCGCCCGGATTTTATCCCGGAACGGAATCTGGTTTAGATAGGCAAAGGTGATTTCGTTCTGCGCCGTTACCCAGGCCTTGGTTTCGGGCGAGTCCAGGTCTTCGAGCCAGCGGTACGGGTCAAGGACTTTAACGCCGAAATAGGTGTCGGTAATGGTTGATTGGCGGCTTGCGGGGTATTTCACGGGCGGAAGGGCAATAAGGGCTAGGCCGGCCTTGCGGCTGGGCTCGCCGCTTTCGGGAGTCGTCATTTCAGTAATGGCCTGGTTGCCGGGCAGCGTGTTGGACTCGGGCTTTGAAGTGGCCCGGCAGGCTGCCAGGGTCGCCAGGGCGCCAAGCAGGGGAATGGCAGCTTTCATATGATATGGACGGAAGTAAAGCCGATTGGGCCAGCAACCCGCAGTAGAACAATAGCCTTCGGCATCAGCACTTACGGAAGTTAACCCATTTGCACGTCATCGGCAATGGGCTTGGTTGGCCCACTGTTTTCCGATGGCGCAGCTGCCGCGGCGGGCTCATCCGGGTGGGCAGGCGCCAGCCCGGCCGGCTCGGCAACCGCGGCCGCAATCAGCTCGGGCAGATTGGCCCGCAGCCAGTGCAGCTCTTCGTCTACGCGCTGGCTCACCAGGCGTTCCACTTCCAGGCGCTGCGCCGGGCTGAGGTTGGTGGGCGCGGGCGCAGCGGCGCTGGCGGCGGGCACGGCGGCCAGCACCAGGGCCTCGGCCCGCTTCACCCGCGCCACCGAGTCGGCTACGGCGGCGCTGGTTTCGGCGGCGGCGGCTTGCGCGGCCTGGGCCGCCTGCTTGGCCGTGAGGGTTTCGCGGCGCTGCTGGCGGCGCCACTGGCCCAGCGTCACGCGGAGCATGATGTATAGCACCAGGCTCAAAATGCCCAGAATAAGGGCCAATGGCCCCGCAAACTGGTTGAGCAGGTTGCCCGGACCGGCCGTTTCGGTAGGGGCCGCGGCCCCGCCGGCGGCTTCCCGCTCGGCCACGGCCTGGGCTTCAGCCGCCTCGGCGGGGCCCATGGCAGCCATGGCGCCGGTGGCAGTGGTGTCGGCGGTTTCGGGCGTCATGGCGGCGCTCACGTCGCCCAGCGGCGTGCCCGATACCACGTAGTTGTTCAAGGCGGCTTCGAGGGCTTCCACGCGGGCCATGCGGCGGGGTCGCGGCGGCGGGCCGGGGAGCCTTTCAATTTGCTGATAATGGCTTTGCTGAGGGCCGCGAGCCGCGCCGGGTTATCCTTCTTGCCCTGGTAAACGCTGCCCCGGCCTTCAATGGGCTGGTACAGCACGCTGTATACGCGCAGGCTATCGGGCCGAATGCTGGCAGCCAGCGCATCAAGATTGCCGCCTTCGCAGCGCACGCTGCTCTTCAGGTTGGGCCGGCCGGCATCGTCGTACACAAACCGCACTGTGGCGCACCAGATTTGCACCTTCGATTCATCGAGGGAAGGCTGGCCAAGGGGCGTTTGGGCCGAAGCCAGCACGGGCAAAGCAACAGCGCAGGCGAAAAGCAGACGGCGGAAAATCATACGCAGCAAAAGGAATTGGAGACCGAAAAGTACGAACAGACTGCCCAGCACCGCTTTTCTCAGCTATAATCAATCTCCGTATTATCCCCGATGTTCAGCGAGTGGTTCATGCCCCGGAACGAGGCGTCGGAACCCACGATGCAGTCGTGCATCACGGCCGAGCTTAGTTCCGAGTAAGTGCCGATGATGGAGTCGGTCAGGATGCAGTTTTTGATGATGGTTTTGTCGCCGATGGCCACGTTGGGGCCAATGATGGAGTGCGAAATCTGGCAGCCGCGCCCGATGCTGACCGGCGGAATAATCACGGCATCCGGAAACTCGGAGTAGTCGCGCGGCTCCAGAAACTCGGCCGTGTTGAGCAGGCGGGCGTTGGCTTCTAGCAGCGTTTCCTTGCGGCCGCAGTCAAACCAGTTGTCTACCGAAGCTGTGGTCATCACCTCGCCTTCCTCGATGAGGTGCATGAGGGCGTCGGTGAGCTGGAATTCGCCGTGGGTGCGCACGTCGGTTTCGCGCAGCCATTCCAGGGCTTTGGCGAAATTTTCGGGGTAGGCCAGCTTGTAGAGGCCCACCATGGCGAAGTTGGACTTTGGAATTTTGGGCTTCTCCACCACCTTGCTCACGCGGCCGCCGGCGCCGGTTTCCACCAGCCCGAACATGCTGGGCGTCTTCACTTCCTTCACGGCCAGCACCGAGCCGGGCGTGGCCAGCAGGGCGGGCAGGTCCACGTCCACAATGGTGTCGCCGAGCATGATGAGCACGCCGTCCGGGTCGTGGCGGAACTCCTCGCGGGCCAGCCACAGGGCGTGGCCGATGCCTTCGCGGGGCTCCTGCACCACGAAAGTGGCGTTGAGGTCGGGGTAGTGGCGGCGCACGTAGCGCACAATTTTATCACCCAGGTACCCCACAATGAACACGAACTCGGTGAGGCCGGCGGCCTGAAGCCGGTCGATGATGTGACCCAGGATGGTATTGCCGGCCACCGGCACCAGGCTTTTGGGCTGGGTGTGGGTGTGGGGGCGGAGGCGCGAACCAATGCCGGCAACGGGGATAACAGCTTTCATTATCGAAGAGGGGGAAGCGAAAAAGACACAGCCGAGCAAGTCCGGCTACGGAGCAAGCTACAACTACTACGGCCAAGCTACGTACTTTGCGCCAAGCCCGGAACCAACCCGGTTTGCGGGCCTGTGGTTTTCTGCGGCCACAACATGCAGCTTCTTTCCCCAACCCCCTTCACACACCACCCCACCATGAAACGCTTTCTTCTTTATTTCGCGGGCATCGCCCTGTTGCTCACCCAATCTTCCTGCGGCTACAACGGCATGGTGGAGCGCGACCAGAACGTGAAAACCAAATGGGCTCAGGTGCAAAGCCAGTACCAGCGCCGCTCCGACCTCATTCCCAACCTGGTAAACACCGTGAAGGGCGCCGCCAAGCAGGAGCAAGCCACTCTCACTGCCGTAATTGAAGCGCGGGCCAAGGCCACCAGCGTGCAGCTCAACGCCGACCAGCTCACGCCCGAAAATATTCAGCGCTTCCAGGAAGCCCAAAGCCAGCTCTCCGCCGGCCTGGGTCGCTTGTTGGCTGTGTCGGAAAACTACCCCGAGCTGAAAACCAACGCCAACTTCCAGGAGCTGCAAGCCCAGATTGAAGGCACCGAAAACCGCATTGCCGTGGCCCGCGACAACTTCAACGGCTCGGTGCAGGACTACAACACCTTCACCAAGCGCTTCCCCAACAACCTGTTTTCGGGCATGTTCGGCTTCCAGCCCAAAGGCTATTTCGAAGCCGACGCGGGTGCAGGTAAGGCGCCCACGGTTCAATTTTAGAAGTTTTGAGGTGTGAATTTTGAGTGTTGAGTTAGGATTGCCAGCCAGTCAGGGTCGACCGCGACCTACCTGCAGCCATTCCTGATTCAACACTCATCACTTAAAACTCAATACTCAAAAGAATGAAATCCCTTCTCACCCCCGAACAGGACGCGGCCCTGGTGGCGGCCATTCGGCAAGCCGAGACGATGACTTCGGGCGAAATCCGGGTGCATCTGGAAGACTCCTGCCCCACGCCCGAGCCACTGGACCGCGCCGCGCAGGTGTTTGGCGAGCTCAACATGCACAAGACGGCGGCCCGCAACGGCGTGCTGTTTTACCTGGCCTGGCAGAGCCGGCAGTTTGCCGTGATTGGCGATTCGGCCATCAACGCGGCCGTGCCCGATGATTTCTGGGAGACAACCAAGGAAGCTGTGCTGGAGCAATTCCGACACGAGAAATACGTGCTGGGCCTGGAGCGCGGCATTACCATGGTGGGCGAGCAGCTCAAGCGCTACTTCCCTTACGACGCCCGCACCGACCAGAACGAGCTGGACGATTCCATTTCTTTCGGCGGCCCCAGGCCGTCTTCCGACGCATGAAAAATCAAGTGGCTGACGCCCAGCTGTTGAAGCCACGTGGCGGAGTGCCCGGCTTGCGGGTGGCGATGGGGCCGCTGTGGCGCCCGTTGCTGCTTCTGCTACTGTGGGTGCTGCCGGCCGTGCTGGCCTCGGCCCAAACCATTCCGTCGCGGCCCAACCCGCCGCGTCTGGTCAACGACCTGGCCAACCTGATGCAGCCCGGCGAAGCCGATGCGCTGGAACGCAAGCTGGTGGCGTACAACGACAGTACGTCGTCACAGATTGCCGTGGTGACCGTGCCCAGCCTGGAAGGCGACGAAATAGCCAGCTACGCCCAGAAGCTGTACCAGGCCTGGGGCATTGGCAGCAAGGAAAACAACAACGGCATTCTGATTCTGGTGGCCAACCAGGAGCACGTGGCCCGCATCCAAACCGGCTATGGGCTGGAAGGGGCTGTGCCCGACGCCATTGCCAAGCGCATCATCAGCAACACGATGGTGCCGGCTTTCCGCCAAAACCAATACTACGCCGGCCTTGACCGGGCCACCGACCAGCTCATCGCCCTCGCCAAAGGCGAATACAAGGCCGACCCGGAAGACGTGCGGCCCCAGCGCGGGCGCCGAAGCTCCGGCTCGGGCCCGCCGTTCTGGCTGATTATCGGCATTCTGGTGCTCGTCTTCGTTTTGCTGCGCAAGCGCGGCGGGGGCGGCGGGCGCGGCAACCGCGGCATTGGCGGGGGCTTTATTCCACCCATCCTGTTCGGTGGCGGCTTTGGAGGTGGCGGGTTTGGTGGCGGTGGGGGCGGCTTTGGCGGCGGCGGCGGCGGCTTCGGCGGTTTTGGAGGCGGCAGCAGCGGCGGCGGCGGCGCCAGTGGCAGCTGGTAAGCAACGTGGGACAGTCGCATGGCTAACGCCCTGTCATGCTGACGCAGGAAGCATCCTCTCGCCGCTGAACGACTTGCTCTACTTTGATAGAATTGCTTCCTGCATCAGCATGACAGCGCATCTTTAGATGGCTGCCTTGAGTGGTTTCAGGGTTCGCACCACGCTGACCAGCTCCGAAACCGTTCCGAATTCACTGGGCCCTCCGTGCCACGCTTGCCAATTTGGTGCCCCCACGTGCCGTAGCTTAACCTTTTTGGGGTTGTTACAGTATCAGCAGGTACTTGCCGGCGCACTGACGCCCGGCTACCTCTTTAATCCTCTTCTTTTCCTTGTCATGAATCTCTCGCGCTACTCCCTGTTTTTGTTCCTGTTTGCACTGGCTACCACGCTCACCGGCTGCGACGCCATTGCAGGTATCTTTAAGGCGGGTGCCTATACCGGCATTATTCTGGTGTTGGTGGTGGTGTTCCTGCTCTGGTTCGTGGTAAGAAAAATGCGCGGCCCGCGCGTGTAGGACCATCAAAGCGCAAACAAAAAAGGGCGCCTCCACTGCGGAGGCGCCCTTTTTTGTTGTGAGAAAGCAGTGAAAACTCTATCCGGCTTTCTTGGTAGGCATGGTGCCAATGAGGTGGTCCCAGAGGGTGCTCGACACGCCAAAAGCCACTTCATCTTGCCGATAGTGGTGCTGGCTGTGGTGCGTCCACCACACTTTCAGGAAGTTTTTGGGCGGCGAATAGGCGTGAATGGCATAATGCACAAACAGGTACATGGCGTACCCAAACGTGAAGCCCGAAAGCAGCCCAAACGCATACGAGCCGAAGCTGAAGCGGAAAATAAAGAACAGCAGCGACGCCACAAAGACCGTGACAATGGGCGGCATGGCCAGCCGCGTCTTATCCTTGGGGTACTCGTGGTGCACGCCGTGGAAGGTGTACTGGAACTTGGCCCGGCCCGGGGTGGTGGCCGGAATATGGTACAGGTAGCGGTGCACCGCGTACTCCGCGAAGGTGAACGCAAACAAGCCTGCCAGGAAAAGCCCCAGCGCCGCCAGCCCCGTCATAAAGCCGTGGGTGAGGCCGTAATACAGACTTAAAGCGGCCGTGGCCGCGAAAATTCCTACCGGCAGCGCGATGTGCGTGTGCGAAAGACGCTCCAGAACAGGGTTTTTGAACAGCTGTGCCGAGCCTTTGTGCTTGGGCCGAACGGAGGCCGAGGCAGCAGCAGGCGTGGGCATAACGCCTGGTTCTTCGGTGGTTACTGATTGCATAGAGGTAGCTTACGTCGAACGATAGTAATTAACAAATTTACGCGCCAAGCGGTAATCACGTGTTTTCGCTCAGCACAATGCCCGCAGCGGCCAGTTGGGCAGCCACGGCTGTGGCCGTGCAGGCATCGGCCGGGCAGCGCAGCCGGGCCTGCTGGTAAAACTGCGTACGCGTGCTTAGGGTTTCGAGCAGCCACTTTTCGGTGGGGCCGCTGGTAGCCAGCAGGGGCCGGCTTTTGGTTTCGGCCGCCGCCGCCAGCCGGGCCGCGAGCAGGGGCACCGGCACATCGAGCCAAAGGGTGACGCCGTGGGCCTGCAGCACCGCCAGATTGTGGTGGAAACAGGGCGTGCCGCCCCCGGTAGCCAGCACCAGCGGGCCGGGCTGCGCCGTGACTTCGCGCAGCGTGTCGGCCTCCAGTTGACGGAAATGCGCCTCGCCATGCTGCAGAAAAATAGCGGGAATGACCTGTCCGGCCCGCGCCACAATCTCGGCATCGAGGTCCAGAAACGGCAGCGAGAAATGGTCGGCCAAGGCCCGGCCCAGCGTCGTTTTGCCCGAGCCGGGCATGCCAATGAGGAAGAGTTTCACGGTCTAGCTGAGTTTTACGCGTGGGTCGAGCACTGCATACAACACATCGACCACAATATTTATGACCACGAACAGCGCCGCCACAAACAGGGTTGCGCCCATCACCACCGGGAAGTCCAGGTTTTCCACGGCCCGCAGCGTCACAGTGCCCAGGCCTTTCCAGTTGAAGATGTACTCGATGAAAAACGCGCCCGCCATGAGCGACGCCAGCCACCCCGACACCGCCGTGACCACCGGGTTGAGGGCGTTGCGCAGGGCGTGGTGCAGCACGGTGGCCCGCTGGCTCAGGCCCTTGGCCCGCGCCGTGCGGATGTAGTCCTGGCTCAGCACGTCGAGCATGCTGGAGCGCGTGAGCTGCGTGATAATGGCCAGCGGCCGGATGCCCAGCGCAATGGCTGGCAGCAGCAGGTTGCGCAGCACCAGGTGCCTTTCGCCCGTGAAAGGGTCGGTTTCGTACAGCTGGCCGGTCAGGCTCAGGCCGGTCCAGTGGCTCCAGTAGAAGCCAAACGTGACGGCAATGACAATGGCGGCCACAAACGACGGCACCGAAATGCCCAGCACCGAGGTGGTCACCAGCGTGCGGTCGAGCCCGGACTGGGGCCGCAGCGCCGCCGCCACTCCAAACGCCACGCCCCCGATGCTGGCAATGACCATGGCCGCCAGCGCCAGCCAC
Source organism: Hymenobacter lapidarius (assembly GCF_001816145.1). Lineage (GTDB taxonomy): Bacteria > Bacteroidota > Bacteroidia > Cytophagales > Hymenobacteraceae > Hymenobacter > Hymenobacter lapidarius. Next base: position 113,818 of record NZ_MDZB01000131.1, on the reverse strand, counting down.
ATGGTGCCGGGGAAATAATCGAGCAGAATGCGCAGCACGTCCTTGTTGCTTTGAAAAGAGCGCCGCAGGTAGGGCGTCTTCAACACCAGGGCCTGGCCGCCCAGCGGCAGCAGCGCCACGCCGCCGTAGCGCGCCTGGCCGGCCGAGTCGCGCGGGTGCAGGCCCAGTGGCGACACGTCGTTGAGGTAGCCCGCCAGGCGGGCCGGCAGCGGCTTGTCCAGGCCCAGGTCGGCGGTGATGGCGGCCTTGGTGGCCAGGTCCGTGCGCTGGCCGGCTAGTAGGGCGGCCGGGTCGCCGGGCAGCACGTTGAACAGCAGGAACACCGTGCAGGCCACCCCCACCAAAACCAGCAGGCCCTGGGCCAAACGACGGAGGATAAAAGAAAGCATGGAGGTAACCAATCAGTGTGAGCAGTCCGACGCCGAAGCAGCTGCCGGGTTATCGGAAGGTTTGCGCCAGCGCTTTCTCTACCTCAAACAGCTCGGGGATGTCGTGGTAATGGTACTTAGCCTGTACCACGCCATTGTTCAGAATGACCAGGCCGGGGTTGGAGCGAATGATGGATTTGAGCACCGTGGCGTCGGCAAAGTAGTAGGGGCCGGACAGGTTCATGTCGTGCCGGAACGAGTCGAACTTAGCCGGGCTGGTGCTGGTGATGGTGAGCGCCGTGATGTCTTTGCGCGACTTGGCGGCGGCGGTCATCAGCGCGTTGATGGCCTCAAACCGGTCGCGGTCGGTCTTGTTAGTGTTCTGCACGATGAGTACCAGCTTGTTGCCCTTGAGCAATTCCCCGGTGTAGGAGTTGCCGTTCACGTCCGAAATCTCAAAATCGGTGATGACTGGGCGCGACTGCTCCGGGTTGAGGGTCGCCATGGCTTGGTACTGCCAAGTGGAATCGGTGGGGTACTTGTCAAACTCCTTGGTTTCGCCATTGCGCGTCATGGTGTATCGGTAGCGGGCGGGCTCGGCAGGCTTCATCAGTTTACCAATGTCGTTGCCCACCTTGTAGGGCAGAAAGTCAAGATACGGCAGGTGGCCCAGCGCCCGCATCCCAATGCCAATGGCAATGGCCGAAACAAACGTCATGGTCATAATGCCTTGCGTGCCCTGCACGTAGGCGTGGCGCAAAAACCGCTGGTTGAAGAACACAATGGCCCACAGCACCAGCAAAAACACGTCTTTGGCAAACGACGTCCAGGGCGTGAGCTTGATGAAGTCGCCGAAGCAGCCGCAGTCGGTCACCTTGTTGAAAGCGGCCGAATAGAATGTCAGAAAGGTGAAGAATACCAGCAGCGTCAGCAGCGCCCACAACGTGTGGCGCATGTGCCAGCGCAGGAGCAGGGCCACGCCCAAAATCACCTCCATCGAGCTGAGCACAATGGAAAGGGTGCGCGCAATGCCTTTGAAATAGAGAAAGAACGAGCCAAAATCGACGGCGAAGACCTCAAAGTATTCTTCCAGCTTGATGGCCGTGCCCACCGGGTCGTTCAGCTTGATAAGACCGGAAAAGATGAATAACGCCCCCAGCAAAAACCACGCAATGCGGGTGAGGGTGCGTAGCGGGTGCGGCACTGGTGCCGTTTCGGTACTGAAACTAGGAGTTGACATAAGACAAAGTAAGTCCGTGGCAAACGGCTGGACAGCGCGCAAAGTTTGGTTTGGTGGTGGGCCGCGATAACTGCGCGGTCGTGCTGGACACGACTTTCTTGTTGGCGGTTGCTGCGTTAGCTATTCCTCGCCGCGCAAAATCAGCGCGAACACGGCGTAGTTCAGCATGTCGCGGTAGCTGCCTTCCACGCTCTCGCTCACCCAGGCGTCGCCGCCGATGTTTTCGAGCTGCTTCACGCGGTGCAGCTTCATCAGAATGAGGTCCGTGATGCTGGCCACGCGCATCTGGCGCCAGGCTTCGCCGTAGTCGTGGTTTTTGGCCAGCAGCAGGCGGCGGTTTTCGGCTGCCTCATGGTCGTAGGCGGCGGCCACGGCCTCGGCACTCATGTCCAGCGGGGTGCCGGCGGGCAGGTGCAGCTGCATCAGAGCAATGAGGCAGTAGTTGACGATGGCCACGAACTCCTCGTTCACGTCGTCGGCCACCAGCTGCACGCCGGTTTCCTGGATGGTGCGGACGCGGTTGGCTTTGATGAAAATCTGGTCCGTGACCGACGGCAGACGCAGAATGCGCCAGGCCGTGCCGTAGTCGTGGGTTTTGGCCAGAAACAGGGTGCGGCAGCGGTCCAGCAGCAGGTCGTAGTGGTCGGGAGTTTGCACGGTTGGGGCAGGGGGGAAGAGGTCAGGGGGGAAGAGGGCAGGGGGAAGAGGGAATGTAATCAGGTGCCCATCGCCGCTGCAAGTTCGCTACCGTCTACGGATATTGAGCCCTTGTTCCGTCCGGCCACGCTCATGCCCTCCTACTCTCCTGCCCTCTTTCCCTCTTACCCCAATTCGCTCCTCTCGCCCCACGGCCGGCTGCTCAGCCTGCACCAGCCGCGGGTGATGGGCATCCTCAACCTCACGCCCGACTCTTTTTTCGCCGGCAGCCGCGTGGCTTCGGAACAAGACCTGCTCGCGCGGGCCACAGCCATGCTGGCCGCCGGAGCCGCCGTGCTCGACCTAGGCGCCTACAGCACCCGGCCCGGCGCCGACGATATTTCGGAAGCCGAAGAAACCCGGCGGCTGCTGCCCGCCGTGCAGCTGCTACGCCAGGAGTTTCCAGAAGCCTTTTTGTCCGTCGACACTTTCCGGGCCCGCGTGGCCCACGCCGCGGTGGTCGCCGGGGCCGACATGGTGAACGACGTGGGCGGCGGTACCCTCGACGCGGCCATGTTTGCCACCGTGGGCCGCCTGCGGGCGCCCTACGTGCTGATGCACCTGCGCGGCACGCCCCAAACCATGACCCGCCTCACGCACTACGACGACGACCTGGTGCTCATCCTGCTGCGCCACTTCCGCGACGGTCTTGTGGCCCTGCGCCAGGCCGGCGTGGTCGATGTGCTGCTCGACCCCGGCTTCGGCTTTGCCAAAACCGCCGCCCAGAGCCACGAGCTGCTGCGCCGCCTGCCGGAGCTGCAGGCCCTGGGGCGGCCCATGCTGGCCGGGTTGTCGCGCAAGAAAATGGTGTACGGGCCTTTGGGGCTCAGTCCCGATTCGGCCCTCAACGGTACCACTGCCCTGCACATGGTGGCGCTGCAGGGCGGGGCCCGGCTGCTGCGGGCGCACGACGTGGCCGAAGCCCATCAAACCATACAATTATTTGCGAATACCTTTCCAATGGCGGAATAAAGGCCGTAATTTGAGTGCTGGTAGGCTTGCCGTGCAACGGCCCCGCTCCGGAGCGTCTCTTTTACCCACGGCTCCCTGTCTGCCGCACTTTTCTTCAGCCCCGCCATATGTCCGGCCCTTTCCCCATCAATTTCCTGCATTTCGGCTGGATTGACGCGGCCGATGTGCTTTTGGTGACCATCCTGCTCTACCAGCTCTACAAGCTGCTGCGCGGGTCGGTGGCCCTGAATGTGGCCCTGGGCCTGGTGTCCATCTACCTGCTCTACCTCGTGGTGAAAGCCACCGGCATGGAGCTGCTCACCAAAATCCTGGGGCAGTTTATGAGCGTGGGCGTGCTGGCCAGCATCATTTTGTTTCAGCAGGAAATCCGGCGGTTTCTGCTGAGCGTGGGCAAAGCCACGGCCCTGGAACGGGTGCGCGGCTGGAAGTGGGGCCGCCCCGCCACGGCCACGCCCCTGTCGGTGGGCCCCTTCGTGGAGGCCGCCAAAAGCCTTTCCAACAAGTTTACCGGCGCCCTCATCTGCTTCGCCCAGGCCTCCGACCTCACCCCGTATGCCGAATCCGGCGACCGGCTCGACGCTGAAATCAGCAAGCGGCTGCTGCTTTCCATTTTCAATAAAACCAGCCCCCTGCACGACGGCGCCGTGATTGTGGCCAACGGCCGCATCCAGGCCGCCCGCTGCATTCTGCCCGTGAGCGAAAACCCCGACGTGCCCGCCTCGCTCGGCCTGCGTCACCGGGCCGCCATCGGCCTGAGCGAAGTCACCGACGCCGTGGTGCTGGTGGTGAGCGAAGAAACCGGCGCTATGAGCTTGGTGTATCGGGGCGAAGTATACCGCAACCTGGCCACCTCCGAGCTGCGCAACCGCCTCAACGAGTGGCTGCTGAGCAGCGGCACCGGCCGCCCGGCCGCCAGCTCCAGCAGTTCGGTAGGCGTGAAAGCGGCCTGAGTGGAACAACGCCAGAAGAGCGACAAATACAGCCGGCCGGCGTCAGCTGCGGCTTGGGCGTAACCCTGCTGCAGGAGCCTCGTTTAAGCTAATGTAATTAGTTTGAGGTCCCCAATAAATTTAGTTATATGAAAATCTCAGTTGAAGCAGGCCAGGACAAAGGCTTCCTGCCCGACGGCCGCCACGTGGTCGAAATCACCGCCATTGAGGAAGGCACCAGCGAGCACCAAAATGTGCCTTTTTTCGCTGCCCGCATGGAAAGCGAAGATGGTTATGTATCGCAGCGCTTCTACAATTCCGAAGCCGGCCATCCCATCATCCTGCAGCTGTATTCGGCCGCGGGCATCAAGCCCGAAGAAGGCAAAGACCTCGACACCAAGCAGCTCATCGGCAAGCGCTTGTCGGTGGAAGTGAGCGACCATTCCTACGCCGACCCCGTGAGTGGCAACGAGCGCAGCGTGCGCCAGGCCACAGGCTTTAAAGCCGCCTAGCCTCCATCCTGCGAAGGCCCAAAAAAAACCGCTTCCTGTGCAAGGAAGCGGTTTTTTTTGGCTTGATTATTTGGCTAAAAATCAGGGCGTGTTGGTCACCACCTGCTCGCCTCGGGGTGCGTCAGCCGCTGCGCCGGAATCTTTCAGCGTGCCCAGCTCTTTGCCCACGGCGATGAAGGCGGCAATGGCCTTGTCCAGGTGCGCGCGGGTGTGTCCGGCGCTGAGCTGCACCCGGATGCGGGCCTGGCCCTGCGGCACCACGGGGTAGTAGAAGCCCACCACGTAAATGCCCTTGTCGAGCATTTTGGCGGCGAATTCCTGGGCCAGCTTGGCATCGTAGAGCATGACGGGCACGATGGGGTGCTGCCCGGGACGAATGTCGAAGCCGGCGGCCGTCATCTTTTCGCGGAAGTAGGTAGTGTTTTCTTCGAGCTGGTCGCGCAGGGCGGTGCTTTCCGTCAGCAACTGTAGCACGCGCAGTGAGGCGCCCACGATGGCGGGCGCCAGGGTGTTGGAGAACAGATACGGCCGGCTGCGCTGGCGCAGCATGTCGATGATTTCTTTGCGGCCCGACGTAAAGCCGCCCATGGCGCCGCCCAGGGCCTTGCCCAGCGTGCCGGTGATGATGTCGACGCGGCCCATCACGTCGCGCAGCTCGTGAGTGCCGCGGCCGGTTTTGCCCAGGAAGCCGCTGCTGTGGCATTCGTCCACCATCACTAAGGCCTGGTATTTGTCGGCGAGGTCGCAGATGAGGTCGAGCCGAGCAATGGTGCCGTCCATCGAGAACGAGCCGTCCGTGACGATGATGCGGTGGCGCGAGCCCTTGGCCTGGGCGTCCTGGAGCTGCTTTTCCAGGTCGGCCATGTCGTTGTGGAGGTAGCGGTAGCGCTGGGCCTTGCACAGGCGCACGCCGTCGATGATGCTGGCATGGTTCAGCGCATCGGAAATGATGGCGTCCTGCTCGTTGAACAGCGGCTCAAATACCCCGCCATTGGCGTCGAAAGCCGCGGCGTAGAGAATGGTGTCCTCGGTGCCCAGGAACTCGGCCAGCTTGGCTTCCAGCTCTTTGTGAATATCCTGGGTGCCGCAGATGAAGCGCACCGACGACAGGCCGTAGCCGTGCGAATCAATAGCGGCTTTGGCGGCGGCAATCACCTCGGGGTGCGAGCTTAGGCCCAGGTAGTTGTTGGCGCAGAAGTTCAGCACTTCGCCGGCCTCGTCGGTTTCAATTTCGGCGCCCTGGGGCGAGGTAATGATGCGCTCCTTCTTGAAAAGGCCGGCATCCTTTATTTCCTGAAGCTGCTGCGTGAGGTCGGGCTGGAGAGTGGCGTACATGGGTCGGTGGGAAGTGGTGAGAAGTAGTGAAGCAAAATTACACAGTTGTAGCGTGCCAGCCGTACAACCGCGTTGCGGGCGAGATGCTTCGGCGGTGCTCAGCATGAACGGTCCTTCTTGGCCTTACTTGGGCTGCCGCGCCATAAACGCCTTCACTCCCTCACGCCCGCTATCCATTAGCGCCTTTTTCTCTACATCTGTCACCCGCTTGATTTTGGGACTAAAGCCCAGAAAGTTGATGCTCACGGTGCGTTTCCAGTCCTGCGGCTGCACGGGGTTGAGGTTTTCGAGGGCTACGGTGTAGAGGGCGCCCACATAGGTGTTGAAATCCTGAATGTCGTACGGGGCCAGCTGGCGGCGGCCGGTGGTGGCCGTATCCATCGGAATCTGCTCGGCGCGGTCGAGGCGTAGGCCCAGGGTTTCGGGGTTGAAAACGTTGCCGCTGGCATCGGGCGTGGCGGCGGTGCCAGCGGGCAGGTAGCGGGGCTTGTCGAATAAATCGACGGGGTAATTCGCCAGCAGGCCGCCATCCACCAGTACCTGAACGGGCTGGCCGGGCGTGGGCGTGCCGGTAATGACGTTGTTCTGCGCATCGAGCAGCACGGCCCGGAAATACAGCGGAATGCTCATGCTAATGCGCACGGCGTCGGCTACGCGCATGGCGGGCGTGGTTTCGTAGCTGAACACCTGCACGCGCTGGGTGGTGAGGTTGGTACCGGTGGTGTAGAGGTCGCGGAAGCGCGTGGGCTGGGCCAGGGCCAGGGCGTGCAGCTCGCCCAGCGTCAGGTCGGGCTGCTTGGTTTTGCGGGCCACCAGTTCGCTGAGGTAGGTGGCGAACTCATCGCCGCGGTACCAGCCGTACTGCTTTACCAGCCGGTGGCTGCCGCCGAAAAAGATGAAGCGGCCATCGTTGAGGCGCTGCACGGGCGTGGCATTCACCACCGCAACAATTTCGCTGGCTGAGTAGCCCACCGCCAGCAGCGCCGCCTGAATGGCGCCCGCTGAGGTGCCGCCCACCCGCGTGATGCCCGCGAGGACGCCTTGTTGTTCCAACTCCTGCAGGGCGCCGCCGTAGGCAATGCCGCGAATGCCGCCGCCTTCCATCACCAGGTTGCGGTAGCGGGGTGGGGAAACCGCCGCTGGTGGCTGGCCACTGGCCGCGCTTCTCGCCAGCAGCATCCATAAACTGATAAAACCTATAAAAAAAACGCGCTTATACATGGGGCCAAATATACCGTAGCGCGCAACAGCTGCTGTGGCGACGGCCGGCCCGGTATCTTTGCACCTTCATCTGCATTCCCACCATCCCACCCAACCCCGACTCCGCGCATGGCCACCACTCCCGGCGACACTGAAATCCCTGTTTTACCCGGCTCCGTGCTGGTTATTGGCGCCTGCGGCCAGCTGGGCCTTGAGCTGGTAGCGGCCCTGCGCCAGCGCTACGACCCCAACTGCGTGGTAGCCGCCGACGTGCGGCCCCCCAAAAACCCCGAGCTGCTGGCCGGCGGCCCTTTCGAGCTGCTCGACGTGCTCGACCGCTCGCGCCTCGATAAGCTCATTCGCCAATACCGCCCCAAGCAGATTTACCACCTCGCGGCCCTGCTCTCCGCCACGGCAGAGAAAAACCCGCTTTTCGGCTGGCAGCTGAACATGGACGGCCTGCTCATCGTGCTCGAAGCGGCCGTGGCCCACGGCGTGGCCCAGGTGTATTGGCCCAGCAGTATTGCCGTGTTCGGCCCCGACACCCCGCGCGACAACACGCCGCAGGTCACCATCATGAACCCGAATACGGTGTACGGCATCAGCAAGCTGGCCGGCGAGCAGTGGTGCGAATGGTACCACCGCAAGCACGGCCTGGACGTGCGGAGCCTGCGCTACCCCGGCCTCATCGGCTACAAGAGCCTGCCCGGCGGCGGCACCACCGACTACGCCGTGGACATTTACCACAAGGCCGTGGCCGGCGAGAATTACGAGTGCTTCCTGAGCGAGGACACCTACCTGCCCATGATGTACATGCCCGACGCCCTCAAAGCCACGCTGGACCTGATGCACGCCCCGGCCGACCAAATCAAGGTGCGCACCAGCTACAACCTGGGCGCCATGAGCTTCTCGCCCGCCGAAAGCGCCGCCAGCATCCAGCGCCACCTGCCCGATTTCAACGTCACCTACCAGCCCGACGGCCGCCAGCAAATCGCCGACTCCTGGCCCGCCAGCATCGACGACTCGAAGGCCCGGCAGGACTGGGGCTGGCAGCCCGATTTCGACCTGGATAAAATGACAGCCGATATGCTGCTGCACTTGAAAGAGATGCAGCCGGCGTAGCCTTTTTTTTATTCTCGCTATGAAAAGGCCTCGTGTTCAGCCTCCGGCAGGAAGTTGAGCACGAGGTCTTTTTTATGGTAATGCGCTATTTGGCAACGCGTTAACCTCGCCGGAAATTCCGGCGCTATTCGTCCACTACCACCGCCAGTTTATCAGCAGCAGCGTTGATGGCCAGGCGGCTGGCTTTCTTCAGCGCCGTGGGGGCCCCTTTTATCGTCACGGGCTGCCAGGTGCCGCGGGCACCGGGGCGGCGGCTGTAAATCTGTTCGCCGTTACTCATTAGCATGAGCCCGTTGCGCGTCCAGGCCACGTCCTCTGACCCTGCCAGGCCCGGCGCGATGGTGGTGATGGCGCGGGTTTTCGTATCGAACCGCTGAATGAGCCAGGTGCCCTCCGGGGTTTGTTGCATGAAGCTGATGGCCGCCTGGTTGGGAATGCGCTTGATGGAACGCCCAATGTTGCGGGCCACCACGGTGTCGCGGCCGGTGGCCAGGTCGTGGTAGTGCAGCGCGTTGACGGGCGTTGCCAGCACAAACAAGAGCAGGCGGGTGCGGTCAATCCAGGCGTGGTACCCCACTTTCAGGTTGTCAATCAACACGGTGGGCGGGCCGCCTGCCAAGGGATATTGGCCCAGGTCCTGGTTCCCGTTGTCGCGCTGAATGATGCAGGACAGAAACTGCTGGTCTTCGGTGAGGGTGGGCGAAAACTCCCGCTCGCGGGTGGTGGTAATGGCCTGACTTTGGGCTGATTGGTAGTTGTAGGCCCGCAGGTCGGTCCGGCCGCTGTCGGCCACAGCCGTGTAGTACACCAGCGGCTGCGTGGGGTGGAAGAAGGGCTGGTTGTCGTAGCCCACGTGGGGCGTGATGTTGAGCGGCTTGCTCAGAACCACCTTCGTGCCTTTCACGGCCAGGTCGAAAAGGTAAATGTCGGTGTTTGGCTGGGCCGCCGCCAGAAAAGGCGCTAAGCAGCAGCAGAAAGCAATAAGTTTTTTCATCGGGAAGGGGACAAAAAGAAGTGAAAATAAAGCCTGAGCGTAGAGCTTATTCGACAAGCTCAGCATGACCGTTCATTTTTTGCCTATTCAGATAGACTTTTAATCTATGAACCCCATGCCTGGCATGCCGATGGGCGCTCCGGGAGGCATTTCCACGGCTGGCGGCGGCGTGAACTTGCCGGGCTCGGCTCGGAAGCGCTGGATTTCCGACAGCCCGAACAACACGTTGGCTTGCTGCGGGGCCTTGCCCCGTTTGGCCTCCTTGCTCATCCATTTTTCCAGCCCGTCTACCGCCAGCAGCGCCTGGCCGCGCACGCTGGCCGCAGCGCGGGTGTCGGCCGCCAGCTGCAGCAGGTGCTGCAGGGTCAGGTTGTTCACCACGGTTTGCAGGGCGCGGCGTAGCCGGTTTCGGGCTTGGCGCGCCAAGTGCTGGCTAGCAGCTGCTCCACCACGGGCTGGAACCCGGGCTGCCTGCTGTCGCGGGCCTGATACTCAATCAGCCGCGCGGCGCGCTGGGGGCTCAGAATAGCGGCAATGGTGGGCGCGGCGGCGGCTTCGGCGGCGGCCAGCGGGTCGAAGGTGGGGCCGGTGTAGCCGCCGAAGGTTTCCAGCGTGGCCGGGTAGCCCGAGGGGCGGGGCGGAATCTTGGCAATCAGCGCCTCGGGCAGCTGCAGCGCGGCCGGCGAGATGGTGGCCAGCAGCGCATTGAATGCCTGCCACTGCACGGCCGGTTCCACCATCTGGGTGGGGGCCTGGCCATCGTTCTTCACGGCGTGGCTGAAGTACTGCCCGCCCAGCGACTTAGCCACGGCTTCTACCTGGTAGCGGTGCAGCAGGTAAATGGGCACCAGCACCTCCTCCAGCGTGGCCATGGGCGCCTCCGGCCGAATGGCTTTTTCCGAAAAGCGGTCGAGTACGCTGCGGCGCACGGCCATCAGGGAAGTCAGCTGGGCCACGGGGTCCGTGCCTTCGTCCCACTGGTTGGCCGCCGGGTGGGCGTAGCCGCCAATGTCGGGAATGAAGCGGAAGCCCTGCTGCAGCGTCTCCTGCATGATGCGGTCCAGGGCCTGGTTTTCGTCGGTGCCCGCCGGAAAGTCGGCGTAGCCCCACTGCACGGCGCGCTTGTCCCAGCTGCCAATGCCCGTGGCGTAGGCCTGCGACACGTCAAGCCGGCCATCGGCCTGCATGGTGAAGCGCGGGAACGGGTAGTCCATCACCGAGCCGCGGTCTTTGCTGCTGGCCGTGAAGTTGTGGTGCAGCCCCAGGGTGTGGCCTATTTCGTGGGCCGACAGCTGGCGGACGCGCGCCAAAGCCAGCTGTTCCATCTGCTCGGGCACGGGCTTGCCGTCCTCGTAGGGCTGCAGCAGGCCTTCGGCGATGAGGTAGTCCTGCCGGTGCCGGTCGGCGCCGAGCGACACCACGCCCTTGATGATTTCGCCGGTGCGCGGGTCCACGTACGAGGCCCCGTAGGAGTACGCCCGTGGGGTGCCGGAGCGGTTTATCCAGTTCACCACGTTGTAGCGTATGTCCAGCGGGTCGGCCCCCACCGGCAGCTCTTTTATTTGAAAGGCATTCTGGTACCCGGCAGCCTCAAAGGCCTGGTTCCACCACGCGCCCCCTTCCAGCAGGGCTTTTTTGATGGCGGCGGGCGCGCCCCGGTCCACGTAGTACACAATGGGCTCCACGGCTTCGCTCACGGCCGCCGCGGGGTCTTTCTTGGCCAGCCGGTGCCGCACGGTGAAGCGCTGGGCCAGCGGCTGGCTCATAGGCGCGGCAAAATCCAGGTAGCTGAAGTCCTGAAAGCCCGAGCGTGGGTCAAACTTGCGGGTGCGGAAGCCCTTTTCCGGCAGCGCAATGAAGGCCTGGTGCATCTGCACGGTCACGGCGTTCGGGTCGGGCGCAATGAGATTGTCGGCGCCGCGCCCCGGGGTGCTCGTAAACGTAACCAGGGCCTCAAACTCCGAGTTTTTGGGAAAGTTGCGGGTATTATCCAGGTACACGGCCGAGCGCGACTCGTCGACTTTATAGCTGATGGGCTGCCCGCCGCCGGGGCCGCCCATCAGGCTGGCGCCGGGGCCCTGGTAGCCGCGGCTGCCCAGGCCTTCGGCAATTTTCTGGCTGTCGCGCACCAGAAATGGGGTTAGGTCCACTAGGGCTTTGTTGCCCTCGATGGCAACTGGCACAAAGCCCCAGATAACCGATTTGGCAAAGGCATTGTCCACGGCGCGCTGCTCGTCGGCGTTGTCGGTTACGGCGCGGTAGTCGTAGTTGGGTTCCACCAGCAGCACTTTGCCGCCCACCCGGATAAACTTGGCAATGGCCGAGTTGCTCTGGCCCCGCTCAATGCCCTTGCCCACGCTGCTGGCCATGGAGCCGAAGTACAGAAATTCTTCGTTGAACCGCTCGATTTCCAGCAGCACCTTGCCCGTTTTCTGGTCGTAATAAAATGGGAAGTACCCGTCGAATTTCTGCATGCCCTTGGTCTGCGCGGCCAGGGAAGTGGCTGGCGTGGCGGGTGCTACCTTTTTCGCGCCAGCAGCAGCCGGCCGTTGGGCCTGGGCGGCCGGGCCCAGCGCGGTTAAGAGAACAAATAATGTCAGAGCAAGGGAAGAAGTAGGTACAACGTGCTTCATGCAGGGAAGGGAATAAGGCGCGAATTCAGTCCGGCAAGGTTACAATAAATTGAGCAATGAATGCCACGTGCTCAGCATGACAGGGCCGGAGGGAATAGCTGTGGGCTAATGAAGTGCCTTCAGCTGCCGGTGGCCGGGGCCGCGCCGGCTGCGTCGAGCAAGGTCCGCATTGCGGTCAGTATGGCCTCCCAGTTTTCCAGGTACAGCATGTGGCCCTCGCCGGGCAGCAGGTGCACGTGGGCCCGGGGCAGCCGGTTCGCCAGGTACGGAATGTTGCCGGGTGCCCACACGCCATCGTCGGTGCCGTGCCACAGGCTGATGGGCGCCTGCACGTCTTCAATGGCAAAGCCCGGGGGGCGCACCACGCCTGCGCGTCGTCGTACACGCCGCGGCCGTGGTGCGCAAAGCCCTGCGCAGCCGCATCGCGCAGCAGCTCCCGGAAGCCGGGCCGGCCGGTCACGTCCTGCTCCGCCTCCCACATCAGGCGAATAAACCAATTGATGGTGGTGTCGGGGCGCCGGGCCCACTGCCGGCTGAGCCACAAAAAAGTGGCCCGGTTCAGCCACGGAAACCCGGTCTGGCCCCAGCGCAGAGCCTTCCACAGCGGCGACAGGTGCCGGTAGGAAATGGGCTCGCCCAGCGGCAGGCAGGTGCTGAGCAGTTGCCCGGCGGCCACCCGCTGCGGGTAGCGCGCGGCCAGCGCCAGCGCGTGCACTCCACCCACCGACCACCCCATCACGCCCACTGGCCCGGCTATTTCCAGGGCGTCGAGCATGGCCACTACGTCATCGGCAAAGGAGGGAAAGGTGAGGCGGCGATACACGCTGGACTGGCCCACGCCGGGCCGGTCGGGGGCCAGTACCTGCAGCTGCAGGCGAGCCAGCAGGGCCGTAGCGGGCGGCAGTTCGCGGCCCGAGGACCCAAAGCCGTGGTGAAACACCACCGGCTGGTGCGTGGGATTGCCGTAGCGCGTCAAGCCCAGGGTGCGGCCATCGGGGAGCCGCACGGTGAGCGGGGTGAACAGGTCGTGGGCCAGGCGGCTTTCCTGGGGTTCGGGCATGGGTGAACTACGAAGAGCGAGCCACGGAGTTGGCGCGGTGGCGGATGGAGTGGCGGGGGGCCGGGCGCACAACCCGGGCCCTTCTTTTACAGTTGTACAGGCCTAAACTTGGCTTCGTTTTCTGATGATAGTAAACTCCACCCCCGCTGGCTGGCAAATTATTTACCAACAGGCCCACGCCCTGCTGGCTACGCAGCTGGCCTGGCACTGGCCCCACACCCTGGAGCCCGACCGCTGGGTGGGGCTGATGGCCGCCATTGCCCAGCACGACGACGAGCAGGCGGCCTGGCGGGGCCGCGGCGGGCACCACGGCCTCACGCCCGCCGGCGCCCCGGCCAATTTCACCCAAAAGGAATTTTCGCTGGAACAGGCCACCGGCGTGCTCACGGCAGCCCGTTTCCAGGGGCGCTGGCGCAGCCTTCTCACCAGCCTGCACCTGAGCTGTTTATACGAAGGGATGCGGGGCGATACCGAAGAAATAACCTCTTTCCTCGACTACCTCAAGGCCCGCCAGCAGGAGTGGCGCCGCGCCCTCAAGATTACCAAGGCCGAAGCCCAGCAGGCCTACGACCTGCTGCACTGGTGCGACCGGCTGTCGCTCATCCTGTGCCGGCACGAAATCCCGGAAATGGGCCGCGCCGTAGAAATCCACCGCGGGCCCGATGGCACCATGCACACCCTGGCCCAGCCCGAGCCCGGCGGCCCGGTTATCATTCACCCCTGGCCGTTTCGCGAAAAAACCGCCTCCGTGAGCGTGGAGACCAGCGTGCTCACGCAGCTGCAGTTCCAGGACGATGCCGAGCTGGCGGGCGCTTTGCACGCCGCGCCCATCGAAACCCTGTGCTGGGAATTGCGGCCCAGCGCGAAGTAGCCGCGCAACATATTGGCCCCCGGTACTGCGCCACGTCTGCACGGTGCGCTGTGCAGACGTGGTTCTATTTGACTTTGGCTACCGGCGTGGTGCTGCTCATCACGCCTTCGGGCAGGGTTTGCACCTGGGCAATGTTGTCGAGGCGGGTGGGCTTGCTGGCATCGCTGCGGTCAGCGGCCAGCAGCAAGTTGCCAAACTTCGTGTACTGGTTCCAGCGGCGGCGGAAGCCCGGCTGGGCATCGGTGGCGTTGGCGAAGTACGCCCATTCTTCTACTAGGCCGGTGGCGCGGTTCACCAGCAGCTCGTATCGGTTTTGGGGCGTCACGCCCACGTTCTTGAACGTCATTTGCAGCAGGTCGGCGGTGGCGCCATCCATGGTTTTGGCTTCGCCTTTGTGGGTGAGGGTCACGCCGGAATCTTTCAGCTTAAACGGCATTACCAGCCAGTAAGCGTTGTTTATCCAGATGCCGGTCATGCGGTCCAGCACCTTCTGGCCGGTGGGCGAGGCCGAAATGTCCTGGCCGCGGCTGTACACGCGGCCTTGCTTGGTGTTTAGGTTGTAGTTGGCCACCAAGGTGTCTTTTTCCCAGTGAAAATCGCCGGTGTATTTGTCCCAAATTTGGTACTGGCCGCCAAAAAAGCTCCAGGCGAAGTAGCGGGCGTTTTTCCAGTTTTCGTAGCCGCCCATCTCGCGCATGGCGCGGTCAGCAATGGCCACGGCTTTGGCGTCGGAGCCGGCCGCGTCGAAGCCTTCGGCGGCGGGGTAGGAGGCGTTCCCCTTTATTTTAATTTTCTGGTTTTGGGCGTGAGCAGGCGCGGTCAAAAGGAGCAGGCCGAACAACGCGGGCACCAACGTGCGGGCAAATCGTAAACAAAAGCGCATGAGCATAACGGAAAAAAGTTGAACAAAGCTACTGCGTGCCCGGGGCACGCAGAACCGGCTGCGCGGGACGCGCCCGCTGCTGCTAAGGTAGCGCCGCCTCGCCGTGTGGCGCCAGCCGGCGGGACTGCGTGCGGGCGTTGCGGCCAACGCCACAGCACGTGGGCCGTATTACAAAGGACACACGCACCTTTGTTGCTGCTAACTATTTCCCGCTGCATGGCACATTATAAGTTTTCTGACGTTCTGGCCGTCCTCAAATCATCCGCCGGGGAGTTCGGCAACAACAATTCCTTTCGGCACGCGGCCGCTCTATCCTACTACACCATTTTTTCGTTGCCCCCGCTGCTGCTCATCGTCATCACGGTGGCCAGCGCGGTGTTCGGCGGCGAGGCCCTGACGGGCCAGGTCTACGGGCAGCTGAAAGGCTTGGTGGGCTCGGAATCTGCCAAGTTTCTGCAAGACAGCATTGCCAAATTTACCTTGCAGCAGCGCGGCCCGGTGGCCACGGCCATCGGCATCAGCACGCTGCTATTTGCGGCCACCACGTTTTTTGTTACGCTGCAGGAAAGCATCAACGACATCTGGAACCTAAAGGTGAAAACCGAAGGCATCGGCATCGGCGCTTTCATTAAGCAGCGGGTGCTGTCGTTTGGGCTGATTCTTAGCGTGGCCCTGCTGCTGCTCATTTCCTTTGTGGTAAGCGCTGTGCTGAGTGCGTTCACGGGCTGGCTGCAGGAACTGCTGCCCATGATAGGCGTAATAGCCATTCGGGTGGTCGATTTTGCCTTGTCGCTGGGCGTGACCACGCTGCTGTTTGCCCTAATTTACCGGTTTCTGCCCGATGCCATCATCCGCTGGAACGACGTGTTGATTGGCGCTTTCATCACGGCCCTGCTGTTCGTGATTGGCAAGTTTCTCATTGCTTTTTACATTGCGAAGGCCGAGCCGGGCTCGGCGTTTGGAGCGGCGGGCTCGGCCATTGTGCTGCTGTTGTGGGTCAACTATTCGTCGCTCATCATCTTCTTCGGGGCCGAGTTTACCCAGCAGTTTGCCGATGCTTACGGACAAAAAGTGCAGCCTAAAGTCCACGCCGTGCGCGTGCGGCTGCAGGAATACGCCCCCGGCGAGTCAGAAGAAGAAAAAGCCACCGGCCGGCCCCGTTCTACCGGCAGCTGGCGCGGGTAAAATATTTCAGCCCCTAATATCCTTTAATTCCTGCTGATTTGATTGTTTTGCTAGTATGCAATCAATTCTTTGTGAACAGTATACGGCGAGAATAGTCTTAAGTTTTGTGTTTGAATCCGGTGCTGTAAAGTCCTTTTTTGTAAATAGTTTTTTGCAATCATAGCGGGTAAACACAGCATCTTTGGGGAAAACTACCTCCCCATGAAACAGACTTTACGCGCATTGATTCTGGCGCTGGCCCTGGCCGGCACCACGGCCCACGGCCAAACCGCCCCGCCCACCGTTCCGGCGTTGCCGCCGGCCGCCGCCCCGCTGCCCAAAGAAACCTACCTGCTGGGCCGCAGCTACCGCGTCGAAACGATGAAAGGCACCTCCTTCACCGGCACGCTGGTAAGCATGAGCCTCGACAAGCTGGAATTCGACGCCCAGGAGATGGGCCGCGTAAGCCTGGAGCGCACCCAAATTCGCCGCGCCGACCTGCAGGGGCCGGCCGCTGCCGGCGTAGGCAACAAGCCCGGCTACTTCGACATTGGCAACGGCAACCGCCTCTTTTTTGCCCCCACCGGCCGCGGCCTGCGCAAAGGCGAAAACTCACTGCAGGCCGTCAGCCTCTACCTGATAGGTGGCAACTTCGGCATCACCGACAATATTTCCCTCGGCGGGTACGTGTCGGTTATTCCCGGCGTGGGCATCGGCAATCAGTTCCTGCTCCTCACGCCCAAGTTCAGCATCCCGGTGAGCAGCAAGGTGCACGTTGGCATCGGGGCGCTCTATTTGCGCATTCCGGACTTCGGCGGCACCCTGGACAAATCCTACGGCGCGGGCATACTCTACGGCGCGGCCACCTACGGCTCGGCCGACAACAACGTGACAGCGGGCCTGGGCTACGGCTTCTTTGAAGGCGAAGTCGGCTCTACTCCTATTTTGCAGTTTGGCGGCCAAAAGCGCGTGTCGCGCCGGGTGTCGCTCATCAGCGAAAACTACATCATTGCCGATTCCAAGGCCGGAATGGGCGGGCTCTACGGCATCAAAATCAACTGGCGCCGCACCAGTCTGGGCCTGGGCGCCGCTTACGTGGCCACCTTCCCCCACGACCGCACCAAGAGCTACACCGAATACGACGGCAGCCAGTACGTCACCACCACCCGGACTTACCGCCAGGGGGGCGAATTTGTCACCTCGTACATCATACCGCTTTACTACGATTTCACGTTCCGCTTCGGTAAGGGTGTGAAATAATAGTCGAAATCCTGAAACACAAAAAAAGCCGTTGGTAGTACACCAGCGGCTTTTTTTATGAAATGGTTGACCGTTATTCCGATGCCACTTTCTCCTCCTTCACGGCCAGCTGCCCGCAGGCGGCGTCAATGTCTTTGCCCCGCGAGCGGCGGATGTTGGTTTGCACGCCGCGGTCGGCCAGGTACTTGTGGAAGGCGGTGATTTTGTCGGCCTCGGCGTTCTGGTAGTCGGCGTTTTCGATGGGGTTGTACTCGATAAGGTTCACCTTGCAGGGCAGCCACTTCGCTATTTTGGCGAGGTGCTCGGCATCGTCCAGCCCGTCGTTGAAGCCATCGAACACGATGTACTCGTACGTGACTTTGCGGCCGGTTTTCTGGTGGTAGTACTGCAGGGCTTCTTTCAGCGCGGCGAGGGAATTGGCCTCGTTGATGGGCATTATTTCGTTGCGCTTGGCGTCGGTGGGCGCGTGCAGCGAGAGGGCCAGGTTGGCCTTCACGTCGTCATCAGCCAGCTTTTTTATCATCTTGGCAATGCCCGCCGTGCTGATGGTGATGCGGCGCGGGGCCATGTTCAGGCCATCGGCCGCGGTGATGCGGCGCACGCTTTCCACCACGTTGGCGTAGTTGAGCAGCGGCTCGCCCATGCCCATGTACACAATGTTGGTGAGGGGCGTGCCGTACTGGCTTTCGCACTGCTCCCGGATGCGCACCACCTGGTCGTAAATCTCAGCCGCGTCGAGGTTGCGCTTGCGGTCCATGTAGCCGGTGGCGCAAAACTTGCACGTGAGCGAGCAGCCCACTTGGCTGCTGATGCAGGCCGTCATGCGCGTGTCGTGCGGAATGAGCACGCCTTCCACCACGTTGCCATCGTAGAGCCGGAAGGCCGACTTGATGGTGCCGTCGTTCGAGAGCTGCTTGTTCTGCACCGTCACGCCGTTTATCACGAAGTGACTGGCCAGCAGCTCGCGGGTGGTCACCGAGATGTTGTTCATCTCCTCAAACGTGGCGGCGGTGTTCTTCCACAGCCACTCCAGCACCTGCTTGGCGCGGAAGGGCTTCTCGCCGTGCTCCACCATAAACGCCTTGAGGTCGTCGGGCGAAGTTTTGCGAATGTCGCGTTTGGTGGGCGTAGGGGCGAGGGGCAGTTCAAGTAACATAGCACAAAGATACAAGCCGACAGGGCGTTGGGTTCCCGCGAAAGCCCCGGCTAGGATTACTTCCTGCTTTAGGGTTTGCTAGCCGCAGCCGGGGCCTGGAATACGACGGGTAGCGTGAAGCTGTAGTACACCGCCCGGCCGTTCATGCGGGGGGGCGAAAGGCGCGGTAGGCGCTGCACAGCGGCTACCGCAGCCGAGTCGCAATCGGGCCGCAGGCCTTTCACCACTTTGGCTTCGGAAACGGCCCCATCGGTGGACACCAGCACGTCCACGAAGACCCGGCCCGCCACGCCGTCCCGTAGCGCCCGGGGCGGATACGCCAGCTGCTGCTGCACCGCTGCCGAAATGGCCGGGACTCCGCCCTTGCCGGCCAGCTGTGGTGGGTGGTCGATGTAGGTATACACGGCCTTTGGCGGGGTGGGTTGAGGTGCTTGTGCTGCTGCCGGTTGGATGCCCAGCAGCCAGCAGCTCGCGGCCAATGCGCTCAAGGGGCGTAGGAGAAAAGACATGTGACGTTTTGGGAGGTAGAATTTCAAATGTACGCTTGCTTACTCACTGGCTTGGTGGGCCCACCCGCGCCGCCAGTTCCTCGGGCAGCAGGCGCAGTTTGCGCACGTTGTAGTCGAAGCAGAGCATGCCGGTTTTGGCGCGGGCTATTTCCTTGCCGGCCTGGTTGTGCGCGTGGTACACCACGTCGAAACCGTACTTGTTGAGGTCGGCGGCGGCCATTTGGATGCGCAGCACATCGCCGTGAAAGGCCTCGCCCTTGTATTCAATGGCCACATCCACCATGATGAGGCCGAGCTTACTAATAGGGTCATAGTCGCTTTCCATGCCGATGGAGCGCAGGAAATGCACCCGTGCCTCGTGCAGAATGCTCAGCAGCGCGTCGTTGCCGAGGTGCCCGCCGTAGTTGAGGTCGGTGATGCGCACCGGAATCTCAGTCGTGAATGAGAAGGTGTCGGGCAGGGTTACTTTGATGCGGGCCATTTGGGCAATGAGTGAACGGGTGAATAAGTAAATGATATTACGCAACAGGGTGTAGCGCGAATTTTATAGTTCGCGTCCCCACGCCGGTCGGGTGGTTGCCCGCCGCCAAAGTCCCAAAGGTAGAAGTGCGAACGACGGCCCACGACGCAGGCACCGCCGCCGTGCCCGGCCAACCGCGAAGCAGCGCGGGCGCGGCAGCGCGAATGAGCGAGGGAATAGCTGCGTAAAGGAAGCATGATGTTCTTTTGCAATGCAGCCGGCTGGCTGCCCTCGGTCACTTCCTCACTCCGTCACGCGCTTGTCCCGTAAATTTCTCGAAACCGACGGCCCCGCCTGGGTCACCGACGGCCTCATCAGCGAAGAGCAGCGGCAACTGCTGCTGGCCCGCTACCCGCCCGAGGCCCAGGCCCTGGGCCTGCTGCCGGTGCTGGGCAGCCTCCTGGTGGGCCTGAGCGGCCTAAGCTTGGTGGCGGCCAACTGGCAGGCCCTGCCCGAGGTGCTGCGTCTGGCGCTGCTATTGGGCAGCCTCACGGGGGCCTACGCAGCTGGCGCCTACTTCCTGCGGCGCGGCAACCCCGATGTGGGCCACGGCCTCATTGGCCTGGGGCTGATATTGTTCGGAGCTAGCATCATTCTCACCAGCCAGCTTTACCAGCTGGTGGGCTACGACGTGAGCGGCCTGGTGGCCTGGGTGGTGGCCGGCGTGGCCCTGAGCTACGTGTACGGCTCGCGCCTGCTGGTGCTGCTCACCGTGTTGATTGGGGCGGCCGTGCAAACCTATTGCGTGCAGGCGCTGGGCAGCTTCAGCTACGCCACGGCCCTGCTGGTGGCCGGCGGCATGGGCTACTACTGGTGGCGCCGCCCCGATGCCGTGAGCAGCACCGTGCTGGCCGCGGGCCTGCTGTGGCAAGCTGGGTTGCTGATTATCGTGCTGCACGCCAAAATTACCTGGTTTTTCGTGCCTGCCATGCTCGTTTACGCGGCCGGCGACTGGCAACCCAACCGGGCGGGGGGCCGGGCCTTGCAGGGGCCGCCGCTGGTGGCGGCCTACCTGTTCATGTTCGGGCTGGCCACCTTTGGCGAAACCGATACCTATGCCAACGTGCTGCGGCCGCCGCTGCTGCCCTACCTGGCGGCGCTGGGCGCGGTGCTGGCGCTGTCGGTGGCCGGCAAGCGGGCGCGGGGCCGGCTCGGCACGCTGCCCGACTGGCTGCTGCTGCTGCCGGGGTTTTACCTGCCGGGCGGGCTGCCGCTGGCGGTGGCCACGCTGGTGGTGCTGTATGCCCACGCCGGCTCGGTGCTGGTGCGCGCCCACCGCGACGAAGACCCCGAGCAGCTCACCATCGGCGCGGTGCTATTTGTGGCGGCTACCATGGTGGCATATTTCAAGCTGACCTGGGCCTTTCTGGACAAGTCGCTCTTTTTCCTGCTGGGCGGCGTGCTGCTGCTCAGCCTGAGCTGGTACCTGCGCCGCCGCAATGCCCAGGTGCTGGCCGCCGCCGCCCCGCCCGTGGCCCAGCAGGCCGGAACCCCCGTTCCCAACGCCCCGGCATCTCCGCCCACTACCCCGCCGCGCCATGACTAACCCGTTTACCTGGGCCGCCGACCCGGTGCGCCGCCGACCCTTGCTGCGCCTGCTCGTTGCGGCCCAGGTGCTGTACGTGCTGGGCGTGGCGGCCGCGGGCTATGCCACGGCGGCCTTGGGGCAGAATATCATCCTCACCACCACGCCCATCGACCCGCGCGATTTGCTCTACGGCGACTTTGTGCGTCTGCGCTACAACATCAGCGAAACACCCCTGCGCCTGTGGCGCGACCCGGCCCAGCCGCCCCGCCGCCGGCAGGCCGTGTTCGTGCTGCTGGCCCCCGGCCCGGACAGCGTGAGCGCGCCCATCGGCGTGTATGCCAGGGCCCCAAAGCCGGGCGCCAACCAGGCCGTGCTGCGCGGCTGGGTCACGAACGTGTACCGCACTTCCTTCGCCCTGCGCTTCAACCTGGAGCGCTACTACGTGCCCGAGGGCAGCGGCCTGCGCCTCGAACGAGCCGGCCGCCTGCACCCGCTGCGCGTGCGCGTGAGCATTGCGCCCTGGGGCCAGGCCCGCATTGCCAACGTGGAAGAAACAGGGCGGGGGAGAACGAGAGCCAAGTAATGCCATTTCAGTAGGCTATCAGAGAAAAAAATAACGTCATGCTGAGCTCTTATAGCTTTCGCTATTGGATGCGGTAGGTAACGGGCACCGTGAACGACACGCTAACATCGCGGCCGTTCTGGCGGCCTGGAATGAACCTGGGCAGCGCTTTGATGGCCCGCATGGTTTCTTCATCCAATCCAAAGCCCAGGCCTTTCACGAGGGCCACGTCGATTACTTCGCCTTTGGCGTCCACGGTGAAACTCACGAACACTTTGCCTTCTATGCCGTTGGTCAGGGCCTGGCGGGGATATTTCACGGTGCGCTGAATGGCCGCCACCATGGCCGCGGTGCCGCCGCCGCCGGGCAGCTCGGGCATCTGCTCTACCGACAGGTAAGGCTTCCCTTTCACCGTTTCGCCCGTCGCGGCGTTTCCGGTGGGCGGGCCCAGCTCTGCGGGAGTCGCATCAGGCGAAGCACTGGAGTCGCCGGCAATGTTTTGCTGGCCGGATGCCTTGGTGGCCAACAGGTTGCGCTCCGGTACCTCGTCTTCTTTGGGCGCGTCCTTGTCCACTACCACCACCGGCACGAGGTCCTTGACGGTGGGGGGCTGGGGCGGCTGTACGGGCGGCTTGGCGGCGGGCGGCACGGGGGGCGGCACTACGTCGGGCCCCAGCGGCGGTAAAATGGGATTGATAAGTACCTCGGTCACGGCCACGTTTGGCGTCTCGGCCTTCAGCAGCTGCGCCACATACGGCAGCAGCAACAGCAGCGCGCACAAGGCGGTGGCAATGAGCAGCGCGCGCGTTACGTGGCGCTGGTAGGTGGCGCGGAGCTGGTAGGCCCCGTAGTGGCGGTTGCGACCATCGAACACGATGTCGTCGAGGCTGGCCGTGGCCAGCTGGGCATTGGTCATCATAAGGCAGCGGTTTTAAGAAAGTTGATATCGACTTGGGTACCAGTTTTTAAGTGAATTCCCTGTCAGAATTCACCTGGCCTTTCCTGCCGGGGATGCCCTCGGCTTCACCCTCGGAATCGTGTCGACGCTGGTCGACACCTGCCGTGTTCGTCGCTTGCCCGGCCGGGGTGGCCCGTTCGCATGTCGCTGCATTTCTGCCATGGTCTCAATCAGCACAGTGTGAAAGATACCCGACCAACGCAACGGCTTACGGCCTTATTGCGAGAATATTAGCCCCGAAAAATAAATTTTTAGCGGCATACTACTATGTCTGTGTGCCGCGTTATTTACAGATGTGCTAAAACCGCCACACCCTGCCCGGCGTCAGCCAGGCGTGCAGGGGCACATCGGTGGGCAGCACATCGGCCATGCGGGCCAGCGGCGGCCCATCAAGCAGGCTGAACCCAATAAACAGGGCACCGGGCCGGCACTGGGCCAGAAACCGGTCGTAGAAGCCACCCCCGTAGCCCACGCGGTGCCCGGCCTCGTCCACGGCCAGCAGGGGCACCAGCACGGCATCCAGCAGCGCGGGCGCCACTTCCGCTGCTTCCGCCACTGGTTCGGGAATGCCCCAGCGGTTCTCCAGGAGCGGAGTGGCGGGCGTCAACTCGTAGTGTTTGAGGGAAATGCCGTCGGGCTGGACCACGGGCGCGGCCAGCCGCACCGGCAGCTCCTCCGACCACAGCCGGCGGATAATGCGCCAGGTATCGGGCTCGTTGCGCCTGGCCAGCGGTAGAAACACGTGCAGCCAGCGCCACTGCGCCACCGGAAAATGCTGGAAGAGCTGCTCACAAACCTGCGTGCTACGTTGCGCCACCTCGGCTGCGGGCAGGGCGGCCCGGTGGGCCAGGGCGGCGCGGCGCAGGGTGGCTTTGGTGGTCATCTGTTGAGGCTCTCTGAAGCCGGCGGATTGCGAAAGCGGATGGCAGCTCAGTGGGAGGGGAGACCTGTTTTTGGGATGCAAAGAACAGGCCTCCCCCCGCGTATTTATTTCTCCTCCAGCACCGTGAACTCCAGCGCCAGCGGCTCAAAGGCCTTCACCACATCCTGAATAAACTCCGGGTTGTTGATGAGGATGCTAAGCACGTTTTCGCTGCGCTCCTGCAGGCCGCCGCCCGGGAAGAGCTTCTCCTTGAGGGCCGCCAGCTGCGTGTAGGCGGTTTCGTGCTTGGTTTCGGCGGCTTTGCTCAGGCGCTTTTCGAGGCCCGCGAGGCCGGCGGCGGCTTTCTGGGCTTCGGCGGCCACCGTCTTCACCAGCGTGGGGTCGAGGCGCTGGGCCACGTCCTGCACTTGCTGGAAAGCGGCGGCCAGGGCCTGCTGCTGGTCTTTGAAGCTGATTTCTTCCTGGCCCAGGGCGGCGCCCACCTGCTTTTTCAGGTCCGCTAAGGGCCGGAATATCTCGGGGGTGGTCAGGCCCAGCTTTTTCAGTTTGCCGGCATTGGCCCGGCTGATGTACTCGGCCGAATTGCGGGGCAGTACGATGGGCATGAGCACGCCAAAGGCCGCAAACACGTCCTTCAGCTGGAACCAATACGCCACCTCGGCCGCCCCGCCGATGTACACCAGGTTGGGCAGCAGAAGCTCCTGGTACACCGGCCGCAGCACCACGTTGGGGCTGAACTGCTCGGGGTGCTGCCGGGCCAGGGCCAGCAGCTCGGCCTGGGTGTGGTAGCGCGCCGTGTTCTGGATGCTTACCTCCACGCAATCGGCGCCGGTAGCGTCGGGTTCCAGCCGCTCGCGCTTGCCGGCATCGGTGATGTAAAACAGGTTGATGGGCCGTGAGTACACCTGCGGCTTGTAGCCCGCGGCGGTGAGGCGGGCATTGGTGGCCTGCACGGCGGTGTTGGACGCCTGCGTTGCTATTTCCTGCTCCAGCACCGGCACCAGCGCCTGTTTCAGGGCGGGTCGGTCGGCGTCCAGCGTCACCAAGCCAAACTCTCCAAACAGGGCATCGGTGAGCTTGCGCGTGGCTTCGGCCAGGTTTTTTGAGGTCGAATACGCTTTGTGGAAAGCGGCCGGCACCTCGGGCGGCAGCTGGCTCAGCAGCTGCTCGGCAAAGCCGTCGAGTGGCAGCCGGCCCACGGGGCCGCCGGTAGTGGCCGCGTCCCAGGAATACGTTTTGCCGAAGAGCGAGAAGTGGTTGATTTCGGCAAAGTCGTGGTCCTCCGTCGCCATCCAGTACACCGGCACAAAATCGTACTGTGGGTACGCTGCCTTCAGCTGGCGGCTCAGCTTAATGGTCGTGGCAATCTTATAAATAAAATACAGCGGCCCCGTGAGCAGGTTGAGCTGGTGCCCGGTGGTCACGGTGAACGTGGTGGGCTCGCCCAGCAGCAGCAGGTTGGCCTCAATGGCGGGCTCTGGCTCGGGGGCCAGCCCGTACTGGTCGCGCAGGGCCGAAACCAGGCGTTTGCGGGCCTCCGGGGTGTAGGCGGCTTTCTTCTCCTCCAGCTGAGCGGCCACGTTTTCCAGCGAAGGAAAGCGGTGGTAAAAGGGCGCCAACTCTGGCTTCTGGGCAATGTAGTCGGTCAGGAGACCGGAAAAGGCGCCGGTTTCGGCATAGGAGAGTGTCTGAACCACGGATTTATCGGATTGGTCGGGTTTTTCGGCTTTGGGAGACGGCCCTGGGCCGTGCCTGATACGCCGTGAAAGAACGAAGGTCGGGCTTTAACAAAAA
Organism: Hymenobacter lapidarius; assembly: GCF_001816145.1. Classification (GTDB taxonomy): domain Bacteria; phylum Bacteroidota; class Bacteroidia; order Cytophagales; family Hymenobacteraceae; genus Hymenobacter; species Hymenobacter lapidarius. Next base: position 88,669 of record NZ_MDZB01000131.1, on the reverse strand, counting down.
AGGCAGCCTCCTGGCTGCCTTTTTCCCCTAAACATTCCAACTGAAACCAGCCGTGCAATCAAAAATTCCGGATTCAAATCAGTACCAAAATCCGGGCAATCCGACCAATCTGCAGCTCAGACAAGCTTGCCGTAGAGGTCGAAGTCCGTGGCTGCGGTAATCTTCACGTTGGCAAAATCGCCCAGGCGCACAAACGTGTCGCGCTCCACCGGCACCAGCACTTCGTTGTCTACTTCAGGCGAGTCGAATTCGGTACGGCCCACAAAATGGCCGCTTTCCTTGCGGTCGAACAGCACCTTGTAGGTCTCGCCCACGCGGGCCTCGTTCAGCTCCATCGAAATGCCCTGCTGCAGCTCCATGATGGCGTCGGCGCGCTCCTGTTTCAGCTCAGCGGGCACGTCGTCTACCAGTGTGTGCGAGTGCGTGTTTTCCTCGTGCGAGTAAGTAAAAATGCCCAAGCGCTCGAAGCGGGTCTGCTCCACAAAATCGTACATCTCGCGGAAGTCCTGCTCCGTCTCGCCGGGGTGGCCGCTAATGAGCGTGGTGCGCAGGGCAATGCCCGGCACGCGCTGCCGAATGGTGTCCACCAACTCAATCGTGCGGCGCTTGGTGATGCCCCGGCGCATGCTTTTTAGCATGTTGTCGGAACCGTGCTGCAGGGGCATGTCGAGGTATTTGCATATGTTCTCGCGCTCGGCCATCACGTCCAGCGCATCCAGCGGGAACTGCGAGGGGTAGGCGTACTGCAGGCGAATCCAGTCGATGCCGGCCACGTCGGACAGGTTGCGGAGCAGGTCGGCCAGCTTGCGCTCGCCGTAGGCCTGCAGGCCGTAGTAGGTCAGGTCCTGGGCGATGAGAATCAGCTCCTTGGTCCCCTGAGCAGCCAGGCGCTTGGCCTCCTTCACCAGGTCCTCAATGGGCCGGTCCACGTGCTTGCCGCGCATCAATGGGATGGCGCAGAACGAGCAGGGGCGGTTGCAGCCCTCGGCAATCTTAAAATAGGCATAGTGGCGCGGCGTAGTCAACAGGCGCTCCCCAATCAGCTCGTGCTTGTAGTCGGCGTTGAGCACCTTCAGCATCTGGGGCAGCTCCAGGGTGCCGAAATAGGCGTCTACCTGCGGGATTTCTACTTCCAGCTCGTCTTTGTAGCGCTGCGAGAGGCAGCCCGTCACATAAAGCTTATCCAGGCGGCCGGCGGCCTTTTCATCCGCGTAGCGCAGAATGGTGTCGATGCTCTCCTGCTTGGCGTTATCGATAAAACCGCAGGTGTTGATAATTACAATGTTGGCGTCGGACTTCTCCGCCTCGTGGGTCACGTCGAAGTCGTTGGCCTGCAGCTGGCCCATCAGCACTTCGCTGTCCACGATGTTCTTGGAGCAACCCAGGGTGATGACGTTTACTTTATTGGTCGTCTGATTTCTAACCTTCATGAAACACGGTTTTATCGATGCCTGCGAATTAGGCAAGCTGTATAGAATGGATTAAGCGGCGGAATGGTTCGGAGAGGGCTGATTTACAGCGCCTCAAACTGCCGCAAAAAGCGCATGTCGTTTTCCGTGAACAGGCGCAAATCCTTAATCTGGTACTTGAGCATGGCAATGCGCTCGATGCCCATGCCCCAGGCGTAGCCGGAGTATTTGTCGGAATCAATCTTGGCGTTTTCGAGCACGGCGGGGTCAACCATGCCGCAGCCCCCAATTTCGACCCAGCCCGAGTACTTGCAGATGTTGCAGCCCGCGCCCTTGCAAATCAGGCAGGTGATGTCAATTTCCGCGCTGGGCTCCGTGAACGGGAAGAAGCTGGGACGGAAGCGGATGTTGATGTCGGCCCCGAACAACTCCTGCACGAAGTAGTACACCGTCTGCTTGAGGTCGGCGAAGCTCACGCCCTCGTCAATAAAAATGCCCTCCACCTGATGAAACATCATGTGCGCCCGGGCCGAAATGGCCTCGTTGCGAAACACCCGGCCCGGCATCACGCGGCGAATGGGCAGCGGCTCGGTTTCCATCACGCGCACCTGCACGGTGCTGGTGTGGGTGCGCAGCAAGTACGGCAGGGCATCGGGGGCGGTTCCTGCGGCGGGGGCCACAAAAAACGTGTCCTGCATGTCGCGCGCCGGGTGGTTCTCGGGGAAGTTGAGGGCCGTGAAATTGTGCCAGTCGTCCTCAATCTCGGGGCCTTCGGCAATGGCGAAGCCGATGCGGGCAAATACGCGCATCATCTCCTCGCGCACCAGGCTCAGGGGGTGGCGCGTGCCCAGCGCGTTGGGCACGGGGGGCAGGGTGTAGTCGAAGTCGGGGTTGGCGGGAGTGTTGTCGGTGGCCGAGTCGGTGGCCTGCTGGGCTTCGTCGAAGCGGGCCTGGGCCTGCTGCTTCAGGGCGTTGAGCTGCTGGCCCACGGCACGTTTTTCTTCGGCCGGAACGGTTTTTAGTTGGTCAAACAAATCGGCCAAACGACCTTTGCGGCCAAGGTAGCTAATGCGAAACGCATCGAGGTGGGCGGTGCTACTCAAGTCGGCGGCCGCGATTTCGGCCGCAAGGCTGGCAATGGATTCCTGCATCATGCCACAAAGTTAGGGCAATAGGTGCGCCCTAAGAGAACGATTCGCGTATGTAGCCGGAACTTATCGCCCCCGCCTGCCCTTCCTGTTGCTTTAGTATTCTTTACGACATTAATTCCATTTGATATGAAACGTACTTTCCTTTCGCTTCTACTAATAGTGGCGGTAGCCGCTACCGCATCGGCCCAGAGTGGCTGGGACTCTTCCGATTCCTGGGGTGCCCCCAAGAAAGCTGCCAAGAAAAACCCCGGTACCAGCAGCCCGGCCCGCGCCGCTGGTACCGGGAAAGGCATGCAGAAGGCCGTAGCTCCCGCCGTTCCCCAGTCCGACGCGGCTACTGCCGAGGCATCGGCTGGCGCTGGCTTTGGTGGCGCAGTAGGCGGCAGCGCCTCTGGTGGCAGCGGTGTGCCGCAGGGCATGGGCATGTCGGCCGCGCCCGGCACCCCCATTCAAATGCAAAGCGGCCGCACCGTAATGGCCAACGACGCAGCCGCCGCACGCGAGCGCCGGGAGCGCCGCCTGCAGCGCGCCAAACGACCCAGCGCTGTCCCGGCCCCGGCAATGGAAATGGCGGCTCCCGCGGCTGCCGATGCCAGCATGGGCGGCACCAACGCCAGCGGCGGCGCCGGCGCCATGCCCACAGTTTCGCCCGCTGTTAAAGCTCCCGTTACCAAAGCGGCTGCTCCCGCCAAAAAAGCCCCGAAAAAGGCTCCTGCTGCCCCCGCCGGTTGGTAGGCTCGCTTCCCGGCTAGCTCCGCAACCCGCATAGCAACTACAATGGCCCGGCCGACCCGTTGAAAACGGGTTGGCCGGGCCATTTTGCGTGGTTTAGGGAGCAGGATGGAGAGTTGGCACGGTTCTCGTATTTGTCTTCGGCAACCACTCACCTATTCTTTTCCTAGCTATGTTCCGCTCCGTATTCACCCTCGCATTGTCGTTGTTTCTGCTGGCTGAGGCTAGTGCCCAAACTGCCCCCGCAGCTACCACCAAGGCCAAAGCCAAGTCGGCTAAAGCCAGTGCCCGCACCACCCGCCGCGAGGTGAAGAAAGTGACCCGGGCCGTAGCAAAAGCCCCCGCCGCCGCGACCCTCAACGACGGCTGGCCTCCTCTGGAAGACGCCCAGCCCGCTGTTGCCTCCACGGCCACGGCCACCGATACGGACTGGGGCTACGGCGGCGCCGCCACGCCCTCGCGCGGCGAGCTCGACAACGCCAACGTGTACAGCGCGCCTGGCATGCCGGTTCACATTCGCACCAGCAAAGTGCCCGTACCCTACAGCGTGCGCCCGCCCCGCAAAACGGCCACAAGCCAGCAAACCACGCTCGGCAACTAAGGAGCTATCCGCCTAACCCTGTGTCATGCTGACGAAGGAAGCATCTTATCACCGCAGAACAAATCGTACGCCGGTGAGAGGATACTTCCTTGTTGCCCAATCCTGTACGAATACGCTCAAAAGAGGTAGTTGAACCGACTTTGGGCCTGGCTCAACGAGATTCAGCCGCGGTTCATCGGCTTTCATATGCGGCAGTGTCACTTATGAGGCACTTGTTCGTATGGTAAAAGCTGGTGCGGTTTTAACCCGATTTTTTCCTTTCCACCCCCATATTTATACGTCCATGATACGCCTGTTACTCGCCTCAGTGGTGCTGTTTGCTATGACCCTGGCCGATGCCAACGCCCAAACCACGCCCCGCGCCGCGCGCAAGAAAATAGCGCCGTACTCGGCCCGTGGCCCCCGCAAGGCATCCGTTAAAATCAATCCCCGCACCGGCAAGCCCTTCGGCTACGGCGTGTCGCAGGACCTGAAAGACGGCTCCTCGTATCTGGCTCCCGGCGTACCCATGCGCAAGCAGGAAGGCTACAATGCCAACGGCGGCTACAACGACAACCGCACGCGCAAGCCCATGCCCAAGAAGGCGGCCAACAGCTCGCTCAGCCGCGACAGCAACGCCCCGGCTAAAAAATAACCGGAGCGCTCCGCTCTACACCGCCTCGTAGTAGAGGGTGCTGCAGTTTTCGGGCCGCAGGATGCTTTGCGCGGCGGTGCGCACGTCGGCCACGGTCACGGCTTGAATGCGGCGGCTCTCGTCGTTCACCAGGTTGGCATCGCCCTGCAGCTTGCTGTATGCCAGGTTGAGGGCGCGGTTTAACAAGTCGATTTCTTCAAAAACCAGGCTGCTCTCGGCCTGGTTTTTTACTTTTTCCAGCTCTTGCGCGTCCACGTCCTGGGCCAGGAATTCCGCCACCACGGCTTCTACCGCCGCATTGGCCGCCTGCAGGTCCACACCCGTGTTGAGCTTGCCGCTGATAATGAGCAAGCCAGGGTCGAGCGAGCCGGTGAGCGAGGCCGAAATATTGTTGAACAAGGCTTGCTCCTTCACCAAGCGCTGGTGCAGGCGCGCCGACTTGCCCCGGCCCAGCACATCGCTGAGCAGGTCCACGGCGTGGTAGCCGTCGTCGCCGCGGGCGGGCATGTGGTAGGCTTTATAAATGGCGCTCAGGGGCACGGTGGCCGAGGCGGTGAGGTGCCGGGCCTCTTGCTGGGCAGGCTCGGTGGGCAGCTGGCGCTGGTAGGCCGGGCCGCCGGGAATGGGGCCAAACCACTTTTCAGCCAGGCGGCGCACATCGGCCTCGCTCACGGCGCCGGCCACCACCAGCACGGCGTTCTGGGGCGCGTAATGCTTTTGAAAAAAGCCGCGCACGTCGTCCATCACCGCGTTTTCGATGTGCGAAATCTCCTTGCCAATGGTGTTCCACTGGTAGGGGTGGGTGTTGTAGGCCAGGGGCTTGAGCTTGAGCCACACGTCCCCATACGGCTGGTTGAGGTAGCTCTGCTTGAACTCTTCCACCACCACTTTGCGCTGTACTTCCAGTCCGTTTTCGGAGAAAGCCAGGTTCAGCATCCGGTCGCTTTCCAGCCAAAAGCCGGTTTCGAGGTTGGCCGCGGGCAGCGAGAGGTAGTAGTTGGTGACATCGGAGGAGGTGAAGGCGTTGTTTTCGCCACCCACGCGCTGCAGCGGCTCGTCGTAGCTGGGGATGTTCACCGAGCCGGAAAACATAAGGTGCTCAAACAGGTGCGCAAAGCCGGTGTGCTCGGCGTCCTCATCGCGCGAGCCCACGTCGTACATGACGTTGAGCACGGCCATGGGCGTAGAAAAATCTTCGTGAACGATGCAACGCAGGCCGTTGTCGAGGGTGAATTCGGTGAAGTGAATCATAAAATCAAAAAGTACAGAACGAATACAAGAGGGACAAGCCCGGCAGCCGGGGGCGCTAGCGCTACTGCCCGCCGGGCCGAAAGTTAGGGCCGGGCGTTCAGGCGCAGGGTTACGCACGAATCGGTTTGAAGGACCAGCTGGGTGCGGTACTTCCTTTCCCAGGCCCGCCGCAGGGCTGCCCCACACACAACTACCAATTGGCCCGTTGGGGTTTCAGCTATTTTCCGGGGCGGCACCCGCACAATGCGGTGCCCGGCCTGCCGCTCCATGGCGGCCTTATAAAAAGTGGGGCTGTCGTTGAAAATGCTGTCCTCGGCCAGATAGTAGCTGCGCACCGCGGGCAGGGTCGTCGCCTGGTGGCGCAGGTGGTTGCCCACCAGCAAAGACGGCACTTCGTAGCGGCGGTCAAAAAACCGCGCCAGGGTCCGGCACTGCGCCCAGTAGGGCAGGGCTACTACCAGTGCCACGGCCGCCAGCCGCGCCGCCGGGCCCGGCCGCCAGTGCTGCTGCGCTGCCACGGCCCGGGCCATTTGCAGCAGGCCACTGGCCGTGAGCAGCGCCAGCAGCGGGTAAATGGGCGCATCGTACCACGGCAGCCGGGTTTGGGTGAAGGCCAGAATAACCATCAGCGAGCCCGCCACGCACACCACGAACCGGGCCAGCAGACGCCCCGGGCTGCCCGCCGGCAGCCACCAGCCCAGCAGCCCCGCCAGCAGCGCCGGCACCAGCCAAAACATAAACTTGACTTCCATTAGGCTGGTCAGGTACCAGTACACTTCCGTGGTGTGGCCCTCCAGTTGGTTCAGGGCCGGGCCGCCCAACTCAAATTCCCACACGGCTTGCAGGTAGCCGGTGGCCGCGTGCTCGCGCACGGCGTACCAGGCCGCCAGGCCGGCCAGCAGCCCCAGCACCGCCAGCCAGGGCGCCGGCCGCCGCAGGCGCTGCCCCTGGCCCAGCGCAAAAGTGGCCAGCAGCAAGCCCGGCCCAAACAGCAGCCCGGCCACGCCCTTGGTGAAGGCCGCCAAAAAGAAAAACAGCCCCGCCTGCCAGGCGTGGCGGCTGCGGCCCTCGGCCAGGTAGCGCAGCCAGGTGAGCGCCCCCAGCGTGGTCCAGAGCGTGAGCAGGGCATCGAAGTCGCCGGTGCGGGTGACGTGCTCCTGCACGTAGCCGGCCGAGGTGAGCAGGATGAGCGCCGCCAGCAGCCCGCCTTCCCAGCTGCCCAGCCACCGGCGCCCGGCCCGGTACACCACCAGCGTGGTGGCCAGCGCCGCCAGCGCGGCCGGCAGCCGCAAGCCCAGCTCAGTAGGCCCCAGCAGCTTGAAGCTGACGGCCAGCAGCCACGGCCACAGCGGCGGCTTGCAGTTCCAGAGGTCGGGCAGCTGCAGGCGTCGCGCATCACCAGCCACTCGTGGTTGCGCAGGATGTTGAGGCCGTTGAGGCCCGTGCGGGCTTCGTCCCATTGTTGCACCGGGTGGCTGCCCAGCAGCCAGAACAAGGGCATGTAGGCCACGGCCACCACCAGGAGCATGGGGCCGATGCGCCGGAAAAGAGCGTGAAAAATGGAAGAGGAAGGGGCCACGAAAAAGACTGTTGAACTGTGGCCAGTGGACAAAAGGCCAGGGAGGCTACACCGGGCAAGTTAAGGTAAAGCGCTGCGATGGGCACGCTGGCCAGGTACAAGAAGCGCCGGCTGGTGAAATTCGGGGCATAAGATTTGATGCAAGAGTCATCTTATTCAAAACCGCCTCGCTTGGCTTTCCCCCGGTACCCACATGCTCGCAACTTTACCCGCCGCTTTCCTGAAAAAAGCTAGCCTGCTGCTCCTGCTGCCGCTGCTCCTGAGCTGCGAAGACTCGCTGGACAAGCTCTACCCCAAAGCCCAGCCCGTGCAGCTGCCCGCCGAAACCAAGACCGGCGCCAACGTTCTTGGCTGCCGCCTGAACGGCGACGTGTGGGAGGCCAACAACACCGCCACCCTCACCGGAAAAGTACTGACTCCCACCGCGCACCACCGCAACGGCTTGCTGCGCATCGACGCCTTTCGGCGCCTGCAGGTAACCGGTCCGGTCACGAACATTCACTTCACGGTGGCCGGCGCTACCAAGCCGGGCGTCTACCAGCTGGGCGCGGCGGAGCGGAAATCCGGCGGCTTCGCCATGCTGGAAACCGCCAGTGGCCAATTGGAATATGCCACCAGTGCCCACCAGACCGGCACGCTCACCATTACCCGCCTCGACACCACCGGGGCGCACCCCGTGGTAGCGGGCCGCTTTGAGCTGCGCGCCGCGCCCACGCAACCCACCGTGCCTACCGCCGACCTGCCCGCCCACGTGCAGCTGACCGAGGGCCGGTTTGATATTCAGTTGAACCGGTAGGAGCCCCTGAAGACGCACGTCTGAAGGGAAGGGCGACTCACTTGCCTTGGGGCAGGAGGCGGGGATGCACCGCGAAGGCCGCCGTCAGGCCCAGCCATGGGGCGTAGGAAGCGGTGCGGCTTTGTCCGTAAATTACCTGGCCGCCTTGGATATAGGTGTTTGCCGCTCCGTACTCGTACGCCGGGGTGAAGGGCACCCGCAGGTGCAGGTCCACCGTGGTTTCGGTACGGCGTACCGGGGCCAGGCGCAACTCCAGCCCCAGGAGACCGGTGAGTTCGGTCCGCCGCGGAAAGTAGGGGGCGTCGCCCGGCATCCCGTTCGTGCCGAGGTGGAAGGTCGGCCCTGCGCCCGCCAGGAAATGAAAAAGACTGGAAGGCCTGCCGGTGCGCAAGTACACCGGCATGAATAGGTGGTGGCTGTTCGCCGTCACATCGTAGTAAGCCGTGCCCGCCGCTATTTCGGTGTAGGTGAGCCGGACCGTCCGCGTCGTGTACAGGGCTTCGGCGTGAACACTTGCCCGCAGCTTGGGCAAGTAGTAGCCTAGGGTGAGCCCACCGCTGGGGCTCAGGTAAGTGTCGGCGTACTCCCGGCGGTTATTACCGTAGGTTAAGCGGCCTTGCCCGAGGCCGAGGCGTGCGCCCCAGCTCCAGTGCGGCGCTTCGGGGCCAGAAGCTTGGGCGTACACGGTGGTGCATCCCAGTAGCATTACGGCCCAGAGTAGCAGGTAGCGTAAATTCATGAGTTTGGTAGGTAGATAAAGGGAAGCCAAATATAGGCGCCGTTCTGGCCGCTACCTTTGTCCTGCATCTCCCACCCGCTCTGCTATGACGTTAGTTGCCACCACGCTTCGATTCGACCGCCTCGACCTTTCCAACGAAACCCTGCTGCACCTCTACCAGCACCTGCTGCGGCCCCGGCTGATTGAGGAGAAAATGCTGATTCTGCTGCGCCAGGGCAAGGTGAGCAAGTGGTTCTCGGGTATCGGACAGGAGGCCATTTCGGTAGGCAGCACCCTGGCCCTGGAACCCGACGAGTACATTCTGCCGCTGCACCGCAACCTGGGCGTGTTCACGGGGCGCGAGGTGCCGCTGGGGCGCCTGTTCGCGCAGTGGCAGGGCAAGCGCACGGGCTTCACCAAAGGCCGCGACCGCAGCTTTCACTTCGGCAGCAACGAGCACCACATCGTGGGCATGATTTCGCACCTGGGGCCGCAACTGGCCGTGGCCGGCGGCATTGCTCTGGCCGACGTGCTCGACAAAAACCCCAAAGTGACCCTGACCTACAGCGGCGATGGCGGCGCCTCGGAGGGCGACTTCCACGAGGCCCTGAACGTGGCCGCCGTGTGGCAGCTGCCGGTCATTTTCGTGATTGAAAACAACGGCTACGGCCTCAGCACGCCCAGCAACGAGCAGTTTCGCTTCAATTCCTTCGTGGACAAAGGCCCGGCCTACGGCATGGAAGCCGTGCAGGTCGACGGCAACAACGTGCTGGAAGTGTACCGCACCGTGAAGCGCCTGGCCGAGGACCTACGCCACAACCCGCGCCCCGTGCTAATAGAAGCCCTCACCTTCCGGATGCGCGGCCACGAAGAAGCCAGCGGCACCAAGTACGTGCCGCAAAGCTTGATGGAAGAATGGGCCCAGAAAGACCCGGTTGAGAATTACGAGAAGTGGCTCATCGAAGAAGGGATTCTGACTGAAACCGCCAAGCACAGCATCCGCGAAACCATCAAGGCGGCCATCGAAGCCGGCTTGCAGGAAGCCGACGCCGTGTCCATGCCCACCGCCGATATAGAGGAGGAAATTGCCGACATGTACGCGCCGGCTGCGCCGGAGTTAAAAGTTGAGAGTTATAAGGTAAGATTTGACGGAGCCGGTGCAGACCAACTCTCAACTCCTAACTCTCAACCCTTAACTGCGACGAAGGAGCTGCGCTTCATCGACGCCATCCAGGAGGGCCTGCGCCAGAGCATGGAGCGCTACCCCGAGCTGGTGCTCATGGGCCAGGACATTGCTGACTACGGCGGCGTATTTAAAATCACGGAAGGCTTCGTGGCGCAGTTTGGCAAGGCGCGGGTGCGCAACACGCCCTTGTGCGAGTCGGCCATTGTGGGCGCGGGCCTGGGCCTGAGCATCAAGGGCAAGAAGAGCATGGTCGAAATGCAGTTCGCGGATTTCGTGACCTGCGGCTTCAACCAGATTGTGAACAACCTCGCCAAAAGCCACTACCGCTGGGGCCAGAACGCCGACGTAGTGGTGCGCATGCCCACCGGCGCCGGCAGCGCCGCCGGCCCCTTCCACAGCCAGAGCAACGAAGCGTGGTTCACGCACGTGCCCGGCCTGAAAGTGGTGTATCCCAGCAACCCGCACGACGCCAAGGGCCTGCTTTGCGCCGCTTTCGAAGACCCCAACCCGGTGATGTACTTCGAGCACAAAATGCTCTACCGCAGCCTGAGCGGCCCCGTGCCGGAGGTGTACTACACCACGCCCATCGGCAAGGCCGCGCTGGCCGCGGAGGGCGATGAGTTGAGCATCATCACCTACGGCATGGGCGTGCATTGGGCGCTGCAGGTGTGCAAGGAGCTGAAGGTGTCGGCCGACATCCTCGACTTGCGCACCCTGCTGCCCTGGGACCAGGACGCCGTGCGCCGCACCGTGAAAAAAAACGGCCGCGTGCTGGTGCTGCACGAAGACACCCTTACCGGCGGCATCGGCGGCGAAATCGCGGCCTGGATTGGCGAGAATTGCTTCGAGCACCTGGACGCACCCGTGCGCCGCGTGGCCTCGCTGGATACTGCCATTCCGTTTGCGCCGCCCCTGGAAGCCGCTTTCCTGCCCCAGCAGCGCCTGCGCGAGCAGGTGGAGGCTTTGCGCAATTACTAAAGTGAGCTGCGCTGGCCGGGCCCGATTTTCGCGCCCGGCCGCCGTATCTTTCTCTTGCTTACATTCTGAATCTGTCTGCCTTACGGTGAAGTACTTTCTACCCGCTGTTGTTGTGCGTTGTGTGTTGGGGGCGCTGCTGCTGGCAGGCTTGGGAGGCTGTAGCCTGTACCACAGCGTTTTCCATCCCTATCGCCTGCCCACGCCCAAGCCGTCGCCGGAGTTCAAAGCTCAGCAAAAAGCGGCCAAAGCCCGCAAGAAGAATAACGAGCCCGCGGGGCTTTTCAAGAAAAGACCCCCCGTTGATGAGGAAGCCGCCACCGACGTGTCGACGCCCACCGGCGGCGCGGTGCCGATGGCCGTGGCCTCTACCGAAACGCGGACCCTGCCCGAACGCTCCACGGTGCGCTACGACAAGCAAGGGCTCATGAAAAAGCCCAAGCTGATGCGGCGGCGCATCAACAAGCCCGCCCGCAAGCCCTTCAAGCCCGTGAAGTCCATCCGTCACTTCTTCAAATTCAAGGCCCATGCGAAACCCAACTACAGCCCTGACCACCGGCCGGCTCGCCCAGCCCCCACTGCTGAGCCCGACATGGCGCCGGACCCTGCGCCCGCGCCCGTTCCCGCTTCCAATGGCAAGCCGTAGCAGCTGCTGGAGCGCGCTGCTGGCACTGGCAATGCTGCTGTGTGGCCAGGCGGCCCAGGCTCAGATTGAGCCCCAGAAGCCGGCCCAGCTGAAGGCGGCCAACCGCCAGGCCCTGCGCGACGCCCACCGCACCGAATCGCCCTACAAAGACAGCCACCTCGCCGTGAAGCCGGCCCGCCTCAAGCGCGGCCAAAGCGCCCCGCCGCAAGCCAAAGGCTTAAACAAAGGCGAACCCGAAGTAGATTTTGAACCCGGGAAAGTGGGCCCGGCCAAGCCCGTGGGTTTCCTGGGGTTGCGTCGCAAAGCCTCGCCTCGGCCCCGGCCCGCCGCGCCCGGCAAAAAAAAATGAATGCTCTCCGGGAATCAAGTGTTAGCAAGCTGTTGTAGCACAGTGGCGGCACTTGCCCGGCTTGTGTATCGTGCCGGTTACCGGCATTTGCGGGGCCTGTAGTCCCGCAAGCTGCTGGTAATTACCAGATTATTGCTTTTCCAACCCCCATTCTATGTCAACCCCCTGGCTTCCGCTTACCCAAACCCAGCAAATCACCGATTTGGCCCAGGCTTCTCACGAGCAGCCCGTGCTCATTTTCAAGCACAGCACCACCTGCTCCATCAGTGCGGCCGCTAAAAGCAAGATTGAGCGCCAGTGGGCCGATAGCGGTCTGAACGTGCCCATCTACTACCTCGACCTGCTGCGCTTCCGTCCGTTGTCAGCCCAGATTGCCGAGCAGTTTGGCATCCGGCACGAGTCGCCCCAATTGCTACTGATTAAGGACGGCGAATGCCGCTACGATGCCTCGCATATGGGCATCCGCCTCGCCGACGTATCGGCGAAAGTGGCCCAGTAGTCTGCTGACGTTCAGGTTAAAAAACGTCATGCTCATCTGGCGTCCGCTTGCCGAAGCATCTCTACCGCAATACTAAAATTGGTTAGCTACGCGGGAGAGATGCTTCGGCAAGCGGACGCCAGATGAGCATGACGAGAGTTGTTAAACCAGCTGTTGACCCTCTACTTGTACTCAAACATCACGTTTTGCTTGATGTCCGGGTGCAGGCTGAGTGTGACGGGGCAGGTGAGGGCGGTGCGCTCCAGCAAGCTGCGGTCGCTGGGCGAGAGCGCGGCGGGCATGGTGAACGTCACGTTGATTTGCGCAATGCGGCGCGGGGCCTCGGTGCTCATGTGCTTCATCACCGCAAAGGTGCTGTCCACCAAATCGAGGCTATGGCGGTCGGCCACGATGCCCATCACCGTCATCATGCACGAGCCCAGGGCGGTGCACACCAGGTCGGTGGGCGAAAACGCTTCACCGCGGCCGTGGTTATCGGTGGGTGCATCGGTTTGAATAATGTTGCCCGAAGCAACGTGCGTGGCTTCGGTGCGGAGGTGGCCGGCGTAGCGGGCGGTGGCGGTGTTCATCAAGTCAGGCAGTTACCTTTAATAAGTTGTTTCTTCGTTAGCTAATTTACGTATTACTTAGTGCGCCGCGCCGTTGGCGATTGGTTGGGCTCCTTTTTGGTCGATTATGCTTTTCCTTCCCTCGCGTTTTTTTGGTTGGCTGGCTGTGGCCTGCCTGCCCGTGGCTGCCTACGCCCAGGACACCCCCGCGCGCCCGGCGCCGGCGCCCAGCCAGGCCGCGCCCGCCAACCCGGCCCCAGCCCCCAGCCCCCAGGATGCGCCCCCGCGGCGGCGTTCCGGACCGGTACCCGCCGCCCCATCCGAAGAGCAGTCGTACCGCAAAGAGTTTGTGTACGGCGTCAACTTCAATACCCAGGGCGGCTTGCTGGGCGGGGCTTCCGTGCGCTCCTCGCGCGTGCTCGACGACCGGCTGCTGCGCTTCTGGAGCATTGAGGGCGTAATGCTCAAAAACGCCAAGGAGGAACGCATCAACACCGTAATCGGGGGTACCTACATTGACCGCAAGACCAACTATGCCTTTGTGCTGCGGCCTTCGGTGGGCCTGCAGCGCATTTTGTTTCGCAAAGCGGCCGATGCCGGCGTGCAGGTAAATGGCCTGCTGAGCGTGGGTCCTTCCATCGGCCTGCTCATGCCGTATTACATCAGCTTCGACCGCACGGCCGCCCAAACGCGGGTTATCAACGTCGCGACCGACGACATCGTGGACGAGCAGTACGACCCCATCAAGCACGCCGACTCGGGCGCCATCCTGGACCGGGGCCCCTTGTTTGCGGGCATTGGCGGTACCAAGGTGGTGCCGGGCTTCCACGTGCGCGGCGGCCTCAGCTTTGAGTACGGCCGCTACCGCGACGCCGTGACGGGCATGGAAGTGGGCGTACTGGTTGAAGGATTCACTAAGCGGCTGGTTATTCTCAGCCCCGGCAATCTCTCGGACGTGGACGCGCTCAACCGCCAGTTCTTCCCCTCGGTGTACCTGACGCTCTATTTCGGGCACCGCTCGTAAGAACAGTGAGCAATTAACAGGGAACAGTTAGCAGCGGTAGGAAGGCGGAGCGTACTTCTGTCGTTAATTTTGCGAGGCCCATCTAGTTGAAACGATTTGGCCGCTAATTGCTTTTTATAGGGTTAACTGCTCGCTGTTAACTGCTAATTGTTAACTGAAAATGATTGATTTGCCCGTTATCCAGCCCGAAACGGCTGCGCCTGCCCGCCCCCGCAAGCCCGATTGGCTGCGCGTGAAGCTGCCCGTGGGCGAAGAATACGCCGCCGTGCGCCGCCTCGTGGACGAGCACAAGCTGCACACCATCTGCGAAAGCGGCAATTGCCCCAACATGGGCGAATGCTGGGGCGCTGGCACCGCCACGTTCATGATTCTGGGCAACATCTGCACCCGCTCGTGCTCGTTCTGTGCCGTGGCCACCGGCCGGCCCACCGAGTACGACCTCGACGAGCCCCGCCGCGTGGCCGAAGCCATTGCCCTCATGAAAGTGAAGCACGCCGTGATTACCAGCGTGAACCGCGACGAGCTGAAGGACCGCGGCGCCAGCGTGTGGCGCGAAACGGTGGTGCTCACCAAGCAGCTCAGCCCCGGCACCACCATCGAAACCCTGATTCCGGACGTGAAAGCCAACTGGGACGCGCTCGATGTCATGATTTCGGGTGGCCAGGAAGTGATTTCGCACAACATTGAAACCGTGGGCAGCCTTTACCGCCTTGTGCGCCCGCAGGCCCGCTACGACCGCAGCCTGGAGCAAATCCGGCGCACCAAAGCTGCCGGGCACCGCACCAAGTCCGGCATCATGCTGGGCCTGGGCGAAAAGGCCGACGAGCTGTACCAGGCCATGGACGACCTCGTGGCCAACGGCCTCGACATCCTCACCCTGGGCCAGTACCTACAGCCCACCCGGCGCCACCTCGACGTGGCCGAGTTCATCACCCCCGACCAGTTTGCCCATTACAAGGAAGAAGGCCTACGCCGCGGCCTGAAGTACGTGGAAAGCGGCCCGCTGGTGCGCAGCTCCTACCACGCCGAGCGCCACGTCAACGTACCGATATAGTGCAACCCCAATGGCCTTTTTTACGGCGAAAGGGCGTTTGCGACGGCGCCAGTACGTGCTGCGGCTGGTACTGCTCTACGCAATGGCCATTGCCTTCTACGCCCTGCCGTCGCTCATCTCAGCCCCTGAACTGCAAACCATCCTGCGCCTAATTGCCGGGGCAGGCATAGCAGTGGCCTGGTACCTGGTTATCATTCAGGCGCTGCTTCGGTTGCACGACCTGAACCTGAGCGCGTGGTGGGCCCTGGTGGGCTTGCTGCCCGTTGTGGGCTATGTGCTGGGTGGTGGCCTGCAATTGGTGCAGGGCAGCATTGGCCCCAACCGGTTTGGCCCGGACCCCAAGCGACCCGCGTGGTCGCCGGTCTTTATTGGTAGTGATTCTGGTGCTACGGCTATTTAAAGCAATGTAGTCAGCACAAAAAAATGCCTCTCCAGTATTGGAGAGGCATTTTTGTGCTCGCTAAACCCGCAGAACTAACGACGGGCGTTGTTATCCTGAGGAGGATAGGTGCTCAGGATGCCGTTGACAATGCGCACGGTTTCGGCTTCGTTGATGGTATTCTGGTCGACCTGGGCCTGACCGGTACCGCGCCACGCCAGTTCCTTGCGCCGGGCGTCGATGATGTCAATGACCACGGTGCCGGCCTTGTACTGGCTCACCGACTGCATGCCGCGGCCATAGTAGCCGTACCCATAGCCATATGGGTAACCCAGGCCGTTGTAGTAAGGCGATACCTGCTGCTTGTCTTCGACGCGGGCACTGTAAGCCACGTAAATATCGGGGGCCTTCTCTACCTCGGTCAGGCCTTTGCGGGCCATCTCGGCGCTCACAGAAGCCCGCATGCGCTTATCCAGGAAGGACTCGTAGCCTTTGGCCGGGCCACCTTCGGTATCGGTGGGTTGCTGCGGGTACCAGGCCCAGGTCTTAAACGCCCGAAAATTTACGGCGTGGTCGAAATCGTTGGTCACGCCCACGCGGGAAGCGGTGGTGCAACTGCTGACGCCCAGCAACAACACAAGACTCATGGCGGCCAAAGCAGCTGGGCGAGCCAGGAAACGGGGAATGCGGTTCATAAATCTTAGCGAAAAGTCAAGTGGATAGAAGGGCCCAACGTGTTGAATATCGGGAATAATACAACCTTGTGGGGGGATGCTGACATAACGGTGAAATACCTTCTGGCGTTCCACTTTAACTAGGACGCGTGAACAATTAAAGTAGCTTTGAAGATGCAAAAAGACCGCACATTACTCACTGACGCGCACTGGCAACGCCTTTCACCGCTCTTACCGGGCCAAGCGGGCACCTGCGGCGTGACGGCCAAGGACACCCGCTTGTTTGTCGAAGCCGTGCTCTGGCGGTTGCGTTGCGGGACGCCTTGGCGGGACTTGCCCGAACGCTTCGGGGCGTGGTCCACGGTGTCGATGCGCTTCGGTCGCTGGAAAAAGAAAGGCGTGTGGGACAAGGTGTTGGCTACGCTCCAGGACGACACCGGGCTGCACGAGCTGATGGTCGATTCGACCATCGTCCGCGCCCACCAGCACGCGGCCGGGGCGCGAAAAAAAACGGCCCGCAGGCCCTTGGCCGCAGCCGGGGCGGCTTTTCGACCAAGCTGCACCTGAGCTGCGACGCGCAGGGTCGCCCGCGCCGCTTCGCCCTCACGGCCGGGCAGGCGGGCGATTGCCCCCACGCCCCAGCCTTGCTCGCACCGGACCTGCGTCCCGGCCAGCGCGTGCTGGCGGACAAGGCCTACGACGCGGACTACGTCCGCGACCAACTGCGGCAGGCCGGGGCTGAGGCCGTAATTCCGAGCAAGAAAAACCGGACGCAAGTGATTGAACACGACGAAGAAATCTACAAAAACCGCAACCAAATCGAACGGTGCTTCAACCGCTTTAAGCGGTTTCGGGCCCTCGCCTCGCGTTACGAGAAGAACGCCAGTACCTTTCTGGCAATGGTCACGCTAGGAGCCATCCTGATGTGGCTTTAATTGTTCACACGTCCTAATCCGTGGTAAAAGCAAAACCACCGCTGCGGGCGGTGGCTCAAGGGTGAAATCCAGAAGGGAAAGTAGCAGCCGGTCGGTCCCGGCGTTATAGATGGACTGCGGTGCCGGTCGGTCCCGGCGTTATCAATCTAAATAATGGATAGGATAGCAAAGCGGATAGCATAGCACGCCGTGGGCGGCGCAATAATTCTTTGCTTAGTTGTGGCGAATGTCGATTTCGCGCTGTTGGTCGGTGGAATTGAGGAAAGGAATGCGCACGCGCAGTTCGTTGGCCTCGTGCACGGCATCGATGCGGGCTAAGTTGAGGTTTTCAGGCAGGTCGAGGGTTTGCACAAAGAGCGGGGCGGCCAACTGGTCGTCGGGCTCGTGGCGGTACTCACCAAACACGGTGAGGCGCTTGTCGTTGAGCACCACGCGGAAACTATCGGCGGTGACGGTGGGCATGGCCACGCGCACAATAACGCCTTTGGGGTGCTGGTCGATGCGCAGCTGGGGCTGGGCCACGCCGCCGCCAATGGTGTTCAGCAAGTCGAGCTGCGGGGCGATGGTGCGGATAAATTTAGGGCTGATGAATTTCATGGTAGGGGGCCGGATTTTAGGTCGGCTTCGTACCATCTATTACAAATGATGTACCAATCTGAATTCGGGGTTATCTGCGCTGTAAATCAGCCGTATTGACGCAGTTTTGGCGGCTTGTTTGCCCCTGTCGGTCAGGGTGGCGCACTGTTGGGGTTATGCCGGATTTCGGCAGACGAAATGGCGGGAATTGGCAGTCTTTTGCCCTATTTCAGCAACCCTTAAAACCGGCTGGTGAGGCCAAAGTGAATCTTGGAGGTGCGCAGCTCAAATACCTGTTCGTTGGCCCGCCCCACTGAGTACACGAACTGGAAAAGCCCCGCCGCCGTGCGGAAGCTCAGGCCCGCCCCCAGCCCGGTGGGCTGGTCGGGGCCGATGCGGGAATTGGGGACGTCGTAGCGCGTATAAGCCTGGTCAGCAAAGAGAAACACGTACGAATCGGTACCGATAAACTGCCGGAATTCGGCCGTGGCCACAGCGTAGGAGCTGGTGTAAAACTGGTTTTCGTTGAAGCCACGCAGCGAGTTCAGCCCGCCAAGCCGGAACAGGTCGTTGGTGAACAGGCGGGGGTTGAGCAGGGACTCGCCGCGCAGTCGCAGCAGCAGCACTCCGGCCCGCTTCACGGGAAAGTAGCGCTCGGCCCGCAGGCCAAACGTGTACTGCGTGGAGCGCAGGGCCAGGTCGCGGTACAGCTCGGGGGCCAGCTGCGCGTTGAGGCTGATGGTTTTGGTGCCCACGGCGCCCTGGGCGTTGAGCAGGAAGCCCCGGCGGGGAAAGAACAGGTCGTCGAGGCTATTGAAGGCGTAGCCGATGCCGTAGGAATTGTACTGCGAATCCAGGTTTTGGGGCAGCCGTGTGGTGTCCTGCAGCGCGTCGAGAAACGAGCCGCGCTGCTCGGCGAAGAAGCTGACGCGGCCCGCCCGCGCCGTGGGGTACGTGACCTGCAGCCGGGGCCGGATGGTGGTGAAGTCGTTGGTTTGCTTGTAGAGGTTGAAGCTGCCGGCCACCTCCAGCGGCGAGCCGAAGAAGTTGGGGTGCACGTACTGGGCATCGAGCAGCTGCGAAAACGCGTCGGTTTTGCGAAACTGCAGCCCGAACTGCTTGCCGCCGCCCTTGATGTTGCGCAGGTTGATGGTGACGTCGCCGGTGATTTGCACGCCGGTTTTGCTGGCGTCGGCATTGGGCAGAATGCCCACAATGGCGTCGAACTGATTGGACGGCCGCTCGTCGAGCAGCAGGTACACCCGGGCCTTGCCCCGCGCAAAGCGCACTTCCGGCTCGGCCTGCAGGCGTATGTAGGGCAACTGACGCAGCAGCTGGGCCGCCGCCGCCACCCGCTGCTGGCTGAAGGGCTGGTTGGGGAAAATCTGGAGGTATTTGGTCAGAAACCGCTTCTTTGTTTTGGTGGTGCCCACAATCTCCAGCGAGTCGAAGACCACCGCCTGCCCGCGCCGCAGCACCACCCGCCCGGAAATGTCGTGGTCGCTGAGCTGAATGGAGTCCAGCCCCACGGTGGCAAACGGGAAGCCCTGGTTCTCGGCCTCGCCCAGAATCCGTTCCTGCAGCTTCACCCAGTCGGCGGGCACAAAGGGCGTTTGGTTGAAGAACTTCTCGCGGTAGCCGGCGTGCGCCAGCAGGCCGTCGCCCAGGTTGCCGTTTTGCAGGAAAGCCCAGCGAAACGGCTGGCCCACGTACAGGCGCACCCGCACCGTGTCGCGGGTCCAGCGCAGCTCGTCGGCCGAGGCGGTGAGGTAGGCATCGCCCTGCAGGTCCAGCACCAGCTTCCGCACCTGGCGCAGGGCGGTGAGGGAATCGGGCACGGTGGCGCGCACCTTGTAGCGGCGCAGGGCGGGGCGGTCGGCGGCTTCGGTTTCCAGCACCAGCACCCGCGGGCGGCTCAGCACCCGGCGCGGGGCGGCCACGGGAGCCGGGACGGCGGGCGGCACCGGGGGCGGCGTGAGGCCGGGCTGGTTGGGGACGTTGGAGTTCAGGGAGGGGGTTTGGGCCCGGCCGGCCGGCAGCCCCAGCAGCCCGCTAAGCACCAGCCAGGCCAAACAACACAATAGAAACCGCTTACCCATTCGGACACACAACGCGAAAGCCGGCGTTTAATTTCCCGAAGGTAAGTGCCGAACCATTAGCTTTTGGCTGATAGCAATCAGCTTTTTTGTTCAATAACAAGCCTTTGCGTCAACTGTCTGGTCTGTTTAATTTGGGACAGAAACGTGAAACCAGCGTCCAGGTTGGGCACCCACAAACAACCCCTACTTTGGCAAAAACAACCGGAAGGTGGTGCCCTGGCCTACTTCGCTGCTGGTTTCGATGCGCCCGCCGGCCAGGTGCACCAGGCGGTTGACTAGGTACAGGCCCACGCCCGACCCGGCCACGTCGGGGTGGAAGCGCCGGAACAGCTGAAACAGCTCGCCGCCGTGGCGTCCCAGGTCGATGCCGCGCCCGTTGTCCTGCACGCTCAGCACCACCATGTCGTCGTGGTAGGCAGTGCGCACGGCAATGCGCGGCTCCTGGCCCGGCTGCGCATACTTCAGGGCATTGCTGAGCAGGTTGTAAAGCACGCTTTGCAGGCCGGGCCGCGCCATGTGCAGGGTGGGCACCGCCCCAAAATCCAGCGTGAACACCGCCTCCGGCTCGCCAACCGCCGCGGGCAGGCTGCGGATAACTTCTTCGGTGAAAGCCTGCAGCTCCACGGCCTCCGCGGGGGCCTGCGCCAGTTCCCGCTGCTGCTGCACCACTTCCGTGAGGCCGTCAATTGTGCCCAGAAGCTGCTGCAGGGCTTCGTGGAACATGCCCACCATGTTGGCCGATGCCGGGTCGTGAAAGGTGGCGCTGCGCTCAAACTCCTGGAACAGGCCGGCCAGGTTGTGCACCGGCTGCCGGAGGTCGTGCGAGGCCGTGTACACGAAGCTGTCCAGGTCGGCATTGATGCGGATGAGCTCCTCGTTCTGGCTGCGCAGCTGCTCGCGTTGCGCCTCGGCCTCGGCCTTGGTCCGGAGCAGCTCCTGCTCGTACTTGCGGCGGTCGGTGATGTCGAACAGGGTCACGCGCACCACCAGCGGGTTGCCATTGGCGTCGCGCAGGAGCACGGCATTCAGCAGCACCGGCACGGCGGCACCGGTTTTGGTGCGCAGCGAGTAGCTGATTTCGCGGATGTGGCCCTGCAGCAGGAGCAGGGGCACGCCGTGCATTTCGAAGTGCAGGCGCCCACCCACCGTCAGGAGCTGCTGCAGGCACTGGCGCGCCACCAGCTCCTCGCGCTGGTAGCCCAGCCACTGGAGCAGGGTGTGGTTGAGCTTAACCAGCGTACCATCGGGCAGGCAGGAGCAGTAGCCGCAGGGGGCGTTATCGTAGAGGTCGTCGAGGTTTTCCTCCGTCAGGCGCAGGTCCAGCACCGGCATCTTCATAAAGTCGCCCTCCTTCATACCTGCGCTATACGCGCCGGCTCCAGAAATAGGTTGATGGCGCTGATGGTTTGCTGCGGGGCACTGAGGTGGGGGCAGTGGCCCGGGTTGTTGAGAACGGTGAGCTGGCTGTTGGCCAGGTGCTGGTGCAGGTACTGGCCCACGGCCAGCGGCGCCAGGGCGTCCTGTGCCGATTGCAGAATGAGCGCCGGCGTGCGCACGTGCGGCAGGTCGGCCCGGTTGTCGGAGAGAAACGTGACCCGGGCAAAATGCTGGGCAATGGTGGGGTCGGTGTTGCAGAAGCTGTTGTTGAGCTCCTCGCTAAGCTCGGGCCGCTCGGGGTGGCCCATGATGACCGGGGTGATGCCCGCCGACCAGCCCAGGTAGTTGTTGTCCATGGTGTCGAACAGCTCCTCGATGTCGGCTAGCTCGAAGCCGCCGGTGTAGCCGGCGTCGTTGAGGTAGCGCGGCGAGGGCGCCACCAGCACCAGCCTGGCCACCCGGGCCGGCTCCCGAATGGCCACCAGCACCGCAATCATGGCACTCACCGAATGGCCCACCAGCACGGTGTCGTGCAGGTCCAGCGCCTGCAGCACGTCCAGCACGTCTTCGGCGTGGGCATCAAGCGTGCTGTAGCGGGCCGGGTTGTAGGCCGCGAGGTCCGACTTGCCCGCCCCCACCAGGTCGAGCAGCACCACGCGGTACCGGTCCTCAAAAGCGGGGGCCACCAGCCGCCACATGTGCTGGTTGCAGCCAAACCCGTGCATAAAAACCATGGCCTGCTGGCCCGTCCCCGTTACCGTGACGTTGTTGCGCTTCAAAACTTCCATTGCATCGTGCTGTTGTGTAAAGCGGCCCCTGAGCCGCTGCCCGCTGCCAGATGAGGCATTTGGAATATGAAAGGTAGCTACGGATGGCCTGGCCCTGGGCACCGGAGTTACCTTTGCGGGGCGCGGCCCTGCACCGCTGGCTGGGGCGGGTGTTCCGTGGCCGGCTGATACCCCGCATTCGCGCTTTCATGGCCGGCCTCTACCTCCACATTCCTTTCTGCAAGCAAGCTTGCCACTACTGCGACTTCCACTTCAGCACCTCGCTGGGGCTGAAAAGCCGTTTGGTGGAAGCTATTGTGCGGGAAATTGAGCTGCGCCGGGACTACCTGGGCGCTGCCCCGGCACTGGAAACCATCTACTTCGGCGGCGGCACGCCCTCCCTGCTCACCGCCCCGGAGCTGGAGCAGATTTTTGCGGCCATTCACCGCCATTTTGCCGTGGCCCCGCAGGCCGAAATTACCCTCGAAGCCAACCCCGACGACCTGAGCGCCGCCAAGCTGCAGGAGCTGCGGCAGGCAGGTGTCAACCGCCTCAGCATCGGCCTGCAAAGCTTCTACGAGCCGCACCTACGGATGATGAACCGCGCCCACACCGCCGAGGAATCCACCACGGCCGTGCGCCGCGCCCAGGACGCGGGCTTCGAAAACCTGTCCATTGACCTGATTTACGGGGTGCCCGCGCCCGGCCACCACATCTGGGAGGCCGACCTGGCCAATGCCTTTGCGCTGGGCGTGCCGCACGTGTCGGCCTATGCCCTCACCATTGAGCCCGGCACGGCCTTCGGCCACCGCCTGCAGAAAGGCACCTTCCGGGCCGCGCCCGATGAGTTTGTGGCCACGCAGTTTGAGATGCTGCTGGCGGCCATGCGCGCCCACGGCTACGAGCAGTACGAAATCAGCAACTTCTGCCGGCCCGGCCGCGAGAGCCGCCACAACGGCAACTACTGGCGCGGCGTGCCCTACCTGGGCCTGGGCCCCAGCGCCCACAGCTACGACGGCCGCAACCGCCAGTCTACTCTGGCCAATAACCCGCAGTACGTGGCCGCCGTGCTTGAGCGCGGCGAAGTGCCCGTGACCCTGGACGCCCTCACCGCTACCGACCGCGCCAACGAATACCTGCTCACCACGCTACGCACCGCGCGCGGCTGCGACCTGGCCCACCTGCGCGCCCATCTCGGCCTCGACCTGCTGGCCACGCGCCCCGCTTACCTGGCCGAGCTGCAGGCCAACGGCTGGGCCCGCCTCGCCGGCGAAGTCCTGACCCTGACCGACGCCGGCAAGCTGCTGGCCGACCACATTACCCTGGAGCTATTTGTCGCGGATTGAGACGGATTTGGCGTATTTCACGGATTATTGGTTGGCACTGACGCATTGCGCCCCGAAAAAAGCCCCTGCCCGCACAGCCGCTAGCCCGTGTTATCCGCTAAATCTGCCTAAACCCGTGATTCTATGAAGCTATTGAGCGACAGCATTGCCGACGATGCCGACTTCTTCGTGGAGCAAATTCACCTTGTGGCCATCGTCTTCGACAATACCGACGACGTGACCGTGTGGGCTACTACGTTTTTCGACAACGACAGCCACTTTTTCCACCTCGCCCTGCCCTTCAAGTCGCTGGACGTGCTGCTGGGCCTGGCCCACACCCGCGCCGCCGACTTGCAGGAGGAAGTGGCTGAGGCCCTGGCCGCCGCCGAGTGGCCCGCCCTGCTCGAATACAACGCCGATGACAAGCTGCCCGTGCCGCTGCCCAGCGTCGCCCTCAAACTATCCGTGACCTACCCCGCCACCGAGGACGATGAAAGCGGCGACGAAGAAGGTCCTGATGACCCCCAGCCCCACAACATCTTCTATCTCGAAGGCGTGTTCGTACGGCTCGATACGTGAGGGCCGCTGGTTGCTGCCGGGCTCGCCCGGGAGCCTGAAAACGTAAAAATGGAAGCTTCACCCACCATCTTTTATCTCATTCCCGGACTGGGAGCCGATGAGCGGGTGTTTCAGTTCCTGCGTCTGCGGGGCGAGGTACACGTGCTACGCTGGCTGCCGCCTCAAACCCCCCGGGAGGCGCTGCCGCATTACGCCGCCCGCCTCGCGGCGGCCGTGCCCGCAGCGCAAGCCTGCTGGCTGGTTGGCGTTTCTTTTGGGGGCGTATTAGCATTAGAAGTAGCTCAATTGCGTCCCCTGGCCCGCGTAGTGTTGGTATCCAGCTTCGCGGGGCCCGCCGAGCTGCCGTGGGCGGCGGGCCTGGCGCGGGCCACCGGCCTGCATCGCCTGCTGCCGCCGCAGCTGTTGCCACGCCTGCCGCGGCTGGCGCAGTGGTTTTTTGGCGTGAAAAACGGCAGCGAATACCAGCTTCTTCGGCAGATTTTGCACGATACCGCCCCGGATTTTACGCGTTGGGCCATCGGCCAATTGGTGCAGTGGCCGGGCCAGCTCAATGCTGCCGTCATCCGCATTCACGGCACCGCCGACCGCCTGCTGCCCAAGGGGGCCACGCACAGCCAGTACCGGCTGCCAGGCGGCCATCTCATCGTCGTGAGCCGCGCCGCCGAAATCAGCCGCATCCTCAATCAACTTGCCGAAGCCGTACCCGTGGAGCCAACGTAATTTTTAGGTTATTGTACCAAGACGCCATCTGCACGGCGGGGTGGGCTCCTGCGCAACGCACCATTAACGCCAGCTATCAATGCTTCCTACTTACCCCTACGCCGGCCGCACCTACGCCTTCGACCCCGCCGCGCCCATTGATATTTCCCTGCCCCTGGCCCCCGGCCCCGACCAGGTGAATTGCTTCTGGGCCGAGCCCGTGCAGTTCGATACCATTCGGGTGGGCAGCTTTGTGGGCAGCGTGGCGCTGGGCGGCAGCACCAATTACCAGCGCGTGCACCTCACGCCCCACGGCAACGGTACCCACACCGAATGCTACGGCCATATTTCGCCCGACCCGGCCGCCACCCTCAACAAGTGCCTGCGCCGCTTCCTGTTTGTGGCCCGGCTGGTGAGCGTGGCCCCAGTGCCCCAGCCCAACGGCGACCTGGTGGTGCTGCTGGCCGATGTGCAGGCCGCCCTGGCCCTGCAGCCCGACCGCTCCCTGCCCGAAGCCCTGGTACTGCGTACCCTGCCCAACGACCCCGCCAAGCGCACCCGCCAGTATTCCGGCACCAATCCCACCTACATAGAGCCCGCACTGGCGCATTTCCTGGTAGCGCACGGCGTCGAGCATTTCCTCCTCGACCTGCCCAGCGTGGACCGCGAAGAAGATGCCGGCCAGCTCCTGGCCCACCACGCCTTCTGGACGTACCCCGTCGCTCCCCGCTGCAGCGCCACCATCACCGAGCTGATTTTCGTGCCCGATGAAGCGCAGGATGGGTTATACCTCCTCAACATCCAAGTCACTAGCCTGGAGCTGGATGCCAGCCCCAGCAAGCCCGTGCTATACCGCCTGAAGGTGCTGGCTACTGCTTGAGTTCGGACTGTTCATGCAACCGTGCCGGCCGCCACGGAATCTACCGCACGAACCTTTCCCTTATTCACATACCCGTTATGCGTACCCTTCGCCTTTTTCTGCCCGGTGTTCTGCTGGTTGCCAGCACTGCTCGTAGCTCAGCCCAAACTGCGCCGGCGCCGGCAGCCACGCCCGGCGCCGCACCATCGCTACCAACTGCCGGGCCGGCCCCAACCGATGCGGCCTCCGATAAACTCCTGCTAAAAGTTGGCCTTAATGCAGGGCGCGCTATTACGATGGGTGGCTATGATGGGTTCTTGGGCCGAGTGCCACTGTCGGTGGGAGCGGAGGTTGCGCTGAGCTCTAAGTTCACCCTGTACGGCCAAGCTGACGCCGACTTCAGCCTACGCCGACCCACTTTCAATGGCGAGCGCAGCAACCTGATTCCCTCCGGCGCTATAGGCTTGGGCGGCCGTTATTACTACAACCAGGTCGGCCGTGCGCGCAACAACCGCGCCCACGGGCAGTTCATCGGCAATTACCTGGGCCTGGAGGCGCACGCCGAAATGCGCCGCCTCTACGGCCGGAGCGTGGAGACCATGCCTTCCCTGAACCTGCTCTGGGGCATGCAGCGGCGTATCAACCGCAGCCTCTTGTTCGATATTAACGCCGGCATTGGCGCCGGGGCCAGCTACAACGGCGCCACGCTGGGCCTTTCTTCGGCCCCCTTCACCTTCACCACCCAGCTCAACGCCAGCTTGTACTTCGGGCGGTAGGCGGCCGCTGGGCTACTTCGCTGTCAATTGATGCATCTGCTATGTGTAGTAGAACGCAAGCGCAGTAAGCAACAACGCGAAAAGGGCTGCTCCGTGAGGAGCAGCCCTTTTCGTATCAGGCTAGCAGCAATTAAGCTGGAACCGAAACTACCTCGCGGGGCAACACCGTCACGAACGAACGGTCTTTGCGGCCTTTCTTGAACTGTACTTCGCCGTCAACGAGGGCGAACAGCGTGTGGTCCTTGCCCATGCCTACGTTCTCGCCGGCGTGGTGCTTGGTACCGCGCTGACGCACGATGATGTTGCCGGCAACGAGGGCCTGGCCACCGAAGATTTTTACGCCGAGACGTTTGGAATGCGATTCGCGGCCGTTGTTGGACGAGCCGACACCTTTCTTGTGAGCCATGTTGTTATAGTTATGAGTTAAAAGTTAAAAGTTATGAGTTTCGGTCAGAGTCAAAGCGGGCAATTTGCCAACTCATAACTCATAACTTTTAACTCATAACTGCCCTTAACCGATGCTGTTAATCATTACTTTGGTGAACGACTGGCGGTGGCCATTCATCTTCTGGTAGCCCTTGCGGCGCTTTTTCTTGAAGACGAGAACTTTGTCACCCTTCACGTGAGCGAGGATGGTGCCGGTTACGGCGATGTTCAGCTCGGGGGCACCGATGGTCAGCGTGCCGTTGTCATCGGTCAGCAAGGCATTGCCCAGCGTAACGACGTCACCGACGTTGCCGGCCAGTTTGTGAGCGTAAACGAATTTGTTGGCCTCAACCTTGGTCTGCTGGCCAGCTATGTTAACAATTGCGTACATCAGCTTTCGCGGGTTTTTCTGAAATGGGAAGGCAAAAGTACGACTATGGTTTGGGATTTCCAAGCCTAAGTTGTTAATCGTCATTGGCTGGCCGCAGGAGTACCCGTCAGAACCGCCTTCAGGCGGAGGATGTGCGGGTTACGGATGCCCTGATAATTTACGCTAACACGTACGTACAGTCTGCCATTTTGGGGACAAGCGGGTTTATCCACAGTCAAAATGTGGATAAGTAGAAGAAAAGCGGCTGATTTTGAGGGTTTTTTGAGTCGCCGGAGCAACGGTGCAGGGGCGGCACGCACCGATTGCCCAGTTGAAACCGCAGCGGTCTTAACGAAAAATTAACGAATAAAAACCCAAAAAATGTGGCAATACCCCTTCAGGACTGGGCTATATTTGGTGCTGGAAGGCGGGCCGCTTTTCTGCGCCGTCCGCCAAACATCTGCCCGATATCAGCAGTTGACTGTTCACCTTCCCCGACGAAACCCGCCACTTAGAACCCAATAGTTATGGAGCCGCTCCTCGCCGAAAACCCCAACCGCTTCGTGCTTTTCCCCATCCAGAACGATGAGGTGTGGCAGTTCTACAAAAAGTCGCAGGCCTCGTTCTGGACGGCCGAGGAAATCGACCTGAGCCAAGACCAGAAAGACTGGAACAACCTGAACGACAACGAGCGGCACTTCATCAAGCACGTGCTGGCGTTCTTCGCCGCCTCCGATGGCATCGTGAACGAAAACCTGGCCGTAAACTTCATGCAGGAAGTGCAGATGCCCGAGGCGCGCTGCTTCTACGGCTTCCAGATTATGATGGAAAACATTCACAGCGAGACCTATTCGCTGCTGATTGACACCTACATCAAAGACCCCAAGGAAAAGGATTATCTGTTCAACGCCCTCGAAACGGTGCCTGCCGTGCAGAAAAAAGGCGAGTGGGCCCTGAAGTGGATTAACTCCGAGAACTTCGCCGAGCGCCTCATCGCCTTCGCCGCGGTGGAAGGCATCTTCTTCTCGGGCTCGTTCTGCAGCATTTTCTGGCTGAAGAAGCGCGGCCTGATGCCCGGCCTCACATTCTCCAACGAGCTGATTTCGCGCGACGAGGGCCTGCACTGCGACTTCGCCTGCCTGCTCTATGGCTACCTGCAGAACAAGCTGGCCCCCGAGCGGGTGCAGAGCATCATCGCCGACGCCGTGCGCATCGAGCAGGAGTTCGTGACCGATGCCCTGCCCGTTAGCCTGATTGGCATGAACGCCAAGAACATGGCGAACTACATCGAATTTGTGGCCGACCGCCTGCTGGTGTCACTGGGCTGCGGCAAAATCTACAACACGGCCAACCCCTTCGACTTCATGGAAATGATTTCGGTGCAGGGCAAAACCAACTTCTTCGAGAAGCGCGTGGCCGAGTATCAGAAAGCCGGCGTGATGAGCGAGCGCACCGAAAACGCCTTTTCGCTGGACGAAGACTTCTAGGAGGTACATCTTGAGCAACGGTCAAAGCCAACTGCTGGGCCAGGCGTAACGCGCCACCTACTGGAATGGGATTCTGCCTTCATACCTTGAGGGCAGAATCCCATTTCTGCGTGTGGCATATGCTGGAACTGTTCAACGCTCAGGTTATACTGGTCAAATTCCCCGGCAAGGGCGGCTGGACCTATGCCCCCGTAGGTGAACTGCCTTTCAAGCCCAAAACCCACTTCGGCGTGCTGAAAGTCAGGGGGCGGCTGGATGAGGTGGCGTTGGATGGCGCCCACCTGATGCCCATGGGGAAGGGTGCCCGTTTCCTGCCAGTGAATGCGGCTTTGCGCAAGAAGCTGGGCAAACAGGCCGGCGACACGGTGCACCTGCAGCTATTTGCGGTGGAAGAACCGACGGCCATGACGGTTTCGCTGGATGATTTTGTGGAATGCCTGGCCGATGCGCCAGCGGCGTTTCACCGCTTTGAGGCGTTAGCGCCTGCTCAGCAGCGGCAATGGCTCGGATGGGTGGCAGCGGCGGATACCGAAGAGCAGCAGGTGGCCCGGGTAGAAACTGCGGTGCTGCTGCTGGCTGAAGGCGGTAAGGTGCCATTGGGGTAGCCGGCAGGCCAGTGTCCTACTTGCTGGGGGAGCTTTGGGTGCTGTTGGTTTGGGCGTCTTGGCTGCCGGATAAGATGCTGCCCAGCACGGCGCCGTACATGAATTTGTTCAACAGGCCATTCGAGCTTTGCAAACCGACAATGTCCATGAGATTTTGGTACTGCACGGCTACCCGTTCTCGGTCTTCGGTATCCAGCTCGTCTCCGTCAATTTTATCCAAGCCAGTTGCAAGGGCTTGTTGGTACCGCTCCTGGGTAGGGCCGGAGGTCGCGATGGCCAGAAATTCATCGGCTGATTGGTTAAGGACCGAGTTTAGTACGGGGCGCACTTCCGCCGGCCAAGCCCCGGTATACATTTCATCGGGCTCGAATTTGGGTAAGGCTTTGAAGGCTTGTAGCTGCTGAACAGCAGAGGCAGGGGCTTGCATTTTGTGTTCGGGCGATGATTGGCAGGCGGCAACAACGTAAAGCAGAACGGGGAGTGTGGCCAGAAGAATTTTGTGCAAAACGAGTGGTGTTAGCAAGAGCCGGCGCGCCCTCGGCGCTGGTGACAATCGGGATGGATGAAATGTCAAAGCAAGTAGCGCAAGACTTGCGACTAAAGCACCAGGTGAGGTGGGGCGTAATTGTATCGGTATATCTCTTTCCCGCCCGGCTTGGTATCAAAATGCGGCCGGACGTTCTGTTTAGGCCCTATGTGGAAAACTTCTCTATTTTTCCCTTGCCCTCCCAAAACAGAAGCGGTAATTTCCGGGATTGAATGAAACGAGGCATTCACTTTCCGGTGCCTTCGAGGCTACCCTTTCACATCTGCGCTAACAAGTTGCGGCTACGGGGCCATCCGGCGGCTGCTTTTTATACGAAAAAACCCACACCAAAACACCACTGGTATGCTAGTAATTAAACGCGACGGCCGCCGCGAATCCGTGAAGTTTGACAAAGTCACGGCGCGCATTGAGAAGCTGTGCTACGGCCTGAATCAGGATTTCGTCTCGCCGATAGCCGTGGCCATGAAGGTGATTGACGGCATCTACGACGGCGTTTCGACCATCGAGCTCGACAACCTCGCCGCCGAAACGGCCGCCTCGCTCACCACCAAGCACCCGGACTACGCCATTCTGGCGGCCCGCATCGCGGTGAGCAACCTGCACAAGGTGACTTCTAAGTCATTCAGCAGCACCATGAAGCGGCTGTACACCTACGAGGACCCGAAGAACGGCGACAATGCCTCGCTGCTCGCCACCGACGTGTGGGAGGTGATTCATAAGAATGCCCACACCCTGGATTCGGCTATTATCTACGACCGGGACTACAACTACGACTTCTTCGGCTTTAAGACGCTGGAGCGTTCGTACTTGCTGCGCCTGGAGGGCAAGGTGGTGGAGCGGCCGCAGCACATGCTGATGCGCGTGTCGGTGGGCATCCACAAGGAGGATATTGACTCGGTTATCAAAACCTACAATCTGCTGAGCGAGCGGTGGTTTACCCACGCCACGCCCACGCTGTTCAACGCCGGCACGCCGAAGCCGCAGATGAGCAGCTGCTTCCTGCTGACGATGAAGGACGACTCCATCGACGGCATTTATGACACGCTGAAGAACTGCGCGCTGATTTCGCAGAGCGCCGGCGGCATTGGCCTTTCGGTGAGTAATGTGCGGGCTACGGGCTCCTACATTAAAGGGACCAATGGCAACTCCAACGGCCTGGTGCCCATGCTGAAGGTGTTCAACGACACGGCCCGCTACGTGGACCAAGGCGGCGGAAAGCGCAAGGGCGCGTTCGCCATTTACCTGGAGCCCTGGCACGCCGACGTGTTCGAATTCCTAGACCTGAAGAAGAACCACGGCAAGGAGGAAATGCGCGCCCGCGACCTGTTTTACGCCCTCTGGACGCCCGATTTGTTCATGAAGCGGGTGGAGGAAAACGGCGACTGGACGCTGATGTGCCCCCACGAATGCCCCGGCCTGGAAAACTCCTGGGGTCCGGAATTCGAGAAGCTGTACCTGAAATACGAGAAGGAGGGCCGGGGCCGCAAGACCATCAAGGCGCAGGAGCTGTGGTTTGCCATCCTGGAAAGCCAGACGGAGACGGGCACGCCCTACATGCTGTTTAAGGACGCGGCCAACGGCAAATCGAACCAGCAGAACCTGGGCACGATTAAGTCGAGCAACCTGTGCACCGAGATTATTGAGTACACCGATAAGGACGAAATTGCGGTGTGCAACCTGGCCTCGCTGGCGCTGCCCCGCTACCTGGTGACGGACGCCAAGGGCAACACCACCTTCGACCACGACAAGCTGTACGAGGTGACCTACCAGGCCACGCTGAACCTGAACAAGGTGATTGACGTGAACTACTACCCGGTGCCCGAAACGCAGAAGTCGAACTTCCGCCACCGGCCCATCGGGCTGGGCGTGCAGGGGCTGGCCGACACGTTCATTGCCCTGCGCATGCCCTTCGAGAGCGACGAAGCCTCGGGCCTGAACAAGGACATCTTCGAAACCATCTACTTCGCGGCCATGACGGCCTCGAAGGACCTGGCCATCAAGGACGGGCACTACGAAACCTTCCCCGGCTCGCCCCTGAGCCAGGGCAAGTTCCAGTTCGACCTCTGGAACGTGACGCCCGACTCGGGCCGCTGGGACTGGGAAAGCCTGCGCGCCGAGGTGGTGAAGCACGGGGCCCGCAACTCGCTGCTGGTGGCGCCCATGCCCACGGCCAGCACCGCCCAGATTCTGGGCAACAACGAGTCGTTTGAGCCCTACACGAGCAACATTTACGTGCGTCGGGTGCTCAGCGGCGAGTTTATGGTGGTGAACAAGCACCTGCTGAAGGACCTGGTGGCCCTGGGCCTCTGGAACGACGGCATGAAGCAGGAAATCATCGCGGCCAACGGTTCGGTGCAGGGCATTGCCCGCATTCCGCAGCACATCAAGGACCTGTACAAGACGGTGTGGGAAATTTCGCAGCGCCGCATCATCGACCAGGCCGCCGACCGCGGGGCCTACATCTGCCAGAGCCAGAGCCTGAACCTGCACGTGCAAAACGTGAACTTCGGCAAGCTCACCAGCATGCACTTCCACAGCTGGAAGCGCGGCCTGAAAACCGGCATGTACTACCTGCGCACCAAAGCCGCCGCCGACGCCATCAAGTTCACGGTGGAAAAGCAAGCCGCCGAAACCCTGGAGCCCATGGCCCTGGTGGAGCAGAACCAATCCGACATGAGCTGCTCGCTGGATAACCCGGATGGGTGCGAGGCGTGTGGGTCGTAAAAACTATGAGATTGTCGGCTAACAGCTGATGGAGGTGGGGCGTTTTAGACCTGGATAACCACCCTCACCATAATGAAACGCCACCCTTAAAGCAGGGTGGCGTTTTGCTAACCCGCTCCCCATGTTTGAAAACTACGACATCGACTTTGGCAAGCTCCACCTGAATTGGATGCACAGCGTTCGGATTGAACTAGACGAAATCCGGGAATTAATCCAGCAAGCCACGCAGGTTTCTACGTATATTCGTCCGGCCGGCCAATTTGAGCGCGTCGGCTATACCAATAGCTACCGGAAATTTATTGCGGTGGTTTTCACGTTGAGAGAACACACCATCGTCATTGACGATGTAAACCTTGCCGATTATGGAGCCATACGAAAAGCCGTCATCAAGCAGTTCCTCGAAGAAACCAACTAGCCTTTCGATGAATGGTAAAACGCCCGAGGAGTGGGAAGCGGGTCGTATCAGCGGCCCACTTTCCGATAAGGAGCTGTTTGCTTATTTGAAGAAGATTGGTAAGCTGCCACCCAATGCGGAGTACAAACAGGCTTCTTAATTCATGGAGCACTTTGGCTCTGTATGACAGGCACAATCCAAAATGTCCTTTTTTCTACACAATCGCATCTATGGAAGGACCTTTTGATTTTAGTGTTGCTATCATCAGCATATTTCTCGCTCTAATTGTTGTCGGGCTAAAGGTTGTTTTCAATGTACTGAAAGCAGTGCCGGAAATAGTGGATAAAACCCTTGCCAGTAAAACTCGTCCATCACAACCAGTGATGAGTATTTATGAGCAGCAGCAAAAGGTATGGAAAGACGAGTTATTGCAATTTGTAAATCAAAGTGGCAAGGTTAAAGCCTTAGAGTCATTAGAAATGCAGCTTAGAATGAAAATCAGTGGTTTACAGGAGTTTCATGACGAGCAAAAGCTAGAGTTTTCGCATATGCGATACGACGATGATGCTGTTAAAAGGCAGAAAAAATACGAGTTTCAAATAGCAGATTTAAAAAGAAAGATTACTTATGTGAATGCAATGGTTTCCTAGACAACGTAAATGCAATTCCAGCTTCTCCAGCTGCTGCCGCCCCCGGTCGCGGCGGGTGGGCGGGTGGGACCGTGGGGGATATTTAGGGCAGGATATTGCCAATCTCCACAAAGGGTTCTCCGGCTTCTAGTAGCTCTATGGCGGCAGGCAGGGTAGCGAGTAGCACTTCTTGCAGCCGCTCGTTGGAGGTGTTGCCGCAGGTAAGCCAGATAACCTGGGGCGGCGGGCCGAAACGGTCGAGCAGGTGCCGGAAGTCGGCGTCTTTGGTGAGCACGACGGCCCCGGCGGCTTTGGCGGCCCGGAATATTTCTTCGTCCTCGGCATCGCACAGGCCCAGTGTGCGGAGGGCTACGGCCTCAACGGGGAATTTCCATTTTATCCACGCCGCGATGAGGGGCGAGAGGTGCGCGTCAATCCAGATGGTCATGCGGCCAGGCGCGGGTAGTCGAGCTGGCGGGCGGCATATTGCAGGGCGGCTTGCAAGTCGGCCGCTTCGAGGTCGGGCATCTCAGCTAGAATCTGCTCGGCGGTGAGGCCGGCGGCGAATAGCTGTAGTACGTCGACCACGCGGATTCGCATGCCGCGAATGCATGGCCGGCCGCCGCACTGGCGCGGGTTGGTGGTGATGCGATGCTGCAAGGATTCCATACGGCTAAGATACTTCGGGTTTCGGTTCGCCGCTGCCGCCCCCGGTGGCGGCGGATGGGGTGGGCGTGGCCGTGGGGTCGTGGGGTCGGGGCGGCGCTTTCGTAACTTAGCCACATGGAAACGGCTGCTTCAGCGGCGCATCCGCGCATTACTCTCGACCCGAACATCTGCCACGGGCAGCCGGTGGTGCGGGGCTTGCGTTAACCGGTGTGGGTGGTGCTGGAGTATCTGGCTTCCGGCATGAGTGAGACGGAAATCCTGGCCGATTATCCCGACCTGGAAGCGGAGGACTTTGCGGCTTGTCAGGCCTACGCGGCATCCCTGCTCAAGAAGATGGGGCGCATATTCGAAACCAGCGGCCTGACCGACGAAGAAATTGCCGCCGGCAAAGCACCACGGCAAGCAGTGACGAAACAGGAGTTTCTAGCGCACCTGATAGAAACCGGGACGGTGCCACCTGCCACGGTCCTGAACGAAAAGGGACAGCTACCCTCGCGGCAATAGTTGCTTAGGCGGCGTATTGCAGGGCGGCTTGCCGGTCGAGGGCTTCGAGGTCGGGCATCTCGGCCAGAATCTGCCCGGCGGTGAGGCCGGCGGCGAATAGCTGGAGCACGTCGGCCACGCGGATGCGTATGGCGCGAATGCAGGGCCAGCCGCCGTACTGGCGCGGGTTGGTGGTGATGCGGGAGAGCAGGGATTCAGTAGGCCTCAGATACTTCTGGTTTCGGTTAGCTGCTGGGGTGCCGGGAACGGCCGGGTGGCGCTTGGAGCCGGGCAGGAGCAATACCAGGCGGGCAACTGTGCGCAATGGCTTTGGCCGGCCCTCTTGCTGATAATGACGTATAGCTGACGCATTACCTTGGCCGGCTGCCATGGCCCCGCAACGGTGCGGGACGCGGCGGCGGGCGTTTTTTTGCCAATGCCTTTCTACACCATCGCGCTGCTGCTGCTCGGCGTGGCCATTCTAGGCGTGGCCTGGCTGCCGTCGCTGCTGGAAAAATACCCGCTTTCGTACCCCATCCTCTACATTCTGCTGGGGCTGGGGGTGTACAGCCTGCCGCTGCACCTGCCCCTGGCCGACCCGCAGGCGCACATCCCGCTGGTGACGCACCTGTCGGAGCTGTGCGTGATTGTGGCCCTCACGGGCACGGGCCTGAAGATTGACCGGCCGTTTTCGTTGCGGGCTTGGCGCACGCCGCTGGTGCTGGTGCTGCTGCTCATGGTGCTCACCATTGCCGGACTGGCGCTGGCGGGCCACTGGCTGGTGGGGCTGGCCCCGGCTTCGGCGCTGCTGCTGGCCGCGGCCCTGGCCCCCACCGACCCCGTGCTGGCCGGCGACGTGCAGGTGGGCGACCCCGGCGAAGGCCGCGAAGACAACGTGCGCTTTGCTTTGACGGGTGAAGCCGGGTTGAACGATGGCCTGGCCTTTCCCTTTGTGTACCTGGCCCTGGCGCTGCTGCCCGCCGCCATGCCCCTGTCGGAACGGCTGGTGGACTGGCTGGTGATGGACGTGGGCTACCGCGTGGGGGCGGGCGTGCTCATGGGCTGGCTGTCGGGCAAGTTCCTGGCCTACCTCATTTTCAGCCTGCCCAAACGGGTCAGCATCAAAACGGAGGGCTACGGCTTTGTGGCGCTGGCGGTCACGCTCACGTCCTACGCCGTCACGGAGCTGCTGCACGGCTACGGGTTTCTGGCCGTTTTCATTGCCGCCATCACCCTGCGCGGCCGCGAGCGCCGGCACGAGTACCACCGGCAGATGCACGCCTTCACCGACCAGATGGAGCGCCTGTTCATCGTGGTTATCCTGCTGATGCTGGGCGCGGCCATGGCCGATGGCCTGCTGAGCGCCCTCACCTGGGAGGGCGCGGCAATGGGCCTGTTGCTGGTGCTGGTGCTGCGCCCCCTGGGCGGCATGCTGTCCCTGCTGGGCTCGAAGCGGGTGAGCCTGGCCGAGCGGGCAGTTATCTCGTTTTTTGGCATTCGGGGCATTGGCTCCATTTTCTACGTTGCCTTTGCGCTGGGCAAGGCCGAGTTTCCGCAGGCCCGGCAGGTGTGGGCCGTGCTGGCCTTCAGCATGCTGCTGTCCATCACGCTGCACGGCATTATGGCCACGCCCGTGATGAACTGGCTGGACCGCCGCCACGGCCGCAAAACCGCGGCGGAGATTACCGAAGCCACGGAGAAAGAAGACACCGAGAAAGAAACTACCGAGAAAGAAACCACCGCGGAATAAGCCGCGCCTATGCTGGGCATTCGCTACTCCTTCATTACACGCTGGGTTTGCTGAAAGCCCTGGCCGCGCAGCTTCAGCAGGTAGATGCCCGGCGCCAGGTGGGTGGTGTAGCGGTCAAGCTCGGCCTGAAGCATACCGGGCGAGCCCTGCAGCGAGAGCAGCCGGGTGCCTTGGGGCAGCGAAAAATCCAGGGTGAGGCGGCCGGCACTGGCCGGTATCTTGGCCAGGCTAAAGGCCACGGGGCCGGCGGCGGGGCTGGGGTACACAAACAGGCGCGTGGTGCCCCGGGCCGAGGCCGCGTTGCGGATGCCCGCGAAGTTGACCCCAATGAGCACGGGGTCGTGGTCGGAGCTGCGGAAGGGGGTACTGACGTCGGTGGCCGCGCCGGCCTGGTCGTACTCCAGCATCACGGGCTCGGCCGAGTTGATGTGCCACTTCTGCACATCAAGAAACCCCACCAGGTTGGATGTAATCACGGCGTGGTCGAGGGAGCCGGTGAGGCCCTTGAACACGTAGGAAGCGCTGGTGGGCGGCGTGGCGGGCACCAGCCCGGCGGCCCGCATGATGTCGATGGGGTCTTCTTCGTAGTTGGCGTTGTAGTCGCCGGCGCTCACCACCCGCGCGGCCCCGGCCGGTATCACGGCCTGATTGATGAACGCCACCAGCGCCGTGGCCTGGGCCTTGCGGCGGGCGTTGGAGCCGCCCTGCCCGTCGTTCTGGTCGGCATCGGCCCCGCTGCCGCTGCCCTTGCTCTTGAAGTGGTTCACCACAAAGCCCAGCGTGTCGGCCCGGGCCTTGCGCTTGGTCACGAACACCTGCGCCAGGGGCGGGCGCTCAAACACGCCCGGCACGGTGGCAATCAGGGCCGGGCCCAGCGGGGCCACGGCCGCGGGCTTGTAGATGATGGCGTTGTGAATCAGGTCGGTGTTGTTGGGCTGCTTGTTGGCGTCGCCGTCGTTCACAAACACGTAGGTGTTGGCGCCCATCGCCTGGTTCAGGCCGTTCACCAGGTCCTGAATGGCCGACGTAGAACCGTTGCCGTCGTTTTCAATTTCGGTGAGGCCCACCACGTCGGCGTTCATCTGGCGAAGCGCGGCAATGATTTTGGTGCGCTGGCGCATGAAGTCGGCCGGGGTTTTGGCCCCGCGCGCCGTGGGAAAGCCGCCGCCCTCGCCGTCGCCGTTGAAGTAATTGAGCACGTTGAAGCTGGCCAGCTTCAAATCGAGCGGCCCGAACGCGGGCGGCGCCAGCGGGCGCACCGTGCGCACGGTGGGTGCCTGGGCACCGGCCAGCGGCTGCAGGCGCCACTTGCCAAAGCCGTAGCCCATGATGCCGCGCAGGTTGCTGATGGTGCTGCCCACACGCACCGTGCCCGATTTGGGGTCGAGGTAGGGAATGGGCGTCGGGTTGGAGGCCGAGCTGCCATCGTCGAGAATCAGGCTGCGGCTGTCGTTGGCGGCCTGGTAGGCATTCACGGCGGCCAGGTTGCGGGTGCCGGTGCTGCTGGTGCCGGTGGCGGGGTCGTCGTTGGGGTCGATGAACTGCGTGGGCTGGTAGGTTACGCCTTCAGCCGAGAGCGTGAGCTCGCCGCGCAGCTTGAGGCTGTAGTTGTCGGTGACGGTGAGCGGCGCCACAAACTGCACCAGCATGCCCTCGTACCGCTCCGCGTCCCGAACCGAAAACGAGCCGTTTTGGAGCATGACAAACGCCGGCAGCGCATTGCCACTGGTGAGTACGGTTATCGCCGGCTCCAGCAGCACGGCCTGGGTGAAGGACGGCGCGCCGGCATCTTCCCGCACCGTGCCGGTGATGCGCACTTTGTCGCCCACAGCCACCGTGGGGTCTTTTTGCACCACAAAAATGGCGTCGGAAGTGGCGGGGTTGCCGTCGGCCGTGGCCGTCTCGTCCTGCACGTAGAAGCCGGCCGGGTTCAGGCCTTTGTACACGCCCGTTACCACCGCTTCAATGGTGTGGGTGCCGGCTTTGGCCTCATTGCCAGTGCCTTGAATGGTGCCAATGGGAGTGGCGCTGACCTGGGCCGCAGCCAGAAAAGAAAGAGCGGAGAGGACGAGCTTGCAGCGCATCAGAAACAGTAGAAAAGTGAGAATCGAAATAAATATAGGGTCCGCAATCGGACTCTCGCGGGCGGCAGCGGCGGCAGGGAGGCGCAGGCGCCGCTGGCACTGGGCGGGCGGGCGCCTGCGGGCACATTATCCTACTGGTTTATACCCAATTTAGAGCAGTGAAATAACCGGTGGCCGGCACCAGTAAAGGAAGAGTGCCGCCCCGCGGCAAGCCGTGCCTGCTAGGTGCCGCTCGGGGAAGTGGCCCGGGCCGGGCCGGAAGCATGCACGCTGTTCAGCCACCCGTAAGCGGCCGCTATTTCATCGAAAACAGCCACCTGGGGCTTTTGGTCGCTGAAAGAAGACATGAGGCCCAGATTGGTCCGGCAACTGAGCAGCGGGCTGCACACCCAGGCGATGTACTCCAGCCCGGCGGCGGCCACTTGCGGAATAAAATCGTAGCCTACCCACCGCGCCAGGTCCCAGCTGGTTTCCGTGATGTGGGTGTTGTCGTTCAGCGCCTTCCGGGCCCCGGTTTGCTTGATAAAGGCCAGCACGTCCTGGCAAGCAGCCTGCACCAACTCCAACTCCTGCGGGCCTTTCCAGTCCAGGTAAAGCCAGGCGTTTTCGTCGTCGTAATGCAGGTCGAGTACAGCAGAAGCGCAACAGGCATGTACGGGGACCAACGGGTGCGAGTGAGCAAATCGGGTGAGCAAATAAAGATACACTGGACCTCTCCAAAAAATCAGGCAGTTACTGTCGGAATTCAACTTTTTGCTTTGGCTGGCGGTATCAGGTAGATTATTGGGCTTTCGGGTGGCGTGGCGCTGGCTTCGCCGCGTCCCGGCGCCCAGGCCCGGCCGGTTGCCACGTGGGCCATAGTCCTTTTTAAGTATGATTCCTTTAATCACCCACACCCCCCGCCTGCTGCTGCTGGCGGCCAGCCGCGCCCTGCTCACGGCTGAGCTGCACAAGCCCCAGTACTTTCCGGTGCTGCTGGGCGCCGCCCTGCCCGCCGACTGGCCACCCGGCCACCACAACCGCGAGGCCATGACCTATTTCTTGGAGCAGCTCACGGCCGGGGGGCGCACCGCCGCCGGCTGGTACGGCTGGTATGCTCTGCGCAAAGCGGAAGGCGACGTGCCGCGCACCCTCATCGGGGCCGGTGGCTTCATGGGCCCGCCCGATGCGGCGGGGCTGGCCGAAATTGAGTTTTCCGTGGCCGCCGGGTGGCGCGGCCAGGGCCTGGGCACGGAGCTGGTGGCGGGCCTGTTGCAGCAGGCGGCCGCTACCGGCATGGTGCTGCAGCTGGTGGCCCACACCACCGCTGCCGACCTGCCCGCGCAGCACGTGCTGGCCGGCAACGGGTTTGAGCCGGAGGGCACCACCCCTGATGGCCGGCTACGCTTTGAGCGCGCGGTGGTGCCGGCGGCCGATGCGGCACTGGGAGCAGCCGGCGCATAGCGGGAGCAGCGGCCCGGGCCCACCCAGCCGCAGGCCCGAAAAGGGGAAACAAGCCGCCACCGCAGCTAAGCGGGCGCGGGCGACGTAGAAGGCAAAAAGCCCTTTCCTTCCACCCAAGCCCCCTTCGCCATGCCTCGTCTCTTGTTTCTTTTGCTGTTGCTGGTCTCGGCGGTCTTCGCGGGCCCCGTGGCCGCGCAATCCGGCGCCGAGGGGTTGCCGCCCCGGCCGAATCCCTTCAAATTTGTGAATGACCAGGCCGGGCTGATGGAGCCGGCCGATGCCAAAAAGCTGGAAAGCGGCCTGCGGCGCTACGCCGACAACACCGGCACCCAAATAGTAGTGGTGACCGTGCCCTCCCTGGGCGGGCGCAGCGTGGCCGACTACGGCCGGGCCCTGGGCACGGCCTGGGGCGTGGGCCAGCGCGACAAAAACAACGGCGTGGTGGTGCTGCTCAGCGGCCAGGAGCGCCAAGTGACCATTCAGCCCGGCAGCGGGCTGGCCGGCACCATTACCCCGGCCGTGACCAGCCGTGTCATCGCCGAAATGACGCCCGGCTTCAAGCAGGGCAACTACTTTGCGGGGCTGCGTGCCGGTCTCAATACCCTGATGGCTACGGCCAACCCGTCATCAGCCCCACAGGCGGCCCAGTTGGCCACACCTTCTTCTACGGACGCACTGGGCGCTGCGACAGGCACTGATGCTACCGGCGCCAACCCATCGGGCGCGGCTGAAACGCCGGTTGCCAGTACACCCTACGACCCAATGCTGTCGTCTCCTGCCGAGCCCGAATCGACGGGGCCGGGCATGGGAACGCTGTTGATTGGGGCACTGGCCGTGGGCGGCGTGCTGTGGTTTCTGGTGCGCATGTTCCGGCGGCGCAGCGCCGCCCCGGCGGGACCATCCAACAGCGCGCCTGGTAGTGCTGCCCCTGACTTCCTGCCCAACCGGCGCGAATCCAATAATCCCAATGCTACCCCCAACTTCCTGCCCAACCGGCCCAACGGCCCCTCGGGCGGCCCGGGCCAGGGCAACAACAATTACAACAACCCAAACCAGGGCGGCATGATGGGTGGCGGCGGCATGGGCATGGGCGGCATGCTGGCCACTGGCGCCGCCGCCGCCGCGGGCGCCTACCTTGGCAACCGCATGGCCTCGGGCCACGACACCGGTAGCAACAGCCTGGGCAACGAAGGCAATACCGGCAACCCGGGCCCTGGCACGGCAGCCGGCCTGGGTGGTGCCGGTTCGGGCGCCGCGGGCACAGGTGCCGCCAACGGTTACTTTTCGTCGCGCGACGGCGGGGACGCCGGAAATACCGCCCCCGATTATTTCTCTGCGGAAGACACGGCCAACAACTCGGGCGACTACTTCTCGGCCGATGACAACTCTTCCTACGACGACCCCAATTCCGGCGATTCCGGCGGTGGTGGCTTCGATGGTGACGACGACAACAGCGGGTCGTGGTAGAGCCTTAGCCCTGCCTTTTGGGTAGGGCTTAACACAATTCCTGAGTGGAAAAAGGGAGGTACACAGCCCTGAAAATAATTTCGGTATTGCGGTAACGCTGCTTCGGTTCTGAGCAGTCGTAGCACTTCGCTCTATCTTTCGGCCTCTTAGTCGGCGCCATGCTCATCTTGGTTGTCAATAGGCCGGGCATCGTGCAAACCCCGAATTTTGCCTTGCCGGCATAGCCCGGGGCGCTATCGCCGGATTCTTTTCTCTTGCTTATGAACTCAACCTCTGTCGCCTTGCCTGCGGTGCCCGTGCTGGACACCAGCCGCCTGGTGCTACGCGGCTTTCGCGCCGACGACTTCGAGCCTTGGTTTGCCCTGAGCCGCACGCCCGCTTACCACCGCTATTTCGGCCCCGAGGCCATGCCTGCCGAAGAAGTGTGGAAGCTGCTGCTGCGCAG
The DNA here is from genome assembly GCF_001816145.1 of Hymenobacter lapidarius. GTDB lineage: Bacteria > Bacteroidota > Bacteroidia > Cytophagales > Hymenobacteraceae > Hymenobacter > Hymenobacter lapidarius. The sequence continues at coordinate 46,949 of NZ_MDZB01000131.1, read as the reverse complement.
CGCGGGCCACTGGGTGGTGATGGGGTACGGCTTCTGGGCCGTGGAGGAGAAGGCCAGCGGCCGGTTTATCGGCGCCGTAGGCTTCCTAAGCCTCAAGCGCGAGTTGAGCCCGCCGCTGGGCGACACGCCCGAAATCGGGTGGGTGCTGGACCCCGCCGTGCACGGCCAAGGCTTTGCCAGCGAAGCCGTGGCCGCCGTACTAGCCTGGGGCCACGCGCATTTTGGTCTCGTACGCACGGTCTGCATCATCCACCCCGACAATGCGCCCTCTATGAAAGTAGCTGCCAGGTTCGGCTACCGCGAATACGCCCGCACCACCTACCACGACCAGCCCATTGTGCTGCTCGAACGGGACGCGCTGCCGGCGGCTTGGCCGGAAAATTAATCCCCGGCCGCTCGCGCGCCGGTCACACTTCGTCGCTTTTTCTTGAAACCTGCTATGGCGCCGCGTCCCTACATCTTGGCCGAAACCACCTGGCACACCGTGCGCGAGGCCCACTACCAGGTGGTGGTGCTGCCCTGGGGCGCCACCGAGGCGCACAACTACCACCTGCCCTACGCCACCGACAACATCCAGAACGACTACGTGGCCGCCGAAGCCGCCCGCAAAGCCTGGGAGCAGGGCGCCAAAGTAGTGGTGCTGCCCAATATCCCCTTCGGCGTAAATACCGGCCAGCTCGACATTACCCTGGACATGAATTTGAATCCCAGCACGCAGCTGGCCATCGTGCGCGACCTGGTGCAGGTGCTGGCGCGCCAGGGCATTCCCAAGCTGGTGATTCTGAACGGCCACGGCGGCAACGACTTCCGGCAAATCCTGCGCGAGCTGCAGGCCGAGTTTCCCACGGTGTTTCTCAGCACGCTCAACTGGTTTAAGGCGGCCGACCGCAGCCAGTACTTCACGGCGCCCGGCGACCACGCCGACGCCCTGGAAACAAGCGCCATGCTGCACATTGCCCCCGACCTGGTAAGCCCCCTGGCCGACGCCGGCGATGGGGCGGCCAAGCAGTTCCGCATCGCGGCCCTGCGGCAGGGCTGGGCCTGGGCCCAGCGCGAATGGAGCAAGGTGACGGCCGACACCGGCGTGGGCGACCCCACCGAGGCCACTGCCGAAAAAGGCGCCGCGTTTCTGGAGGCCGCGACCACCAACATCGGGCAGTTCTTAGTAGAACTGGCCGCGGCCGACCCGCAGGATTTGTACGAATAAGGGTTTAGGGGTTAATGGTAAGTGGTGCGTGCCAGCCGTCGTGCGCCAGCCGTACGCTGCGCAACAGCCAGAATTAACTACTCATCACTCACCGTCAACTACGTGCTGCTTGGTTTTGCTCACTGTTTCGGGACCAAAAAGCTGACCATAGCCGAGAACATCCGCGAGGTGGTGGTCCCGTTATGGCCTGCGGGTTCCTGTGTACGTGGGCCACACGCCCGGCGACCCGGCCGCCAGCCTGGGTGCCATTCATGTTTGCCAGCTACGGCTTCGGCCAGCTCACGGCGGCCGAGGCTCCGGAGCGTATCGCCCAGCTTAGCGAATTGCGGGAGCGGCTGTAGTAATATTATTAAGCGGCTGTGGGAGCCCGGCCACCTGCCCACTTAAGGAGCCATGCCTCTTGTCATGCTGACGAAGGAAGCATCCTTTCACCAGCGAACAAATCGTTTCAGGGTGAGAAGGTTCTTCGGGGCTGCTTTAATCGCAGAATGCTCAGGATGACAAGTGGCGCAGACAGGAGGCGCAGGAGAGAGCCTTCGACATGCCCGGCATGCCGTCTTGATTTGCAGGAGGCGGGATTGAGCAGCTGGGCGAGTGGGGCGCATGGCTTCCCACGGCCACGACCCCCAAAAAAGGCTCCGTACCTATTTGCGCTGCGATGACTCGCGCACCAGCAGCTTGGGCTTGAGCACAATGGGCTTGGGCGGACCCACGCGGTCGGGGCCGCTTTTAAGCATTTTTTGCAGGAGCTGCACCGCCGTTTTGCCCATTTGTTCGCAGCGCTGGTCCACGCTGCTCAGCATGGGCTCGGTGAGCGTGGTAAACATTTCATTGCTGAAGCCCACAATGGCCACGTCCTGGGGCACGCGCAGCCGCTGGCTTTTCACCGCCTGAATGGCCCCGATGGCGGCCAGGTCGTTGCTCGAAAACACGCCGTTTGGGCGCTGGGGCAGTTTCAGGAGGTGGCGCATGGCCTGGGTGCCGCCCTTCTGGTTCATCTCGCAGAACATAATGAGTTCTTCGTCCAGTGGCAGGCCGTGGGCCAGGAGGGCGTCGCGGTAGCCCTGGTGGCGATTTTTGTGAATGCTCAGGTGCAGCGGGCCCGTGAAATGGGCAATGCGCGTGCAGCCCTGCTCAATGAGGTGCGTCACCACCTGGTAGGCGCCTTGGTAGTCGTCTACCACCACGGCGCTCACGTTGCTGCCGCTGAAATCTTCCACCACGCGGTCGAAAAACACCAGCGGGATGTTCTGCTGGCGCACGGCTTCGAAGTGGCCGAAGCTTTGGGTGGTATTTGCCAGAGAGACCAAAATGCCTTCGACCTGGGAGTTCATCAGCAGGTCGATGTTTTTCTGCTCCTGGAGGGCGTCTTCGTTCGACTGGCAAATCATCACGTTGAAGCCCAGCTTGGCGGCCTCGGTGGCGATGCCGTGCACCACCTGCGGGAAAAAGTGCCCCGTGATGTGCGGCACCAGCACGCCCAGGATGTTGCTGCGGCCCCGGCGCAGGGCGGCGGCCAGCTGGTTGGGCTGGTAGTGCAGCTCTTCGGCCAGCTGGCGGACGCGGGCCTTGGTGGCCTCGCTCACGTCGTCGTGGTCGCTCAGAGCCCGCGAAATGGTGGACGGCGAAAGCCCCAGCGTCTTGGCCAGGTCGGTTATGGAAGCACGGCGATTGGCCATCTTGAAATTGTAGCGAGGTGAAAGAATGCCCGCGTCCCGGTAGGAGCGGGGCGGGCCCTGGCACTACCGGAAAGGATGGGCTGCTGGGCCCACCGGCGCTCCGGCCGTGCATGCTGACAAGGTGCCGAAAGCTGGCGGGCGGCCTCGTGGCAAGGCTGCCCCTTTCGGGCGTAGATGGGAATTCATCCGCAATCTACTAGCCGAACAGGAATAGCCGCCCGCTGCAATGGAAAATAGTGGCCCGGAGGCTACGGTGGCACTTATCGTGCTGCTGGCGGAGGTTTCGGCCGTGGGGTCCGGCGCGCCGCGCTTATTCTACCACCAGCCCGTACTTGGCCACCACGCCCAGCAGGCCGTGCAGGGTGAAGCGGGCGTTGAGTAGCTGGTTGGTCTCGGGGTCGAGGGTGAAGCCGGTGGCCGAGGTGAAATCGGCGCCCACCAGCACGGTGTTCTGGAACACGGCCCCGGCCAGGGAACAATCCTGAAAAACGGCGTTCGACAAGTCGGTATCCACCAAATCGGCTTCGTCGAGGATGCAGCGCACGAAGCGGGTAGCCGGCATCTTGCGGCCCGCAAACGAGGCGTAGCGCATCTGGCAGTTGTCGAAATGTACCCCGAACATCATGTCGCGGCACGCCGTGAACTGCAGGCCCAGCAGCTTGCAGTCGTCAAACGCAACGTTTTGCAGCGCCGCTGAAATCGCAGTTCACGAAGCGGTATTCGTCGAACTCGGCATGGGGCAGCAGGAGGCGGGCATCCCAGTTTTCCGCCACGTTCTCGGCCGGGAAGTAATCAGGTTTGCGGGCGATGCTGGGTTTGCGACGGGGTTTCATAAGCGAGCAGAGCAAGCCGCAAATTAACGGCGAGCTGGCCTATGGAAGGGGTGTGCGGGGTGAAGTTTCGGCTGCCCCTATAGCTTCTCCACGCGCTGGGTTTGGCTGATGCCGGCGCCGCTGAGGCGCAGCAGGTAGATGCCCGGCGCCAGCCGGGCCGTCTGGCGGCTGATGTTAGCTGGCAGGGTTTCGGCGGTGCCCTGAAGGGCGAGGACTCGCTGACCCAGAGCCGACACTACCTCCAGCGTCAGGCGCTCGGTTTTGGGCAGGCCCACGATGCGGATATTGAAGGCGGCCGGGGCAGGATTGGGGAATACCTGCAGCTGCCCGCCGGCCTCGTTCTTCGGTTGCCCGGCAGCCGTTACCACGCCCCGGAAATTCAGCCCGATGAGGATGGGGTCGTGGTCGGAGGAGCGGAACGGGCTGTCGACCACGGTGGCCGCGCCGGCCACGCTGTATTCCAGGAATTCCGGCTCGAAGGCGTTGATGTTCCACTTGGCCACCGCCGCGCGGCCCACCAGGTTGGGCGTGAGCACGGCGTGGTCGAGGGCCCCGCTCAGGCCGCTGAATACGTAGGATATGCTGCTGGCCAGGCTGCCCACCACTAAGCCGGCGGCGCGCAGAATGTCCATGGGGTCTTCCTCGTAGTTGGCGTTGTAGTCGCCCACGCTCACCACGTAGCGCGTGCCGGCGGGCTTCACCGTTTTATCAATGAAGTCAATAAGGCCGTGGGCCTGGCCCCGGCGGCGCAGGTTGGAGGCGCCCTGGCCGTCGCCCTGGTCGGCGTTGAGGCCGCTGCCGCTGGCTTTCGACTTGAAGTGGTTCACGACCAGCGCAAAGGTGTCGGCGGGCTGGGTGGTGCGGGTGGTGATGAAAAGCTGGGCCACGGGCGGGCGCTCAAAAATGCCAATAGAAGTGTCCAGCAGCACGTTGCCGTAGAGCTTCACAGCTGCCGGCTTGTAGAGGATGGTGCAGCGAATCAGGTCGGTGTTGTTGGGCTGGCGCAGAGCGCCGTCTTCCACAAAGGCGTAGGTGGTGGCGCCCACGGCTTGGTTGAGGCCGTTCACCAGGTCCTGAATGGCGGAAGTGGCGCCGGTGCCGTCGTTTTCAATCTCAATCAAACCCACCACGTCGGCGTTCATCTGCACGAGGGCGGCAATGATTTTGCTGCGCTGGCGGTTAAATTCCACCAGCGTTTTGGCTCCGCGCGCCGTGGGAAAGCCGCCGCCTGCGCGTCGCCGTTGAAGTAGTTGAGCACGTTGAAGCTGGCCACTTTCACATCAATGGCACTAAAAGTGGGCACCGCGGGGCGCAGCACCGTCACCACGGGCGCATCGGCGCCGGCCAGGGGCTGCACGCGCCACCGGCTGTTGCCGTAGCCCAGAATGCCGCGCAGGCGGCCCACCGTACTGCCTATCCGCACGGTTTGGGTGGTGGCGTCGAGGTAGGGGATGGGCAGGGGGTTGACGGTGGCGCGGCCGTCGTCGAGGAGCAGAATTCGGCTCGCGTTGGCAGCCTGATAGGCCGTCACGGCGGCTACGTTGGTGGCGCCGGCGCTGGTGGTGCCGCTGGCTGGGTCGTCGTTGGGGTCCACAAATTGGGTGGGCTGGTACACCAGGCCCTGCGGGGAAATGTTCAGCTCGCCGCGCGACTTGAGCGCGGCCACGTCCGTAACCGTGACGGGGGCCGAAAACTCCACCAGCATGCCTTCAAAAGGCTCGGCCGTGGCGTTGGAATACGTGGCGTTGCTGATGATGGAAAACGCGGGCAGCGCATTGCCCGCCGACACCACCGTGATGGCAGGGCCCGTGAGCACGGCCTGGTTGAACGACGGCGTGGAGGCAATTTCCTGCACCGCCCCCGTGATGCGCACCCGGTTGCCTACCACCACCGAAGGGGCGGTTTGCACCACGAAAAGCGCATCGGAAGTCGCGGCGTCGCCGTCGGCCCCGGCAGCGTCGTTCTGCACGTAGAAACCGGCCGGGTTCAAGCCCGCGTACACGCCCGTGACGATGCCCTCAACCGTGAAGGTGCCCGACGTGGCCAGGGCCCCGGAACCCTGAATAATGCCAATGGGCGTGATTTGCTGGGCTCCCGCCGCAGCGCAGGCCACGAGAAATACAGTGAGCAGTGATAACGCCTTGTAAAAGAGTTGCATGAAGACAGGCTCGTGAATTGGAAGAATACCGAATACAAAAGTACCTGTATTTAGTCCAGTAGTAAGAGATGCCTCGGCTGCGCTCAGCATGACGTTCTGCTTGCCGGCATGATGTTCTGGTTTTATGGCGTTTTGGTTTTATTGACAACCCCAATTCCCGTTACTCAAATGCGCACCATTAAGCAGCACCGCGCCGTGAGTGCGCCCATTGCCGACCTCGTCACTTACCGGGCTCTGCCCACGGAATCCATTGAGTACGTGGACCCGTTTCTGTTTCTCAACCGCCACGGGCCACGTGTACCGGCCCCACCACAACGGCCAGCCCTTCGGCCCGCACCCGCGCCGCGGTTTCGAAACCGTGCCCTTTATTCTGGAAGGCGACATCCTGCACAAGGACAACAGCGAAGCCGAAACCCAGCAGGCCTACGCCGACTACCGGCGCGGTGCGTTTGGCACGTGGAAAGGCCAGTACTAAAAAAAAGCTGCCCGAAACTTAACCGCAGCTGCTGCTTTTGAGTTGTGGCCTGCAAACCTGTGCCGGTATGGGACAGTAGCTTTACCTGAGTTTTTGGTTTGTTGATGCAGCAGTTCAATCGTTCCCTTTATTTCGAAAACAGTTCCGGCCGCATTTGGGAAGAGCACGGTGGCTTCCTGCGGCTGGAATACCGCGCCGGGGTGCGCGAAATTCTGCAGTTTCGGGCCTTGCTCACGCACCTGGCGCAGGCCCTGAGCCGGCGGCAGTGGGACAAAATACTGGTGGACCAACGCAGCATGGCCCCTTTCAGCCCCACCGAGCAGGACTGGATGACCAACGAATGGCTGCCCCGCGCCGTGCGCGAAAGCGGCTACCGCTACGGCGCCGTGCTGGTGGCCCACAACGTATTCGCCCGCCTGGCCATGAACCAGCTGGTGATGGCCACCCGCACCCTGGCTCACACCTACCGCACCTTCGAAGCCGAAGACGCGGCCGTGGCGTGGCTTGCGCAGCAGTAGCGCAGCCGCACCAAGGGCTGCTGCCGTGCCTGGCAGGGGCAACGGTTCCTTACGCCTGCACTACTACCTCGGCGTCTACCTGACCGGCCAGCAGGTCCTCAAACGTCTGGCGGCGGCGGATGAGGCGCAACTGCCCGCCTTCGAGCAGCACCTCGGCGGGGCGGGTGCGCGAGTTGAAGCTGCTGCTCATCTCGAAGCCGTAGGCGCCGGCGTTGTGAAAGGCCAGCAGGTCGTTTTCGCGGATATCGGGCAGCAGCCGGTCCCAGGCAAAGGTGTCGGTCTCGCAGATGTTGCCCACCACGGTATAAAGCCGCCCGGTGCCCTTGGGGTTGGTCAGGTTGCTGATGTGGTGGTAGCTGTCGTAGAACATGGGCCGGATGAGGTGGTTGAAGCCGGAGTTCACGCCCGCAAACACGGTGGCGGTGGTTTGCTTCACCACGGCCACGTTCACCAGCAGGTAGCCGGACTCGCTCACCAGGTACTTGCCGGGCTCGAACCAGCACTCCAGCGGCCGGCCGTATTCTTTCTCGAAGGTTTTGAAGGCCGCCGCCACCTGCACGCCCAGGGCGTCGACGTCGGTTTCGGCATCGCCAGGCTTGTAGGGTACTTTAAAGCCCGAGCCCAGGTCCAGGAAGTCCAGCTCGGGGAAGCGGCCGGCGGCATCGAACAGGATTTCCAGCGCGCGCATGAACACGCCCACGTCCTTTATTTCGGAGCCGGTGTGCATGTGCAGGCCCTTCACGTGCAGGCCGGTGCCCTTCACCACGCGCTCCAGGTGGCGCAGCTGGTGAATGCTGATGCCAAACTTGCTGTCGATGTGGCCGGTCTGAATCTTATAGTTGCCGCCCGCCTCAATGTGCGGGTTCAGGCGCACGCACACCGGGTAGGAGCCGCCAAACGTGGCCCCGAACCGCTCCAGCAGCGAGATGTTGTCGATGTTGAGGTTGACGCCCAGGTCCTTGGCCTCTATTAATTCCTCAAACGTCACGCTGTTGGGCGTAAACAGAATATCGCCGGGTGCAAAGCCTGCGTGCAGGCCCAGCCGCACTTCATTGATGCTCACGCAGTCGAGCCCCGAGCCCAGGCTGTGAATGTGCCGCAGGATGCTCACGTTGCTCAGCGCCTTGCAGGCGTAGAAAAAGCGCGTTTTATGCCCCGAAAAAGCTTTTACAAGTTTTTCGTACTGACCGGTGATGGTCGCGGAATTATAAACGTAAAGGGGGGTGCCGAACTGGTCGGCAGCGGCGCGCAGCGCATCGTTAATACCAGACATAAGTACAAAAGTAAGGCCCGGTACGAGGAAAACCGGCCGTCCGGCTTCGGTCGCGCTCAGCCGGACGGCCTGAGGTTTTTTGGTTAATCATTATCACTGCACTACCCCAACATGTCCACCCCTCAACCCCTGGAAGTGTGGCTGCGCGGCCCCTTGCCCAACGTGCCGCCGCTGCTTCAGCCCGTGGCCCACGCCCTGCTGCAGGCCCGCGAAGAGCTGAACGCCGCGTTGGCTGATTTCCCGCCCGAGCTGCTCAATGAGCGGCCGGCCGGCGTGGCGTCCGTTGGCTTCCACCTGCAGCACTTGGCCGGCGTGCTCAACCGCCTGCTGACCTACGCCCGTGCCGAGCCTTTGTCAGAAAGCCAATTCGCCGATTTCAACGCCGAAACCCCGCCGCTGCCCATCTCCCCGGATGCGGTGATACGCTTGGTTCAGCGGTTTAATCAGGAAGTGGACGCGGCGCTACTGCAGCTGAGCATCACTGCCGAAAGTAGCCTGGCTGAAATGCGCGGGGTGGGACGGGCGCAGGTCCCGTCCACCGTTATCGGCATCCTCACGCACGCGGCTGAGCACACCACGAGGCACCTGGGCCAGCTGCTGGTGACGGCCAAGTGGGTGCGAAGCTTGGCGTAAAATGAGCAAAATAAAAACGTCATGCTGAGCTTGTCGAAGCATCTCGCGTGTGGTAGTGAACCAGTCGTTGAAAAAGGATTAGTAGACTGCACGCGAGATGATTCGACAAGCTCAGCATGACATTTCTTTATCAGGATAACGGCCTTTTATCAACACAACCTTTCTCTTGATTCTACCGCTGCCCGGCGGCGGCCTGCACCCGCGGCTTGCCCCGCTCGTACTGCGCTGGCCAAGGCATTTCAGCCCCCAGCTCGTGCGCCGCCAGCAGTGGAAAGTACGGCTCGCGCAGGAACTCGCGGGCCAGCAGCACCAGGTCGGCCTGGCCGTTGGCCAGAATGGCCTCGGCCTCGGCGGGCGTGGTGATGAGGCCCACGGCCCCGGTCATTACGCCCGCTTCTTCCCTGATGCGCTCGGCAAATTCTGTCTGGTAGCCAGGGCCCACGGGGATGGGTGCTTTGGGCACGTTGCCGCCCGTGGAACAGTCAATCAGGTCGACGCCGCGGGTTTTGAGAATAGAAGCCAGCTGCACGGCTTCGTCGGCGTTCCAGCCACCCTCGGTCCAGTCGGTGGCCGAAATTCGCACGATGAGCGGCAGGTTTTCGGGCCACACTTCGCGGGTAGCGGCCGTTACCTCCAGCAGCAGGCGAATACGGTTTTCGAAGGAGCCGCCGTACGCATCAGTGCGGTGGTTGCTCAGCGGCGACAGAAACTCGTGCAGCAGGTACCCGTGCGCCGCGTGCAGCTCAACTACCTGGAAGCCCGCCGCCAGGGAGCGAGCGGCGGCGGCCCGGAAATCAGTAATGACTTTCCGAATGCCGGCCTCGTCCAGGGCCGTGGGCTGGGGGTAATTGTCGGCAAAGGCCACGGCGCTCGGGCCTACCACCGGCCAGCCGCCTGCGCTTTCGGGCACGGCGCCTTCGCCGGTCCAGGGGCTGTAGGTGCTGGCTTTGCGGCCGGCGTGCGCCAGCTGAATGCCGGGCACGCTGCCCTGCGCCGTGAGAAAAGCCGTGATGCGCTGGAGCATGGGCAGGTGCTCGTCTTTCCAGATGCCGAGGTCGTCGGGGCTAATGCGGCCTTCCGGCGACACGGCCGCCGCCTCGCTGATGATGAGGCCGGCCCCGCCCACGGCGCGCCCGCCCAGGTGCACCAGGTGCCAGTCGCTGGCGAAGCCGTCGACGCTGCTGTACTGGCACATGGGCGACACCGCAATGCGGTTTTTTAGGGTAATTCCGCGCAGGGCGAGGGGTTCAAACAGCTTGGGCATGAGGAGTGACTGAGGAATGCGAAGCTAGATAACCTGTTTTTTGTGCCTGGGGTTATTGAATCAGAACGTATCTGGGGAAGCCAAGAAGGCGATTCATAGTCATGCTGAACGCTGTTGAAGCATCTTTACCGCTTCGTTGAAAAAGCCTCCAGGGAAGGAGGAGAGATGTTTCGGCAATCTTGGGCTGAATAGCAGCGAGCTGGTAAGTGCACCCCGGTGGATTTGTATTTCCCTAACTCCTGCCTACCTTGCCAGCTCATTCATCACCCGCATGTTCCAGACGCGCTGCTTCTTCGGCTATCATTACTTTTACGCTGCCGCGTAGAACGAGCCGCCGTTTGTAGTTAATCCAACAAACTTCTCCAGCGCCGCTCGTTCATCGAGAAGGCGCTTTTTTATTGCCCATTCACTACATGGCAGCTTCGCAGCAAGTCTCTTTTGCCTACAGCTACTACTCCTTCTATCTGAAGAAGCCGGCCCGCTGTTGCCAGAGCTAACCACTCGCTGCCAACAACACCAGGGCCCCGCACAACGGAGGCCCTTTTTTATTGCCATTCACTTACCTACGCTCGTTATGCCCACGCACGTCTCCATTCAGGGCTTTCAGGGAAGTTTTCACGAAGTGGCCGCTCGCCGGTATTTTGGGGCCGCGCCCGCGCTGTTGCCCTGCGCCACCTTCGCCGCAGTGGTGGCCCACGTGGTGAAGGGCACCGCCGGGGCCGGCCTGATGGCCATGGAAAACTCGCTGGCCGGCAGCATCCTGCCCAACTACCTGCTGCTGGAGCGCCACGCCGTGCAGGTGACCGGCGAAGTGTATTTGCCCATTCACCAGCACCTGCTGGCGTTGCCCGGCACTACGTTGGCCCAGGTGCAGGCTGTGCACTCGCACCCCATGGCCCTGCGCCAGTGCGGCGAGTTTCTGGACCAGCACCCGCACTGGAAGCTGGTGGAAACCGACGACACCGGCCACAGCGCCCAGCTGCTGGCCGAAACCCGCACGGCCGGCGTGGCCGTGGTGGCCGGCGCTCAAGCCGCCGAGCAGTTTGGCCTCCAAATCCTGGCGCCCGCCATTCACGACGACCCGCACAACTACACCCGTTTCCTGGTGCTGGAGCGTACCACTGACGTGGAGCCCGACCCGCAGGCCGACAAAGCCTCCCTCTATTTCTACACCAGTCACGCGCCCGGCAGCCTGGCGCAGGTGCTCACCCGCGTGGCCACGCACGGCCTCAACCTGAGCAAGCTGCAGTCGTGCCCGCGGCCCAGCCAGCCCTGGCAATACGGCTTCCACGCCGATGTTGAGTTTGAGGCAATACCTCAGCTGGATGCTTTACTGGCAGATTTGGCTGCCGTGACCGAAGAGCTGCGTGTGCTGGGCACCTACCGCCGCGGGCAGTGGAGCACCGCGCCTACCGAAACCCCGGCCGCCTCAATAGCAGCGCAATTGGCTTGAAAATCATGACGACTACTTCAGAAACTCGAATGCAAGTGCCCGTTGCCAGCCGCCTGGCCCACACCGGCGAATACTACTTCTCGCGTAAGCTACGCGAGTTGGCCGCCCTCAACGCCGCCGGGGCCAATATTATTAACCTCGGCATCGGCAGTCCCGATTTGCCGCCTCACTCCAGCGTGACCGCCGCCCTCACGGCTACCGCCGCGCTGCCCAACGCCCACGGCTACCAGGGCTACCAGGGTACCCCGGCCCTGCGCGGCGCCATGGCGGATTTCTATCAGCGCCACTACGATGTGACCCTGGACCCGGCCACCGAGATTATGCCGCTGCTGGGTTCTAAAGAGGGCTTGATGCACGTAGCCATGACGTTTCTCGAAGCCGGCGACGCCGTGCTGATTCCTAACCCCGGCTACCCTACCTACCGCGCCGTGGCCGAAATATGCGGGTCCGAAGCGCGCGAGTACGACCTCACGGCCGCCACGGGCTGGCTGCCCGATTTGGAGGCGCTGGCTCACACCGACCTCTCGCGGGTGAAGCTGATGCTGGTGAACTACCCGCACATGCCCACCGGCACAGCCGCCGACCTGCCCTTTCTTACGCGCCTCGTGGCCTTTGCCCGGCAGCACCAAATTCTGCTGGTGCACGACAATCCCTACGGCTTTATTCTCAATGAAACGCCGCCCATCAGCCTGCTGGCCGTGCCCGGCGCCCGCGAGGTAGCCCTTGAGTTGAACTCGCTGAGCAAATCGCACAACCTGGCCGGCTGGCGCGTGGGCATGCTCATGGGCCGCGCCGACTTGCTGGCCGACGTACTCCGTTTCAAAAGCAACATGGATTCGGGCATGTTCCTGGGGGTGCAGCAGGCCGCGGTAGCGGCCCTGGCACTGGGACCCGACTGGTTTACGGAGCTTAACGCTACCTACCGCGCCCGGCGCGAGCTGGTGGTGGAGTTGCTGCGCGCCCTGGGCTGCGACCCCGCGCCGGGCCAGGTAGGCCTGTTTATCTGGGCCGCCACGCCTGCCGAATTCGCCGATGGCTACGCCCTGAGCGATGCCGTGCTGGCCCAGGCCCGGGTGTTTCTCACGCCGGGCGGCATCTTCGGCAGCAATGGGAATGGATATGTGCGCGCCAGCCTCTGCCAGCCCGAAACGGTACTGCGCGAAGCGCTGGAAAGGGTTCGAAATCAATAGGAACCGTCATGCTGAGCTTGCCGAAGCATCTTTACCGCAGTAGTAACCAATGCTGATCCAACGAAGCGGTAGAGATGCTTCGGCTACGCTCAGCATGACGGTTCTTTTTAGTGTAAAAATCACCAAACGACATGAACGTTACCATTATCGGTCTGGGCCTCATCGGTGGCTCGCTGGCGCTCAGCCTGCGTCACCACGGCCTGGCGCACCGCCTCGTGGGGGTGGAAGCCAGCGAGCCTCACGCCCGCCGCGCCCTGGAGCTGGGCCTGGTCGATGAAATAGAAGCCGACCTGGCCACCGCCGTGCGCCGTGCCGATTTAATTGTGGTGGCTGTGCCCATGGACGCCATGGTGGCCGTGCTGCCGCCCGTGCTCGATGCCGTAGCCGCGCACCAGGTCGTCATCGACGTAGGTTCTACCAAGCAGGCGCTGCTGACGGCCGTGGCCCAGCACCCCAACCGGGGCCGCTTCGTGGCCGTGCACCCCATGGCCGGTACCGAGCATTCCGGCCCCGAAGCTGCCATAAACGGCCTGTTTGAGGGCAAAACGGTGGTGCTGTGCGACACCGCTAACAGCGACGCCGACGCCGTGCGCGTGGTGGAGCAACTGTTTCACGCGCTGCCCATGCGCCTGCTCTACCTCGACGGTGCCGCCCACGACCTGCACACGGCGTACGTGTCGCACATCTCGCACATCTCCTCCTTTGCCCTGGCCCTCACGGTGCTGGAAAAAGAGAAGGAAGAACAGCGCATCTTCGACCTCGCCAGCGGTGGCTTCGAGTCCACGGTGCGCCTGGCCAAAAGCTCTCCGGCAACCTGGGTGCCCATTTTTCGCCAAAACCGGCTGAATGTGCTCGATGTGCTGGATGAGCATCTGTACCAACTCCAGCACCTGCGCGACTTGCTGGCGCGCGAGGATTACGCTGGGCTAACCGAGCAAATCCAGCTAGCGAATCACATTGGCAAAATTCTGCCGTGAACTGTCATGCTGAGCGCAGCGAAGCATCTTATCACGTTGCGATGCCTCGTTCCGTAGCAATAGGACGCTTCGCTCAGCATGTTTAATGCAATGCCTGTCATCACTGGCTGCTACAATCAACTAAAACTAAACAATCCCAATCCCATGATACCAACGATGAAATCCGCGCTGTTCAACCGGCAGCCCGACGACAAGCCTTTCCTCATTTCGGGCCCCTGCTCGGCCGAAACCGAAGAACAAGTGCTCGATACCTGCCAGCGGCTGGCCGCCACCGGCAAGGTGCAGGCCCTGCGCGCCGGCATCTGGAAGCCGCGCACCAAGCCCGGCATGTTTGAGGGCGTGGGTACCAAGGGCCTGCCGTGGCTGAAAAAAGCCAGCGAGCTCACCGGCCTGCCCATCGCCGTGGAAGTAGCCACCGCCAAGCACGTGGAGGACTGCCTGGCCTTCGGCGTGGATATTTTGTGGGTGGGCGCGCGCACCACCGGCAACCCGTTTTCGGTGCAGGAAATTGCTAATGCCCTGCGCGGCGTGGACGTGCCCGTGCTGGTAAAAAACCCCATTCACCCCGAGCTGGAGCTGTGGGTGGGCGCCGTCGAGCGCTGCAAAAAGCCGGTTTGCAGCACGTAGGCCTCATTCACCGCGGCTTTTCGAGCTACGGCAACACCGATTTCCGCAACGCGCCAATGTGGCACCTGCCCATTGAGATGAAGCGCCGTATGCCCGAAATGCCGCTGCTCTGCGACCCCAGCCACATCTGTGGCCGGCGCGACACGCTGGTCGCCGTGGCCCAGCAGGCCCTCAACCTGGGCTTCGACGGCAACATGATTGAAAGCCACATCGACCCCGACAACGCCTGGAGCGACGCCAAGCAGCAAATCACCCCGGAAGTGCTGCGCGACCTGATTGAAGGCCTGGTGTGGCGCCACGAAACCACCAACGAGCGCGAGTTCCTGACGGCCCTGGCCAGCTTCCGCGAGCAAATCAATCAGCTCGATGCCGAAGTGATGCAGCTGTTGGGGCGCCGCATGGCCGTGGCCGAGAAAATCGGGCAGTACAAAAAGGAAAACGACATCACCATCCTGCAAACCGCCCGCTGGAACGAGGTGCTGGAGCGCGCCATCCGCCAGGGCCAGTCAGTAGGCCTTTCCACCGATTTTGTGGAGCAGTACCTGGCAGCAGTGCACTTGGAGTCCATTGGCCACCAGAATAAGGTGATGGAAGGCTAAACCGACAAGAGAGGACGTCACGCCGAGAATAGTCGAGACGCGCCTGCGTAACAGGTGTCTTGTGCTCGGTTTGTACTAATAGTATATAAAAAAGAGGCCTCATGTATAGTAAGGCCTCTTTTTTGTGCTTTAGTGTGTGGTGTGCTATCGGTTGTGGTGCCAAAAGCTCCTTCAATGCATCATCACATTTAATTGCTCTACCAAATTACAGCCCGGTCCGTCGTGCTGCGAATCATTTTGTCGCCCTCCTTGCACCCAAAGGCAGCCTGGAATTGCGGCATGTTCATCAACGGGCCAATGGTGCGGTACTGGCCCGGCGAGTGCGGGTCCGTCAGGATTTGCTGGCGCAATGCCTCGGGGCGAATGTTGGTGCGGCGCAGCTGGGCCCAGCTCAAGAAGTAGCGCTGCTCGGGCGTGAAGCCGTCGTATTTCGGGCGCGGGCCGTTGCCGTAGCGCTGCTGCAATTGCTTCTGCAGGGCGCCGTACACCACGGTGAGGCCGGCAAAATCGGCCAGGTTCTCGCCCATGGTCAGCTTGCCGTTCACGTGCACCGAGTCGAGGGGCGAGAAGGCGTCGTACTGCTGGCCCACCACGTTGGCGCGCTTCGTGAACTCGGCCGCGTCGGCGGGCTTCCACCAGTCGCGCAGGTTGCCCTCGGAGTCGTACTGCCGGCCCTGGTCGTCGAAGCCGTGGGTTATTTCGTGGCCCATCACCCCGCCAATGGCGCCGTAGTTGATGGCGTCGTCGGCCTTGGGGTCGAAGAACGGCGGCTGCAGGTAGCCGGCCGGAAACACGATTTCGTTCAGCGGCGGGTTGTAGTATGCGTTGATGGTGGGCGGCGTCATGCCCCACTCGTTGCGGTCTATCGGACCGCCAAATTTGGCGGTCTCGCGCTTGTTGTTCCACAGCCGAGCGGCCAGCACGTTTTTCAGGTAGCTCTCCCGGCCGATGCTCAGGGCCGAATAGTCCTTCCACACGTCGGGATAGCCGATTTTCACGCGCAGCGCGTTCAGCTTCTTCAGCGCCTCGGCTTTGGTGGGTGCGCTCATCCAGGTGTTGTTCTGAATGTGCTCGGCCATGCTCACCTTGATGTTGGCCACCATTTCCAGGGCCTTGGCCTTGGCGGCGGGCGGAAACGCCTGGTCCACGTAAAGCTGGCCGAAGGCTTCACCCAACGTTTGGTCAGTGGCTGTTTGCATGCGTTTCCATCGGGCGGCCTGCTGCTTGGCACCGGTCTGGGCCTGGCCGTAGCGGAAGGCCGCATCGGCGTAGGCGCTGGGCAGGGCGGAGGCGAAAGACCGCACCAGATGCCAGCGCATGTAGGTTTTGAGGTCAGCCAGCGGCTCGGTCTTCAGCACGGCGTTCACCTCATCAAAAAACGCGGGCTGGCCGAGGATGATTTCCTGGGCCTTGCTGAGCTGCATATCGGCCAGCAGCTTTTTGGGGTCGAGGGCGGGGTAGCGCTTCTGAGCCGCCGCCACGGTCATCTTGTTGTAGTTCGACTGTGGGTCGCGTAGCTCCACGCGGGTCCGGGAGGCCCTGGCCAGCCGGGTTTCAAGGCGCTCCACGGTGGCGGCGTTGCGCCGGGCCACGGCCGGGGCGTCGCCCAGCAGCCCAAACACCTCCGTCATGTAGGTCCGGTAGGCAGTTTTCACCTTCTCGGTCCGCGCGTCGTTTTTGAAATAGAAATCCCGGTCCGGCAAGGTCAGGCCGCCTTGGTTGAGCTGCACGGCGTATTCGGTGGTCTTTTTCTCGTCCACTTCCACCCCGCCGCGGAAGAAAATGCCAGTTCCCAGCTCCTGCAGGTGCACCATGGCAGCACGCAGCGCGGCCTTGTCGCGCACGGCCGCCAACCGGTCCAGCTCCGGTTTCAGTGGCCCGATGCCAGCCTTTTCAATAGCCACTGTGTCCATGGCGGCGGCGTAAAAATCGCCTACTTTCTGGGCGTTGCTGCCGGGCGCGGCCGTGCGGTTGGCCGCAGCATCTTCCAGAATGCGGCGCAGCGTTTCCTGCGTGCGGTTGCCCAGCAGGTTGCGCGGCCCCCAGCTGCTGGCGTAGCTCGGCACGGGGTTACTCTTCAACCAATTGCCGCCCGAAAACTGAAAAAAGTCATCGCAGGGGTTCACCGTGCGGTCCAGGTCGGCCATGTCGAGGCCCACGCCAGCCGGGTCGGCCGGAGTTGCGGCAACCGCCGCGGTTGGCGTGGTGGCCACGGGAGCGAGCTTGGTGCCGGCGCAGCTGGCCAAGGCCAGCGTGCCTGCCGCTAACCAAGGGTGCAAGTGCAATTTGTTCATAAAGATGGAAAGACGGGTTTGCAGGCGCAAAGTAGAAAGAAGCCGGGGCCCGGAATGAAGCAAAGGCACAAAAAAGCCGCTCTTTTAACAGCAGCGGCTTTTTTGTAAAATTACAACCTGGCAAAGTGCGGAGGTCAGCGAGCGTTCGAAGTATACGAATCAGAGATAAATTTCCCCTGCGCATCGAACAGCAGATAGCCTGGACGCCGGCCCAGCACAATCTCGGCCTGGTAGCGCGTTGCCCCACCATTGACGCCAGGCACTTCGCTCACGCCCAGCAGCCGGGCACCCGGGTACGTTTTGGTGATGTAAAGCAGCGCCTCGGGCGCCAGGTAGGCCACGCTTTTGGGCGTTTCGGCCACGGCTGGTGCTGGTGCTGCTGCTCCGTATTTCGCGTTGAAAGCCTGCACCTCGGGCGCGTCCTGGTTTTCCTTGGTAGTTATAAGGATGACACCTTCGGCGCCGGCGTCGCCGGCCAGCTGCCGGGCGCTCTCGCCCTTGAGCACGCTGATGGAAGCAATGCTGCTGGGGCTGATGGCATTAATGTCAGTAGTGGTCCGCTTCCCGTCGACATAGACGATTGGCGGTGTGCCGGCCGCCTGACCCGGCGAGGCCGAGAGGGCTTTTGCAACAACCGCTTCGGTGGCCGAGGCGGGCTCTTGGCGTTGACTGGTGGGTTTTGCCACTTGCACGGGCTGCTCAGCTTCATTGAAATACAGCTGAACGCGCCGGTCGTCCTCTTTAACGGCGGCCAGGTATTTAACGAAAGGGGCCTTAGCGCTGGGTTTCTCGCTGATGGCCCAGCTCACCAGCTTGGCGTTCGGATAGGTTTTGGCAATGTAGGCCTTGATGCCAGCGGGCAGCTGGTGTTTGGCAGGGTCAACGGCGGGTCCGAGCTTGAACTTGGTATCCAGTGCCCCGGCTGCGTCCACTTTTGCGTTCAGGGCCAGCAAATCGGCCCGGTTACGGTTTTTATTGGTCGTAATCATTATCGCCCAGTCTGCGTCCACGCCATTTCCCAGCACCTGCTGCACCTGGGCGTCTTTGAGAATCTTCATCGTGGCTACATCGCCAAATAAATCATCTTTGCCCCTCAGGGTAGTTGGCTTCCCATCAAGATAATAGACCCTAGATAAGCCTACTGGCTCTACTGCAGTAGCTGCGGTAGCTGTTCCCACGGGCACCTTTGGCCCGGCGCCCTGCGCTTGCGCCGCCGAGAAGCCGAGCGCCACGGCCAGCACCAGTGGCCCGGCCACAATGTAGCGGGTCAACTGCCCGGTCGAAGAAAGCGGAGTATTCATCATGGCAACGCGGTTTTTGAGGGTAGGAAATGTGAAATGAGAAACGAGGGAAGGCCCGGCCACGCCGTGGCTGAGGCGCAGCAGGCTGTATTGGTAGGCCCGGCGGTCGAGGCCGGTTTGCAGGGCGGCGTGGTCGGCCAGGTACTCCAGGTTATCGAGTAGGGCGCGGCGCAGCAGCCACGCGGCGGGGTTGCACCAGGCCAGGGCCTGCGCCACCTGGGCCAGCAGCACATCCAGGGTGTGCCACTGCTGCACGTGCACCTGCTCGTGGCGCAGCACGGCGGCCAGCTCCGGCACCGGGTGCCAGGCCGGGTTGAGGTAAATGGTTTGCCAGAACGAAAACGGGCTCACGGCTCCCGCCAGCGTGCGCACCGCCTGCCCGTGCAGCACGGCCGCCTGCGAGTTGCGCCGCACCCGCCACAACGAGAGCAGCTGCACCAGCAGCCGGCCCAGCAGCACCGCCGCGCCGCCCGCGTACAGCACCAGGCCCACATGCTCCCAATCGATGGACGCCGCCGCCGCCACCGGAGCCGCCTCGCTTGGCCCGCCAGCGGTTGCCAGCACCGTAAACGCTACCGGCAGGCTGGCTGCTTCCGGAAACAGCGCCGGCAGGGGCAGCACCGGGTACGCCGCTGAAAACACCAGGGCAAACAGCAGGTAAAAACGATTGAGAGTGAAAAACGTGAGCCGGCGCAGCAGCCCGAAATACGCCGCCGCAAACAGCAGCAGCGCCACGTTGGCCTTCAGCAGGTAGAGCAGGGTGGGTGCCATGGCTACTGGGCTTTTTTGCTTTCGATGAGCTTGATAATCTCCTGCAAATCAGCGGCGCTGACTTTCTCCTCCTGCGCGAAAAACGACACCAGGTCTTTGTAGGAATTCTGAAAGTGCTGCTGCACCAGCGTGCCCAGCGAGCGGCGCTGGTAGTCGTCGGCCGAAATCAGGGGGACGAAGCGGTACGAATTGCCCAGCTTCTCGGCGCGCACGAAGCCTTTGCGCTCCAGGTTGCGGAGCGTGCTGGCCAGCGTGGTGTAGGGCGGGCGCGGCGCGGGCAGGCCCTCCAGTATTTCCTTCACGAAGCCCCCGCTGGGCAGGGGCCAGAGCACGCGCAGGGCATCTTCTTCGGGCTGAGTTAGGCGTTCCATAGGAATAGCTAAGCTGTATTTACGATTGTGTCGTAATTCTACGAATATTTCGTAATAAGAAAAAATTTAATTTATCCAGAATATTTTAGCGACAACAAAAAAGCCTTTTCCACCGCGGAAAAGGCTTTTTGTAGAAAAATAAATTTGTTGGTGCGGGCAACGTTGGCTGCTCTCAAAACGACGGGGCTAGTGCCGGACCTTATCCGTCTGCTGGATTTGCAGCCAGCGGATGGCGGCGCCTTCGTCGCCAAAAAAGGAAATGGCAAACGGCTTGTCGTCATAGGCCTCGGCCGACACATAATCCGGCTGGTTGATGATGGACTCGTGCAGGGCCGGGCCCACGAGGTAGGCCACAAACAAGCGGCCCCCCAGCTGCCGCGCCATTCCCGGGAAATAGTTGCTCAGCAGCCACTGCGTGGTGGCGGGGTCGTTGAGGGTGCGGCGGCGGATGTCCTGCAGCCAGAATCGGGCCTGCTTCTCAAGGGCCACATCGGTCATGTGCTGGTACACGGCCGGCAGCTCGCGCGGGTCGGGCTGGTGGCCCCAGCGGCCCACCAGAATGTCGAGGTCGGCGCGGTGGGAACATTCGAGGAGAGGCGCGGGGAGTTCCGTGGACATGAGTAAAAGCAGAAGTTCGGGCAAATTACGCAGGGTATGAAGTCGAGGCGTGCCGGCGCTGCCGGCTAGTGTACGGGCACGGCTTCGGCGGGGGCAATCCCGGCCGCTACCGGCGGGTGCTTGCGCAGGGAGCGCACCGCCAGGGCCACGCTGGCCAGCGTGAGCACCGCCCCCAGCAGAAAGGGCGCGCCGGGAAACTGCACCGGTGCCGTGGGCCGCGTGAAGTAGCCAAACAAGTACGTCATCATCAGCGGCCCCACCACGCCCGTGGCGCTGATGAGGCTGGTGAGCGAGCCCTGCAGCTCGCCCTGCTCCGTGGCCGGTACCTGCCCCGAAATGGTGCCCTGCAGCGCCGGCCCGGCCAGACCGCCCAGGCAATAGGGCGCCAGAAACACCAGCA
This sequence comes from Hymenobacter lapidarius, assembly GCF_001816145.1. Lineage (GTDB taxonomy): Bacteria > Bacteroidota > Bacteroidia > Cytophagales > Hymenobacteraceae > Hymenobacter > Hymenobacter lapidarius. Next base: position 26,308 of record NZ_MDZB01000131.1, on the reverse strand, counting down.
TGAGCCAGCCGCTGGAAGCAAACGCAAACAGCACAAAGCCCACCGCGTAGCACGAGAGCCCAATAACAATGGCCCGCGCCGCGCCCAGCTTCGGGATGGCCACCCGCACCAGCCCGCCCTGCACCAACCCCGAAAACAGCCCCACCACCGCCAGCGAGATGCCCACCAGCCGTTCGGTCCAGCCAAACTTGAGCATGGTATAAAACGACCAGACCGACTGCGTGGCCGAGCCCGCCAGGTAAATGAGCACCAGCGAAGCCACCAGGCCCAGCACCGCCGGGTAGTTGCGCAGCCGCAGCAGCGAGGCCACGGGGTTGGCCCGGCGCCACTCAAATGCCCGCCGCTTATCGGGTGGCAGCGACTCGGGGAGCACGAAGAAGCCGTACAGGAAGTTGCACAAACTCAGCCCCGCCGCCACCATAAACGGCACCCGCGAGCCAAAATCGGCCAGCAAGCCGCCCACCGCCGGCCCAATGATAAAGCCCATGCCGAAGGCCGCGCCCACCAGCCCAAAATTCTGGGCCCGCTTCTCGGGCGTGCTGATGTCGGCGATGTAGGCTGTGGCCGTGGTGAAGCTGGCCCCCGTGATGCCCGCAATCACGCGGCCCACAAACAGCCAGGCCAGGGTGGGCGCAAAGCTCAGGAAGATGTAGTTCAGGCCCAGGCCCAGCAGCGCCGCCAGCAGCACCGGCCGCCGCCCCAGCTTGTCGCTGAGCCCACCAATAACGGGCGCAAAACAAAACTGCGCCGCCGCGTAGGCAAACGTGAGCCAGCCCGAGTATTCCGATGCCCGGCTCAGCCCCTCGCCCGTGAGCTGCTGAATGAGCTTGGGCACCACCGGAATAATAATGCCCAGCCCGATAACGTCAATCAGAATGGTGACGAAAATGAAGCCAAGGGCGGGAGAGCGTTTATCGGACATTCGAAAAAACAAGGAAGCGAGTGGGAGGACCACGGCCCGGTACAGTGGCCGGAGCCAGCACTAGCGCTTAGGCACCGAGCCACGCAAGGGCGGCATTTTCTTCGATAAACCGCTCGCCGACAAAAGGTTTGTCAGCAAAATACGCCGGTGGCGGAAAAGCCGCGTCGGCGGCCTCGTCGCGCATGTAAACGGGCGCCATGAGGTAGGCCAGCCGGGTGCGGCCTCCCAACCGGGGCTCCAGCTGCGGCAGCCAGGTAGTTACCATCCACTGGGCGCCTAACTGGTGGGTGTTTTGCCGCCGGCGCACGTCCAGCAGCCAGCGGCGGCAGCTGCCCGCCTGGGCCGCATCGAGCAGCAGCTGGTAGCCAAGCTGCATTTCCGGCAGCTCAACGGGGCGCAGCCACCGGCCCACCAGCAAGTCCAGGTCGGTCCGGTAGCTGATTTCCAGGAAGTCCTGTACCAGGATGGGTTTCATGCGCGGCAAGCAAACAATAGCGGGCCACAAAGGTACGGGACAGCCTTGCCGCCTGCCAACGCCACGGAAACCGCCGGGGCTGCTTTGAGGCGGGCCGCGGCCGGTGTATTCTTGGTTCTGTGCGATTGTCGCCTCGTTTTGCTGCCAACCGGGTTGCTAAACGGGGGCGCTGGCACCCAGGGCGGCCAACGGCAGCGGCCCCGAATCCACGATGCGCTGCTGGGCGCTCAGGCCCACGTCGAGCAGGTCCTGCATGAGGCCTTCGCCAATGGTTTCGCGCGTGTAGGTGTCGTTGCTGGTACTCACCACCAGCACTGGGCGCTCGGGCAGGGCCACCAGGGTAGCCCGCCGGTCAATCTCAATCGGGAACACGGGCGCGCATAGTATTAGCCGGGTATAATCCACGGTGTTGCCAGCCAGCCAGCGGCACGCCGCGGCTGCCCCGTGCCCGAAGCCAATGACCGTGACCGGCGTGCCCGGGGCACACTGGGCCAGCACTTCCTGGGTCAACGCATTGAGGTAGGTGCCGAGGTCCGCCAGGTCGGCCAGCAGCGAATCGGGGGCAAACCACGCGGCACCGGTGCGCGGGGCCGCGCCGTCGGCGGGGGCGAGGGCGTGGCGGCTCAGGGCCTCGGGCAGCAGCAGCAGGCGCTCGGGCGTGTCGAGGTTGCGGAGCTGCTCGGCCAGGTCGGCAAGGGGTTGGTCGTGGCCGTGCAGGCACACCCATACCTGCTCAATGGCCGGGCCGGGCTCGCCCAGGCTGATGTAGCGGGCGGTGCGCGGCGTGGTAAAGGAAATTGGGGTCATTCGTCTACGTGAAATCATGGTTGAGCACCCGGTATACGGCCGCTGGTAGTTCATCGCCGGCCCAGAAAGCAGGTCCCTGCCAAAAGCCGTGCCTACCGGCCCGGCATTCCGGCCCGCGTCCCGGGCGTGCCGATGTCGGCAATATAGGCACTTGCCGAGGGCAGTGCCGCAATACCGGCAATCACGTCGCGCTGTGCCAGCGCTGCTTCAGCGTGAAAGGCCGGGCCCGGGTTGGCTCGTGAGCGGTTGCTCACTGCGGGCCGGCCCACCGTCACCGGCGTCAGCCTATTACCCCGGTTCTATCTATTTGCTGATGATTACCGTATGATGGGGCATTCCTGAGTCTTCGGGACTTCCGGCTGTATTTATTCATCTCAACCATTCTCATGAACCAGAAACGCACTTTTGGCACGATTCTCACCATTTTGGGCATCATTGGCATCATCGTCGGGGCCCTTGCCTTTTTGGGCATTGGCAGCATCGGCCTCAGCAAGATGAATTCTGCGGTCCCGTTCGTGGTGGGCCTTATCTTCTTTCTGGCCGGCATCAATCTGGTGAAGACCACCGGCGACCGGACTTAGAGCCGGTAAATTAGTAAAATACTCGTCTGGTAGTCAGTGGCTCACTTGGTATGGGCGGGTTTTTACTGGAAAAGGCATTGCCTTCCCGGAAAAGCAGCTTACCTTTGTATCACAAACAGTGCGGGGTGGAGCAGTTGGTAGCTCGTTGGGCTCATAACCCAAAGGTCACTGGTTCGAGTCCAGTCCCCGCTACCTAAAAGGCCGTTTTCCTAGTGGAAAACGGCCTTTTCTTTTGTCCATACGATAATTACCAGGACAACTTTGGTCGCCTTTACGTCAACAAGTAGGCCTCTAGCATCGGAAATGCCGCCCGGTGAGGAGTGGAAAATGCCGCTGTTCCCCTTTGTCGGCCCTCCCACTGCAACTTCCAGCCTAGCCTGACAATAGCAGCCCCGCGTTTCTCCACTGAGGGCGCGGGTTTTTTTGTGATGGCGTGGGAAAGGGTGCCGGCACCGTTGCCTGGCATTAAGCAAGCTGAACCCAGCCGCTGCGGGTGGTTCAACTTGGGTGGACGCGGCCAAACCGCTTCGCAAGGACATACCGAAAACCAGTCATTCGGGCAGCGTGCGTCACATCGGCGCTACTGTAGCCAAGCGCCTTGCTGTTTCCTCGAAAATGTAGTCGCGGGCGCTGTACCTGCGTTTAACCTGGAATGCTGCTAAAGAAACGTTTCTGAACGATTACGTGGCAGTTACAGGACTCGGCAGCCAGGCAGCCGCAGCTTTGGGCCCGCGGTAACCCGATGCCCTGCCGTGTGGTTGTTAAGTAGCGCCCTGCCGCAGCGTGCTCAAAATCGACTACCTACACAAACCCCATATGCTCAACATAACCAACGACAAGACCAACACCGATACGTTTGAAATGGCGGGCAAATGCCCTTTCGGCGGCGACAGCATCGGCGGCGCGGTGGGGACGCCGCCCGCGCTTTCCGACTGGTACCCCAACCGGCTGAAGGTGGAGCAGTTGCACCAGAACGGCCCGAGCGCCAATCCGCTCGGCGAGGATTTCGACTACGCCGAAGCATTCAACGCCCTCGACCTGGAGGCACTGAAGCAGGAAATCAAGACCTTTCTGACCACTTCGGTGGCTTGGTGGCCGTCCGACTACAATAACTACGGCCCGCAGATGATTCGGATGGCCTGGCACTCGGCCGGGACCTACCGCATTGCCGACGGCCGCGGGGGCGCTGGGGAGGCGCTGCAGCGTTTTGCGCCCGTCGACAGCTGGTGGGACAATGGCAACACCGACAAGTCGCGCCGGCTTATCTGGCCCATCAAGCAGAAGTACGGCAGCGCCCTGTCCTGGGCCGACCTTATTGTGCTGACTGGCAACTGCGCGCTGGAAATCATGGGTTTCCCCACCTACGGTTTCGCCGCGGCCGCCACGATGCCTGGGAGGTGGACAACAGCACCTATTGGGGCCCCGAGGTGGTGCGAGACCTCAAGAATGCGGAATCGCCCGACAGCATGGTGAACCGGGATAAGCGGTGGCGCGGCCAAAATGGCGACGCGAACTATGACCTCGAAAACCCGCTGGCGGCCTCTCACCAGGCCCTTATTTACGTGAACCCCGAAGGTCCATACGCCAACGGCGACCCGATGGGCTCGGCGCGCGACATCCGCGTGACGTTCACGCGCATGGCCATGAACAACGAGGAAACCGTGGCCCTGATTGCCGGCGGCCACGCCTTCGGCAAGAGCCACGGCATGGTACCGGCATCCGAAATTGGGATGCCGCCCGAGATTGCGCCCATGGAGGCCATGGGCTTTGGCTGGCACAACCCCAAGGGCCCGGGCAACGCCGAATTTACGATGACCAACGGCATTGAGGGCAGCTGGACGCCGAACCCAACCCAGTGGGACAACGACTACCTCGAAAACCTGTTCAAATTTGAATGGGAGCAGACCAAGAGCCCGGCCGGCGCCCTGCAGTGGACCCCCACCGACCCGAACGCGCCCAAAACGCCCGACGCGCACATCCTCGGCCAGATGAACGCGCTGATGATGATGACCAGCGACATTGCCCTGAAGGTGGACCCCGAATACCGCAAGGTCTGCGAGAAATTCCTCGGCGACTTCGACGCCTTCACCCAGGCTTTTTCCAAAGCCTGGTACAAGCTGACCCACCGCGACATGGGTCCGCGCGAGCGGTACCTCGGTCCCGAGAAGGTGAACGAAAACGACCTGCTCTGGCAGGACCCCATCCCGCTGGCCGACTATGCGTTGGTTGACGCGGCGGACATCACGGCGCTCAAGAAATCGATTCTGGCGTCGGGCATTTCCGCGTCTGACTTGGTATACACCGCCTTTTCGGCCGCGGTCACGCACCGTAGCAGCGACAAGCGGGGCGGTGCCAATGGCGGGCGGCTCGCGCTGGCCCCGCAGAAAGATTGGGCGGTTAACCGGCGCACGGTACCGGTTATCGCAGCCCTGCGCACGGTAATGAAGGAGTTCAACGGCCAGCAGAAAGGCGACAAAAAGGTGTCGCTCGCCGACCTGATTGTGCTGGGCGGTTGCGCCGCGCTTGAGAAAGCGGCCGCCGATGCGGGCTTTACCACGGCGGTTCCCTTCACGCCGGGCCGCCGCGACACCACGCAGGAGTTGACCGATATCGAGATGTTCAGATGGTTGAAACCGGTGGCTGATGGCTTCCGCAACTACCTCGACCAAGAGTTCGATGCCATTTCGCAGGGCGTGGCCCCGGAGGAAATGTTCCTCGACAAGGCCCAGCTGCTCTCGCTCACCGCCCCGGAGTGGGTGGCGCTGATGGGCGGTCTGAAAGCAATGAATGCCAACCACGACGGCTCCGCGCACGGCATTTTCACCGACCGCGTGGGCGTGCTGACCAACGACTTCTTCACGGTGCTCACCAGCATGGACTTCGAATGGAAAAAGACGGATGCACAAGGCATGACCTTCTCGCTCGAAGACCGTGCAACGGGCGAGAAACGCTTCACGGCAACGCGCTCCGACCTCATCTTCGGCTCGAACAGCCAGCTACGCGCAGTAGCAGAAGTGTACGCCGGCAGCGATGGCCAGAAACGCTTCGTGAAAGCCTTCGTGAAGGCGTGGGATAAGGTGATGATGCTCGACCGCTACGACGTGAAGGTTTCATTTTAATAACCCATATGTAGCGGCAGTAGCTGTCCAAAAAACCGCTCTAGGCAACGGAGTAAGGTTTTCGGAGCATGATAACAAACAAAAAGAGCGCGCCAATTGGCGCGCTCTTTTTGTTTGTTATCATGCATTATATCAATTGATAACGGCTTGGATTGGCGGCGTGGCGGCGTGTGCCACCACGGCATACAACGGGTCGGAGCGGCCGGGGGCGGGGCTACGGTCCAGCAGGGTGATGGGCTGCCAGCCACCCGCTTCTTCCAGGAAACGCTGCACCAGCGCCAGGTGCCCGCGGTCGTCGAGGGCGTGCCAGGCGGCAATGGCTTTGCTGGGAAAGCAGCGGTTGGAAAACGTGATGACCAGCGGCGCGCCGGGCCGGAGCACGCGGGCCAGCTCGCGCAGCACCGCCACCGGCTGCGTGAGGTAGTCGATGGACACGCAGATGGCCGCGCCGTCGAATTCCTGGTCCTGAAAGGGCAGGCTGGGCTGCTCGTTCAGGTCCTGCACCACGTGGGCACTGAGGCGCGGGTTGGCGCGCAGCTCGGCCGCGTTCATGCCCAGACCCACCACGCGGGGGTAGGCAATTTCGGCGGGCAGGTGGCTTATCCAGCTGCTCATCAGGTCGAGTAGGGCGCTGTGGGGCGGAAAATACTCGCGGTAGAGCTGCTTGACGGCGGCAATGGCTGCGTCATCAATGTGCGCGACGAAGCGCGGATGGTGATAGAATTCCGCATCGGGCGTTTCGTCTTGTCGCTGGAACAGGCTAGCGGGCAACGGGCTATTGGGGTCCATGTCTGGTATTGAGTAGGTGACCTTTGGCTTGCTTTGGCAGGAGGGGGACCACCTAAGCCGGAACTCAACAACAAGGTTTCCATGATTATCAGAGCACTGCAACTGCCTGGGGTTGTAGAAACGCCTGCAGATAAGGCGCGGTACGGCTGCTTTTCGCTGTTGCCACCTTCCGGGGCGGGCCGGCGGCCACCACGCGACCGCCTTCGTCGCCCGCGCCGGGGCCGATGTCAATTACCCAATCGGAGCCGGCTACTACGCGCATGTCGTGCTCTACCACGATGACCGTGTTGCCGGCATCTACCAGGCCGTCGAGCTGGAGCAGAAGCTTTTCCACGTCGGAGGGATGCAGGCCGGTGGTGGGCTCGTCGAGGACGTAGAAGGTGTTGCCGCGGCCGATGCGCTGCAGCTCGGTGGCGAGCTTGATGCGCTGGGCTTCGCCGCCGCTCAGCTCGGTGGCGGGCTGGCCGAGGCGCAGGTAGCCCAGGCCCACTTCGCGCAGCACCGTGAGGGCGCGGTGCACGGGCGGCTCCTCGGCGAAGAACGCCCAGGCGTCGTCCACGGTCAGAGCGAGGACTTCGGCGATGTTCTTTTCGTGATAGGTCACTTCGAGGGTTTTGGCGTTGTAGCGCGCACCGTGGCACACGGGGCAGGGCGCGTACACGCTGGGCAGAAACAGCAGCTCCACCATCACGAAGCCTTCGCCCTGGCAGTTTTCGCAGCGGCCCTTGGCCACGTTGAAGGAGAAGCGGCCGGCATCGTAGCGGCGCTTTTTAGCCTCGGGCGTAGCGGCGAACAGCTTGCGCACGTGGTCGAACAGGCCGGTGTAGGTGGCCATGTTGGAGCGCGGCGTGCGGCCAATGGGCTTCTGGTCGACGCGCACCAGGCGCTTGATGCCTTCCATACCGCCCGTAATATGTCCGCCGAGGGTGACGGGCGCGGGTTGGTCCAGCGCATCGGCTTCCTCTTCGCCCAGCGAAACATCCTGGCCCAGGTGTTCGGCTACCAATTCCACCAACACTTGGCTTACGAGGCTGGATTTACCCGAGCCCGACACGCCCGTGACGGTGGTGAACACCCCCAGCGGAAATTCCACGGAGAGGTTTTCGAGGTTGTTCCGCGTTACGCCGGCCAGCTTCAGCCAGCCAGTGGGCGTGCGCAGGGGCTGGTTGGGCAGCGGCGGTGTCTCGAACAGGAACTGGCGCGTTTGCGAAGCGGCCACGGTTTTCAGCCCCTCGGGCGGGCCGCTGTAGAGGATTTCGCCGCCTTTCTCGCCCGCGGCCGGGCCCACGTCCACCAGCCAGTCGGCCTGGCGGATAACGTCCAAATCGTGCTCTACCACAAACAGGGAATTGCCCGCGCCTTTCAGCCCCGCCAGCGCCGCCAGCAGGGCCTCGGTGTCGGCGGGGTGCAGGCCGGCCGAAGGCTCATCGAGCACATACACTACCCCGAACAGGTTGGAATACAGCTGGGTGGCCAGTCGCAGGCGCTGCAGCTCGCCCGGTGAAAGCGTGGGCGTGCCGCGTTCCAGCGACAGATAGCCCAGGCCCAAATCGAGCAGCACAACGAGGCGGGCGGCCAGGTCTTCGGCAATGCGCCGGGCCACAATGGCCTGCTCGGGGTGCTGCTGGTCGTGGCGCTGCCGGGCGGCCGTGCCTGCCGCAAAGGGCTGTAGCAGCGCCGCCAGCCGCTTGAGCGGCAGCCGCGACATTTCGGCGATGTCCAACCCCGCAAATCTTACCGACAACGATTCTTTCCGTAGTCGCTTGCCCTGGCAGGTGGGGCAGTCGCTGCCCAGCATGTACTGCGCCACCCGCTTCTTCATCAGGGCGCTTTGGGTGGTGGCGAAGGTATGCAGCACGTGCCGTTTCACGCCCGTGAACGTGCCCATATAGTTCGGCGACTCGCGGCGCTTGAGGGCGCGCTGGGTTTCCTGGGGCGAGTAGCCGGGGTACACCGGCACCACGGGCTGCTCGTCGGTGAAGAGTATCCAGTCCCGGTCTTTTTGGGGCAGGTCGCGCCACGGGGTGTCCACGTCGTAGCCCATGGTCACGAGGATGTCGCGTTGGTTCTGGCCGCCCCAGGCCTGGGGCCACGCCGCAATGGCCCGCTCCCGAATGGTAAGCGCAGGGTCGGGCACCATGCTTTGCTCCGTGACTTCATACACGCGGCCCAGGCCGTGGCAGGTAGGGCAGGCCCCCTCGGGCGTGTTGGGCGAAAAAGCTTCGGCGTAGATAATGCTCTGGCCGGCCGGGTAGTCGCCGGCCCGCGAGTACAGCATGCGCAGCAGGTTGGACAGCGTGGTGACCGAGCCCACCGACGAGCGGGTGCTAGGGGCGCCGCGCTGCTGCTGCAAGGCCACGGCCGGCGGCAGCCCATTGATGCTCGTGACTGCGGGCACCGCCATTTGATGAAACAGGCGGCGGGCGTAGGGCGACATCGATTCCAGGTAGCGGCGCTGGGCCTCGGCGTAGAGCGTGCCAAACGCCAGCGATGATTTGCCGGAGCCTGATACGCCGGTGAACACCACCAGCGCATCGCGCGGAATGTCAACGTCGACGTTTTTGAGGTTGTGCTCGCGGGCACCGCGCACGCGCACGAAGCCGGTAAAATCTTCGGGTGTAACAGGAAACAAGGGTAGGAACATAGTGAGTTGAAAGCGCCGGGCTCTGGAGCGCATACATACGTGAGCTGCTTCAGGATGTCTTTTGGCGGCGATGCAAGCGCGGGCAGTGCGGTAGAAGAGGGGTTTCCCTTCGTTCGTTCAACTTGGTAGCGATATCTGAAAGTTGTTGGTCATTAACCTAATCAGGAAAGCAGCTCATCTACGTGCTTTATATGACAGTTTAAATTTTTAATTGTTGTTGAGATAGTAAATATTCAAATTTTTATTAAAATAAGATTGTTTAATAATTCATCTTTCACTATCTTTATATAAATCAAAGAGCAGCCCGTCGCTCGGCTATGGCGCGTGACCTCGTGTACTCCCAGTAATCTGGGTGAATTTTTGGATGCAATTGCCAATAATGGCACCGGCAAGACCGGTTTTAGAACTGTCCTACTGCGTATTTACAACCCTGACCTGACTGCAAGCCAGCTCAATTGTAAGTAGACCCAGACCCCCTGACCCAAACCATTCTGAGTTTTTTCCTGGCCGCCGGCTACGGAACGGGATGCTTTTGTCCTACGATTTCTGGTCTCACGCGACTGTGGTTACCTGCCCAGTGCCCCGGTCTGCTGCTTCAGCAGCCCCCCTCGACGCGAATGAATGGCGAAACTTTTTCATCTAATGTCATGAACACAGTATTTAAAACACCAAACTTCGTCTATGCCCGACTATGTACGCCTGCAGTAGCTTCAACTTCTTTTGCAAGGCGTGCCACAGCTAGTTGGCTACACTTCCTACTGTTTATTCTCACGCTCCTATCAGTTACCGGTCCATCATTAGCTCAGACAAATACAGATAATTGCAACTTTACTACTTATACGCAAGGCGGCTACGGCTCTAATCCCGAAGGGAACAATCCAGGAACAATTGTAGCCCGGCTGTTCCCCTTGGTTTTTCCAGACGGCCTAACAGTTGGAGGCGGCTGCCTCAACGGCAAAACCCTGGTGCTCAAATCCGCCGAGGCCGTGCGCGACTTCCTTCCATCGGGCAGCACTGCCCGGGCTTTAGATGCGGATTACATTGACCCCACCACCTACTCGAACGTGCTAGCCGGCCAAGTGGTCGCACTTACGCTTTCGGTGGGCTTTGATAGGTACGAAGCCAGCTTTGGTGAGTCGAACACGTTGCTGGGAGATGCCATAATTACCCAAAGCGGTCCGTTTCTCGGCATGACGGTTAATGATGTGCTGGCCCTAGCCAACCAAGCACTGGGCGGCTGCCCCACAGTCTATTCCTTCTCGCAGCTGAATGATATTGTCTCGGCAATCAATGAAGCCTATGATGGCAGCCGAACTAGCTCTTTGCTGCGGTGCTGCATTACGCCCATCATAACGCTTGCGAACGTAACATTGACGCAACCAAACTGCTCCAACACCACAGGCTCAGTTGTGCTCAACACCACTGATTTGGGCAACGGTACCTTTGCGGTGAGAGGCCCCAGCCCTTCCACTAACTTAGTTACCAACCTCACCAGTCTTGCCCCCGGTACATACAGCATTATCTTCACTAGTGCTGCCAATTGCGTCTCAGCCCCCTACACAGTAACCGTGACCGAGCCCGCCGACGAGCTCGTGGCCTCGGCCGTGGCCAGCCCGGTGCTCTGCAAGGGCGGCAGCACGGGCAGCATCGACCTGACGGCGAGCGGGGGCGTGGCCCCCTACACCTACGCCTGGAGCGACGGCTCGGCCACCACGCAAGACCGCTCGGGCCTGGCCATGGGCACCTACACGGTGACCGTGACCGATAAGAACGGCTGCACCGCGACGGCCTCGGCAACCGTGACCGAGCCCAATGCTATAGTTAGTGTAAGCGGTACGGGCACCGACCCGACCTGCGCAAACCTATCGGGTGGTTCAATTACCGGGACGATTACTGGCGGTACCTCGACCTATCTGGTTAGCATCAACGGATTTGTTTCCTCCATGCCCAGTACAGGCAGCTATTCCTTTCCTAACCTTTCAGGCGGAAGCTATACAGTGCAAGTGCGCGATGCCAACTACAGTACAATTAGTGGCAGTGGTTGCACAGCTAGCAGCGAGGTTATACTCGTTGCCCCGACATGCGTTGTTTACGTAGGCTGCACCTTGGGCTACTGGAAAAACCACACCGACCGCTGGTCTGGGTGCCGGATTCCAAATGAGACTCCAACTACAGCGGATGACCTTCCCATGTATACCACAGGTACTTTGTATGGAACTGTATTTGGGAACGGTAGTGTAGAAGAAGACAAGGCACTGACGAACAACGATGGCATCCCCTATTCCATTGAGAAACTTACGTTACTGCAAGTTCTTAACCTAGGCGGCGGGAAGGAAGCAAATCTGGCTCGGCAATCAGTAGCCGCGTTGTTAAACATCTGCCATCCAGATGTTACCTACTCCATTTTTGAGGGTGATATAGCCGGATTCATTACCGCAGTAAATGGTGCCTTTCTATCGAGAGGCACTATCCCTGGCGGGACTATTCCGACTACTCCGGGTGGGTATGCCTCTTACCTGGATGGTTTGAACAACATGAACTGCCCATTAGGCGGAACGCCCGCTACCACTGCCGCTACCACTGCCGCTACCACTGCCGCTACCACTGCCGCTACCACTGCCGCTACCACTGCCGCTAACGCTACCACTGCCACCGCCACCATCCTTGACAGTGCACCCGTAGCCGAGCCGGCAATGAACATCTATCCGAATCCCTTCTCGCATCAGGCTTGGGTTGATTTCACGCTCAGTAAGTCGGAAGGCTACAGCTTGCAGGTACTGGATATGAACGGCAGAATCGTGATGCGCGTGGCCACGGGTGTTGCAGAAGCTGGTAGCCCCAACCGTTTCCAGCTTTCCAGCAGCGAGATGGCCGAAGGCATCTACCTGGTGCGTCTGATTACCGATAGCTCGATTCAGACGAAGCGCTTGATTGTGAAAAGATAATCTCAATCATTAAGCGCTAAAAAGACCGGCAACTGCAACGTTGCCGGTCTTTTTTATGGCCGTTGTTCCAGGTTGTGTTCTGCCTTCCAATGGCCGGCCGCAGGCTACGGCCGGCATCGACTGCTGCCCGGCCATGAAGCTGGGTTTGCCGCGTCGGGGGGGAAGGAGGGCATTTTGCTGATGAGTTAGGAAGAGGCCGGCCAATAGTGGAGTATCCTTGCTCCGCTCCTACGAAGTGGCGAGCTGGCAACGATGCATCCGTGCGCGCTGGTGGGACTGGTGCCACGGCTGCTTCCTGCGACGCGAACAGCGGGCCTTCCGGCTGCGCGGAATAGCGGCGTCAGTGTTGCGCAGCCAGTAGCGCCACTACGGCGGCGGGGTCTTCTACTTCGATGATGAGCTGCTGGTATTCTTCGTCGTGCAGGTCGATAATCACGGTTTGGTCGGGGTCGACCATGTCAATGAAAGCCGGTTTCAGACCGGGTGTGCCGTCGAGGTAGAAGGTGCCGGCTTTGAGGCCCCACGGCACGGCGGTGCCCAGGGCGCGCCAGCCTTTCAGGTTCCGCGCCGCTTCCGGGTCCTGCCGCACCCCGGCAATGTGGCTGCGCGGAATGGTGAGCGAGCTTTTGAACGCCCACAGCTTGTGCAGGCCCTGCACCGTGAATAGCACATCGTCGCCCTGGTGAGTTACTTCAACCATAAAAATTTACTGAACGAGTGAGTGAGAAGCGGTAGCCACCGTCACGGGCGTAGGCGCCGCCGGTTGTTCCGCGCGCTGACCGCGCATGAGCAGCAAATAAACACCACCCGAAACCAGGAAACCCACAAACCACGCGTAGTTGTACACCGCCACCAGGCCGGACCACACCGTGCCTTTGTCGAGCACGCCAATGGCGGTGAGGAAGCCCGGCACGTTGGGCAGAATGCCCACCACCAGCGCCACGAGGGCCGCTATGTTGAAGCCGTTGCGGTAGGCGTAGCGGCCGTGGTACTGGTAGAGGTCGGGCACGTCGAGGTGCTGCTGGCGGATGAGGTAGTAGTCGGCAATCATGATGCCACCGATGGGGCCGAGCAGCCCCGAATAGCCCACCAGCCAGGTGAAAATATAGCCCGAGGGGTCGGCAATGAGCTTCCAGGGGAAGATGAGTACGCCGAGCACGCCGGTGATGTAGCCGCCCATCTTAAAGCTGATGCGGGTGGGCGAGAAGTTGGCGAAGTCGTTGGCCGGGCTCACGATGTTGGCCGCGATGTTGGTGGCCAGCGTGCTCAGGGCCACGGCCAGCATGGCCACGCTCACCAGCAGCTTGCTCTCGAACTTAGCCGCCAGCACCACCGGGTCCCAGATGGTTTTGCCGTAGATGACGAACGTGGCCGAGGTCACGACCACGCCCACGAAGGAAAACAAAGTCATCGACGTGGGCAGCCCGATGGCCTGGCCCATCTGCTGGGCGCGCTGGCTGGTGGCGTAGCGCGTGAAGTCCGGAATGTTGAGCGAGAGCGTGGCCCAAAACCCTACCATGCCCGTGAGCGAGGGAAAGAAAAACGCCCAGAACGCCGCGCTGGTCGTGAACTTGCTCGGTTGCGCCAGAATAGGCCCCAGCCCATTGCCCGCCGATATAGCCCACCACAGCAGCGCCAGTGCCGCCACCGGCAGAAAAAACGCCTTGAACACCAGCAGCTTGCGAATGCTGTCCACGCCCAGATACACCACGTACATATTCAGCAGCCAGAACAGCAGGAACACCAGCGCCGGCCCCGTGGCCAGCTCCCAGCTGGCCGGGAACACGGCCGGCAGCGTGGCCAGCCCCGGCCACCACAACACCGCCATCTGGTACAGCGCATAGCCGCCAATCCAGGTTTGGATGCCGAACCAGCCGCAGGCGATGATGGCCCGGAGCAGGGCCGGCACGTTGGCCCCGCGCACGCCAAAGCTGGCCCGCGCAAACACCGGAAACGGAATGCCATACTGCGCGCCTGCCCGGCCATTGAGCAGCATGGGCACCAGCACAATGCTGTTGCCCAGAAAGATGGTGAGCAGGGCCTGCCACCAGTTCATGCCGCCCTCAATGAGCGAACTGGCCAGCATGTAAGTCGGAATGCACAGGCTCATGCTAATCCAGAGGGCGGCGTAGTTGCCGGTGCCCCAGGTGCGCTCGGCCGGCAGGGTAGGAGCGAGGTCGGGGCTGGTGAGGCCGGGCGCGTAGGCTGCAGAAGCGTGAGGATTCATGGCAGTTGTATCAAAGTCGAAATAATCAGAACGTCATGCTGAGCGCAGCCGAAGCATCTCTCCCTCAATACTAATCTAATTGACTGAATATACTTGCGCGGTGGAGATGCTTCGGCAAACGGATGCCAGATGAGCATGACGTTCTCTAATTGCGATACTGGTTGTTCAGCCCAGTGTGTACCCGCGCGCCAGCTCGCCAAATACGGCCACTTGCTGCGTCTGCCACTCCTCATCAAAGCCCAGCTCCTGGGCCAGCAGCGCGGCTACGGTGGGCGCCACGCGCAGGGCCGCCGCCGCGTCCAGAAACAGCAGCCGCACGCGCCGGGCCAATACGTCTTCAACGGTGCGGGCCAGCTCAAACCGGGCGGCCCATACTACTTCGGCGTGCCGGAAGGGCAGCTGCGCATCCAGCTTGGTGGCCAGGGCGGGGTTTGCGGCCACGAGCTGCTGCAGCCGGGGTTGGTCATCGCCGTACAGGGCCAGATGGTCGTGCGTGCCGGGCGTGGCCACTGTTTTTCCAGCGCCGTGAATGGGCAGATTAGCCGTCTGGCTGGCTGCGGGTGGCAGCTGACCCAGCGCAATGGCCTTGTCGATGGTGTCCTCGCCCATGCGGCGATAAGTCGTCCACTTGCCGCCCGTGATGGTGATGAGGCCGCTGCGCGAGGCCAAAATCTTATGGCTGCGCGAAATTTCCTTCGTTTTGGTGCTGCCGCTGGGGGATGCGGCCAGCGGGCGCAGGCCCACGAAGATGCTCCGCACATCGGCACGGGTGGGGAGCGTGGTGAGGTAGCGGGCCGCGGTGCGCAGCAGAAAGTCAATTTCGGCCTCCTGAGCCCGCGGTTCCAGGCTGGCGGTGGGCACGGGCGTATCGGTGGTGCCCAGCACCACGCGGCCCTGCCACGGCACGGCAAACAGCACCCGCCCGTCCTCGGTGCTGGGAATCATAAGGGCCGCATCGCCGGGCAAAAACGAGCGGTCGAGCACCACGTGCACGCCCTGGCTGGGCTGCACCAGGGGCCGCGCGCCGGGCTCGTCGAGCCGCCGCACCTCGTCCACGAAAACGCCGGTGGCGTTCACTACGGCTTTGCCGCGAAGCTCGTAGGCGAGGCCGGTTTCCAGGTTGGTGGCGCGCACGCCCTGCAGGCGGCCGCTGGCATCCTTCAGCAGCCCCTGCACGGCGCAGTAGTTGAGGGCCGTGCCGCCGTGGTCGATGCAGGTTTGGGCCAGGTTCACAGCCAGGCGGGCGTCGTCGAACTGGCCATCCTGGTAGCGCACGCCGCCGCGTAAGCCTTCCGGGCGCAGGCCGGGCAGCTGCTGCAGGGTTTCGGCTTTGCTCAGGTGCACCGATGTGCCCAGGCTCAGGCGCCCGGCCAGCAGGTCGTACAGCTTCAGGCCGATGGTGTAGAATGGGCCGCCCCACCAGCTGTAGTTGGGGATGATGAAGGCCATGTTGTGGCACAGGTGCGGGGCGTTTTGCAGCAGCAGGCCGCGCTCGTGCAGCGCTTCACGCACCAGCCCTACATCGCCCTGCGCCAGGTAGCGCACGCCGCCGTGCACCAGCTTGGTGCTGCGGCTGCTGGTACCTTTGGCAAAGTCGGCCTGCTCCAGTAGCAGCGTCTTGTAGCCCCGGCTGAGGCCATCCAGCGCCACGCCCAGCCCCGTGGCCCCCCCGCCGATGACGATGAGGTCCCAGACGGGCACCGCGGTGAGCTGCTGCACCAGGATTTCGCGACGGTAGGGGTTAGGGGTTGTCATGGAGTGCAATATGGCGCGGCTGGCGGGACCTCACCCCCAGCCCCTCTCCTGCGGAGAGGGGAGCCTGACGATTTCATGCGTCTTTTTCATGCTGCGCCGCCGTGGCTCCCCTCTCCGCGGGAGAGGGGCGGGGGGTGAGGTTATCGCAGCAACCCACCCACCTGCTCCACCAGCAGCGGCACACTCAGCCCACCCATCACCACCACTACCACCCAGCCGGCGGCCAGCATCCAGCGGGGGTGTCGGTAGCCGCGCATGAGGCGCGGATTGGTGGCGGCTATCAGCACGATGGCCAGCGCGATGGGCAATATCAGGCCGTTGATGAAACCGGCAAAAACCAGCAGCTGGGTCGGCTTGCCCACCAGCACAAAAATGGCCGTAGACAGCACGATGAAGACCGAAATGCACAGCCGCTCGTAGCGCGCAAACACGGGGTGGAAGGTCTTGAAAAACGACACCGACGTGTAGGCCGCGCCCACCACCGAGGAGATGGCCGCGCTCCACAAAATCACCCCAAAAATGCGGAAGCCCACCTCGCCCGCGGCCGACCGAAACACGCTGGCCGCCGGGTTGTCCTTGTCCAGCACCGCGCCCTGGCTGAGCACGCCCACAATGGCCAGAAACAGCACAAACCGCATGATGGTGGAAATAACGATGCCGCTGATGGCACTGCGCGTGACCACCCCCTGCTGGTCCGGGCCCTTGATGCCGGCATCGAGCAGCCGGTGCGCGCCCGAAAACGTGATATAGCCCCCCACCGTGCCGCCCACAATGGTGACGATGGACGCCGCGCTAATCTGCACCGGCAGCAGCGTGTGGTGCAGCGCCTGCAGCACAGGCGGGTGCGCGCTGAAGGCAATGATGAGCGTGAGTAAAATCTTGACCGTGCCCAGAATCTTGGTGAAGCCGTCGAGCATCTTCCCTATTTCGCGCACCCAGAACAGCACCAGCGCCACCCCGCAGCTAATGAGGGCGCCCTGCTCAAACGACATGCCCGTGAGCACATTAAGACCCAGCCCGCAGCCCGCAATATTGCCGATGTTGAAGGCGAAACCGCCCAGAATTACCATCGCGGCCAGGAAGTACCCCAGGCCCGGCAGCAGCCCGTTGGCCAGGTCCTGGGCGCGCAATTCGCTCACCGTGAGTATGCGCCAGGTATTGAGCTGGGCACCCACATCGAGCACCACCGACACCAGAATTACGAAGCCAAAGCTGGTGAGCAGCTGCTGGGTAAACACCGTGGTTTGAGTGAGAAACCCCGGGCCAATCGACGAATTGGCCATCAAAAACGCCGCCCCGAGGCTGGCCCCGCCAAACCAGCGGGCTTTCGGTAGCGGCCTCATGCGGTGGCGGCCGAATGGCCGGCTTGCAGCGTCACGCCCGCCTGGCGCAGGGCGGCAGCAACGCGCCGGGCAAACTCCAGGGCGTGGGCGCCGTCGCCGTGAATGCAAATGGTATCGGCCCGAATGGCCACCTCGTGGCCCTGTTGGGCGCGTACTTTGCCTTCCTGCACCATGCGCAGCACCTGGGCAATGGCCGCCTCGGCATTGGCAATGAGGGCGTCGGGCTGGCGGCGCGGGGTGAGGGTGCCATCTGCCTGATAGGTGCGGTCGGCAAAAACTTCGTGCGCGGTTGCCAGCCCCAGCTTCTCGCCGGCTCTGGTCAGCTCGCTGCCGGCCAGGCCGTAGAGCATGAGCTCGGGCTGCACCTTGTACACGGCCTCGGCAATGGCTTCGGCCAAAGCAGCGTTGGTGGCGGCCATGTTGTAGAGCGCGCCGTGGGGCTTGAGGTGGTGGAGCTGGCCGCCTTCGGCCTTCACCACGGCCGCCAGTGCACCGAGCTGGTACACCGTCATGTCAAACGCTTCTTCGGCTGAAATATCCAGGTTACGCCGCCCGAAACCGACCAAATCCGGCAGGCCGGGGTGCGCCCCAATGGCCACGCCGTGGCGCAGGGCGGCGCGCACGGTGCGTTTCATCACGGCCGGGTCGCCGGCATGGAAACCGCAGGCAATGTTGGCCGAGGTCACGAAGGGCAGAATGGCCGCGTCGTGGCCCATGTGCCAGGCGCCGAAGCTCTCGCCCATGTCGCAGTTTAAATCAACGGTAAGGGGTGCAGGCATACAGGATAGGAGGGTGGTGTAAGAGTAAGAACGTCATGCTGAGCTTGCCGAAGCATCTCTACCGCAGTAGTAAATGGATTAGTTGCGCGGTAGAGATGCTTCGGCGAGCTCAGCATGACGTTCTGGTGTTGTGGGCATCTATTGATGACTCGGACAATCTTCTGGCCAGCTGTACTGGCCTCATGTCAACACTTTTAACGCAATGCCGCGCCGCAGCGCCCGCAGCTGCTCTTCCTGCGCAAGGTACAGCGCCTGCGCTTCGGCCAGAGACACTTCGACAAACCGAAAGGCCTGCCCCGGCGCCAGCTGCGCCAGCACCGAAAAATCTGCCGAAATCACCTGAGCAATGCGGGGGTAGCCGCCGGTGGTCTGGTGGTCGGCCAGCAGCACAATGGCTTGCCCGCCGGCCGGCACTTGCACCGTGCCAAATGCCACGGCGGTAGAAAGTAGTTCAGCCGTGGTTTCACGTTCCAACAACGGGCCTTGCAGCCGGAAGCCCATGCGGTCCGCCTCGGTGGTTACCGTGAAAGGCTGTTGCCAAAATGCCTGCTGGCTCCTGGAAGAAAAAGTAGCGAACTCCGGCCCGCGAATGGTCCGGACGATGGGGTGCCGCGCCGACTTCGGGCGCAGTTCGGGGCCGGGAGCCCAGCGGGCTTGCGCCCAGCCCGCTGCGGCTCCCTCGGCCAGCTGCTGCCCAAGCTGCTGCCCAACCGTGCCGGGGTTGCCCACGGGCAGCGCATCGCCGACCTGCAGGGCCCGGCCGTGCAGCCCGCCAAAGCCGGCCCGCAGGTACGTAGACCGGCTGCCCAGCACCGGCGCAGTTGCCAGGCCACCCGCAACCGCCAGGTAAGCCCGGCTGCCGGCCACGGGCGCCCCAAAGGCCAGCTCCACGCCCGCCACCACCCAGGTAGCCCGATGCAGGCGCACCGGCTGGCCGTTGAGCGTGGGCGAAAGGTTGGCGCCTGTGAGGGCAATCAGGTGGTCAGCTTCGAAGCAGATTTTAGGCCCCAGCAAAGTGATTTCGAGGCCGGCGGCTTCTTCAGCGTTGCCTACCAGCAGGTTGCCCACACGCAGGGCCGTGGCGTCCATGGCGCCGCTCACAATGATGCCGTCTTTCTGGTAGCCGTGCCGGCCGAGGTCCTGCACGGTGGTGAGCAGGCCGGGCCGCAGAATATTAAGACTCATGCTGCTGGAGCCGCTGAAATTCCGCTGCGCTGATGGGCACGAAGCGCAGGTGCTGGCCGGCCTGAAGCCGGCTGGGCGGGGCCCAGGCCGGGTTGAAGAGCCGCAGCGGCGTGCGGCCGATGAGCTGCCAGCCGCCCGGCGTCGGCAGGGAATAAATACCCGTTTGCGGGCCTGCTATGCCCACCGCGCCGGCTGGCACCAGCGGACGCGGCTGCTCTTTGCGGGGCGTGGCCAGCTGCGCATCCAGCCCGCCCAGGTACGGGAAGCCGGGGGCAAAGCCAATCATGTGCACAAGGTAGTCGGGGGCGCTATGCCGGGCAATTACTTCGGCGGGAACGAGCTTGGTGTGGCGGGCCACAAAATCCAAATCAGGGCCGAACGCTCCGCCGTAGCACACCGGGATTTCCACTGCGGCGGTTTCGGTAGCGGCTTCGGCTACTGCAGTGGTGGCCAGCAGCGCGCGCAGCTGGCTGGCTACCCGGTCGTAGGGTGCGTAGCGGCCGTTTTCGCCGGCCAGCCAGGGGTCGTAGTACACGGTGAGGGTGGTGAAGGCGGGCACCATCTCGCGCAGGCCCACGCAGGGCAGCCGCACCAGCCGGGCACGGAACGCCGCAATAGCCGCGTGCGTGGCCGCGCTGATGCCGCCGCCGAATTCGAGCACGATGGCGGCGTCGCCCAACGGAAACAGTCGCACGTTGGGGGCCGGTGCGGCCAGCGGCTCAGGGACAGTGCTCACGGGCTTGCGGTTACATTTGGAGTTCTTAGCACCGACTCGCTCTTGATGAATTTTAGCTTCCGTAAATATGGCAGGGCCGGCGCGTTTCTGCTGGCCGTGCTGGCCACTGCCTGCCAGCGCCAGCCCCTGTCCCGCGCCACTGCGCCACCCGCCGCCGCCGTTTTGGAAGCCGCTCCGCTCCCTGTCACCACCGGTGTTTCCGAAGCCCTGGCCATTGCGCGCAAAAAGAACATCAGCCGCGTGGCCTACGACCTCAACCTGACCGTTCCGGCCCAGAAAACCGCAGCCATTGCCGTAGTGGAATCAGTGTCGTTCTACCTGCGCGACAGCCAGCAGCCAGTACAGCTCGATTTCAAAGCGCCCACCGCCAACTTGCAAAGTCTCACCGTGAACGGCCAGACCGTGGCCATCAACCACCGCAACGAGCACCTCGTGCTGCCCGCCGCTGCCCTGAAGCTGGGCCGCAACGTGGCCGAAATTCGCCTCACCGCCGGCGAGCAGTCGCTCAACCGCAACGCCGACTACCTCTACACCCTGCTGGTGCCCGACCGAGCCCGCACCGTTTTCCCGGTCTTCGACCAGCCCGATTTGAAAGCCACGTTCACTCTGGCTCTCACCGTGCCCCAGGGGTGGCAGGCCATGGCTAATGCCCCACTGCGCGACTCAGCAAGCAGCGGGGGTGCCACGCGGTACGCCTTCGCTACGTCGGATAGCATCAGCACCTACCTGTTTTCGTTCGCGGCGGGCAGGTTCACCCGCCTCACGCGGCAGCTGAACGGCCGCACCATGGCCCTGCTGCACCGCGAAACGGATTCTACCAAGCTGCGCCTGAGCCTGGGGCCCATCTTCCAGCTGCACGCCGATGCGCTGCAGTTTATGGAGCAATACACCGGCCTGCCGTACCCGTTTCAGAAGTTTGATTTCGTCTCGATTCCCGACTTCCAGTACGGCGGCATGGAGCACGTGGGGGCCATCGACTACAAGGCCTCGACGCTGTTTCTGGACGAGGGCGCCACGCAGGACCAAATCCTGGCCCGCTCCAGCCTGGTATCGCACGAAACGGCCCACATGTGGTTCGGCGACCTCGTGACCATGCAGTGGTTCAACGACGTGTGGATGAAGGAGGTGTTCGCCAACTTCATGGCCGATAAAGTGACGCAGGTAGCCGTTAAAAACTCGAACTACGACCTCAAATTCGTCATCGACCACTACCCCGCGGCCTACGGCATCGACCGCACCACCGGGGCCAATCCCATTCGGCAGCCGCTCGCCAATCTGCAGGATGCGGGCTCGCTCTACGGCAACATCATCTACCACAAAGCGCCCATTATGATGCGGCAGCTCGAGCGGCTGATGGGGCCATCGGCCTTCCAGCAGGGCCTGCAGGAATACCTGCGGAAGTACGCCGGCGGCAACGCCACCTGGCCCAACCTCATCGATATTCTGGATGCCCGCACCCCCGCCGACCTGCAGGCCTGGAACCAGGTGTGGGTGAACCAGCCCGGCCGCCCGGTCTTCACCTCCAACCTCCAAACGGCGGCCGGCAAAATCACTCAACTCAGCCTCACCCAGCGGGCCGAAGACGGTTCCGAGCGCCTCTGGCCCCAGCTGTTTGAGGTGCTGCTGGTGTACCCCGGCGGCCGCACCAAACAGCTGACCGTGAACATGACCGAGCGCACCGTAGCGCTGCCGCAGGCCGTGGGCCAGCCGGCGCCCAGCTTCGTGCTCTTCAACTCCACCGGCCTGGGCTACGGCGTGTTTCCGGTGGCCGGGCAGCTCCCTACGCAGCTCGCGGGTTTGAAGAACCCGGTGGCCCGCGCCGCGGCCTACGTCAACCTCTACGAGAACATGCTCAACGGCCAGGTCATCAAGCCGCAGGAGCTGCTCTCGGTGTACCGCCAGGCCCTCACCCGCGAGCCCGAAGAGCTGAACCTGAAGCTGCTGACCGGCCAGGCCAGCAGCATTTTCTGGCAATTCATCAGCCCGGCGCAGCGCGTGGCCGTAGCGCCCGCGCTGGAGAAAGACCTGTGGGCCGCCCTGCAGAAAAATCCATCGGCCAACTCCCGGAAGCTGCTCTTCAAAACCTATCAGTCCATCGCCCTCACGCCGCCCGCGCAGGCCCGCCTCTTCCAAATCTGGCAATCGGAAAAAGCCCCCGCCGGCGTGAAGCTGACCGAAGACGACTACACCGCCCTGGCCCTGGCGCTGGCCGTGCGCGACTTTGCCGCCGGACAGGGCGCTACGCCGCAGCCCATCCTGCCGCAACAGCTCGCCCGCATCAAAAACGTGGACCGCCGCCGCCGCCTGGAATTCCTGATGCCCGCCCTGGCCCCCGATGCCGCCACCCGCGACGCCTTCTTCGCCTCGCTGGCCGACGACAAAAACCGCGACAAAGAAGCTTGGGTTACGGCCGCGCTGGGCTACTTGCACCACCCGCTGCGCCAGGCTACTTCGGAAAAATACCTGCCCGCCAGCCTGGAACTGCTGGAAGAAATCCAGCTCACGGGCGACATCTTCTTCCCGTATTCTTGGCTGCAGGCTTCGCTGGGCTCCTACCAAACCGCCAGCGCCGCCAGTGTCGTGCGCGCCTTCCTGCAAGCCCACCCCGACTACAACCCCAAGCTGCGCGCCAAGCTCCTGCAAGCTTCGGATGACCTTTTCCGGGCTGAGAAGCTGGTGCGGTGAACTGCCTTTCCCCTTTGCCCTGGCGCGAGTTTAGCGCAGCGTAACTCGTGCCGATTATTCGGGAGAGGCTGTGCCTTCCATAGGACAACATTCCAGAATGACCAATGCGTTATGGTTTCGCTTTGCCGCTGGCGCGGCAGGTAGATACAACCTCCCCCTCATGCTCCGGCACGGGTTACGCTCCGCTTAAACTCGCGCCAGGGTAAAGGGGAAAGGCAGTTCACGAAACTCATCTCCATCGGACATTTCGTAAACTTTGATTGGTAGACGGGTTTCTTAAACTCGACCGACGTCGCCGACGCTGGTTCGTAAGCTATATGGAGCCGGCCGGCTGTTTATTTTAGTCGTTTAGGAAAAAGAGGGTTTCGCCCAGGCAGTAGCACCAGGCTATCTGGCGCTAAACCACGGTTTGCAGCGCCGATTTCGGCCCCGACCCGGCTGCTCCAGCCCCGGCCTCGGCCACGAAGGTGCGCACTTGCAGGGCCAGCGTGCGCGAGTCGTTGGTGATGGCGGGGTGAAAGTGGAGGAGGGGTAGAATTTCGGGACGTGCAAAACCCTGGCAACGGGTGTTGCCGGGGCTTTGCGGGGATTGGTGAGCGGGTAGACTAGAAGGTAATGCGCACGTCCAAGGTGTCGAGGGGCGGCACTAGGGTGTTTTTATCGTACTGGGTGCTTTTACCCTGCCGGTCCCTGACAAACCAAGTGGTTCTGGTGTTGGTGCCGCCGATGACCCGCTCAATAATCACGGTGTCGCGGGGCTGATAAATATTAATTCCCAACCCGCTCCCGTGTCCGGTTATATAAAGGGAATGGACTGAATTAGGCGGCTTGGGCAGCTCGTTCACTATCACATAGCGCACCCAGGCAAAGGCAAAGACGGGAACCCGTAAATCGTTGTTGGCCCGACCACCATCAATACTTACTTCTGTATTACCGAAATAGTAGGGGTCTAGGCGGCCCCTGAGCCCGTAGTTGATATTCCTTTGGGCCTCGAAAGTGAAGGTGAATCGTCCTTGTGCATCCGCCAAATGCGGGTCGCCCTTTGCGTTTAAACCCCCACCGTTCACGATGTTGATTCGGCCATTGGGATTGGAAGCTAATAGTTGCACCTTGCCATAAGGCACCGGCTTACCAGTGTAGAATTCTACCACTTGTCCGGACACTTTCGTTGGGCCACTTTCTTTTTCGCAGCCGCTTACCACGATTCCTAGCATGGCGCAGCGAAGCCCCCAACAAAACGTTCTGACTGTCTGCGAAGATAAGATGTGAGCAATCATGGCAGGGTTGAAAGGTGACAAGCGAAAGGAGACCACCCACGGGCTGGCGCGTTTGGCGCTGCATCACTTGGCCCTCGACTTTCGTCGGGCCCGTGGTCGGGTCGTCGCCCCTGCACGCCGCTAGCAGCAGGCAAACAACTAAGCAGACAAGCCCGCGATAGGCGGGCAGAGCGGACGGGCAAGGGGTTATAGCAAGGGTAAAATCCGCTTCACGGATGAGTTGGTCAAACCTACCGCCCCCGGAAGCAGAAACCAACGTCATATGTACGAATAGCAGACATTCGTTCGTGGCCTTTAGGATAATAACCCATTATTAATTAGCAGTATATGTGCCAAAAAAGGGATATTATAAATCCCTTATATCCCCTGCTGCGACTGGCCAGAATGTCCGGCTTCCGCGTTGGCCTCTTCCCAAACGGGCGTGGAGGCGGACCCCACCAAGGGAGTTTGTGGACTAGGCCGCTTGCCCAACCAGATTAGCGAGAGTCTTGGAGTTTACAAAAACGGTAGTCAAGCTACGCCTAAACGCCCGCAATCCACCTATCAAATTTCCCGCACGTACTGCTGCACCACCGGCAGCAACAGCGGCAAAGCTCCTTCCACGTACGCCCGCTCGGCGGCGGTATAGTGGCGGGGGTGGCCGAAGACGCAGGGTTGCAAAATATCTCACACCCGCGCGCCTGCCGCAACGGGAGCCGTGTGCCAGCGCCCCGGCGGGCGCACGCAACCATTGGGCTGAGGCAGCGGTCAACGCTTTGGAAACCGCCTGGATTTGGCTGCGGCATTAATCTCCTTTTTATGAAATCCCTTCTGATTATCACGGCCTTCCTGGGGTGCCTCACCGGGTGCCAGAAAGACGATTCCGCAGCTCCCCGTATCGATGCGCCCTTCGACAAGCAGGTGGCGCTGCGCCAGCAGCAAAGTGGCGCCTTTCCCAGCCAGCGGGCGCCGGAGCTTACCATCACGTTCGATAAAATCAGCGACAGCCGCTGCCCCGAAGACGTTACCTGCGGCTGGGGCGGCGAGGTCGAAACGACGCTCACGGTGCGCGATGAGAACGGTGCCGTGCAGGCAATCGCGCTGAAGCTGCCCGGCCGCGACTCGGCCACGGTGCAGGCCAACGGCCGCCGGTACCTGGTGGTGCTCCACGCCGTGACGCCCTATCCGAAGTTTCGCCCCTCAGCCCCTCCGCAGCCCACAAAAGCCGTGCTCAGCGTGAAGCGCCAGTAAGGAAAGGGTAGGCCTTAGTTACTTGTCACCGCGCTTTTAGTGGCCTCAATCCAGCAGTGGCCTCAATCCAGCGGCTTTTCCAGCACCAGCAGCGTAAGGGGCTGCCGAGGGATGCCGTAGCGTGGGTCGGTGGGGAAGGATTCGGTGGCGCCGGTGAGGCGGTAGCCCAGCCGCTCGTAGAACGCAATGAGCTCAGGCCGCACCGAAATAACGGTCATCTTGCTCGTGGTGCAGCCGTGCTGTCGGCCGTAGTCTTCGGCGGCTCGAATCAGGAATTTGCCCACGCCCTGGCCCTGGCCGGTGGGCGCCACGGCCAGCATGCCCAAGTACATTTTGTTGCCGTTGGGGTGGGCGTAAAAGCTGCCGCGCAGCTCGTCGTTTTCGCCAAGACACAGAAGCATGGCGGCGGCGGGCACGGCCAGCATCTCGCGCATTCCGGCCTCGTCGATGCGCTGGCCATCGAGCAGGTGGGCTTCGGTGGTCCAGCCCTGGCGGGAGGCGTCGCCGCGGTAGGCGCTGTTCACCAGGGCGGTGAGGCGCGGGGCGTCGGCGGGGGTGGCAGTAGTGAGGTGGAAGTTCATATGTAAAATTGTTCAGGTAGGTCCGTCATGCTGAGCGCAGCCGAAGCATCTCTATTGCGATGCTAATCAGTTCAACGAAGCGGTAGAGATGCTTCGGCTGCGCTCAGCATGATGGCCTTTTTATTATTTACTTTTCAAGCACGCTAGTTAAAGCTATGCCCTTTAGGGCAAGACTTTAGTTGCTACTCCCTTTCGGTAGCTTTGCCAGATGCAGCAGGCCCGCACTGG